>CAZBBX010000026.1:0-30136 GCA_964490325.1 uncultured Oscillospiraceae bacterium
GACTGGAGACGGTCCGGGAAGATAGGCAGCCGCCGGGATCCAAAGACGCTCATCCGTGAGCGTCTTTTTTCTTGCCCACTTTTTCCGCCTGTCAGGCTTCTTTCTTCCTACTTAGGTACTCCTAACACAAATGCATGAACATTCAGCCTTCCCGCATGCGATGCGCATTTTTATCGATACGGGGGAAAATTACGGTATAAAATCAAAAAATGTAAGCTTACTTGTGACAAAAACGCTTGCTAAGCGGATGCGCTTGTGATAAGATACTGCCGTATACATGGCGGCATTGGTATGCCAAGTCGATGCCGTCGGAAAGGGAAACAGCAGCGCTGCCGATCGAAACAGATCAAAGGGAGAAGCGGCGCAAACTGCGACCCAAATCCCAAAAATGAAACAGGAGGAAGACTACTTTATGAAGAAAGCATTGGCATTGATCCTTTCCATCCTCATGGTTCTGGCACTGGTACCCGCCGTTGTGTTGGCGGACGCGCAGACCGCGACCCTGGTGACGGATCCCACTACGTTGGCAACAGGCGATAAGGTCGTTCTGTATGCCCCCGCTTATTCGGTGGCACTGTCCAGCGAGATCCTCAACACGTACTACAGAGCAGGTGTTGCCATGACGGCTGCCGAAGGCAAGCTGAGCGTGGAAGACACGAAATGCATCTGGGATCTGACAGTCAACGCTGACGGCACCTTCCAGTTTGCAAACGGCACGGATCTGCTGGTCAAGAGCGAAGGCTACAACAGCTTTGCCACCAGCGGCGCCCTGTCCAACTGGACCGTAGAGGCTCATGGAAGCGCTGAAAACGCCTTCCTGCTCTCCGCAGTTGATGCGACCAAGGGCAAGTCCTACATCGAGTGGAACGCAGGCTACAGTGATTTCACCGCCTTTGCGGCGACCGACGTCACCGGCGATGCTTTTGCAATGCAGTTCTACAAGATCGAAGAGGGCGGCGGCGAACCTGCTCCCACACCCGACAGCGAGTCCATCGTCATCCTGTACACCAACGATGCACACTGTGAGATCGGCTACTACGAGAGCGTTGCGGGCTACAAGAAGCTTGCACAGGCTGCTTACAACAACGTGGCCATGGTCGACGCAGGCGACTATCTGCAGGGCGGCGTCTACGGCGCACTGTCCAAGGGCAGCGCGATCGTCGAGCTGATGAACGATGTTGGCTACGACGTTGTGACGCTTGGCAACCACGAGTTCGATTATGGCATGGATCGTCTGATGGCTCTGATGGGCAAGGACGCTACCTACACCGGCGAGACCATGAACGCCGAGGTCGTGGACTGCAACTTTGTGAACCTTGCTGACGATTCGGCCGTCTTTGCTCCCTACACCATCAAGGAGATGGCGGGCAAGAAGGTCGCCTTCATCGGCATCACCACCCCCGAAGCGATCTCCAAGTCCACGCCTGCCTTCTTCCAGAATGAAGAGGGTACCTTCATCTATGGTTTCCATGCGGAAGATCTGGCGGTGAAGATCCAGGCCTCCATCGATGCCGCTAAGGCCGCAGGTGCGGATTACGTCATCGCGCTGGGTCACTTGGGCATCGACGATCAGAGCCAACCCAACACCTCCCTGGAGATCATTGCACAGCTGAGCGGATTGACCGCCTTCATCGACGGACATTCCCACACTGTCATGACAAGCAGGACCGTCGCCGATAAGGATGGCAACGATGTCGTTCTGACCCAGACGGGCACCAAGCTTGCAAACCTTGGCAAGATGGTCATTGCTGCCGACGGCACCATCACCACCGAGCTGATCCCGCTGGTTGCCAACTATACAAGCATCTATCCCGACGCTGAGCTGAACGCTGCCATCGCAGCTGTCAAGGCTCCCTATGCCGAGATGCTGGCAGAAGTTGTCGGCACGACCGATAACGATCAGCTGATCTACAACGCCGATTCCTACAATGCCGAGACCGGCAAGTACTCCGAGCGTTGGATCCGCAACCACGAGACCAACCTGGGCGACCTGTGCGCCGATGCATACCTGAACGTTTTGGACGCTGATATCGCCTTCGTCAACGGCGGCGGCATCCGTGCCAACATCCTCAAGGGCGACATCACGGTCAACGACCTGCTGAGCGTACACCCCTACGGCAACTCCGCAGTCATGATCCAAGTCACCGGCCAGGAGATCCTGGACGCCTTGGAGCATGGTTCCCGCAACGCAACCTCCAGCGAGAACGGCGGCTTCCTGCAGGTCGCGGGTCTGACCTACGAGATCCACACCTACAAGACCAGCGTTGACGTGAGCAATTCGAGCGGCCTGTGGACGGGCACGACCTCAACCGACCCCGCGGATTACAAGGTTCAGAACGTGAAGGTTCTCAACAAGACGAGCGGCGAGTATGAGCCCCTCGACTTGACGAAGACCTACAAGCTGGCCAGCCACGACTACATGCTGCAGTACAGCGGCGATGGTTACACCATGTTTGCGGACAACGAAGTCATCGCGGCCGCCGGCATCGTGGACTATCAGGTCATTGAAAAGTACATCAAGGAAAAGCTGAACGGCGTCGTTGGCGCTAAGTACGCCGATCCTAAGGGTCAGGGCCGCATCAAGATCGTCACCGAGCCCGTCATGCCCACCTACGACTACAGCTACAATGCCCCCGTTGTGTACAGCAACGACGCGATGGTCGAAGTCTTTGCCGTCACCTATAAGGTAGCGACCAAGACGTGCACCGACTATGTCTGCACCCCCACCGACTTTGCAAGCGCTGCCGCCATCGCTGAGACCTACGGCGTGGACGCTTCCGCAGTCGTTTCGCAGGGCAGCTACCTCCGCTACGACATCACCCTGAGCGACATTGGCGCAGCTCTCATCAGCAGCGGCAAGTTCGTTGTAGAGTATGACACCACCAAGCTCGCGCTTGCTGCGGACTATGAACTCTACAACACCTCCGACTGGGTCGTCAATGCGACCGGCAACGAGTTCTTGGCTTCCACCGCCTATGCACATGGCGTTGCGCAGTCGGAGAACAAGATCATCTACTCCCTGTACTTCAACATCCTTGAGGCTGCAGCGGACGGCGATGTGATCCCCGTCACCTTCACCACCACCGAGCTGGGCTTGGTCAATGCTGATGAGGTGATCATCGAGCCCGAAACCTACACCGTTGGCGGCTACGATGGCAGCATCACCATTGGCAGCGCACCCGCTCCCGCCGTGGACAAGAGCGCTCTGCAGGCAGCTTACAACGCCGATAAGGCTGCGTATGACGCTGCTGCGGTAGGCGATCCCAACACCATGGCAGATGGGACCAGCTACCTGAGCGAGGCCGACGCTGCGACCGACAAGACCGCCCTCGAGGCTGCTCTGGCCGTTCTCAACAACGCCAACGCCACCCAGGAAGAAGTTAACGCCGCTCTGGACGCGCTGAACAGCGCCTGGATCGCGCCCAAGGTAGTCAGCATCAGCACCGCCGCCTTGGAGGCCGCCATCGCTTACGCGAAGGAATTCATGGCTTCCGAGAAGTACGAGAAGTGCTCCGATGAACTGAAGGCAAAGTGGGTCGCCGCATTGGCAGCTGCAGAAGCAGAGCTTGCAAATCAGCAGCACACCCAGAACAGCTGTGACGATGCTGCAAACGCCATCAAGAACCTCAAGAAGACCGGTGAATCCACGATCATCTTCGTGTTCGCGGGCATGGGCGTTTTGGCGATCTGCGGCTTGGCGATCGTCGCCATCCGTCGCCGCCGCTTCAACTAAACAAACTGTAAGGCGGGCGACCGCCTGATCAAAAAGGGAGCGCCGCAAAGGCGCTCCTTTTTTGCTGCCGCTAAAGCCGACAGGAAGGGACGGTGACAAAGCAACCGCCTATTCCCGTCCCGCCAATCTTAACGAGACTTTCAAGCGCCGCTTTCATCTGTTGCGGTCAGTCGCAGGTGTTCGCGGCAAACGTAAGCGCTGCGCCGCCTGCTCCACCCCGTCAACTTTGACGGTTCTGCCAAGCGGAGCTTTCGCCTGCAGCGGATGACCGCAGGCGTTTGCGACAGACCCAAGCGCTGCGCCGCCTGCTCCACCCCGTCAACTTTGACGGTTCTGCCAAGCGGAGCTTTCGCCTGCAGCGGATGACCGCAGGCGTTTGCGACAGACCCAAGCGCTGCGCCGCCTGCTCCACCCCGTCAACTTTGACGGTTCTGCCAAGCGGAGCTTTCGCCTGTTGCGGATGGTCGCAGGCGTTTGCGACAGATCCAAGCGCTGCGCCGCCTGCTCCACCTCGTCAACTTTGACGGTTCTGCCAAGCGGAGCTTTCGCCTGCAGCGGACGCAGCAGGCATTTGCGACAGACCCAAGCGCTGCGATCGCCTACTCCCGTCCCGCCAACACGCGCTTTTCGATCAGCGCCACGCCGTAGTACATCAGCGCCGCCAGTACGCAGAGGATCAGGATGCTTGCCATCACCAGATCCAGCTTGAACACCTGCCCGCCGTAGACGATCAGATAGCCCAGCCCCGCCTGCGAAACAAGGTACTCGCCCACGATGACGCCCACCCAGCTCATGCCCACGCTGATCTTCAGCGCCGCGATCATGTGCGGCACGGAGGCGGGCAGGACGACCTTGCAGAAGATCTGCCCCTTGTTTGCCCCAAGCGTGCGCATCAAAAACTGCTTTTCCCTTGCGGTGGCCAAAAAAGCCGTTCAGCACCGTCACCGTCGTCACCACAAGGCTCACCAAGATCGCCATGACGATGATGGAGACGCGTCCCGCGCCGAACCACACGATGAGGATGGGGGCAAGCGCGATCTTGGGCAAGGCGTTGAGCACCACCAAGTAGGGGTCAAGGATGCGGTTGAGCTTGGGCATCCACCACAGCAGCATTGCAAAGAGCGTACCGATGAGCGTTCCCAATAGGAAGCCCAGAACGGTCTCATACAGCGTCACGCCGATGTGTAAAAACAGGCTGCCGTCAGCGTACAGCCGAGCGATGGTCGCCGCTACCCGCGTGGGTGAGGAAAGGATGAACGCATCGATCCACTTGAGGCGAACGAGCAGCTCCCACAGCCCCAAAAAGACAACGACGATCAGCACGCGCATGAAGGTCACGAACTGCTTTTCGCGGCGAACCTGCCGAATATAGGCCGCGTGCTGCGGCGAGGCGGGTACATACTTCATGCGTGCAGCTCCTTCCATATCTCTCCAAAGCAGGCGGCAAAGCCGGGCTCGCTGCGGCGCTCCAGCGGCGTCTTGCTGCGATCCAAGGGGATGAGGACTTCCTTTTTCAGCGTTGCGGGACGCTCGGTGAACACCAGCACGCGATCCGCCATGGATGCGGCCTCCGAAATATCGTGCGTGACCAAAACAGCGGTCTTGCCCTCCCTGCGGATGATGTCGTACACCTCGTCGGAGATGCTCAGGCGCGTTTGAAAATCCAGTGCGGAGAAGGGCTCATCCAGCAGCAGCAGCTGCGGATCGGTCGCCAAGGTGCGGATGAGCGCCACCTTCTGCCGCATCCCGCCCGACAGCTGCGACGGAAGATGTGCGCGAAACGCGTCCAGTCCGTAGCTTTTGAGCAGACGATCCACAAAGGCACGGGAGCGGTCGTTCAGGCTGTGCTGCACCTCAGGCCCCAGCAGCACATTGCGCTCCACGTTGCGCCACTCCAGCAGGTGATCGTGCTGCAGCATATAGCCCATGCGCCCCGTCAGCATGGTCTCCACCTGTCCCTCACTGGGCTGCAGCAGCCCCATGATGAGGGAAAGCACCGTTGTCTTGCCGCAGCCGGAGGGACCGACGATGGCGACAAACTCGCCCTCGCGCACCTCCATGTTCAACTTTTCAACGGCCGTCGTCTCACTTTGCAGCGTATCATAGCGCAGCGACACGTCCTTGAGGCGCACCAAAGTGCGCGTTGTTTCCGTCTCCGCCTTCTCCATCGTTCAGCCCCCTTCAGCCCGTTCCCTGTACCGATATACTATGAAGGTTTTGCGCCGCGTGTGACGCTGACGCATACGGATATATACCTGCCCGAAAACAAAAAAGACGCCCGAAAGGGGCGCCGAATCGAAAAGGAAGGCACAGCAGGCTCACCGTGTCAAAAGGTACGCAGCAAAAGCTCGGTGACTTTGCGTCGTCAAAGTCCCAAATTGCGTCTTTTGTGAAAGAAGGCTTGCTCCAAGGAAGCGTACTCCGCCTCAGAGCAAAGCTGCTTTACTCTTTTTTGCCCTTCGTCCGAGCAGCGCAGCATCTCCTCGATCCGTTCGCAGGGAAAATCTGTGCAGCAGCGGCAGCTTGCTGCGCCGCGCTCTGCTGCACAGCGGGTCAGCCCGTAGGCGCAGGGCTTTGTGAGGGAACAGCCGCCGCAGGTCATCTCGTCGGGTGTCGGCTCGGTTTCCCGCCAACCAAGCCTGTGCCACAGTGCGGCAAGCCGCGCCTTAGCCACATTGTCCCTTGCCGTATAGCGGGGGCAGAGCAGACAGTCGTCCCCACACAGCGAACTGTGGCGCGGCACAGCGGTATCGGAGTGTTCCGCGGCAGGGGTCACAGCCTCCGCCCCGTCCCTTGCCGCATAGCGCGGACAGAGCAGACAGTCGTCCCCGCACAGCGAACTGCGGCGCATCAGGGAAGTATCGGAGCTTTCCGCGGCAGGGGTCACAGCCTCCGCCCCGTCCCTTGCCGCATAGCGGGGGCAGAGCAGACAGTCGTCCCCGCACAGCGAACTGCGGCGCGGCGCGGTATCGGAGTGTTCCGCGGCAGGGGTCATGGCAGCCTCCTTATAAAAGGAAAGAGCGGATCGCCGCCCTTTCCCATCGATCGCAGCTATTGCGCTTACTCGTCGGGGATCAGCGCGTCCTCCTCGTCCTCCGCCTCAAGCGTAGGATCGACCTCCACGCGCAGGCGCTGCACGCGCAGCTTGTCGCGCTTGATGATGGTCACGGTCAGATCCTCAAAGGTGAAGCTCTCGTGCAGCTTGGGATAGCCGCCAAGCATCTCCACCGCCCAGCCGCCCACGGTGGCGTTGTCGTCGTCCAGCTCCTCGTCGTCCTTGTCGAACTCGGCAAGGAAGTCCGTCAGCCGCATGTCGCCGTCCACCTCGTAGCTGTACGGTCCCGTCTGCACGAACTCGTCAACGATCTCGTCCGACTCGTCCCAGATGTCGCCCACCAGCTGCTCCAGCACGTCCTCCATGGTCAACAGCCCCATCGTGCCGCCGTACTCATCGGTGACGATGACCATGTGCTGCTTTTTATGGCGCATCAGCTCCAGTACATCGGGCAGGGGCATGGTTTTGTGGACAAACAGCGCCTCCATCAGCACATCGGCTATGGCAACGTTCGGCTCGGTGACCATCCGCTTGTACAGACGGTTCAGGTGCAGGATGCCCTTGATGTGGTCGGGCGTTCCCTCGTAGACGGGCAGGCGGGTATAGGGCGAGGAGAAGGCCGTGCGCAGCATGGTCTCGCGGTCGTCCTCAAGGTCGATGGCGACCATGTCCACCCGCGGTGTGATGATCTCATAGGCCAGCGTGTCGTCGAAGTCCAACGCGGACTGCAGCAGCTCGCAGGTGTCCTCATCGACCACGCCCTCATCCTCAACGGTGTCCAGCACCGTTTCAAAGTCGTCCTCGTCCATCGGTTTTCCGCCCTTGCCCTTCCAAAGGCGGCTCATCCAGTCCAGCAGCTTGCCAAGGACAAAGGTCAGCGGCCATAAAAGGAGCATCCAGCCCTTGAGCGGCACGGCCACGCCCACGGCAAAGGGCTGCGCCTTCTCGTTGGCGATGATCTTGGGGATGATCTCGCCAAAGGTCAGGATCAGGATGGTCATCAGCGCGGTCGCCACCCAAGCGCCGCTGTCGCCCATCAGGCCAATGGCAATGACGGTCGCCAACGAGGACGCGGCGATGTTGACCAGATTGTTGCCAACCAGAATGGCGATCAGAGCCTTTTGAAAGTTGTCGTGTATGGACAGCGCAAGGGAGGCGCTGCCGTGCTTTTCATCGGCAAGGCGCTTGAGGCGCTGCGGGTTCAGCGAGGTATAGGCGATCTCCGAGCCGGAAAAGAAGGCGGAGAACAGCAGGCAGAAGAGGATCAGCACGATATATAGGGTCATGCGCTTTCTCCTCCTGTGTCGTCCTCGTCGTAGATCTCGCCGACCAGCTCCTCCAAGATGTCCTCCACGGTGAGGATGCCCACCGTCTTGCCTTGCTCATCGCGCACCACGGCAATGTGCGTCTTGTCGGCGCTCATGCCGGCAAGCTGCTCGTCGATGGGAGCGCCAAGCAGCACAAAGTGCGGCTTATCCATCACCTTGTGCAGCGAAACGTGTCCGCCGCGGGTGATGTACGCCTTGAGGTACTTGCGGATCTGCAGCATACCGCTCACCTCGCCCTCCGTGTCCAGCACGGGAAGGCGGGAGTGGTTGCAGCCTTGAATGGTGTCCACGATGTCGCGGGGCTGCATGCCCTCGTGCAGGGTGGTCACCTCGCTCCAAGGGGTGAACACATCGCGCACGGGGGTCTCGGTGAACTCCAGCGCGTTTTGCACCAGCTCGGCGCTGTCCTCATCGATGGCGCCGTCGTGGGTGATGTTGTCCACGATGTCGTGAAATTCGTCCTCCGTAACGGTGGGATCCTCGCCGTTGGAGTTGACGCGAAACAGCTTCTTCACGCCATCGCCAAGCTTGGTGAACACAAAGACGACAGGCTTTAGCACCCGCATCAAAATAAGCAGGGAATTGCAGATGAGCAGCGCAAAGCGCTCATTGCAGACCTTGGCGATGGACTTGGGGATCATCTCGGCAAAGAAAAACAGCAGCAGGGTGGTCACGACCGTGCTGAGGCCTACCGAACCCTCGCCCCACAGCCGCGTAGCAAACAGCGTCGCAAGCGAAGCTGCGCCGATGTGCATGATGTTGTTGCCCACAAGGATGGTCGACAGGGCGGAATCAAAATGATCGAGAATATAGAGAACGCGCTTGGCGCGCTTGCCGCGTCTATTTCCCTCGTCGGCATATCGCAGCATACGGATGCGATTGACGGAGGAAAACGACGTCTCAACGCCTGCAAAATACGCGCTGCACAGCATAAGTGCAAGGAACGCAAGGATCAATCCTATAGGAACGTTTTGCTTGTCGGCACTGTGCCCGATCGCAGAGCTTAGAAAACCTATAGGGCTACTTGGACTACTGTCCACGAAAAAACCACCTCACAGTTTGATTGGAATAAACACAGCTATTATACGCGATTGTTTAGCTTCCGTCCAGTATCATTTTTATGAATTTGTAAGAAACCATCCTTACCACGCTCAGTCAGATATCGAATTGCTGACAATCCAACCGTAAGTCCCTTTATTGTTTACAAATACCCAATCCTGCATATAGCCGATCACCGCGACATGATCGCCTTGATTGAGCGTCTTCAAGCTCCTGGAATCATCGGAGTAACGTACGCGAAGGAAGGTCTCTCCGCTTTGGGTCACCTTAGCCAGATACGGTGAAGCGTAAAACTCGGTTGGCGCGGCAATGCCGTCAAAAAAGCCATCAGCGCAGTCTTCAAACATCCAGGCAGCAAAAACCAATTTGCCCGATGCCCAACCGGACGCATTCTCTCCATATTCGACCAAATACCAATTATCCGCAGCGGCAAAGGCATAGACGACGGATCCAAACTCTAGACTGCCAATTTTTTCATAATCTGTACTCGGACCTGATCGTATATTCATGGTGCCCTGCACCACAGCAGTTAGCTGTTTGGCCGTTTCAAACAATTCTTCTTGGTTGGGCTTTCTGTTGAGTAAATCGGTATTCGGCAAGGTAAGAATTGCGGCGTTCGCCGATTCAGTCGTTCTTGACGGCGATCCTTCTTCCGCCGAATCTATATAGGTCATCTGCTCGGCATCGTAGCTATCGACACCCAAAGAAACGTTGTCCTGCTTTAAAAACAGCGGCAGCGTGTAAAACACAGCAATCGCAAGCAGACTGGCGATTGTCATTAACAGGCACTTTACACCATTGGTTAAAATATAGATCAATACCGTTGTAATTAAAACACCGAGAAACAGATATGCCGATACTGCCACGATATTCGACTGCGTATATGCAGCAAATTGCAGGCGAAGTATCACCGCAGCCAACAGTGTGACCATTGTAAAGAAGAAACAAATCCACGCAAGTATCGGTGATTTTTGAACACTCTCATCCGATGACATATGCTCCTCCTCGCTCCCGTTCAGTGGATATTCTAACAATCATTACCCCAACCCTCGCCGAAAGTGTCATCCATGTGCTGTGTCATCAAGTCTCGAACGAGATTCTCCTCATCTGAAAGGCCCGCAAAGCCATTTGAGGACGAAGAACTAACGTTTCCATACGAATAGTCGCTATCTGAGGAGTCGCCGGAAGAGCTTGATGCGCCATATCCACCTGCTACAAGCGCCGATACAAGCAGGGTCAGTCCGCCCGTGCCTGCAAGATAGAGGACCCCGCCTGTTCCCACGACGGCGATTAGACGACCCTCCCAAGACTCCCAGTTCCACAACCAGTTAAAAAGCTGGATATAGAGAAATAGTAGAGTTGAGAATAGCACCCCGAGAATCGGCAGGATGATTTTGGTGCTGAGATCGGCATCCTTTTGGCAAATTGCTGTCAATCCACCAAACACGATGCACGCGAGTGGCGTCGCAATCATATAAAGCTTTGCGGTGCCTTCCAAACCGACAGCGCCGCTGTTGATGATGTACCATGTAAGAGCCAATATGCCTAAAATGAACTGAATATAACCAATTACTTTGTAAACGGGACGCATATACGGCACCTCACTCCCGTGTTTGTTGTTATTGTATCATATTTACAATTCAATTTCAACACTAACCCAAAAATGCAGGATTACACAAAACCAGAAATGTAGGATTACACATTTTTATGAATTTGTAAGAAACCGTTTCGCTTAGAAGGTTTAGCCCCCCTTCCCACCAAAACAATGCGCACATCCGCGTGGCATCGCTTCTTGTCAAGGCGTTTTTGACATGCTATAATGGCTGCAATACCAAGCACCAAGGAGGAAGCGAGATGAAAAAACTGAACCTGACCCCGCATATCGAGTGCAGCCCCGAGGATTTTGCAAAGACCGTGCTGATGCCGGGCGATCCCCTGCGCGCAAAGATGGTCGCGGAGACCTTTTTGACCGATGCGGAGCTTGTCAACAATGTACGCGGCGTACAGGGCTATACGGGCTATTACGAGGGCAAGCGCGTCTCCGTCATGGCCAGCGGCATGGGCATGCCGTCCATCGGCATCTACTCCTACGAGCTGTACAACACCTTCGGCGTAGAGAGCATCATCCGCATCGGCTCGGCGGGTGGTCTTAATCCCGACCTGAAGGTCTTTGATCTGGTCTTGGCGCAGGGCGCCTGCACCAACGGCAATTTTGCAAACCAGTACCGTCTGCCGGGAAGCTTTGCGCCCATTGGCGACTTTGGACTGCTCACCCGCGCCGTCAAGGAATGCGACAAGCGCGGCTACCGCTACAAGGTGGGGAATCTCCTGTCCTCCGATGTGTTCTATGACGATTCCGTCTCCAGCTTGGAGTGGCGCAAGATGGGCGTGCTGGCTGTCGAGATGGAGGCTGCGGCGCTGTACATGAACGCGGCGCGTGCGGGCAAGAAGGCCTTGGCCATCTGCACCATTTCGGACACCATCGAGGCGGGGGACGTCACCACGCCCGAGCAGCGGCAAAACGCCCTCAAGGATATGATCCGCGTGGCGTTGGAGATCGCAGAATAACGTGTTTTTCAAGGGGCGGCTCATAGGAGCCGCCCCAAGATCGTTTTCACGGCATTTTTACAAGCTCCTTACCGCATCGCGCTTTGCTTTGCGCCGAGCAAAGTGATAGGATCTGACAGGATCCATACAAAAAAGGATATGGGAAGGTCTATACATTTCATACAGGGGGAAGACGCAAATGCTTAAAAAGCTCCTCTCGCTTTTGATCGCCGTCCTTATGCTCGCCGCCATGTTTGGCTGCAGCGGCAAGCAGACGCTTTCAAGCGATACGCTCTATGTCGAAAAGGTGGAGGGCCTGTCCGACGATTTTTTGCTGGGTGCGGACGTGTCCAGCCTGCTTGCATTGGAGAAGGCAGGCGTACGCTTTTACGATTTTGACGGCAACGAGCAGGATCTGATGCGCACCTTGGCGCAGGCGGGGGTCAACTGCGTGCGGCTGCGCGTGTGGAACGATCCCTTTGACGCTGCGGGCAACGGCTACGGCGGCGGGGACTGCGACATCAACACCGCCATCACGCTTGGAAAGCGCGCCACGGATGCGGGCTTGCGCGTGCTCATCGACTTTCACTATTCCGACTTTTGGGCGGATCCCTCCAAGCAGCAGGCGCCCAAGGCTTGGGAGGGCATGGCGCTTGAGGAGAAGTGCGATGCGCTGTACGCCTTTACCGCCGACTGCCTTAAAAAGCTTTCGGACGCGGGGGTGGACGTGTGCATGGTGCAGCTGGGCAACGAGACCAACGGCAAGCTCTGCGGCGAAAGCATCTGGATGAACATTTACTATCTCATGGCGGCAGGCGCGCGCGCCGTGCGCGAGGCGGACAGCAGCATTCGCATCGCCGTGCATTTTGCCAACCCCGAATCGGCGGACAACTATCGCAAGTACGCCTCCAAGCTGGCGTATTACGGCTTGGACTATGATGTGTTTGCCAGCTCCTACTACCCGTTCTGGCACGGTACGCCCGAAAACCTGACCGCCATCCTCTCCGAGATCGCCGAGATCTATGACAAGCAGGTCATGGTCGCGGAGACCTCCTATGCGTATACCGCCTTGGACGGCGACGGCAGCGGCAACACCATAGGCGAAACACAAAACTACGAAAAATACTATCCCTTCTCCGTGCAGGGACAGGCCACGGCGGTGACGGAGGCCATCAAAGCGGTGGCAGCCGTGGGCGAAAAGGGCGTGGGCTGCTTCTACTGGGAGCCTGCATGGATCCCCGTGCCGGGCGATACCTTTGAGGAACGCTCCGCGCTGTGGGAAAGCTGCGGTGCGGGCTGGGCAAGCTCCTACGCGGGTTCCTACGATCCCGACGACGCGGGACAGTACTACGGCGGCTCCGCCTGCGACAACCAAGCCCTGTTCGATTACACGGGGCATCCCTTGGAATCGCTCAAGGTGTTCGGCCTTGTGCATAGCGGCAACAAGACGGCCATCCGAGCGGACGCGGCGGAGGACGTCAATTTGACCGTGCGCTTGGGCGCGGACATCGTGCTGCCCGAGACGGTCAACGTGATCTACAACAACGGCGAAAAGAAGGCCGTGCCCGTCGTGTGGGACGACTTTGATCCGACTGCCATGCAGGCGGGCGGCGTGGCGCAGTATACCGTCAGCGGCAAGGCGGACGGACTGGACGCGGTGCTGCACATCTCCATGGTGGCGGCAAACTACGTGGAAAATTACAGCTTCGAGGACGCGGACACCTCCATGTGGGTCATCAGCGATCCCGACAAGATCACCACGCAGATCGATTTTCAAAACAAGAGCAGCGACGCCAAGACGGGCAGCTACTCCCTGCATTTCTGGGGCGCCACGCGAACGAGCTTCACCGTCGAGCAGACCGTAACGGGGCTTAAAAGCGGCGTCTACAAGCTGTCGCTGTCCATACAGGGTGGCTTCAGCGGAACGGACAGTGCGCAAAACATCGTGGTGTACGCGGTGGCGGACGGGCAGCGCTACGAGGCGGCGGCAACGATATCGAGCTGGTGCGTCTGGGACACGCCCTTGATACCCGAGATCCCCGTCACGAGCGGCGAGATCCTCATCGGCGTCTCCGTCCAAGCAGGCTCCCAAAGCTGGGGCACCATCGACGATGTACTGTTAAATCCTGTGGAGGACTGATATATGGAGCACAAACTGTACCTTAACCTGATCCATCGCCCGGAGCTGGCGCCGGAGTATGCCGAAAAGCTCACCGCGCAGGGCAAGAAGGAGGACATCGGCCGCAGCGAGCTAAAGGACGAGTCCTTGGACATCTTCCGCCTGCAGCAGAGCATCGCGCACAAGAACGGCCTCAAGACGACCATTCAAATGACCTATGCCTCCCTGTTCTCCGATGAGGCGGTGGAGCTTGCCAAGGCGGATCACGAGCATTGGGGCGACGAGATCGGCCTGTCCCTGCTGGGTCTGCCCTGCAAGGAGTTTCGCGAGAAGTACAAGACCAAGGACTTCTGCATTTGGATGTTCTCCGCCGAGGACAAGCGCGCCATCGTGGACGATGTGTTCCAAAAATTTTTTGAGCGCTTTGGCTTTTGGCCGAAGTCGACAGGCAGCTACTATATGGACGCCGACCTGATCGGCTACATCAAGGAGCGGTATCCCGCCGTCAAGTGCGCCATTGCAAGCTGTTGGGAGGAGGGGCCGAAGGCCTATCACACCTGCAACAACTCTTGGTACACCCTCATGGACGGCGGACCTTGGGCGCCTTGGATCCCCTCCAAGCAGAACACCCACGCCCCCGCCGCCAATGCGCAGGAGGACTGCGGCTTGGTCGCCATCCCGCATCTGTCCCGCGATCTGATCGCCTGCTACGACGGGAACGGCTCCAACTTCGGCACGCATCCGCAGAATGTGCTGCGCGGCATGATCTATCGCGACGGGCAGTACCCTTATCTGTACAATCTGATCGACCAGTACCGCCATCTGGAGCGCTACAACGACGGCTGGTCGTACAACATGATGTTCGTCGGCCCCGGCTGGCTCAACCGCAAGGGACGGTGGGAATCCCCCTACGAGCTGCTGGTCAAGAGCTATGAGGACGGCCTTGCGTATTACGGACAGCTCAAGCGCGAGGGCAAGCTTGAGGATCTGACCATGAGCGAGCTGGCCGACCGCTATCGTGCCGAGCACAGCTACACCACGCCCGAGTGCGCCCTGTGGCGCGACATCCTCTACGGCTCGGACAAGGAGGTCTTCTGGTACTGCGATCCCTTCCTGCGGGCGGCGTTCGACATGAACCAAGGCGGCGCCCTGATCGATCTGAGACCCTATGCCGCCAAGCTTGAATGGCCCTGCGGCATCGGCACGCAGCATGTGCAGGATGTATCCTACCCCTTCCTCATCCAAATGAACTATCGGGCGGGCTACTTCACGCATTACGCGGGGGAGGGCAGCATCGGCAGCGCCAAGCTTCGCTTCGGCGGGGAGGAGGTCGACCTTTGCTTGACCCGCACCAAGGCGCATTTTTCCAGGGAGGGCGGGCTGCGCAAGCTCAAGCTGGATCCCGTGGAGATCGTGTTCAGCAAGCTGACCCTCAAGCTGGAGACCGAGATCGCCTTGTTGGAGGGCAGCGGGGACATCCGCGTCACGCGGCGCATCCTTGCATCGAGCGACGAGAACGCCGCCGTGGAGCTGGAGGAGTACGTCACCGCCTGCTACGGCACGACGGAGTACCCCGAGGACATGACGAGCGTGCGCCTTACCGTCAGCGACGGGATGGAAACAAAGGGCATCGACTATGCCTATCGCTGCCGCGAGGAGGCACTGACGGGGGCAAGGACGGCGGAGGCCGTGATCCCGCCCATCAAGACGCGGCTGACCCTTCGGGCGGAGGACGCAAACGAGGGCTTTGTGCGGGAGGGCTACGCCTTCTCACCTATGTTCACGCTGGGCATGAAAAAAAAGATCTGCGGAAAGGGGAGCTTCACCACATGGCGCAGTCCACAAAAGGAAAACTGAACTATCGCTGCCCCTCCTGCTTCATGCGGGACATCGACATGGACATGTTCTATGACGAGGAAAAGGGCGAGTACTACTGCCTGCGCTGCTGCTACCGCGGCGACGAGGCGGACGTAAAGCAAAAGAACGAGCTGGCGCGTTTTCGCTATCGCGATATGATGAAAAGGCGCACGGTGGAGGACTATGAAGACTGAGCGAAAGGCGCTGCACTTCGGCGCGGACGTCAGCACGCTTCTCGAGATCGAGCGCTTGGGCGGCGTCTATACGGATCGGGACGGCAACAAGCGCGATCTTGTCGAGCTGTTGAAGGCGCGGGGCGTGTCCCGCATACGGCTGCGCCTGTGGGTGGATCCCTACACCGCGGCGGGGGAGAGCTACGGCGCGGGGGACTGCGGCCTACATAACGTGCTGCGCTTGGCGCGGCGGGTCAAGGAGGCGGGGCTGTCCTTCCTGCTCGATCTTCACTACAGCGATTTTTGGTGCGATCCCGCAAGGCAGGGAACGCCGAAGGCTTGGCGGGGAGCGAAAGCTCCTGCGCTTGCAAGGACGCTGTACGACTATACCGCCTCGACCTTGGACGCCTTCGACAAGGCGGGGGTGCCGCCCATGGAGGTCGCGCTTGGCAACGAGATCACCAACGGCTTTTTGTGGCCGTCCGCAAGGCTGTACCATGAGGCGGGGCATACCGACAACTACGACACGCTCTGCCTGCTCTTAAACGCGGCTTCGGCGGCGGCGGGGGAGAGCAGCGACGCCAAGCGGATGCTGCACTTGGAAAACAGCGGCAACAACGCCCTGTGGCGCGAGTGGCTGGATCAGGTCACGGCGGCAGGCGTGGCGTTCGAGAGCATCGGCGCGTCCTACTATCCCTTCTGGCACGGCGACATGGCGGGACTTGTGCAAAATTTGAGCGATGTGTCGCGGCGGTATCAAAAGGAAGTGCAGGTCGTGGAGACCGCCTATCCTTTCACGGCAAAGCCCTTTCGCGAGGACGCCCCACTGGTCATCCATGCGGAGCTGAAGACCGCGCAGGGGCAGACCGCGCCCTATCCCTTCACGCGGGAGGGGCAAAAGCGCTTTCTAAGCGACCTCATCCTTGCGCTAAGCTCCATCCCAAAGGGGCGCTGCACGGCGCTGTACTGGTGGGAACCGGGCTGGCTGCCCGTGGAGGGCTCGAGCTGGGCAAGCAAGGCGGCGCTTATCGACATCGGCGAGACGGACAAGCCAACGGGCAACGAGTGGGCCAACCAATGCCTGTTCGATTATGAGGGCAGGGAGACACCCGCGCTCGCGCTGTTCGAGGGCGAGACCGCGGCGGAGACGCACTAAAAAATTCCCTGCCGTGCGGCTGTTTCATTGCGGCTTTTTTGTCAAAAAGGCTGCGCAATTCTTGCGCAAGGCTTGTAAAATGGTGTAAAATTCCGCAAAAAATGAAATAACGTACGGACAGGGGAAAAAATAGTTTACATTTGCAACGCAGCTGTGTTATAATTTATAAGCTTGAACGGCAACGTTCAAAGGGCTGCCCGAGAGGGCAATTTTGCAAGGAGGAATCAAAACTATGAAGAAAGTGCTGGCATTTTTGATGGTCGCACTGATGGTGGTCGCATGCTTCGCGTTTGCGGGCTGCAAGGCCAAGGACAACGGAGCCGCCGATCAGGGAACTGCCGATCAGGGCACCGCAGATCAGGGCACCACGGATCAGGGAACCACGGATCAGGGCAGCACGGGCAGTGCCACCGAGATCATCGTATGGTGCCCCGAAGAGGTCGTTGCACTGACCCAGACCAAGTTGAACGAGTGGCTGGCCGGCAGCGAGTATGCAGGCAAGTACACCATCACCGTCTCCGCCATGGGCGAGGGCGAAGCCACCACGCAGATGCTCACCGATGTGGAAGCGGGCGCGGACGTCTTCGGCTTTGCACAGGATCAGCTTGCGCGTCTGGTCGCTGCAGGCGCTCTGTCCGCACCGGGCGGCAGCTACCTGAGCGATGTGCAGGCCAACAACGACGCAGGCGCCGTGGGCGCGGCAACGTTGAACGAGAAGGTCTGGGCATACCCCGAGACCAGCGACAACGGTTACTTCCTGTACTATGACAAGTCCGTCGTCACCGACCCCTCCACCCTTGAAGGCATCCTCGAGCAGTGCGGTGCAGCCGGCAAAAAGATGTACATGGACATCCAGAGCGGCTGGTACGATGTGTCCTTCTTCTTTGGCGCGGGCGCACAGTGCTACTATGAGTATGACACCGAAGGCAACGTCACCGGCTGCGTCTGCGACTACAGCGGCGATGCAGGCCTGATCGCCATGAAGGCGATGGTCGCCATGGCGTCCAGCCCCAACTTCTCGCAGAGCACGGGTTCCGATGCAGCTCTGTTCAATCCCGATGGCGGCACCGCAGGCGCGATCGTCAGCGGCACCTGGGATTATGCAACGGTCTCCGAGTTCCTGGGCGACAACCTGGGCGCTTGCAAGATGCCTACCTTCACGGTTGACGGCAAGACCTACCAGATGGGCGGCTTCGGCGGCTTCAAGCTGGTCGGCGTAAAGCCCCAGACCGACTCCGACAAGCTGACCTTCTGCCATGCTGTCGCAGCTTACCTGACCAGCGAGGAGATGCAGACCGAACGCTTCAATGCGAACGGCTGGGGCCCCTCCAACAAGGCAGTGCAGGCTACCGAAGGCGTACAGCAGAATGCAGCGCTGGCCGCTTTGGCGGATCAGCTGCAGTACTGCATCGGTCAGGGCCAGTACCCCAACGCGTACTGGACGCTGACGGAGGCCTTTGGCACCGACATCAACAGCGGCATGTATGCAGCCGCCGATGACGCTACCCTCTCCGCCGCGCTTGCACAGCTGCAGGCCGACATCGAAGCAGCGTCCTAACGCATAAAACCTTCGCACCGAGGGAGCTTTTCCCTCGGTGCGCTTTTTCATAACGGGAATTTTTATCGGATCCATATTTTTTACGCGAGGCAGCCTCCGTATTGGCGCTGCACAGCCGCGTGGGGGAAGGAGGAGCAGGGGTTTGCAACTTTCTGATCTGGACTATCTAAAACTAAACGCTTGGCAAAAGTTCTGGTACGGGTTTGGCCGCTTCTTTGCTTTACTGCCTAAAAGACTTTTGAACATCCTCATCGCCATACCGCGGGGGATCTGGACGGGGCTGAAGGCCATCGGTCGGGACGTGATGCGCTTTGTCAACATCTTCATCAAGGGGGATTGGAAAACGCGTCTGTCCTTCCTCATCATGGGCTTTGGACAGCTTTTCCGCGGACAGATCCTGCGGGGACTGCTGTTTCTGCTCTTTGAGGCGGTATTCATCTTTTTCATGCTGGGCTTTGGCTGGCAGTACTTGGGCGCGATGGGCACGCTCGGGACAGCTGCCACCACCACAACGCTCAACGCGGCGGGCTTGGAGGTCACCACCTACGGCGACAACAGCCAGCTGATCCTGCTCTACGGCGTACTGACGATCTGCTTTGTGGCGGCGTTCATCTGGACGTGGCGCTTGTCCGTGCTGCAAAACGGCAAGGCACAGGAGCTGTGGGACAAGGGCATCCGTCCCAAGGGCGCCAAGGACGACCTCAAGTCGCTTGCGGACGAGCAGTACTACAAGACCCTGCTGGCGCTGCCGCTTTTGGGCATCCTGTTCTTCACGGTGGTGCCGATCATCTTTATGATCCTGGTGGGCTTCACCAATTACGATTATTACCACCTGCCGCCAAGCAAGCTGTTTGGCTGGGTCGGTATGCAAAATTTCAACGAGATACTGGGCATCGGTTCGACCACGGGCAAGTTTGGCTATACCTTCGGTCAGATCCTGCTGTGGACGCTGATCTGGGCGTTCTTTGCCACCTTCACCAACTACTTCCTTGGCATGTTCGTCGCCATGGCGATCAACAAGAAGGGGATCAAGTTCAAGAAGGGCTTCCGCACCATCCTGGTCATGACCATCGCCATACCGCAGTTCATATCGCTGCTGCTGGTGGGCAAGATGTTCAGCGACGACGGTATCATCAACAAGCTCCTGCAAAACTGGGGCGTGATCTCCCTGCTGCAGAATTGGGGGTGGATCGATACCGGCTATATCAAGTTCCTGACCGATCCGACTTTGGCGCGGATCATGGTCATCATCATCAACCTGTGGGTAGGCATTCCGTATCTGATGCTCATTGCAACGGGCATCCTGATGAACATACCTGCGGATCTATATGAAAGTGCGCGCATCGACGGCGCCAGCGGCTTTAAAATGTTCGCGAGGATAACGCTGCCGTATATGCTCTTTGTAACGGGACCCTACCTGTTGACCTCGTTCATAGCCAATATCAACAACTTCAACGTCATCTACCTGCTGACGCAGGGGGCGCCAAAGACGGCAGCCTTCGACGGCGGGGCGGGCTACACCGACCTGCTGATCACTTGGCTGTACCGACTGACCGTGACCGACAACAACTACAAGATGGCGGCCGTCATCGGCCTTGCGGTGTTCATCGTCACGGCGGTGATCTCGCTGATCGTGTACAACGTGTCGCCCTCGGTCAAGAATGAGGAGGACTTCCAATAATGAGCAGCAAACCTTTACGCAGCAAGAGCCGCCGTGAGCGCAGCGCACGTTTTTGGATCTATGTCCTGCTGATCGCCATGAGCGCCATTTGGCTCATCCCCTTCTTCTACCTGATCCTGCAGGCGTTCCGCGGGGAGACCACCGCCATGGTGGGCTACATTTGGCCCAGGCAATGGTCGCTTATCAACTTCCAAAAGCTCTTTACCGAGACCAACTTTTTCAAGTGGTACGGCAACACCCTCATCGTGGCGCTGTTCTCGGCGGTCCTGCAGACGGTCATCGTCCTGTCCGTTGCCTATGCGCTTTCGCGTATGCGCTTTAAGGGGCGGCGCTTCTTGATGAATCTGATCCTGGTGCTGGGCATGTTCCCCGGCTTCATGGCGATGATCGCGGTCTACTTCATCCTAAAGCTCTTTGGCTTTACGCAGGCGGGCGCCATACCGGGGATGATCTTGGTCTATGTGGGCAGCTCAGGCATGGGCTACTACATCGCCAAGGGCTTCTTCGACACCATCCCGCGCTCACTGGACGAGGCGGCGCGCATCGACGGCGCCAGCCGTATGCGGGTGTTCTTCAGCATCGTCATGCCCATGGCAAAGCCCATCACCATCTACACGGTCATGATGGCGTTCATCGCGCCTTGGGGCGACTTCATGTATGCCTCCCTGATCGCGTTTGGCTACGAAAAGTCCTACAACGTGGCGGTCGGCTTGTTTAACTTTTTGCAAAAGGAACAGATCAACAACCGCTTTACCCTGTTCTGCGCAGGCGGCGTTCTGGTGGCTATCCCCATCACCGCGCTGTTTATGATGCTGCAGCGCTACTATGTGGAGGGCGTCACGGGCGGCGCCGTCAAGGGATGAGGTGAGAGCATGGCAAGCGTAACGCTCAAAAATGTCAAAAAGATCTACGACAATAAGGTCGTCGCCGTCCACGATTTCAATTTGGAGATCAAGGACAAGGAGCTCGTGGTCTTTGTAGGGCCTTCGGGCTGCGGCAAGTCCACCACGCTGCGCATGATCGCGGGCTTGGAGGACATCTCCGAGGGCGAGATCTACATCGACGACATGCTGGTCAACGACGTGGAGCCCAAGGATCGCAACATCGCCATGGTGTTTCAAAACTACGCGCTCTATCCGCACATGACGGTCTACGAAAACCTTGCGTTCAGCCTCAAGATCCGCAAGATGAACAACGACGAGGTGCACAGACGCATCTTGGAGGCGGCGGAGATACTGGGCATCACGCCCTATTTGGCGCGCAAGCCCAAGGCGCTTTCGGGCGGGCAAAGGCAGCGCGTGGCGATAGGCCGCGCCATCGTGCGCAACCCGCAGGTGTTCCTGATGGACGAGCCGCTGTCCAACTTGGACGCAAAGCTGCGCAACCAAATGCGCGCCGAGATCCTAAAGCTGCGGCAAAAGCTTGACACCACCTTCATCTATGTCACCCACGATCAGACCGAGGCCATGACGCTGGGCGACCGCATCGTCATCATGAAGGACGGGCTTATCCAGCAGATCGGTACGCCGCTGGAACTGTTCGATCATCCCGTCAACCTCTTTGTGGCGGGCTTCATCGGCACGCCGCAGATGAACTTCCTTGACGCGGAGCTGCTGCGTTCGGGTGAGCAGTACAGCGTCAAGCTGGGCGAGCTGCTTTTGCCGCTTCGCGAGGAGCAGTCTAAAAAGCTGGCCGCCGCAAACACGGCGCCGCAGACCGTCACGCTGGGCATCCGCCCCGAGCACTGCGCGCTTGGAAACAGCGCGGATGGTTCCCTCCCCGCCATCGTGGACGTGTGCGAAATGATGGGCAGTGAGCTGTATGTCCACGCCTCCCTGCTGGAGCGCGACTGCGTGCTGCGCCTGCCCGTTACGGGTCTGCCTGCCCAAAATCGCGCGGGCTTCGCGCCCGACACCTGCATCCATGTCCGCATCCGCGAGGAGCTGGTACATCTCTTCTCCAAGGAGACCGAGCTAAGCCTGCTCTAAGCGGAACGCCTTCTCAACAACGATCCCACACCGCCGCCTGCCCCGTGCAAAGCGGCGGTTTTTTGATGAAATTGCCCTAAAACAGGCGTAAAATTTAATCTGAAAGAACTTTCAGGGAATAGTTCGGAAGTTCATAAAACGATATAATTAGCTGAATGATTAAATATGCAAATATATCTGAGTACGATTCCGTGATTATACGATGCGTATTTCACAAGCAGGAAGGTGAGCGCGCTGTTGCTTTCGTTTGCAGCAGGACGCGCCTCCACCCAAAGGAATGCGCGGAAGAACAGTCGGGAACAGGGGATGCGAAGAATGCTCCATACAGTGAAAGCGGCGGGGTGATGCTTCCAAATCCGCCCTTACGCCGACAGATGCATGACGCCTCTTGGACAAGGCCCCGATAGGTATATACAAATGGGAAAACGAATACTGCTCTTGCAGTATACATAAGTGGGGCGGAGCGCCGGTCTTGCAGGCACATGCAGTTTATGATAAATTCAAGATAACTCATGGGACTGTCCGGCAAGGCTTTGTGACGTGAAAAGACAGGAACATGAGCAATACATAACGGGAGGTACAACATGAAACGAACCATTGCAGTATTCCTAACCCTGATGCTTTTGCTCTGCGTTTTGCCCATTGCAGGGAACGCGGAACAGGACAAGGCGGAATCTTTCCGCTTTGCGGTGCTGACCACGTCCGATGTACATGGGCATTCTACGGCACAGTTGGTCAACAATGCAAAAACGGAAGATACAATGAGCATACAGCGGGCAGCGACGATCATCAAGGAACAGCGCGCTGCGTATAACGGAAACGTACTTCTTATTGACAACGGGGACACCTTGCAGGGAACTCTTGTTTCACAGTTTGCGGTAACGCAGCACAATGACGAGATCAATCCCATGATCCTGGCATTGGATGCGTTGGATTACGATGCCTTTGTAATGGGAAATCACGAATTCAACTATACCAATGCCGTGCGGGACGCACAGGTTGGACATGCCGTTGACGCGGGGATCGTTCCGCTGGCAGCCAACCTTGTTCGCAATCAGGATGGAAAAAACTTCTTTGGCGAGGATGCATCTGCGGGACAGCCCTACTATAAGCCCTACATGATCAAGACCTTTACAACGGAGAAGGGCAACAGCTTCAGCGTTGCCGTGATCGGTCTTGCGAACGTGAACTGCCCAAACTGGGATGTAGCGGCCAATTATGAAGGACTGCGATTCTACAGCGATGATAACAGCATCGGCGCGATCGAGTACGAAATCAACAAATGGGTAAATTATATCCATGCCAATGAAACGGTGGACGCAGTGATCGTTGCGTGCCACACCAGTACGGGTGACGGCGCCGGAGCAGGCGATGCCACCTATGCAAACGATGCGCAGGGCAAAGCTGCGGTACGGCGTACCAACAACATAGATCTGATGATCACGGGTCACGACCATATGCCGTATGCGAATACCGAGAAGAACTTGGACAATAAGGACATCTATATCATCAATGGCGGCGCTTCCACGGTGGCAAAGGCTGAATTCATGGTGGAATATGCGGCGGACGGCAGCATAAGCAACATCAGTATAAGCGCCGAGAACCTAAACTGCAAAACGGTCGCAAGCGATGCGGAGCTGTCACAGCTGACACAGCCTTGGTTTGATCGTGCATATGCGTGGGCAAGCGCGAAGCTGGGAAGCTTTGGCGAAGGCTGGACGGCGATCAAGGGACAGACCGAGGGAAAACTGAATCCGGAGATGGGGTTTGAACAAACGGAGCTGTCCAATCTTGTACACAAAGCGCAAATATGGGCTACATGGCAAAGCTATGAGACGGAAGGCATTCAGGGCGCTACCGTATCTCTGTTTGGCCCCGTATTTATGACAGGCAGCGATGGCAAGCTCAGCTATATCCCCAATGACGGCGATGAAGTAAATATGCTGAACTTGAGCAACCTGTATCGGTATTCCAACAACTTACTGTGTATGGTCGAAATGAGCGGACAGCAGCTTTATGATTGGCTGAATGCCGTTGCAAACATGTATGTGATCAACGATGGCGCGTTGGGCGTTGATACAACACCGAACTGGCTCATCAATGCGCTCGACAGCTTTTACGGCATTGATTATGTGCTTGACGTGACCAAGCCTAAGGGCGAACGCGTCATCAGCGCCATGTACCAAGGCCGCGAACTCAAGAACGTAGAGGAACCCATTCGCGTTGCGATCAACAGCTATCGCATGGGCGGAGACTATGGTTTCTATGATACGACAGGGATCAACGAAAAGGATCTGGTCTGGACTGCAGCCAAGAATTTAGGCGGGGATATAGCGCCTGTTCCAAGTCTGATCGGCGCTTACATTGCTTCCTGCGGAGAGGTACATCCGTATGACCCCGTAAGTCACGGGATGGACTCCACATGGTTGGTGCTTTACGGCAGCTCCGCTGTGGACAAGACAGAGCTGCAAAAGAGCATTCGAGAGGGACTTGATCTGGCCAAAACGCCGGTGGGCAATCCGGATGAATTGCCAAACGGTTCGATCGTATGGCCAAATGCAAAAACAAGGATGACATATCTGGAAGCACTGACCAACGCTAAGTCGGTTTATGCGGCAACGTCGTCAAGCGCAGAGGAGGTCGCTGCGGCAACGGCAGCTCTGCGTGATGCGCTGAAGGCACTGGTGAAGGTAGACCTTGAAAGGGACGAGCAGACGCTGGACAAAGCGATCTTCTATGCAAAGACCTTCATGAGCAGCACGGAGTTCGGCAAGTGCTCCGCAAAGCTGAAACAAAAATGGCAGAGCGCATACGATGCGGCACTTGCAGTGCAAGGCAATGCGCAGCACAACAAAACGGAGTGCAGCGCGGCAGCGGCGGCGATCTATGCACTGTCCAAGACGGGTGAGAATGGGGATCTTGCGCTCCTGTATCTGAGCCTTGCAGGCCTTGCGCTCGCTGCGCTGACGGTGGTGCTTGTACGCAGACGCCGTGTAAACGCTCGGTAGTCGTTGACAGATCCTACAAAAGCATTCATAGGCGCAGCGCGCCGCGGTTCAAACAGAAGCTCCTGCAGTCGCGGGAGCTTCTTTGATCGCATGCGCAAAGGATCAGAGATGAGACTTACGCCTGCAAGCTGGCAGAATAAGGCGAAAGCCGCCCATGGAAGCCGATGCTGCTGCACGCCCCGTTTCATCGCTTTTCGTGCCGGTTCGGCAGAACGATGCGTCGACTGTTTGTGATCCGACCCATAGCCACAGCTTCATAAGCGGTGACTTCTGTATAATTTTTGCAAAATTGGGCAAGGGGCTTGTAAGCCCTCCCATTTTTTTGTACAATACCTACTATAGAGCGTCAGGGGTCGCACAACGTGCTTGGAACGCTTTTAGACGGAGGAGAAGGATGACGGAGGAACAGCGGGCAAGAGCGGAGAAATTTCCCTTCAGCTCCATGACCTATGTGGATGCGCCCAACGACTTTGTCATTTTGCGTGACGATGCGCAGGCCTTGGTGCTGTACGGCTTTGACGCGGAGCAGAACTGCCCTGCCCTGCACTTTGCGGCGAACGGCTCCGCACCCGTCTTGGAGGTCTTGCCCAAGGGGGAGCTGCTCGTCAGCTTCCTGCCCGAGACGTGGCTTTCCGCCTTCGAAGCTGTAGGCTTTGCCGTGCGCGATCACTGGCGGGACTACTATCTGCAAAGCTTGGACGAGCTGCCCGCCGTCCCCGCGCCCTGCCTGCTCACAGCCGACGAAGCCGCAAAAGCAAGCGCCCTGACCCGTGCCTGCGCAGGTGACAGCCGCGGCTTTACGGGGCAGACGGCGGACTGGTTTTGCGACTGGCTCTCGGGCAGGGAGGAGAACCTTGCGGACTCGGACGCGGCGGCGCCCGCCGTGCTGCTGCAAAGGGACGAATTAGGCCAGCTCATAGGCTTGGCGGCAACGGCGGTGTACGGCTTCGATAACCCCAAGGGGGCGCTGTGCTGGATACGGGAGCTTTGCGTGGCGAACGACCTAAGGCGGCGGGGGATCGGACGAAAACTGCTTGCACAGACGCTGCACTACGGCAGAGAGCACGGCGCAAAGCGGGGTTTTCTTGCCGTGGACGAGCAGAACAAGGGCGCGATCGCGCTGTATCGCAGCATGGGCTTTCGCCCGAACGAGAAGGACGCGGGACAGATCGATCTGTACCGCGCATAGGTGAATAGGAATGGCTATTTCCAGTAAATTTTTACGCAATCAGCTTGCCGCGACCAAGGACTTCGTGGACGACTGCTCCTTGGAGCTGGTCAGAAAGGGACAGGACGCGCTGGGCGAGCTGATGGCGCGTGCGCATCAGCGCAAGGCGGACTGCGTACCGCTGCCCTTCACGGAGTTCGCGGCGGAATGGATCCTGCCGCGTTCCGTCACGCAGGATGGCGGCGTGCTGTACCTGCACGGCGGCGGTTATGTGGCGGGCGGACTGGACTATGCCCGCGGCTTTGGCATGACGCTGGCGGCGGAATATGACCTGCCCGTGTTGAGCGTGGCGTATCGTCTTGCACCCGAATTCCCCTTTCCTGCGGCTGTGGAGGATGCGACCACGGCGTATCGGCATCTGCTGCGCTGCGGCTATCCGCCCTCCAAGATCGTCTTGGTGGGCGAGTCGGCAGGCGGCGGCTTGTGCTTTTCCCTGCTGCTGCAGCTGAAGAAACTGGGGCTGCCCCTGCCTGCGGGTACGGTGGCGCTGTCCCCTTGGACGGATCTGACCCTGTCGGGGCCGACCTACACCGAGAACGCGGAGCTTGACCCCTCGCTCTCGCCTGCGCGCCTGTGCTACTATGCCCGTCAGTACTGTCCCGAGCCTGCGGATCGAAAGGACCCTTTGGCGTCGCCGCTGTTCGGCGATCTGACGGGACTGCCGCCGTCTCTTATCATTGTGGGCGGGGACGAGATCCTGCTGTCGGACTCCACCGTCTTGGCGGAGCGGCTGCAGGCGGCGGGCTGTCGGGCGGAGCTGCGGGTCGCACCGGGGATGTGGCATGTGTATCCCGTTTACGGCGTCAAGGAGGCGGAGGAGGACAACATCCGCATCGGCGAGTTTTTCAAAGAGGTCACGGATCATGCCTGAGCGCCGCCGTTTACGGCTGGACAACGCCGCTAAGATCTACCCCGCCGCAAAGCGCCGCCACTGGAGCAATCTGTTTCGGCAGTCGGTCACGCTCAGCGAGGACGTCGATGTAAGTATATTAAAGGAAGCGTTGGCCTTCACGGTCCCGCGTTTCCCCTCGATCGCGGTGCGCCTGCGCCGCGGTGCGTTCTGGTTCTACTTAGAGGAGCTGGAGGAGGCGCCGTCCATCGAACGGGATCGGAGCTGCCCCTGCACGCCCATGCGGGCAAGTCAGCTGCGGCGCTGCGCGTTTCGGGTGCTGGTGTACGGCAAGCGCATCGCCGTGGAGTTCTTTCACGCCCTGACCGACGGGAACGGCGCGCTGATCTTCCTCAAGACGCTGACGGCGGAGTATCTGCGCCGCCGTTACGGGATCGCGATCCCCTGCGAGGAGGGCGTGCTCGATCTGCTCGTCTCGCCCGACGAGGGCGAGCTGGAGGACAGCTACCTGCGCTTTGCGGGAGAGGTCACCCGCAGCCGCCGCGAGGCGCTGGCCTACCGCCTGCGGGGAACGATGGAGACGGATCGCTACAACGATCTGATAACGGGGCTGCTGCCCGCCGAACAGGTGGTGGAGGCGGCGCACCGTTACGGCGTGAGCGTCACCGTGTACCTGACCGCAGCGCTGCTGTATGTGCTGCAGGACATGCAGAAGGAGGACGTCAAAAAGCGCAGCCGCCGCAGACCCATCAAGGTGCTGGTGCCCGTGAACCTGCGCAGCTTCTTCGACAGTCACAGCCTGCGCAACTTCGTCTACTTCGTCACGCCGGGACTGGATCCCCGCATGGGCGACTACAGCTTTGAGGAGCTGTGCAAGAGCGTACACCACCAGCTGGGCGTGGCGGTCACAAAAAAGGAGATGTCGGCGCGCATCACCACCAATGTGCGCTCCGAGCAGAACCCCGTGCTGAAGGTCATGCCGCTGTTCATCAAGAACCTGAGCATGAAGCTCATCTACAACGCGGTGGGAGAGAAGACGGCGACCATCAACCTGTCCAATTTGGGCGCGGTGAAGCTGCCCGACGCCATGCGCCCCTATGTGACGCGCTTCGACTTCATCTTGGGCCCGCAGGCGACCACCGTCGTCACCTGCGGCACGCTGTCCTATGACGGGACGATGACGGTCAACTTCCTGCGCACCATCGAGGAGACGGAGCTGGAGCGCCGCTTCTTCCGCTTTCTGCGCGGCGAGGGTCTGATCGCAAAACTGGAAAGCAACCAAAGGAGCTAAAATGTCCTACTGTGTCAACTGCGGGGTGGAGCTTGCCGACAGCGAAGAACGCTGCCCCCTGTGCAAAACGCCCGTTGTCAACCCCGCAAAGTCCGATTTTACGCCAAGCGCCGCTCCCTTTCCTGCAGAGCGCCGCCCCAAGCTGCGCTCCGTCGGACGCAAAAGCGCCGTCACCCTTGCTACGCTGCTGTTGCTGCTGCCGCTCAGCCTGTCGCTGGTATGCGATCTTTCCATCAGCGGTCAGATCGGCTGGTCGGGCTATGTGGCGGGCAGCCTGATCCTGCTGTGGTTCTATGCCGTGCTGCCCATCCGTCAGCGCGGAACACGCGCAGCGACCGTGCTGCTCATCGACTGCATCGCAACGCTTTGCTTCCTTTGCTACATCGCGTGGCGAACGGGGGGCGACTGGTTCTATCCCTTTGCCGCTGCCGAGACCGTGCTGGCCTTTGGCATGGCGATCCTAATTGTGCTGCTCTCGCAGCGCACGGGTATCCCCACGCTGTACCTGCTGGCGGTGGGACTGGCGCTCTCGGCGCTGTTCTGCCTGTTCACCGAATGGCTGATAAACGGCTGCTTTGGCGTCAGCGACCGCCTGCGCTGGTCTTGGTATCCGCTGGCAGCCAACTGCGTCCTTGTCGCCATCCTCATCTTTGTCGAACGGAACGCCCCGCTAAAGGCGTGGGTACAGCACAAATTCTTCGTTTGAGGGGCGGGGACGCATGAAATTATGCAAAGCCAATCGTGAACGAATGTGCAATTTTTAAAAATCAAGAAAAATGCGCCCGATACGGACAAAAATTTTTTTGCTTCGGCAAAGAAAAGTCTTGCAATCGGGCGCTTCTTGCGCTATTATATTTACGTTGCGCTGCGGGCAAGAATGCTTCGTGTGCGCGGATCCGACGGGAGGTTGCCGCTTTGCCACGGGTAATTCTCACGGATCCAACGCCCAAATACAATGGGCGCGGGCAAAAATAGCGGAAACGCTGCGGCCCCTTTTCGATACAGCCGAGAGGCTGTATAAAAAATGGTAAGGGAAACACACGGCTCCGTGTACTGCCCGAGAATCTTAGTAGGAGGAAAGAAAACAATATGGCAAACCAGAGAATCCGTATCAAGCTCAAGGCATACGAGAACGAACTGATCGACCAGAGCGCCGAGAAGATCGTCGAGACCGCCAAGAGAACGGGCGCGCAGGTCAGCGGCCCGATCCCCCTGCCCACGGAGAAGGAGATCGTTACGATCCTTCGCGCCACCCATAAGTATAAGGATAGCCGTGAGCAATTTGAAATGCGTACGCATAAGCGCCTGATCGACATTCTGCAGCCCTCCGCGAAGACCGTGGACGCGCTGATGAAGCTCGATCTGCCCGCGGGCGTCGACATTGAGATCAAGCTGTAAGTAAACGAGGTAGGAACCAATGAAGAAAGCCATTTTGGGCAAAAAGATCGGTATGACGCAGCTGTTTTTGGCTGACGGTACCATGATCCCCGTCACTGTCGTCGAAG
>CAZBBX010000027.1:0-14813 GCA_964490325.1 uncultured Oscillospiraceae bacterium
TCCCACACTTAGTTCCACCGTCTCTACACTGTGGAAGTTACTTTGGGAATTCACGGTTTTTGCAAAAAGCGGATCCTTAAGTCTCTTCTCACCATATGATCTGTCGGAAAGATCGACCCAAAGACCCGCCTTTTTACCTATCGGGATCGACCACATCGATCCGATTTCAAAGCTCTACGGCCTGCCGCCGCCATGTCCGCCGCCGTTTCCGCCCATGTTGCCGCCGCCCATGCCCGTTCCGGAGCCGTAGGTAAGGCTGCTCAGCGTGATATTCGTCACGCTCCCATCCACCGACAGGCTGTAGCTTTCGCCCTGTACAAGTTCAGGGCAGCTTACAAGCAGGGAGCTGAAGCTCTTGCCGCTCTGCCAGCTAAGGATCGTTTGGCCTGTTGCATCGCTCAGCGTTACGCTGCTGCCCGCTTGTCCGTTCGCGGAAACAAGGATGATCCCCTGCTCCCCCGCTGCGCTGACGCTCGGCTGCTGACTGCACACAGCCACCACGATTCCGCCCGAGATGGAGCCTGTTCCGTTGAAGTCCAACGCATTGTTGCCGTTGTTGCCCGGGCCGTCCACATACAGTTCTCCGCCTGTGACGCTAAAGTCGCCGTTGGAATCCACCCCGTCGCCTGTGGCGTTGATATAGGTTCGGCCTCCCGTTATGGTGATGGAAGCGCCGCTGGTCGATGCAAACGGATCATTCCGCTGTCCATAGCCGCTTTCATCCGCGCCGCCTGCCGCGTTCAGCCCGTCATCATCGGACACGATGGATATTTCTCCGCCCAAGATCAAGATGGACAGGCCCTCTATGCCCTCGTAGCTGTCCTTCACGGCTAGTCTGCCTCTTGATCGCGGTCGGTGAACTGCTCGCTTGCATCCGTTGAGGCGCTTGTATCCTGCGTACCGTCTGCGGTCTCCGCCGTCGCCGCGGCTGTTGCCAAGATCGCCGCGCTTGGGGAGGCGGTTGCCGTTCCTCCGTCCGTACTTGTGCCGCAGCCGCAGACAAGAAGGCTGAGGGTCAGCAGCAGCGCCGTATATCCATAGATCTTTTTCATCACAATTTCCTTTCTCGTTACAGTCCCTGCGCCAGTGTGCTTTGCGGTGAAACGCAGATCTCCAAATTCCCGTTCCTGCAGCGCAGGGCGTCGATGAGCGCCTTCTCCCCGTCCCCGCTGCGCAAGGTGACGTCATACCGCAGGCGGAACAGGCTGCCCAAGTTGGTCGTCTTGACCTCGGTGAGCGCATACGCGCTGGTATACTGCTTGAGCGGCTCCGTAAAGACGCTGCCGTAATCCAGATCCTCGGGGATGGTGATGGTCAGCGTGCGCTCCCGCGCCGTCCTGCGTCCCGCCCCGAAGTTCAGCTTTGCGTACACAAGTCCCGCCGCGGAGAGGATGACCGTAAACAGGAAGGCATACGCCAGATAGTCCATGCCCGCGATCAGCCCCGCGCCCATCGCCACAAACAGCGCCGCGATCTCCTTTGCCGTGCCCTGTGCGGAGCGGAAACGGATGAGGCTGAACGCCCCCGCCACCGCCACGCCCGTGCCGATGTTGCCGTTGACCATCATGATGACTACGCACACCACGGCGGGCAGCAGCGCCAGCGCCGCAACGAAGCTCTTGCTGTAGCGCGCCTTGTACAGATATGCCGCCGACAGCAGCAGGCCGAGCAGCAGCGCGCAGCCCACGCAGAGCAGAAAATCTCCAAGCGCGATGACCGCGCTTGTATCCGTGTCAAAGATACCTTGAAAGATCGTGTCAAGCATAGAGTTTGCCCCCCTTGTCGTTTTGAAGTACTTCTGCATACGCGGCGCCGTACTTGGAAAAGGACGTGCGGTATGCCCGTTGCTTTGTGAGCGCATGCGTGAGCCACAGCGGGATGGCGCTGCGCGTCTTGATCTCCATGAGCACCTGCCCGCGCTCCAAAAGCCTCGTGCCGCCAAGCTCCGCGCCAAGGCGCAGCTCGTGACAGCGATATTGGACGTCCGTGTCGAAGGTCACGCGCAGGTCGCCGCCCGAAGGATCCGTGTACGCCTCGCGCTGATAGCTTAGGAACATGGCGGGACGCAGCGGCGCATAAAACTTTCGGAAGTACTCGATCTCCGCGCCGATCTGCGAAGCGTCGGGCAGGACGATCCCGTTATAAAGGCAGTCCTCCGCCACGCCAAGCGGCAGGGCGCTGCGCCGCTTATACACAAGCTGTCCGTACTTCTTCTTCAGCTCTACAAAAGCCGTATCCCCCGCCTTGACCGTGCCATAGCAGCGCAGCCGCAGCTTCTCCTTGTACACGGGCTTTTCAATGGAACGGCGGATGAGCCTGAAGCTGTCCGTGTCGTAATAGACGTTGCGGATCTGGCTGTGTCCGTGCACATCCTGCGCGAGCTGCTGCTGCAGCGTTTGCAGAAGGGCTGCGTATTGCGCCCCTGTCAGCAGGTACTTGTATTCATAGCGGTCAAAGGTCTCAGTAAGCATCTTGCGTTCCTGCCTCTCTCTTTTTCTAAATTGTACCGTCTTAGGCTCAATCGAGGCTGAAATCAATTCAAACGAATTGTTACAAATGCCACGGAAATGCAAACGCAGTCGAAAGTTTCCTTAAAACCAAAATGGCGATTCAAATGTATATGTTATGATTAATAAATACTTCCGCGCCGTATAATTTGGCGGAGGGCAAAACCCTCCGCCTTGGCAGATTGTTTTCTGTTGTGTCTTTTTTAGTTGAGCGGAGCGCCGCAGTACTCGCAGCAGCCCTTTGCATCGGGCGTCGTGGTCGCGCCGCAGAAGGAGCAGACGGTCGCTTTCTTGGGCGCCGCTGCGGACTTGATCGCTTCGCGCTCGCTGTCGTGCAGCTCGGTGAGAAGGGACTTGATCTCGTTTGCTTCGGCCTCCGCCTCGCGATAGGCAGCGTCGCCGCGGTGACGGATATCGTGCTCGTTGACCCGAAAATCGATACGGTCGAACCACGGAGAGTTGATGAAGATGGACATATTGAAGTCGTAGCTGTATTCGTAGCGCGGGGGATTGTAGCTCTCGCGCTTGCCATCGGGCAGACTGCGGTAGAGCTCGCTCCTGCTCTCCTTCACGTCAATATCGCAGCCTGTGACCTGCGAAAAGTCCATCACATCGGGGTTTTCGCTGCGCCAGTTGCGGCTTGAGGTCACCAAGAACTGCTTCTTGTCCTCATCGAAGCAGAGTATCTTGCCGCCGTTGATGACCTTGGTGGGATGAAAGTCCGCCACAAGCGCCTTGTTCGCCTCGCGATACGCCAGATGTTCCTTCATGTCCGCCAACGTGAACTGCCTGCGTCCCGTAAGAAACGGGCTGATGAGCTTTGCGCAGTCCTTGCACATGTTGCCGTCCGCCAGCTTACGATTGCCCAAAAAGCCGATCTTTTCGCCGCAGATGTCGCAGAATTTCTTATCGAACAGTCCCATCGTTTTGCTCCTTACTTTTGAATGTCGCCGTCGTCAAAGGGGTCGCCGCACTCGGGGCAGAACTTGGGCGGATGCGCCTTGTCCTTGGGCTCCCAGCCGCACTTGTCGCACTTGTACTGCGGAACGCCCTCGGGCTTCTTTGCGCCGCACTCCATGCAGAATTTGCCCTTGTTGACCGCGCCGCAGGAGCAGGTCCAGCCCTGTGCCGCAGCGGGACGGGGCTTTGCGCACTCGACGCAGAACTTGCCTGTGTTGATCGTGCCGCAGCCCGGGCAGGTCCAGCCGTTGGCGGCAGCCTGCTGCGGCTGCTGCTGTTGCTGCTGTCCCATGTTGTACAGACCCTGCGCGTTCATGCCGCCTGCGTTTTGCGCCATATTCATGCCCGCAAACGCCATGAAGGCTCCCGCGCCCTCGTTGGCGGCGGCGGACTTCATTGCCTCCGCCTGCGCACCCACCAGTGCCGCGCCCGCCATGTTGGGATTGCGGTAGACAGCCGTCTTCTGCAGTTCCTTGATGGTGGCCTCGTCCTCGGGGTTCGCGGAGAGGGAGCTGACGCCGAAGGACACGACGGATACGCCGCGCAGCTCGCCCCACTTGCGGGAGAGCACATCGTTGAGAGCGTCCGCCATCTCCGTGGTGTGACCGGGCAGCGCGCTGTAGCGGATGCCCATGGCGGAGATCTTTGCAAACGCAGGCTGCAAGGCGGTCAGCAGCTCGCTCTTAAGCTGGCTGTCGATGCGGTCGCGGGTGAAAGCGTCGCTGACGTTGCCGCAAACGTTCTTGTAGAACAGCATGGGATCGGTCAGCTTGTAGGAATACTCGCCGAAGCACTTGATGCCGATGTCCATGTCCAGACCGATGTTGTTGTCGACCACGCGGAAGGGCACGGGGTTAGCGGTGCCGTACTTGTTGCCGATGATCTCCTTGGTGTTGAAGTAGTACACGCGCTGATCCTTGCCCGTGTCGCCGCCCATGGTGAAACGCTTCTTGAGCGTCTCCCAGCTGCCCTTGAGTCCCTTGCCGAAGCCGCCGTAAAAGATGGTCGGTTCCGTTGAGTTGTCCCAAACGAACTCGCCCGCCTCGGCGGAGAATTCCACGATGGCGCCCTGCTCGACGATCATCATGCACTGTCCCTCGTTCACCGCGATGATCGAGCCGTTGCTGATGATGTTATCCGAGGCCTTGGTGTTGCTGCTGCGTCCCGAGGTACGCTTTTCGCCCTTGGTCGCCAGCACGTTCTCCGGCATGGCGCTGCAATAGAAGTACTCCCGCCATTGATCTGCCAGTACGCCCGAAAGTGAACCGATCCCTGCCTTTAAAAGTCCCATCCTACATACTCCTTTCGATGTATCTTACTTTGCGGTCCTTTGGGAAAGACCCTTCATGCCACAGATGACCCATTCGTGCGTGTCCAGCGTGATGACGCTGTCGCAGTAGGGGCACTTTGCGCTTTGGTTGATGGACACAGGCGCGCCGCAGGACGGGCAATGCACCACCGTCTGCTCGGCTTGAACGCCTGTTTGAATGCCGCTGCTGCGCGACAGATCCCATTCGTAGGTCATGAAGCGCTCCGCCTTTTGATCGCCGCTGAGCAGCTTCTTGGTCTCGTCGTCCAGCGTGTAGTCCACGATGCGCGTGCGCAGCTCGACGATGATATGATCCTCATCGCCCACCTGCTTAAAGCCGCGCAGGGTCACGCCCAGTACGGCGATGCGCTCGATATAGTTGGTCTTGCGCTGCGTCCGATACGCGTCAAGCTGCCGATCAAGCTGTCCATACAGCGTGTCGGCAAAGTAGGGACGCATGGGCGTCAGATCCTTCTTTTGCCACTCGTTTTGCATCTGGACATACCAGTTGGAGAGCTTGTCGCGCAGCGCCGCCTCGTCGAAGGCGGGATCCAGCGCCGTATACTCGTTCATGGGCCGAAGCGCCGCATCGTCGGTGCGCTGTGCGCCCGGAACATGGGTCTTCTTGTTCTTTTGCTGCTTCATGCTGACGATCACAATGATGATGATGACGATGGCGCCAATAAGCAGGCCGCCCCAGCCGCCTTCGCCGTCCGAGGAATCGCTGCTTGAGCCGCCGTAATAGTAGTAATCGTCGTCCGAGGAGCTGCCCCAGTCGGAGCCGCCGCTGTCGCCGCCGCCGTAATCGCTGTCACCGCCAAAGTCGCCCACATCGCCAAGGCCGTTGAGCGGCGCAAGGCAGACGAGCAGAGCCAAGGCAAGGCAGATAAAGAAGGATAGAAACCGTTTCATGCAACACCTCCGCATTGTGATCCGTTGTTAAGTCCAAGGTTCTTCACTGTCGGGCAGCCGTATGCGCATCAGAAGCGCCGCATACTCCCACAGATACCAGCGTCCGTCACGCAGCCGCAGGGTCAGCGCCCGACGCTCCTCCGCGCCCGAAGATTCTACAAGCAAGCGGAGATACCCCTCCGCAAGCGGCGGACGAAAATCGTCATACACGAAGAGCGTCAGCGGCTTATCGGGCGTGTAGTCGTTTTGAGGCGTCGCGCCCCGCAGATAGGAGCGCGGCAGATACGGCTCGTCACGCAGACGTTCCCGCAGGAAGGATCGCTCGAAAGCGTTCATGGGGACGCCCTTGAGCGCGTCCAGGGCGCGTATCCCCGCCTCCTCGTCGTGTACGAACAGTTCCAACGCAATTACGAGCAGCGCCGCGCTGTGCTGCGGCACGCTTTGATCCCTCCGCTGCCCTACAGGAAACTCCGCAAACGTCGTGGGTAATCGATCCAAACAAAGTTCCATGGCCGCCTCTCGAACCGCCGATACGAGGGGGCTGCCGCTTGTTCTTGCGGCTGCCGAGACCCGTATATGGCATTATACTGTATTTTTAATCATTTGTGAAGTACCGCCCTGAAAAATCCCTCACAAGCTGACCCTGCATTTCGCGTTCTTTTGTGGGAAAAGCCGCCTCTGTGCCAAAAGAGCGGCGCATACGCGCCGCTCAAGGTCTCGATCCGAAATTATGCCTGCTTTTTAAGCTGCAGAGCGCCAACGAACATCAATGCCGGCAGCACCATGCCGCTTACGATGCTGATGATCGTGGAGCCGGTCGTGTTGAGTGCGCTTGCCGCATCGGGAACGCTGGCAACCAGTGCGTTGGAGCCGACGTCAACGATGATCGTTGCAAGGATGCTGATAACGGCGACGATGATCGCCCAAACCATGATGGCGGTAGCCTTTTCGGGCTTTGCGGAGTTCTTTGCGCCCACGATGCCCGCGATCAGCTCGGCGATCGCGCCGACGATCGCAAGAATGCAGCCAAAGACCAGACCGCCCATGCTGATGCCGTACTCTGCCACGACCGCTGCAAGAACGCCCATGGCGACGATCATGATGATGCCCGTGATGATGGAAATTGCGCCGCCGACGATCATGATGATACCGGCGACCTTGACAAGGGTAGAGCCTGTCTTCTTCTCTGCTACTGCTTCCATACTGAACCTCCACTTTTTATCAATAACGCCGAAAGGCGCAAGAGGATTTCCCTCTTATATAAAATTTTACAGAATATTGTAAGGTATCGCCATCCCCGAAAGGGTGAAAGGGAAGGGCTCCGCTCACCCTTTTGGATGAAAAACCGTTCTTTGTGCGGCTCTTGTGGTGGACAAACAAGGTATATGACGCTATACTGGCAGCATAGGGGGTCAAGGAATGATACGCCTGCTCATCATCGAAGATATGGAGATCCTGCGCTGTTCACTAACGGAAGCCCTAAACGCGCAGGAGGATCTTTCGGTCGTCGCCGCTTCTCAGGATGCGCGGGACGCGCTGCCGCTCTGCCGTCAATTCCTGCCTGACCTTGCTCTTTTGGACATACGCGCGGCGGACGGTTCCTCCGGGCTGGAGGCCGCACGCGAGCTGCGCAAAGAATTTCCGTCGCTTCGCCTCGTCATCTTCACGGGCATGTTCGACCCCGGCTTTCTTGAGGAGGCGCGCAGCGCGGGCGCGGACAGCTTCATCTATAAAAACCTCGGAACGCGGGAGCTTGCCGCCGTGCTGCGCTCCACCATGAACGGCTATCGCACCTTTCCCGAGGAACGTGACGCGCCGCAGTTGGCGGGCTGTGTGCTCAGCGAGCGTGAGACGGCCATTCTGCGCCTGACCTGCGAAGGCAGAGACCGCGCCGCCGTTGCCCTTGCCTTGGGGCTTTCGGAAAGCACCGTCAAGACCTATATCCGCGAATTGCTTGCCAAGACAGGCTTTACCTCCCTTGCGCGTCTTGCCATCTACGCCGTGTCCAACGGCTTTATCAGCCCGTCCGACAGTCGCGCATGAGCGCCTTGCCTCGAAAATTTCAACGCCTTATCCGCTGCGTGGGGGCTGTGATCGCCGCCGTATTTTTGTTTCTGTTTATGTACCGCCCCGCCGCCAAGGGGCTTGTCGTCGTCGAAGGGTCTTACGCCGACGCGCTTGCCGCAGGCAATGTTCCCTTCACCGCCGTTTCCGCCTATCGGCAAAACTATGCGCCCGACCGCGGCAATACGCTGTTGATCGACGAAGCGCAGGCCGTGGCCTTGACGCAGGCAAAGGGGCTTCGTTTCCTGCCGCAGTATCTTTCCACCATCCTGATCGTAAGCGACGAGACAAGGACGGACGAAACGCCCGACTCCTATAAGGCGCTCCTAAGCTGCGTCTCCCCCGTCGCCATCGACCTGTCCCGCTTCACGCAGACGCTCCTGAGCCTCTCCCGCGCCTTGGGCGGCGCCACCCCGGCGCTGCAATACCTTCGGACGCTGAAAGAGCAGGGTCGCCTTGTCGAAGGGCGAGACGCCAAGGAAGCGCTGTCACGCGCACCCCTTGCTCTCCTTGCCGACGACTGCCTGAACGGACTTGCAGCGGATCCGAGCGTCCTTAGCCGATGCGTCCCGTCGGAGGGCGGTCTTGCTCTTGCCTACGGACTGGTCGGCGTCGATCCCGCACAGCCTGTTGCGGACGCCCTGCTCCAAGCGAACGGCCTTCGGGTGCTGAACGCTGACCCCGCGGCGCTCGACCCCGCCGTGGGCTATGAACGCGCCGAGCGGGTCGATCCCGAACGCTTTGCAAAGGCCGCACAGGGTCTGTATGCGCGGTATCGGCGCGAAGTGCAGCATGTTCGGCTCTTTACCATGGCGCAGGCCGGCGAGTACTACCTCGCTTACGCGCTGTTTGCCATGGTGCTGTGCGTATGGGGCTACTCCCTGTTCATGCGCGTTGCCCGCCGCAGGCTGCGGCGCATCCTGCTCCTGCAGGCCTGTCTTTTGATCGGTTTGATCCTGCTCCGTTTTCTCAAGCTCCTGACCGGTGATGAAACGCTGCTGTGGTATCTGTACTATCTGCCGCTTTTGTCCTCGCCGCTGCTGTTTTTGCTCGCCTGCCGCGCAAGCGACGGTCGGATACACAGTCGTCGCGTGACGGGGCTGCTCTGCGGCGGCACGACGCTTTCGATCCTCTTGGTATTGACCAACGATCTGCACGAATGGGTGTTTCAGCTTTCGGGCAACGATACGGGCGACTACGGCTACGGCTTTTGCTATTGGCTCGTCGTGGCGTATGCCGCCGCACTGACCATCTGGGGCATGACGCTGCTGTTTCGGCGCGCCGCCGACGCGAACAGCCTGCGCCTGTTGATCGCGCCCACCTCCATGCTGCTGCTTTTCTTGCTGTACCTGATCGGCTACGCGCTGCAAACGCCCATTACGCAGGGGGAGTTTTGCTTTAACGCCTCCGCCTTCATCTGCCTTGTATGGGAACTTTGTATGGACACGGGCTTTTTCGCCGTCAACGTACGCTATCCCGCCCTGTTTCGCTGTACGAACGTGCCGATCTGGCTTTTGGATCGGGAGCTTTCCGTCTGCCGCAGCTCCGACTGCGCGGGTGAGCTGCCCGTCCTTGCCAAGAAAGCCGCCGCCGAGGGACGCGCACATCTGTCCTCCGACGACGGGCGCCTCAGCTTTGACGTTACGCGGCTCAAAAACGCGTATGTCATATGGCGCACCGATGCAAGCGCGCTTGCGGAGCTTCGTCAAACGCTGAAGGAACGCGCCGCCGAGCTCTCCAATCGCAACGAACTGTTGGCGCAGGAGGCGCAGCTTCGCATCGAGGCGGCAAAGCTGGCGCAGCGCGGTGCGCTTGTTTCGGAATTGGAAAGCGCCATGAGCGACAAGCTGCAAACGATACGACGGCTGACCGACAGTCTCAGCGACCCGCTCCGCCCCGCCGACAAGCAGACGCTCATCCGCATCAAGCTGAGCATCGGCTGCTGCAAGCGAATGGGAAATCTGCTGCTGACGGGCGCGGGTACGGGGCAGACGTCGGTCAAGCTCTTAGGTCTGCTGCTTGACGAAAGCCTGACGGATCTGAAGGTCGGCGGGCTGAACGGCTCCGTCTTTTACGGAGAAAAGGGCGTTCTTCCTACAGCCAACGCCGTCGCGCTGTTCGAGTGCTTTTCCGACGTCTTGAGCGCGCTCGCCGACACGTCCGCGTCACTGTATGCGCGCCTGTTGCCGCAGGGGGACGCGCTCTGCCTTGCCGTCATCTGCGACGCTCCCGACGCAAAGAACGCGCCGCCCATAAAGTCTCGTCCAAACGTGACGCTGTCCTGTGCCGCAGAGGAGGATGCGCTGTTGATACGCTGTCTGACGGGAGGGTACGCCGATGCTTGAGTGGATGCGCCTGCCCGCCGCGCTGCTGATCGCCTGCGCACTGCTGTTCCTTGTGACGCTCGTGATCGAAACGCTCTATGTGCTGTTGCTCCGTTCGTCCCCCGAAAAGGAGCCGCTTGCCGACCGCCTATATGCTTTGTCGCTGCTGCCCGCCTTGGTCGTCTGCGTCTTCTTGGTCGCGATGGCGCGGGACATGGCAGCTCTGCGCTACGCCGACCTGCGCTTCGACGCGCTGCGCTTCCTGTTTCTACTGCCCTGCGCCGCCGCCGTTTGGTCGTTCGTTCGCCGGCCGCGCTTGGCAAGCTGCGCCAACGCCGCGCTGTGGCTCATACAGCTTCCGCTGTGGAACGCTTGGGGCGCGGGGATCCTGCATAGTATCTATCCGCTCTGCTGCGTTTTTCTGTTCCTGTCGGTCCTTCGGGAGTTTTTGAAGCTGATCGTCGCATTATCCGCAGCCCCCGGCGCGCTAGACGTAAAGGAAGCCTTGGATCGCCTGCCCGACGGTCTGCTGTTTGCCGACGAAAAGGGGCGCGTGCTGCTGATGAACAACGCCATGGACGCGCTGCTCCGACGCGTGGACGTGAGCGTACTGCTTTCCGCGCCCGAACTGCTCAAGGCGCTCGATCATCTGCCCGACAATGAGGAGCGCACCCTCGTCTCAGTAGCCAACGGCCGTATGCTGCGCTTTCGCAACGGCGGCAGCTACCTCATCACGCAGAGCAGCTTTTCCTTTGAGGGTCGCAGCTACAGCCAGCTCCTCGCCGCCGACGTGACGGAGGAGGATCTGATGACGACGGAGCTGAGCAGGTATACCGCTGAACTTGCCCGCACGCAAAAGCAGCTCACCGAAACGCTTTCCGCGGCGGAAGCCATGGAGCGGGAAAAGGAGCTGCTGCGTCTCAAATACAGCGTCCACGACGTCATTGGGCAGCGGCTTTCCATCCTGCATCGCTTCTTGGAGGATATGGATGAAGGGCGGCTGTCCGTCGAGCAGCTCAAGGCGCTGCTGTACGGCTTGGACGAGGAGCTGCGCCGCAGCTTTTCCGCCGACGTCGGCCTGCGTCTGAACGCCTTAAGCTCGGCTCTGCTGCTCATCCACGTCACGCTCACGGTCGAAGGAACGCCGCCCGACATACAAAACGCCGCCGTGTTGCTGTCTATCCTCAGAGAGGCCGCCACCAACGCCGTCCGTCATGGTGCGGCAAAGCACATTCGTGCAACGTTTGCAGAGGACGAGAACGCGTACACCCTGCGCGTGGAGAACGACGGCGCGCTCCCCGCCGTGCCGATACGGGAGGGCGACGGTATACGCGGGATGCGCATGAAGCTGGCCTTGCTCGGCGGCGACCTGCGCGTGGAGCCTTCCCCCGTCTTTTGCCTGCATATCACCCTTCATAAAGCGCGATCCTAAGCAGCCCGCCCGATCAGGACAGAGCTATTTGACGAAAGAAAGCCGTCCGCTTTGTGGGCAGACGGCAAAGCATGATGCGTTGTAAGCTTAGGCTTTCAGATGCGTTGCATCCTAAACGACCAGATCACCCTCCTCGCTGTTGATGACGCGGAAGATCTCCTCTTCCGTCCCCGTCAAGGCGTTAATGTACACGATATAGAAGGTCTCGCCCACCGTGCCCTTGCATTCCCAGCATAAAAGCTCCGTGGAGTTGGTCTTGGGGATGAGCGCAAGCGTGCAGCTCTCGATCGACAGATCCACGGACACGCGCTCCCGCGCCTCCGCCTCGCCAAGAACGGGCGTGGGCAGCTCGCGCAGACGATGGTTGCGGCAGTAATGGGATGCATCCATACCATAGACGGTCTTGGTCTCGCGATCTATGTACACCTTGATGAGGTCGGAATACAGGATCACGCCGTCCTGCAGCGCCGCATAGTTGAGCACCGCGCCTCCTGCATAATACTGTGCATAGGAGGGATGCATTTCCCCATACCCATGCTCCTTTAGGAAGGCGGCAGCCGCCTCGTGGAGGGCTTGGCTCTCCTCGTCCGAAGGCGCCTCGTTCAGATCGCCGCTTGCCGCTCCCATAAAATACAGCATCGCTCCGCCTGTTTCGGTGACGGCGGCGTCCATCGTCTGCCCCTCCCATTCGACCGTGAAGGAGTAGTTGGGCAGCCCGCCCTCGTTCTTTCCATCGGCGCTCACGTTTGCTCCCGAAAACCAGTCCTCAAGTACGGCCTGCGCTCCCGCCTCGTCCACCGTATCACCCGTCAGACCCGCCGCCTTGCTCGTCTCGTTGCTTTCGGAGAAGGGTCCGTCGTAGATGAGGGTTGGATAGTCCGTAATGTCCGCCTCGTCCTTGGTGGAGCTGTAAAAATCGTCCACGGTGCGGGGAGCCGTGTCCAAGGTCCCCGCTTCCACCTCGCCCATGACCGCCTCCGACAGCTCGATGCAGCGAGCCTTGAGGCTCTCAAGCTGCTTGAGATCCTCATCGCCTATGGTGCGGCCGTTAAGCGTGCTGACAAGCAGGGTGTGCGCATAGTCGCCCACCCTTGTCAGAAACTGCGACATTCCGCCGCTGTCGCCTTGGGCTGTCGGCAGCTGCTCCAAGGCCGTTCCCGCGCTCCCTGCTGAGCGCCACACCTCCGCCAGCAGCAGCGAGACCTGCGCGGGGGAGCCTGCGGCGTTCAGCTTGGACAGGGCGTTGGCAGCGTCGCTTAAGTCGTCGCCAAGACGTCTGTACAGGCTTTCGGCGTCCGCATAGCGCAGACGCTCCGTTTCGGCGGAGGCCTCCGCCTCGTCCGCATCCGCCTGCTCCGTCTCCGCCTGCAAAAGCGTCAGCTTTGCATTGGACAGGGTGTACAGCACGATCATGACGATGAGCGCCGCCGCAAGCAGGAGGGTCAGAATGGGAAGCAGAATCTTTTGCGCTTTCTCCATGTTGCACCTCAGGAGCAAAACACATGGCTGCCTATCCTGAGGACTATGGGCTTGGACAGCATCCACGCGTTGCTGGTTTTGGAAGGATTGTAGTAGTATAGGCAGCCGCCTGTGGGATCCCAACCGTTCATGGCGTCCTTGGCGGCCTTGACGGCTGTGTCATCGGGGCTGAGGTTGATCTGTCCGTCCGCCACGACCGAAAACGCGCCGGACTGGTAGATCACGCCTGAGATGGAGCTTGGAAACTGACTGCTCTTGACACGGTTGAGTATGACGGCGCCTACGGCGACCTGTCCCTTATACGGCTCCCCCCGCGCCTCACCATAGATGCAGCGCGCCAGCAGGTAGACGTCCGAGCTTGTGGAGGACGAGGACGAGGAAGACGAGGAGGAGGACGAGGAGCCGGAAAGGGTCATGCCCAAGGCCGCCGCCGTGGCATTGCCCACCACGCCGTCCTCCGTCAAGCCGTTTTTGCGCTGAAAATACTTTACTGCATCCTCCGTTTTTGAACCGAAGATGCCGTCGATCGGCCCTGTGTAGTAGCCCCATTGCTTTAGCTTGCGCTGCAAAGTCGTCACCTCGCTGCCGGAGGAGCCGCGCCGCAGCGCCGCGCCCTCCGCCTGCACAGGCAGCAGCGCCATAAAGAGTACAAGCAGCGCCATCAAAAAGAAGCGCAGACGCAGGCGTCCAAAGTCTATGCTTCTTCGCCGAACAGAGCGGCCCAATTCCGCTTGATCCATTCCCAAACCTCACTTTCAAAGTATAACTCGCCGTTTTCCTTAAGATCCTCAGGCAGTTTCCCGTCCTTTGTCACAAGGCAAAGCGGCGGAAACAGCACGCACCACCAGTTGTGGCCTCTGCCCGTACCCAGCTCCACCACCAGCGCATCGTAGCGACCTGCGGGGTAGCATACGCCGTTGTAGCTGCGGGTTGGAAAGTCCGTTTCCCCCAAATACAGCGTTGCACCGTAGCCAAAGCCCGCCTCGCGCAGCGTTGATTCGCAGCAGCTTTGCAGCACGTCTCCGTTGTGCAGCACCCAGTCGCGTGCATCCTCATAGCTGGCCGCTTCATAAAACAGGGGCAGCAGCGCGTCGCGCACGGCAAGCTTTACGGTCTGATCCGCCGCCTCGTCACTGTTGGCGCGGATATGCAGCCGCAGCACGCCCTCGCTTGACGCAAGTACCGTGTCGTCCGTGGTCGTTTGCACCGCGCCGCGATCGTTGTGCCACAGCAGCATCAGTCCGATCGCCAGCGCTAAGAAGAGACAGACAAAGGTCAATCGGTGTGGATCTTTCGTTCGTATCGGCATTTTGATCACCTCGAAAAAAGTATGTCCTCAAAATGTGCCGCTTAAACATGCAAAGCTGCAAGGCTGCAATTTTAAAGAGGAAAGCAAAAGGGATGGACGCTGGTTTTTCGGCGGCACGATTTTGCAGCTTTGAAAACTTTCCGATTTTCGGATCAGATCAAATAAAAAAGATTGACAAGCTCGATGTTCTTGTCTATAATGTTTGAGTGCGCGGCAGTGCTGGAACTGGCAGACAGGTACGTTTGAGGGGCGTATGCATTTGGCGTATGGGTTCAAGTCCCATCTGCCGCACCAATAAAATTGAGCGCCTTTTGGCGCTCTATTTTATTGTATTAATTTGTATGGGACTTGAAGCTGCGTTAAGAAAACGCCGCAGTGTCGGCGTTTTTAGCAGCCGGGCCGCGATGCGTAGGCCAAGTGCGCAGCGCGGAGCGCAAGCACGCGAGCCGATACGGATCGCGGCAAGTCCCATCTGCCGCACCAATAAAATTGAGCGCCTTTTGGCGCTCTATTTTAT
>CAZBBX010000027.1:14913-29007 GCA_964490325.1 uncultured Oscillospiraceae bacterium
TAGGCCAAGTGCGCAGCGCGGAGCGCAAGCACGCGAGCCGATACGGATCGCGGCATGTCCCATCTGCCGCACTAATACATTTGAACACCCGCAAGGAGGCGGTACAGCGGGCGGATGCTATCCGCCCCTACGGATAACGGTGAAATAGGGTTGCCCTTCCATTAAATTTTGATGCTTTGCGGAGCAAACTACGTTAGTTAAGCGTATTCATGCGCGCATGACACGCTTAACATCATGTTGTGCGGAGAGCGCAACACATCATGGCAGATGGAGGTCTGCCGCATCATGCCGTCAACGGCGGCACAGCATTTGCATCCGTACGGCGGGCGGATGCTATCCGCCCCTACAAATAACGGCAAAACAAGGTAGTCAGTGCGGCTGACAGCGGCATCTGCCCCTGCAGGTTTCACTTGCAGGACAGATCCTTTATGTACCTGTACAATGTGCGTACGCCCCAACCCGAACCGCCCTGCGGCGTATACGGCTGATCACGGTCAAGCCACAGGGGACCTGCGGCATCTATATGCGCCCACGGAAGCCCCATGGTGAACGCCTCGATGAACAGCGCCGCCGTTACAAGCCCGCCTGTTTGCCCTTGAGACGAATTGACATAATCCGAAACAACGCCCTTGATCTGCTTTCGCGCATCCTCAACAAGCGGTATTTGAAACAGCAGCTCGTCCGTTTCCTGTGCGGCTGCAAGAAGGCTTTTTGCAAGCGGTCCATCGTTGGACAGCAGCGGCGCGCCAAATTCGCCAAGGATCTTTCTTGCCGAACCCGTGAGCGTGGCGATATCGATGAGCCTTGTCGCGTGTTCATAGTTAGCGGCATAGTACAGCGCATCGATGAGCGTGAGCCTGCCCTCGGCGTCCGTGCTCGTTATCTCGATCGTCTTCCCCGCCATTGAGCCAATGATATCGCCCGGACGGTAGGCCTCGCCCGATATAAGGTTTTCACAGGCGGCAACGATCGCCGTGACATTTGCGTGGAGCTTTTGTGCGGCTATGGCGCAGATCGCGCCGATCACCGTTGCGCCCCCCGCCATGTCGTGCTTCATGGTGATGAAGCGAGCGCCGCTTTTTAGGTTCAGCCCGCCGCTGTCATAGGTGACGCCCTTGCCCACCAGCGCCGTGACCATGTTCGGCTCGTCGGGAGCGCCCCTGTAGCGCAGCACGATCACGCGGGACGGATTGGGGGAGCCCTTCCCCACCGCCATCAGAGCGCGCATGTCGAGCGCCTCGATTTGGGATTCATCGAGGATCTCCGCTTCCAGTCCGTATTCCAAGGCAAGCGCCGACGCCTCCTTTGCAAGCCTTGCGGGCGTCTGCACGTTCGAGGGTTCGTTGACAAGATCGCGTGCGATGCAGACCGCCTCGGCAAGCGCAAGCCCCTCCTGTGCGGCCGCTGCCGTTTCTTCGCCGCATTCGATCCATAGCGTCTCGGGGAAGCTCTCTTTCGGGCTTGTAAGGTATTCGGTATAGCGATACGGCGCCAGCCTTGCGGCTTCCGCCACGGCACGAACAACGGTTGCAGGTGCGTTGGACAGCGGAAGTCCCAGCTCCAAGACCTGCTTTTTGTTCGCAAGCGCAAGGATAGCGGCAACTGCGCGTCGTACCTTCTCGCTCTCCTCCGCATTTTCGCCTATGCCCGCAAGGATGGTCACTTTGCCTGCGCCAAGATCGTGGAGCGCGCAGCTCTGCCCCGCGCTTCCGTCAAAGCCCTCGTTCTCTGCCGCGGCAAGAAGCGAAGCCGCTTCAGCGGACGCCCCGTAGGGGAACGTTCCGCCTTTGGAAACGAGGTATGCGCACGCTTTTTCTGTGTTGACCCTGCCAAAGCGTATCTCCATTGTTCGATCTCCTTTTATTTGTTGGGTTCGGCGGAAAGGGACTTCATTAGGTCGTACAAAAGTGCGCAGGGCGTTCCTGTCGCCCCCGCCGAAAAGCGTCCGCCCTCCTTCGTCGTCCACGCCGTCCCCGCACAGTCGAGGTGCAGCCACGGCTTCCCCTCCGTGAATTCCTTCAAAAAGATCGCCGCGTTGATCATGCTCGATCCCCCGTTGTTGGACGAATTGGCGATGTCCGCGTTGTCCGCCTTGAGAAAGCTCTTATAGTCGTCCACAAGCGGCATTTCCCACGCAAGCTCGCCGCTCGTCTCGGCGGAGGCCTTGACCGCCTGCGTGAGCGCGTCGCAGGTCGAAGCAAACGCCGTCACAAGAGGTCCGTAAGCGGAAGCCGCGCCTCCCGTCAGCGTTGCCGCGTCTATAAGGCGTGAAGCGTTCTCGTGCCGTATGGCATAGGTCAGCGCATCCGCCATGACGAGCCTTCCCTCAGCGTCGGTGCTGATGATGAGCACGGACTTCCCGTTCATGGTCTTGATCACATCGCCCGGTCTGTAGGAAACCGCCGAAAGCATTTTTCCACAGATGGGAAGGACGGCGGTCAGGTTGATCTTCCGTTTGCTTTGCGCCGTCAGCCCCACGACCGCTGCCGCGACCGCTGCGCCGTTCATGTCGTGGTGCATGGTTATCATGCCTGTTTTGGACTTGAGCGAAAGCCCGCCGCTGTCGAACGTGATCCCCTTGCCGATGAGCGCCGTAACGTCGTTTGGATGATCGGGATCGCCGCGATAGCGAAGCACCGCCATGAGCGCAGGCTCGTTTGAGCCAAGAGCGACGCTCAGGAGCGCATCGGCATGAAGGGACGCAAGCGCCGCCGCGTCCAGCAGCTCGTACGCGCAGCCTGTTTCCTTTGCGATCTCTTCCGCATAGGCCGCCAGCGCCGACGGGGTCATGTCGCGGGAGGTACGGTTGACGACGCCGCGAATCCGCACAACGGCGCGGCCAAGCAGCTCTCCCTCGCGAACCGCGCTTTCGACCGCCTCCGCGTTTGCGCTAATAAGCGTCGCCTCCAAGATACTTGCGCTCTTATTGGAAACGTAGTCCGTAAAGGCGTAATCGGCCTCCACGAGGCTCTCGGCTATCGTCCTTGCAAGCAGCGCAGGCGATATCCTGCCGTCATAGGAATCTAATTCAAAGACGAGGCTCTTGGCGTTCTCCGCCTTTACAAGGCGCAGCGCATCGCCTGCAAGCGCGGCGATATGCCGTACATCGTCCGCCTTTGGTCTGCCGATGAGTACGCAAAGCCCCTCGTGGGTGTAGAAGGCTTTAACCTTGTCGGCGTCCGCATCAAAGCGTCTCGCCTCCGTCATCTTGTCTGCAAATGTATGGATCTCGGGGATCCTGTCGGTTGCGAATGCGATCCTTGCGGCGTCCGTCGGCCGCGTATTCGTCAAATCGATCTTCATGCCCTTTCCTCCTTTGTTGCCCTTGTAAAGTTATCCGCAAGCACCTTGCCGTCCTTTAGAAGCGTCACCCCGTCTGCTGTAACGGTGGCTTCGGTCATGATCAGATCGTAGTGGCAAGCGGCCTTGACGGTACCGCCCAGCGTTATGCTCGTCCCTATGCCGATATGCACGGAGCCGCGCACGCCCTCGTCCTCCAGCATGAAGCCGCAAAAACGGCAGTTCGGATTCAGTCCCACGCCCATTTCGGCTATGTTATAAACGTTTGGATCGTTCTTGGCGGCAAGGTCGTTTTTGAGCAGCTGCGCCTGCCGACCGCCGTCGATGGAGACGATGCGGCCGTCCTCGACCTCGCAGCGCACGGGTTCATCCAGCACGCCTATGCCAAGGTACGGTATGCTGGCGTTTGCAACGATCGTGCCTTGGGCGCTGCCCTCCAAGGGGGAAACATTGGCCTCGATCGTGGGTATCGTTGAGAACTGTCCCACCTCGACCACACCGCAAAGCGCGTTGCCCCGTCTGCCCTCGGCGGAGTACCTTAGGTCGGTGCCGTGGGGCGTCGTGAGCCGTATCTCCCTCGACCCCGCAAGCATTCCCGCAATGCCGCGGCAGGTCGGCGCAATGGCGGGAAAGTCCGCCTCTATTCCGCCATGCACCAGCATATCCTCGGTAAAATGCGTGAGGACAAGTCCGCGAGCCCCTGCCAGCGTGGCGTTCTTGACGGCATTCGTATGCGTGATGGAGCGTCCCACCACGCAGAAGAACACATCTGCCGCCTGCATTGCAGCGGCTATGCACTTAGGCGGCTCCTCCCCGTCGCGGGTGCGCGGCAGCAGTATGAGGATCGAAGGCTCCGCTCCCAACGCGCAAACGGCCTCTGCGAGGCATTCCGCGATGGACAGGCGCGATGCCTCGGTCACGATGGCGACCTGCTCCCCCGCTTTGACCTTCGCGCAGCGGGCAACAATGGTATTTGCACCTCGCGCCATCTCAACATTTCTCATCTGTCTTCACTCTCCCTTTCTTGAGTTTTTTCAGCCCTTGCCGTGATCCCGGTCTTGTACTTGTAAGCTGCTTTTGCTGCAGCGCTGCTCTACTCTTTTCGAAGGTTCGCGCTGTATGCGTATCCGTTCTTGATGTGACGAGCCAACGCGCTGCGCGCTTTCCTTTTATCCTGCTGTCGGATCGCCGCAAGGATGTCCGTGTGCTCCTTGATGATCTCGCCGCGGCGCTTGTCGTCACGGGCAGAAACATTCCTGTCGTGCAGCAGCACATCGTTCAGATCGTCCATGAGGCGCAGGAGGCGCTTGTTATTGGAGCCTGCGATCCAAAAATCGTGTATTTCCGAGTTGATGGAAACAAACCGGGTGATCGCGTCCTCCGCCTTGGATCGCTCGATCAGAGCGCCCACGCGTGCGGTGGCTTCCTCTCTGTCGGGTCTTGCGGCAAGGTTTGTAAGCGTCAGGTCAAGCGCCAACTGCTCCAATACGGCGCGGCACTCAAAGACCTCGCGGATCTCATCCGATGAGTATTGCGCGACCACCGCGCCCTTCCACGGCTCTATGCGGACAAGTCCCTCCGCCGCAAGCAGGCGAAACGCCTCGCGTACAGGGGTCGCACTCGTGCCCATTTGCTGCGCCGTCTGCGTCTCCGTAAGGTGCGCCCCTGCGGGTACGTCTCCGTTAAGGATGGAAAGCTTGAGCTTTTCATACACCTTTTGGCCAAGCGGTCGGTAATCTACAGGATCCATTCCTTCGATCTTCATGCCCTGCCCTCTTTCGTTCAAACTATTTGAAGCGCTAGCTGTAAGTATACTATATACTATAGAATATTGTATGTCAAGGCTTTCCAAGATCAAAGGCCCTCCGTTTTCCCTGCCGTCTTGCGTAAAATGGCTTGACGTTTGGCCGAAAGGATAGTATACTATTTTTGTGAATAGTATGCAGTGGTATGCTTTGTCACGCAACGAATCAATGGGAGGTGCTTTTCATGAAATATTGTCAAAAATGCGGTCAGCAGCTTGAAGATTCCATCAACTTCTGCACCAACTGCGGCGCAACGCAAACTGCGTCCGCCCCCGTCTATGTACAGTCCGCAGCGCCTGTGGTAGATCCCGCGGCAGCCGAATCTGCAAACAAAGCGATGGTCCTGGGCATCGTTGCAGCGGCGACCAGCGGATTCGGTATCCCCGGTATCATTTTGGCCGCGATCAGTGGCAACGAGAGCGCCAAGGCGGAAGGTCTGGGTGCAAGCGGCGGAAAGCTCAAGGCCGCAAAGATCTGCCGTAAGGTCGGCCTTATTCTGGGTATCATTATGACCGTCTTTTGGGTGATCTACATCATCGCCATAATCGCATTGGTCGCCAACGGTGCGTATCTGTACTAATAAGCCTATTACAGCTTGATAAGCAAGGAACCGTGTTTCTCTTTTGAAGCACGGTTTTTTATTTCCGTAATGGAGGGGAAAACGTTGGCAAGGCGGGCGGATGGTAGCCGCACATACGGGTGTGGGCGAAAGAGGGTTGAGCGCGCAAGGCGGGCGGATGGATCCCGCACATACGGAGCTGACACCGTAAAAAACGGGGAGACGGTTTTGCCGCCTCCCCTTGTTTTATCATATAGAGCTTAGTCCGCCCGAACGGCAACGCCCTCCGAGAGCAGACGGCGGCGCAGCGCTCCGACGTCATCGTTGAACACAAAGCCCTTCAAGCCGCTGTACACCGCGCCCTCCACATTGATGGGCATATCATCGATGAAGATACACTCCTCCGCCTTCAGCTCAAAGGTCGAAAGGAACAGACGGTAGATCTCCGGCTGGGGCTTGACCAGTCCCACGTCCGAGGAGACGAGCGTCCCGTCGAAGTAACGGCTTGCGGGGATACGCGGCCAGTACTCATGCTGCCTTAGGCTTGCGTTGGACAGGAGGTACACGCCATAGCCCCCCTCCTTCAGCTCCTCAATCAGCGCTTCCATGCCTTCGATGGGCAGGATGGGACGATCCCAAAGGCTGACGAGCTTTTCCGCCGCGTCATACAGGCGTTCGGGGATGCGCGGTTTGATGGCGGCAAGCGCCCCTGCCTCGGTCAGGCTGCCTCTGTCCATCATTGCCCATTCCACGGAGCGAAAGACCTCCCGCATGAGGATGGGCTCGTCTTGCGGCGCGACCCCCAGACGGCGAATGAAGTAGCTGCGGTCAAAGCGGATGAGCACACCGCCCATGTCGAATACGATATTCTTCAGCATCAGACGATCTTGACCTTTCCCTTGGTGAGTCGGAACACGATCAGCAGCGAGAGGATGGTCGTCAGCGTGAGGATGGTGGCAAGCGCGGCGGCCGTGCCGTCGCTCATGCGCGTGACCTCCTGATAGATGGCGACCGCAATGGTGGAGGTCTTGCCGCTGTAGAGCATGATGGAACTGGACAGCTCATTGATGCAGGTGATCCAACTGAGCACCGCGCCCGACATGACGCCGGGCAGCATCATGCGGGTCGTGACCGTAAAGAAGGTGCGCATGGGCGACACGCCTAAGTTCACCGAGGCCTCCTCGATGAAGGGATCCATTTGATAGAGGAAGGCGCTGCCCGAACGCACCGTATACGGGAGCTTGCGGATGATATAGGAGATGATCATGATTGCCGCCGTCCCGACCAAAACGATGGGCTTGCGGTTGAACGCCACGATCAGTCCGATGCCCAGCACCGAGCCGGGGATGACATAGGGGAACATGATGAGCGTATCGATGAGCGTGGCGACCTTGCCCTTTTTGCGCACCAAGACGTAGGACACCAAGATGCCTATCACGATGATAAAGACGATGGCGATAAGGGAGAACACATAGGTGTTGGTGATGTTGCTGGAAAGCCTGCGCAGCATCGCCTGATAGTTGCTGAAGTTGATGCCCTTTACCACGCCCGAGAAGCTGCGCTCCACAAAGGACTGACAGACCACCACGATCTGCGGCAGGAAGGCAAGGAAGGTCACAAGGTAGATGGGCAGCGACGCCAGCACCCGCTTGCCGCCGCGCAGCTGCACCTCCTGCGGGGGACGCAGGGAGCTCATCTGGTAGTTCTTGCGGTCGACCACTAACTTTTGGAAGCCCAGCACCAGCAAGGAGCAGAGCACGATGATGACGGACAGCGCCGATGCCATGTAGGGGTTTACGGCGCTCTCCGACATGTACTCGTTATAGACCAGCACGGGCAGGACGGTGTAGCCCTCGCCAAGCAGCATGGGCGTGCCAAAGTCCGCCAGCGCCGTCATGAACACCATGATGCAGCCCGCAAGGATGGAGGGCAGGATGACGGGCAGCGTCACCGTCCAGATGCGCCGCAGTTTATTCATGCCAAGGTTCTCCCCCGCTTCCTCCAGCGAGCTGTCGATGCTGTTCATGGCGCCCGAGGTATACAAGTAGATGTAGGGGAACAGGTGCAGCGTGAACACAAAGATGATGCCGTTGCGTCCATAGATGGTAGGCGCCGTCATGCCGATGATATTAAACAGCTTGGCGACCAAGCCGTTGCGCCCCAATAAAATGATCCAAGAGTACGCGCCAATGAAGGGCGGGCTCATCAGCGACATGATGATGAGGATGTGCAGCAGCTTCTTGCCGATGATGTTGTAGCGCGTCATCAGATACGCAATGGGAACGCCCAAAAGCGTGGTGAACAGCACCGCAGCGATGCAGACCACAAGGGAGTGGATAAGGGTGTTGTAGTAGTAGGGCTTGGTGAAGAAGCGTACAAAGTTATACAGCGTCACGCCCTCCACCTTGGTGGAGAACACGCTTTTTGTAAGGATGGTATAGAACGGATAGACGATGAACAGGCACAGCGCCAAGATGATGATAAGGCGCACAAAGAACCAAAAGTCCAAGCGAAAGCGTCCGTGCGTGCGTACTCCCTTCATCGGCTCAGCACCTCCCCCGTGAGCGCATCGTAGAGGCTGATCCTGTTGGGATCGAAGCGCAGGCGCACGCTCTCGCCAATTTCGTGCGTAAGCTCCGTGTCCTTGGTGTACTCGTTGACGATCAGGCTCTGCCCGTCGTCAAGCTGCACCTCATACTCCACAAAATCGCCCAAGAAGGTAGCAAAGCGTATGGTCCCCGGCATCCCCGTGTCGGTGAAGAACAGCTGCTCGGGTCGTGCGGAGATCGTTCCCCTGCCGCCAAACGAACGCCGCAGGACCATGGAAAGCTCCAATTCGTCCTTGATGCTGACGCAGGCAATGCCCTCCTCGTTGGACAGTACGTCGCAGTCCAAGAAGTTGCTCACGCCGATGAAGCCCGCTACAAAGGGGTTTTCCGGCTTGGCGTAGATCTCCTTGGGCGTGCCGATCTGCATGATCCGTCCGTCCTTCATCACGGCAATGCGGTCGGAGATGGCCAGCGCCTCCTCCTGATCGTGGGTGACATAGATGGTGGTGATCCCCAGACGGCGCTGCAGCTTTTTGATGACGGAGCGCATCTGCACGCGCAGCTTGGCGTCCAGATTGGACAGCGGTTCGTCCATCAAAAGGACGCTCGGCTCGATGACAAAGGCTCTTGCCAAGGCTACGCGCTGCTGCTGACCGCCCGACAGCTCGCTGGGACGGCGCTTGGCAAGGTGGGAGATCTGCACCAGCTCCAACGCGTCATCCACACGCTTTCGGATCTCCGCCTTTGGGGTCTTTCTTGCCTTCAGACCGTAGGCTACATTTTCCTCCACCGTCAAATGCGGGAAGATGGCGTAGTTTTGGAAGACCATGCCGATGTCCCGCTTATGGGCGGGAACGTCGTTGATGCGTCGTTCGCCAAAGTAAAACTCGCCGCCTTCGATGGAGTTGAAGCCCGCTATCATACGCAGCAGCGTCGTCTTGCCGCAGCCCGAAGGCCCCAGCAGCGTGAAGAATTCCCCTTCCCGTATATCCAGCGACACGCCGTCCAGCGCCTTAAAATCCCCGTACAGCTTGACCGCATCCCGAATGATGACCTCATTGCTCATGGTATTCCTCCCCCAAGCGTCCTATAGAAACCGTATACCGCTCAAAACGGCGTCCCGTCGGGCCTCGTTTTCAGCGGTATCGACGTGATAAGGGGGACGGTCCTTTGTGTGGGCTGTCCCCCTAAGTTCGTTTCTGTTTAGCCGACCGTCAGGTCGTTCCACTTTTCAACGATGGCTTCCTTGTTGGCTGCCGCGTAGCTAAAGTCGTAGTTGCCCAGATCCAGCTCGCTCAAAGCGCAAAGGCCGGCAGGGGTCACATCGCTGCGAACGGGGCGGCGCGCCCAGTCCGCGTTCTGCGCGACCTGGCACTCATAGCCCGTCACAAAGTCGATGAACAGCTTGGCGTTGTCCACGTTGGGGCAGCCCTTGATGAGAGCCACGCCGTCGGGAACTGCGGAGTTGGAGGCGGGATAGACAAAGCCGATGTCGGGATTGTCAGCATACAGCACGGCGGACTTTTCGATGGTCACGCCCAGCGCATACTCGCCCGAAGCGACCAGCTTATGGCAGTTGCCGGAGGATTCTTGGATCTTGCCGTCCAAGTTCGCAATGAACTTTTCGACCAGCGCCCAGCCTTCATCGATGGTGGGCTGGCTGAAGAGCATGGTGCAAAGCTGCGTGTAGGCGGAGCCGGACTTTGCGGGGGAAGCATAGGCGATCTTGCCCTTGAGCGCTTCGTTGCAGAGGCCTTCCCAAGTGGTCGGCACGTCGGCTTCATCGATCAGCGTCTTGTTGTAGATGAACACCATGGGCAGAGGGGATTCGCCGATCCACAGATCGTCGGCGTCCTTGAAGGCGTCAGCGATGAACGAATCGTTGGCGCACACATACGGCTCAAAGTATTGTGCGTAGGCAGCCAAGGTGTCAGCGCCGCCGCCCCAAAGCACGTCGCCCTGCGGGTTCTCGGACTCTGCGACCACGCGCTGGCACAGCTCGCCCGTGCCGCCGGTGATAACTTCGACCTGGATATCGGGATAGGTCGCCTGGAACAGCGCCACGCCTGCGTTCAGCGGGTCGGCGTCGTGGGGCGAATACACCACGAGTTTGCCGCTGTGTTCGGCAGTCGTGTCGCCGCTCTTGCTGTTGGAGCAGCCAAACATGACCAGAGCCATGACGACCACCAGCATAAGAGCTAAGATCCTCGATGCAGTTTTCATAGATTCCTCCCAATACAAGATATGTTTTGTCCTTCCCTGGACGCTTTATTATAGCACCGTATACGTTAAAACGCAAGAAATGTTATGCAAATGCAAAAAATAATCACAAATACTCAATGTTTATGCGGTTTTATGCCGGATCGGTCAGTCCCAGCGCCGACAGGGTGCGGGAAAAGCCGTCCTCCCATACGGGCGGCGCAATGCGATCCGCGGCCTCGCAAAGCAGGGGAACGGCGTTTCCGAGTGCCACGGCGTACCCCGCCGTTTGCAGCAGATCCAAGTCGTTGCCGCTGTCGCCAAAGGCGAGTACCGCTGAAAGGGGCAGCTCCAGCTGCCTGCAAAGCTCCTTTAGCCCCGCGCCCTTGCTCACGCCCTTTGCGGTGATCTCGATGTCGCGGCCGATGGTCGTAAGGATCTTCGCGTCAAAGCGGGCGTTCAGCTCACGTAGCAGCGCGCTTGCCGTCTCGTCATCGTCCAACATGCAGCCGATCTTTTCCAGCAGCCCCGCCCTTGCCTTTTGAAGCGCCGCCTTGCAGGGATCGTCGCTGAGCAGTACCGCCTGCTCGTCAAGACGCGCCAAAAATTCCTCGGTGCGGTCGGGTGCAAAGCCCCCGATGACCCGCGCCGCTAAGGTGGGGAAGTAGTTGACCGTGTCGGTGAACGCGTTGCAGCAGGGTGCGCAGCGTGCGGAAAGGAACCGCAGCAGCCCCTCCGCCGTGACCGCGTCCAGCGGATGTAAATGTAGATCCCTGCCCGTGCCGTGGTCGCGGATGCGGGCGCCGTTCGAGCTGATGCTGAAGCGTACGTCAAGCTCCATCAGCTCCTTCGGCAGCATAAGGTACTGCCGACCCGTGGCAGCAGCCGTAAATATGCCGCGCTCATGAAGCGAGAGGATCGCCCTGCGCGTTGCTTCCCGCAGGACGCCTTGATCCAGCACGGTGCCGTCCAGATCGAAGGCGACCAGTCGTATCGTATTGGGGATCGGTCGATTAGTGCGCATCACAGCTCCAAGTAGGCGGCCAAGGCCTGCACGTCTTGGAATACGGGAGCGCCGCTTTTGGCGATCGCGGCGGGAAGCTGGTGCCCGCCCACAAGGAGCGCGCAGGAGGAGCCGACCGCCTGCGCCACCTCGCAGTCGTGGGTGGTGTCGCCGATGAACAGCGCGGTCTTGGGATCCACGCCGTGCCTTTTCATAAAGTTTGCCGCAAGCTCGGCCTTGCTGTAGGCCAAGTCGTCCGTCAGTCCCAGCAGCTCGTCGAACAAGCCGTCCACGCCGTAATGCGCCGCCTGCTCAACAAGGCGGTCGCGCCGCGTGGCGGACAGCAGCACCTGCGGACAGCCGCAGGCGCGGATGCGCGCTAAAAGCTCCCTGACGCCCTCGCGCAGCGGGCAGGACGCATATTCCGCCACATAGCGGGCGATATACTGGTCGGAGACCTGCTTGTAGCTTTCCTTTTCAAAGGTATAGCCGGAGCGGTAGTAGTAATCGATGACGGGAAAGGAAAACAGGCTGCGATAGGCGTCCGTATCGGCATGCGGCGTTAGGCCGCGTTCCGTCAGCATGTCGTTGGCAATGGTGCAGCATAGGTCGGTGTCGTTTAGGATGGTGCCGTTCCAGTCCCAGATCAATAGCTTTGCTTTCATGCTTGGCTCCGTTCTACGTTCTTTTTTGGTAGTATAGCGCCTTATGCCACTTCGTGCAAGCGCGGAAATAAACAAACCCTCCCGACAGGGCAAAAGCGACCAAGCGGCCGCTTTTACGAAAGGGAGGGATACTTATGAAAGAAGGAATTGCCCGTTGAGAATGCGTTGGAACCCCCACAGTCCCCGCACTCTCGATTGACAAATATAGGATACCAAATTCTTAATAAAAAATACAGTCCCAAGATGTATAAAAAATGCGAAATTTCTGTAAAGACGAACGGATGTTCCCCGTTCTTCCGCAGAGATCGCCGCTGTGCAGCAAGGCTTTGCACAGTTATCTATACATCAAGCTTATGCACAGCAGTCCGAGGGAACGGGCTTTAGCGCCGCTGCCGCGTGAGCAGCGGACAGAGAGCGCGCTGTTGTGATAAGCACCGCTATGCAGGCGATCCCGGCCAGCAGATCCGCCGTGGGCATGGAGTACAGCACACCGTCCAAGCCGAACCACTTGGGCAGCAGCAGCACCAGCGGCACCGCCAGCAGCACCTCCCTAAGGAGCGACAAAAACGACGACCGGCCCGCCTTCCCAAGCGATTGCAGGAAGATGAAGCTTGCCTTGTTGACGCAGGCCAAGGGCAGCATACACAGATAGATACGGAAGGTGCGCAGCGCAAACGTAAGGTAGAGGCCGCCCTCCCCGCCAAACAGCGCTGTCAGCTTGTCGGGGAACAGCTCCACCACGATAAGAGCGATCACGCCCAGCAGCGCCTCCGGCCTACAAGACGCCACAGAATGGCACGCGCACGGTCGCTGCGTCCCGCCCCCACGTTGTAGCCCACGATGGGGATGCAGCCCGCCGCCATGCCGATGGAGATGGAAATGACGATCTGAAAGACCTTCATCACGATCCCCAGCACCGTCAGGGGGATGTCCTGTCCGTACGCGGACAGAGCGCCGTAACGCACCAAGGCGTTGTTGGTGACCGCCATTGCCACGACCACCGAAGCCTGCGAGAGAAAGCTGCTAAAGCCCAACGCAAGGATACGCTTTACAAGCGAAAAGCGCAGCTTTAGGTCGGCAAGCCGCAGACGAAACTGCCGCATGGTAAAGAGATAGTACAGCGAAAGTCCCGCCGAAAGGAGCTGCCCCGCCACCGTCGCAAGCGCTGCGCCGCGCATACCCCAGCCAAGCACAAAGATGGCCACCGCGTCCAAGATAACGTTGAGAACTGCACCCGAAAGCGTGGCGACCATGGCAAAGCGCGGAGAGCCGTCCGAGCGGATGATGGGGTTCATGGTGTTGGCGAACATGTAGAAGGGGATCCCGATGCAGATGCAGGAAAAGTATTCCTGCGCATAGGAAAGATTCGCGTCCGTTGCGCCAAAAACACGAAGGAGCCTTTCCCCGCCCAAGACATAGGCAGCCGACAGCACAAGTCCTGCCGCAACGCAGAGCGTGACCGCGCTGCCTACGCCCCGCCTTGCGTTCTCGCCATCCCCCGCACCCTTGCGGATGCTGACGAAGCTGCATGCCCCGTCGCCTATCATGGTGGCAAGGGCAAGGGCAAGGACGGTCAGGGGGAAGACCACGTTGGTGGCGCCGTTGCCCAAGTAGCCCACGCCCCAGCCGATGTAGATCTGATCGACGATATTGTACAGCGCGCCCACCAGCAGCGAAATCACGCAGGGCAGCGCGTAGCGGCGCATCAGCTTGCCAACCCGCTCCTCCGTCAAATATGTCGTACTTTGTTGTTCCATACTTACCTCCGTTTACTCGCGATCCCAAATAAAAAAGGCTGCGCTTCGTCCGCCCGGACTTACGCAACCTTGCTGCTCGGCATCGCCTGTCGCCACAAAAAAAGCGTAAGCCCGTTTGGACTTACGCGTTTTTGCGACTCAACCTAATTATTTTACCAAATTTATTGATTTTGTCAAGCGCGAAATGTTGTTTTTTGCGCTTGAGTGAATTCCCAAAGTAACTTCCACAGTGGAATTTGAAGTGGAATTTACCGTGG
>CAZBBX010000028.1:0-28446 GCA_964490325.1 uncultured Oscillospiraceae bacterium
CGCCGTTGTTCAACTTCCCCGCCCCAGGGTGTTCAACTCGACCGCCGTAATCAATGCACAGCCAAGGGAACGAAAGAATATGATTCACCGTATCTCATACAGTATTTAAAGGCGACAAATACGCCAGCACCGACAATGAAGAACAGGTCACAAGCTACAAAAACCAGATAGCCCATTATACGGATAAGATCAACAACAATCCCGACTGGACTCTGGTCGGCATTTTCGCAGATGAGGGTATAACCGGCACCAGCACCAAGAAGCGCACTGAGTTTAATAAGCTCATCGCCCTGTGCAAGCGCGGCAAGGTGGACGTTGTCCTGACCAAGTCGACCTCCCGCTTTGCCCGAAACACCCTGGATTGCCTGAAATACACCCGCATGCTCAAGGATCTCGGCGTGGCTGTGATATTCGAGAAAAAAGACTTCGACACAGAAGAAATCCCGAGACTGCGGGGCTTTATGGCGCTGTAATGAAGCCTTTGGTGTTTGGTTGGGGTTTAAATTTATGTATATAAACACAATGATACCAAACGAAAACCACCGCTGACACCATAAATGTATTAGTTCTTCTTATTAACATGTCCACCGCTCGTGCTGTCGGTTTACAGGATGAAACCGTCGTTGTTTTGTAACCTTAAGACGCCATCAATGCGTACAGCTTCCACTGGATCGACTAAGCAACCCGCAGCATATGTCCTGCAGAAATTTATATCGTCAATTATTGCAAAGCATATATAAAGTGATGTAGGATGCCCTTCTGTAGTACACATTGCCAATGAACCAGGGTGCCCTTGCAATAGCATAATCTTCCCGGCATGGTTTTTGCCATCATTATATTCTGTGAATTGGGAAAGGGAGAAAACGCAAAGTGTGATTTCCTTCAGCAATTGCTTAGAGTAGGTTATTTGAAGTTCGGAACACAAATTCTCCCATTCGCATTCCCATTTTTGCATGTCTATGCCATGATAGCCTACAACAGCTTTTCCACGCGGAACAGTCGCATATTGGTTGTCAATTGCGGCGCTAATGCAGTCCATAATGATGCCTCTTTCGCGAAACCTGTGAGCAACGAGGTGTGCAAAGTCTTTTATATATGGGTACTGTGTTGCAAGAAGTCGATGCCTTACGATTATCAAAAAACCCAAAACATCATATTCATCAAAGGAGAGGGCGTTAAGAACGGCTTTGTAGTGGGCGAGAAGTTTTTCTTCCTTTACGTCGTGTTGAATATCCTTTATCATACCAAACCTCCAGTTCTTCTCGCTCTAAGTGATATGAAACACGCTTTTGTCCCCGCAGATATTGCGTAATCTAACTCGTAGTGGTAGATGCTCAACACTATACGCTATATTGGGATAATCAGGTCAATTGCTGGAAGTCTGTATTGAATTCGATACTGCGAAGCTCGGTGTTTGTTCAGTGTCTCTATATCTCTGTTGTCTCTCTTGAAGTCTTTTATTAATTTTCTATAGATTCAGATTAGGCTGAGATATTATATTTGCCTCCCACTGCACCGCGATACTTGAATAAAAATTTATTCTAAAATTGCGCACTCGATCCAGTTGCCAGCACTTAGACACTCTCCCTCAAAAGTAATTGTATCGCCTACATTAACTTTTTTTAAAGCTTCTTCTTGCTCTTTTTCAAACTCCGCATAAAAGAAAACTATTGTGTTCCCCACACGTTTTTCCATCGTGAGTATTGCGCCGCCGGTCAGATTGAATAGTCCGTCCGCTGACATGCCGTTGATTTTTGCCGTAATTCGATACCTGTTATATTGATATTTGTCATCAGCCCGAAGCTCATTTTCTTTGTATGCTTTGTATATTTCTTCAAACGTGACCGCAAGACGCTCCTGTTCAGCCTTCTCCGCCTCCGCCTGTGCGGCGTCTATCGTCGGTAAGGGGGACTGCGTAGGTGTCAGCGTGTTCGTTGGTAAGGGGGACGGCGTAGATGCCAGCGTGTTTGTCGGTAAGGGCATAGTGGTGGCCGTTGGAACAATAGAAACCGGCTCAATCGTTCTTGTGGCTTCCGCTTCTGCCATATCTGCTGCGAGCCGGTCTGCTTCTCGTTGCTCCGCTTTTAACCTCTGTTCCGTGTAGAGTGCCTCACGCTCTTGCGGGGTCATACTGCTTAGCCATATTTGAGAACCGATAATAGAAAATAGAATTGCACCGACCAAACAAAACAGCAAAGACAACCCTATCCATTTTTTCGACTTTTTCGAAAACAACCGAATAATGAGCATAATCGCGAGAACAATTGCTGCAACAATACACGATACGACCAAGATGCTAAATAACACGTCCATATATTGCTCCTTAATTGACAATAATCAAAATCCGTTCGCCTCAACACCATATACTGCTTGCTCGTGAGTGAATCCTTCATACTCCAGTTGATCTATAAGGCTGTCGCGGGAAAACGTCGAATAGTTTAAGTATGACTTTGCAGATTTTGCAGCTTGCTCATTCCAGTCTGCTCCACATTTGTCTGCCCCGTATGTCGCCTGCTCGTTCGTAAACCCTTCATATTTCAGTTGTTCTATTAGCCCCTTGTACGAGAATGCTGAATATTGCAGATACGACTGCGCAGATTTAAGTGCCTGTTCGTTCCAATCTGCGCCGCAATTGTCCGCTGCATAAACAGCATCCTCGTTGGAGTACTTTTCGTACTCCAATTGTTTGATTAGTCCTTCATAAGAAAAAGCAGAATAACGCAAGTATGATTTAGCTGAACCGAGAGCGTTTTTTTGTCCAGTCGTCATACTAGGAACGGCGGCAGGTGCTTCGAGGGAGGTAGGCCCGCTTTTCTCATCAACAGCAAATCGCTCTATAAAAAGAGGCATAAATTTAACAAAATTATCGCCTATGGTAGAAGGTTCAGCGGCAATAACCGAATATAACGCTGTTGTTGAAAAAAACATATATGATAAGCAACCATAGCTTACGCCATTAATGTTCTGCACAAAATTTACGACAACCGCAGGGAAACCACATATTTCAGTATATTGCTTGTCTCCCATGTTGCTTATGCTGTTACCATCATTCATTCCGTCAAGAACACTAGTAAAAAAAGAGTTTGATACCTCCGCATCAGATATATCTATACTATTTAATACGGGCAGTGGTTGGTAAGATATATAAAGTAAACCATCCGAACTTTTATCATAAGGATAATAATACATACCATCGGGCGATGTCGCCTTGGCATTTCTCCAATTTTCAGGTACATAATAAGTAATCTCACCCAACTCTTGATAAAGGCTTAGCTCAAGAGTATTCCATTCATTTTCATTCTGGCCGGATGGAGAACTTGTTGGTTGCGGAGTGTTGCGTTCATATTCATTCTGACTGGATGGAGAACTTATTGGTTGCCGCGAAGATACCTCGTTCGAACATCCCGCTAAGACGCTAATTGCGCAAAGAGCCAGTAAAATTGCCAAAACTCGCCTTATCATAATGTGCCTCTCTTTTCATAAGTAAATCTGTCTACTAACTCATTGCTTTCGCGTCACCGGTAAATAACCAGATATATCCCCCACCAGTTTTTTGAACTCCAGATAAAGCGTCAGAAATACTGCGACGATTCACGCCGGTTGCTTTAGCGGCTTTGCCGATTGACGCATATACAGCTATCTTTTCACCCGTTGCACTCACTTGAACAACGCTTTTGGCAAGACCAGTATTTTTTGATAGATTGACTGGTTGGACATTTTCAATATTACTGCCTCGTTTACATCTCCGCCAGATGTATCCACCTCCAGTTTTGCGAATATTGTAAATAACATTATTAATGGATTTTTCTGAGATACCAGCTTCAGCCATAGCCTCGGACACGGAGAAATATTCTCTTATGAATGTTCCATTTTCAGAATATTTCCTAATAACAAATGGTGATATTAGCTTTATTCTTTCCTGCTTGAGTTGTTCTACCGCCTTAACCGGTGCCATTTCAATACCATATGATTGCATCTCTTTTACAGGCGATTGGTAGCTTGGTATATTAAATTCTACCATATTTTCCGTTAGAAAATGTCGAACGTTTTCCTCGTCCACAGGTAAATCAAATTTCCAATCCAAAACTCTTACCCCGTGTTCGGCGCTAAATGCTCTCTTTCGTGCATCTCTTTTCCGGTTTTCGAAAAGGGCCGCTTCGCCGCCAAACACATCTACAGCTTCATAGTGTTGCTGCCCTTGATATTCTATAGCAATATTTTGGGAAGGGATGAAAATATCGAAGCTCTGAAGTCCCAACCAATCTGTCCTGTGCTGATAAGTTGCATCACATACCAATTTGCTAACTATGACATATAGTTTGTATTCCGTACTCCATTTTGTACTTATGCGGTTTTCGTGTGCCATAGCGGAATACAGCTTGTTCAGTTTCCTTCTTTTATCCCTATTTATTGCTTTGATTATTGATATAAGCACAGAATTTGTGATAAAGCTGGAGTAACCACTTTTTGTTTGCAAGTCACTGATAAATGTGTTAATTGCGTTTTGCAGATAGGTATAATAATCGGACTCCTCTAAATACTCAGCAGCAGCTGCAAGGTCGCTTCTCTCCGTATTATACATACTTACCAAGTCGTAGTACATTAGGCTGATTTCTTCGATTTGGCTTCCTGTAAAGGAAACATAATATACTGTGCCGTCGCTGTTCACTTGCACATCACAAGCATCATCCGCAAGTTTCGCCGCGCAATAAAACCGCTTATCATATGTGGCACCGACATGAAAGGTAAATCGTAATGAATCATCTTTGACCTTGCTATCAAACTGGCTTTTATCGCGTAGACTTTTTTCTAAAAAATCAGAACATTTGTGTATAAAGTCGGGAGCTTTTTTAAAATATTCTAGTTCCTTTTTAATATCAAGATTCAATCCAATATTGCTATATTTTTGTAATACAACAGCCAACTTGCTTAGATCCTCACTATAAATCTGTTTTATATCCGCTGATGCACAATAGAGCTTTTTCGAGCAACATGAAGGCTTAACCCATTCTATATCAACGGAATCCATAGATACTTGCTTAGGAATCTCTATTGCGATATAATCTTTCCCTGCACCCTTATAAAGTCTTAATGGTTCATCTTCTATTGAGCATGTAAGATTAGTTATTCCCTTGACGCGCAACTCTTTATCTCCGAACTTATACTGCGTTTCTGTGCTTATATCCCGAAGTCCAAAGATGACCGAGTTATAACTCTTATATGTTTCTACATTCAAAATGCCAGCCCAAAAATTGTGCCCATTTATGGAGTACAGAAACTGATCAGAGAGTACTGCATCAGAATCCCCGTGATAAATATAGTTTGCTCTATCGCGTTTAAATATTTTTATAGTACACAGCTTATTTGACAGTACCGTAACACCTTCACTGTAAAAAATGCCATCTGATAAATCAGCCGAGGTTAAGACTTCATATAGATTAAAGGGCATGTCACCGAAATAAATCGCAGCGCCGCTCTCTAATCGAATAAATTTTTGCCCCTGGCGGACATATGCAAATCCAAAATAACCTCTCTCATATGTGTGCCATGAATCGGGAGGATATGTTTCGTACATATGAAACTCGGCGTCAATAGGTTTGTGTGATGGGGGGGTGTCCTTGTCATACTCTAAATAATTGCTAAACAAATAATATCCAAATGGACAATCAAGGCCGACTTCATAAACTCGGTCGGGAACCAGAACTTTTTTCCGCTCTAATACTTCCATGGCAATCATTTGATTTACCCATAATTTCCCTTCTATTGAAATGATGCACAGATTATATCATATAAACATGAACTTCGTAAAGCTATGTAAAGTTTCGCAAATATTACGTTAAACACCATGAAGGTCACAGAGCACAGTATTTGATTGAAGGGCTGGACATGCAATTGTTGATTGATAGTGCACAGATCCCGCTACGCACCTTGGAAGCATGGTTCATTTGAAACGAGTCGAAGAATTCTGCGCAAATTCTTTTGATTCGTTTTTCTAATCACATAACTTTTAAGTGCTATTTGAAATGAGTTAAAAAGATCGTAGTAGAATAGTAAGCAACCGAAAAGCATAACACCTGCATCTATATTGACCGACAATGCCAAACCCCATACAGGTTTTCCGTATTGTCAAAAAGCTCGTATTTGCGAGCTTTTTGCCATTTTCGGACAAAAATATACCGCATAAACGCCCGTTTTTGGGCGGAAGGAGCAACTATGCGAAAACTTTTATCGAGCACCTTGACCCTCTTGCTTGCGTCCCTGCTGCTGACAGCCTGCACGGGACGGGGCGGGGATGCGGCGCCCACGGCGTCCCCCACCCCCGTTGAGACGTCGGACATCGTTGTCGTCACGGCAGCGCCCGCTTCACAGGCGACAGGGTACTACACACTCTCCGAGGGCGAGGATACCGTGACGGTGTATCTATTAAAGGCGCAGGGTGCATGGCAGGCGGAAGCGGAGCCAACCGACGCGTTCAAGCTCACAAAGACGGCGGACACGGCGGACGGCTACGCCACCTTTTTGATCGAGGCCGTGGAAACCGGCAACGAGGGAAAGGTCAACTTTTCCTGCGCTGCGGACGGACAGACCCCCCTTGGGTGCAGCCTTACGCTCTTTACAAACGAGGCGTACTGCTTGGAGGTCACCGCGGCGGATCTGCCCCAACGGCAGACGCAGCAGCAGGGCGTGGAGCAGCCCTATGCCTATGGGATCGATTACCATCGCAGCTCCGCGCTGCTTACAAGCATCGTTGGCGAACAGACCGTCAAGGACGCGCTCACCGTGATCGACGCCTTCTTGGCGGGGGAGACGAGCGCAGCGGTCACGCCTGACGGCAACGAGTACCTCTATGCCAACAAGCTGGGCTATGCGCTGAACATCCTTTGTCCGCCCTTTGCCGCGCTGACGGATTTCAACACGCTGACCGCCTACAGCGACGGCCTGCTGCATTGGAACTTCTTGGCTTCGCGGGAGGAGACGCAGGCGTCCCTCGCCGCGTTTGAAACGCAGGTGAACAGCTTGATGAGCAGCATCGACGCACGCGACACGCAAACGGCCAAGGCCGTGCTGCTTTATCACGGACTGACCACGGACGCGGTGTACGATTACGCCTACTACGATAAGAAGGAAGTGACCGAGGAGGAGAGCCGCCTGCCCAATTCGGGCTTCACCGCCATCAAGGAGCACAGCGGCGTGTGCAACGCTTATTCGGCGGCGCTGTGCTTTCTGTATACGCAGGTGGGTATCGAGAGCGTGACCGTCAACGGCAGCGCGCCCGACGCCTTCCACCAGTGGACGCTGCCCGCGTGGACGGAAAGCTGTACTATTTTGACCCCACGTTCGATCTGGGAGGCGGACTACTGTACTTCGGCCTGACAACGGAGGAGCGCTGCACCTGGGCAGGCGGCTTTGATAAGGACAGCATCAATGCCTTCGGCACTTCGATCGAGGGCAGCTATACCCTTGACGACACGCGCTTTACGGCGCTGCACGCGGCGCTCACGGCGGGCTATGTCGAGCCGCAGGTGGATCACGCGCTGCAGAGCGCCGACCTTGGACACGGACTGTACACCTTGGATCTTGGCGACTAAGACCTATATCTCCGTAAGCGGAGCGTCGGCGGAAAGCTCGCGCTCCGTTTTTAATTCGTCAAACTGCACGGTAACAAGCCCCGTTGCTTCCTCGCTGTGCAGCACCGTTCCGCTGCCGAACACGGGATGCAGCACCCTTGCGTTCGCCGTAAAGCGGGGCTTTGCCTTGGAGGCAAGTGCGCGTTCGCTGCTTTTGATGTAGCGCTGCGCATCGCGTATCAGCTCGTCCTTGGGCTCGCGCACGCAGTCCAGCGCATCCCGTCCTATGTCGGTCAAAAAGCGGGAGGGATAGCGGAAATCCCCCGAGAAGCTGCGCCCCTCCGCGTCGGAGAGGTACAGCCGCGTCTGCGCACGGGTGAGCGCAACAAAGCACAGTCGGCGCTCCTCCTCCAGCTCAGCGGGGGTGGAGACCTTTTTGGAGGGGAAGACGCTCTCCTTCAGCTCGCAGAGGAACACCACGGGAAACTCCAGACCCTTGGCGCTGTGGACGGTCATCAGCTTCACGGCGTCGCGCTGCGACCCCACATCCGCGTCCGTGAACAGCGCCACATGCAGCAGATAGCTTTCCAAGCTGGTCTCCTCGCCGCAGCTCGTTTCATACTCATACACGGACTGCTTTAGCTCGGCAAGGTTGTCTAAGCGTTCGCCGCTGCCCTCCGTGCGAAGGGCGGCCTCGTAGCCGCTCTCGTCCAAGAGCTTTGTTAGGATCTCCGATGCGGACAGGGTGGAAACGCTCTCTTGACAGCGCTCGATCAGCTGCAAAAAGGCTTTCGCGCCCGTGCCGCGAAACAGCTCCTCCTCCGCGCAGAGCTGCAGCGCTCGATATAGGCTGACGGCATTCTGCTCGGCATACGTCTTGAGGCGGGCAATGCGCCGTTCGCCGATGTTGCGCTTGGGACGGTTGACCACCCGCAGGAAGGACAGATCGTCGCCGTAGACGACCAAGCGGAGGTAACAGAGCGCGTCCCGCACCTCGGCGCGCTCAAAGAAGGCGGCGCCGCTGTACAGCACATAGGGAAGCTGCGCCTTTAGGAAGACCTCCTCGATGGGGCGCGTCAGGTAGTGCGCCCGATACAGCACCGCAATGTCTCCAAGCGCAACGCCCTCCATCTCCAAGGCCCGCACTTCCTCGGCGATCCATGTTGCCTCCTCCGCGGCGTCCTTGGCGTGAAAATACAGGGGCTTTTGCCCGTCGGGCAGCATGGCGATGAGGCGCTTGTCCATGCGGATGCGGTTGCGTTCGATCAAGGCGTTCGCGGCGTTTAGGATCTGCGGGGTGGAGCGGTAGTTCTCCATCATCAGGATGGTGCGCGTGGAGGGGTAGGCCTTGTCAAAGTCCAGTAAGAAGCGCACATCGGCGCCGCGCCAGCCATAGATGGTCTGGTCGGGATCCCCCACGATAAAGAGATTCTTGTGGTAGTCGGACAGCACGTTCAGCAGGCGATACTGCTGCTCGTCGATGTCCTGAAATTCGTCCACCATGATGTAGCTGAGGCGCTTTTGCCACTTTCGGCAGACGTCGGGATTCTCGCGAAAGATGTACAGGGTGAAGTTGATAAGGTCGTTGTAGTCCAGCCCGAAGCACTTCTTTTGCATGTACAGATAGCCGTAAAAGATCATGTCGAAGGGTTCCTTGGCGTCAAGGTACTGCCTGCGCAGACCCTCCAAGGGGAGGGCGATCAGGGCTTCATAGTACTTTGGCTCGCCCTTATTTTTGCGGATCTCGATCAGCTCGCGTGCGTGTGCATAGGTCATGTGCCGCAAGGTCAGGCCGCGCTCCTCGTAGATGAGGGCAAGCATGGCGTCGATGTCGCCGTTGCCCAGCACCAAGAAGCGTTCGGGATAGCCCACGACATGCGCCTCCTCCTGCAGCACGCTCACGCAAAAGCCGTGGAAGGTGCTGATGTAGCCCGTGTCCCGTTCACCCGTGGCCTTGCGGATGCGCAGACGCATCTCGTTTGCAGCCTTGTTGGTGAAGGTGACGCACAGGAGCCTTGCGGGGGCGACGCCCAAAACGTTGACCAAATAGGCAAAGCGGCTCGTCAGCGCGCGCGTCTTGCCGCTGCCTGCACCTGCAATGACGCGTACGCAGCCCTCCGTCGTTGTGACGGCTTTACGTTGTTGCTCGTTTAGTCCCTCCAATACGTCGTCTGTCATACCCGCCTCCCATTTTCAGTATAGCACGGCGCTGCTGCGGCGGCAAGGCAGGATTTCTCCTTTGATCCGACCATAACGATCCGATCGTATGCAATAGACAGGTATTGGACAAACGACAACTTCTGTAGTATACTTGCGGTAAGATATCGGAATTGACGGGGGGATCTCTTATGAAAAAAATTTGCTTGGTGTTCCTTGCACTTATCTTGCTTTGCGCATCCTTTGGCTGTACGAAGGACACGAAACCGCAGGCAGAGGGAGCGACATCTGCAACGGCCGTGGCCGTCTCGGTTGACGCCACCGCAGCCGCGGCAACGCTTGTTCCCACACCCACGCCTTCCGCCACGCCTGCGCCCACACCCACGCCCGAGCCTACGCCCACACCCACGCCGACGCCCTCCCCGATACCTTCGCCGACCCCTGTACCCTATCTTGTCTTTGCCGATGACTTTGCTTTGATAGCCCCCGAACGAACCGCTAAACTTACCATACGCTGCGACACCTACAAGGAACTTCCCGACAAGCAGGCCGTGGAGGTGCGTTTGGCGGACGGCACCGTTGTTGGGTCGGCTGTCCTCAAGCGCGCCAGGGACAACAAGGTGGAGGTAACGCTGCCAACGGGACTGTCGCCGCGCACGACGTTGTATCTGTTTGCGGAAGGCATCTCCTATCCCATTCATACCGTGGACGTGGCGGTGCTGGACAAGGAGTATGTCCCCGTCCTCGGAAACTATGAACGGGACGATAAGATGATCGCCTTGACCTTTGACTGCGCCTATGGGGAAGTTAATACCGATTACCTTTTGGACACGCTGCAGGCTTACGGCATCCATGCCACCTTCTTTATGACCGGCGGCTGGGCAGGCAACCATGAGCGCTGGATCGAGCGCATGATCGCGGATGGTCACGAGATCGGCAACCATACCATGAGCCACCCTTCCATGACGGGTCTTAGCAACAACGAAATCCTTAGCCAAATTGCCCGCACCAGCAAAGTCATCTATGAAAAGTATGGCTACACCGTGCATCTGTTCCGTCCGCCCTATGGCTCCACCAATGCCAAGGTCAACACCATAGCCCGCTACTGCGGCTGCGAGGTCATCAAGTGGGGACAGACCTCCAAGGATGCTTCCGATGGCTGGACAGGTGAGCGCATCATCAAGCTGCTGCTTGAGGAGCTGCAGCCGGGTGACATCGTGCTTTGTCACAATGGAGCGCCGGAGCTGCACAACTATTTAGAGCCCGTCCTTACCGAGCTTGTTGCGCGCGGCTATACCTTCGGCACGGTCTCCGAGCTGATGGGCTGGACCTGGGACGACGCCGACACGAACACCCCTTGACCGATCACCCTATCACCCATGCTGTCCTGATACGCGCCCCCATACAGGCGGGAGGCGTGCTGTGTGTCGCGCAAAAAGGAAAGCCCCAGCCGCTCCGCAAAGCGGCCGCCGTCCTTGGTCACGGTGTCCATGAGGATCGAGCTGAAGCGCTTGGCATAGGGTCGATAGTACGCAAGCGCGCTCTTAAGCAGCAGATCCGCAAGCCCTTCGCCCCGCCGATCCGAGCGGATGGCGATGCAGCTTAAAAAGAGATAGAGCGGCGCTGTGTCCTGCTCGTCAAGCGGTATAACATCCCGCTTTGTAAGCGCCGCATCGTTGTAGGAGCCGTCCAAGATGCATAAATACAGCTCATGCGGAACGGGAAACAGGTTCAAAAACCCCGCCACGCCCTTTGGATCCTTTAGGGCAAAGCAGGTATAGGGCTTACAGACATACATTTGCCACGCCTCCTTGTAAGGCGTGATGTACATTTCAGAATAATACCCGCGCTCGATGGCCTCCATTTGGCGAAAGTCCTCCAAGCACAGCGCCTGCGCCTGCCGCGTGTCCGTTGTAAGCCGCATTGCCTCCGCTCCTTTTTGCCCCCGAAAGAAAAGCGCGCCGCAGCGATGCTTCGCCGCGGTGCGCCTGCTGTCTATATTTGCTGTTGCTACTCGTCGTACTCCTCGGGGATAGACTCCTTTGTCGTCTCCTCGATGGATTCGCTTTCCCGAACGATCTCGGCGGGACGGGTCAGCCCCGCAGAGGCGGCAAGCTGCTGCCTTGCCAGACGCTTTTGCTCCGCATCGGCGTCCTGCTTGCGCTTTTGCTCCTCGACGTCGGCGCGGATGCGCGCTTCGACCTCGTCGCAGACCGTGGGGTTGTCCTTGAGGAACAGGCGGGCATTGTCGCGACCCTGCGCCATGCGCAGCTCTCCGTAGGAGAACCAGGAGCCCGACTTGATGATGATGCGCCGCGCCACCGCCATGTCCAGTATGCTGCCCTCACGGGAGATGCCCTCGCCGTAGAGCATATCGAACTCGGCGATCTTAAAGGGGGGAGCGACCTTGTTTTTGACGACCTTGACGCGGGTGCGGTTGCCGATGAAGTCCGTGCCGTTCTTCAGCGTCTCGATGCGGCGCACATCCAAGCGAATGGAGGCGTAGAACTTGAGCGCCTTGCCGCCTGTGGTCGTCTCGGGATTGCCGAACATGACGCCGACCTTTTCACGCAGCTGGTTGATGAAGATGACGATGCAGTTGGACTTGCTGATGGCGCCTGCCAGCTTGCGCAGTGCCTGCGACATCAAGCGCGCCTGCAGACCCACATGGGCGTCGCCCATGTCGCCTTCGATCTCGGCCTTGGGAACCAACGCCGCCACGGAGTCGACCACGATGGTGTCGATCGCGCCGCTGCGCACCAGGGATTCGGTGATGTCCAACGCCTGCTCGCCCGTGTCGGGCTGCGAAACGTACAGATCGTCCGTGCAGACGCCCAGATGCTCGGCATAGATGGGATCCAGTGCGTGCTCCGCGTCGATGAACGCCGCAATGCCGCCAAGCTTCTGCGTCTGTGCGATGACATGCAGCGCGATGGTGGTCTTGCCTGAGGACTCGGGTCCGTAGATCTCCACGATCCTGCCGCGGGGCAGACCGCCCAAGCCCAGTGCAATGTCCAGATCGATACAGCCCGTAGGGATGACGGACACAGGAACCCGCGCACCCGTATCGCCCAGCTTCATGATGGCGCCCTTGCCAAATTGTTTCTCGATCTGCGCTAAGGCGATCTCCAGTGATTTCTCTTTTTCCAGCATACGTACTTTCCCTTTCTGAGCCTTATCTTATCATTCCTATTATAACACATCAGCCCTGTATCGTACAGAGTTTTCTTCGAAAAATGTCCAAAGCGTGCAGCACGGCGGCGTCGCGGATACGCGCCCGATCACCGCGCAGATGCAGCTCCTTAACGATCGTGCCCTCCTTGGAGGCCAGTGCCACAAACACCAGACCCACATCCTTGCCCTCGGGACCTGCATAGCCCGTGGTGGACAGGGCGTAGTCGCTGCCCGCAGCGCTGCGCATCCCCTCCGCCATCTCCTTGGCACAGGCGGCCGAGACCGCGCCGTCCCGCTCAAGCGTCTCCTTGGAGACGCCCAAGCGCCGCTGCTTTGCCGCGTTGCTGTAGGTCACGTCCCCTTCCAACAAATAGCCGGAGCTGCCGCTAAGGTCGACAAAGGCGCTTGTGAGCAGCCCTCCCGTGCAGCTTTCCGCCACGGAAAGCGTCTGTCCAAGCGCGAGGAGCCTGCGATGGCAGACGCCCGCAAGCGTGCCCCCATCCTCGCTGTACAGGCAGTCGCCCAAGAGGGTACGGATCTTACATAGCACAGGCGCAAGCAGGGCTTCGCCCTCCGCCTCGTCCCTTGCCCGCGCCGTAACGCGCAGCGTGACCTCGTTTGTTCGTATGTAGGGTGCGATGGTGGGATTCTGCTGCTTTGCGATCAGCTCCTTTAGGCGCGTGGTCACCTCCGACTCGCCCAAGCCGAACACGCAGAGCGTGCGCGAAACGAAGCGCTGCCCCGCCTCGCCAATGAGCAGCGGCAGAAGCTCGTTTTGAAACATGGGCTTCAGCTCCCTTGGCGGTCCGGGCAGCAGCGCCATGCGCTTGCCGTCCCTTTCCATGAGGCAGCCGGGAGCCGTTCCAAAGTCGTTTTTGAGGATGGTACAGTCACGCGGGAAGCAGGCCTGCTTGCGGTTGTTCTCGTTTGCGCAGCGGCCGCGCAGGGCAAAGTAGTCCTCGATCCTCTTCCACTCGTCGGGGTACAGCGCAAGCGGCAGTCCCCATACGGCGGCAGCCGTCTCCTTGGTCAGATCGTCCTCCGTTGGCCCCAAGCCGCCGCACAGCAGCACAAGGTCGGCACGGGTAAGCGCCGTTTCGATGGCCTCGGTGAGCCTTGCCGCGTTGTCTCCCACCACCTGCTGGCGGTACAGCGTCACCCCCGCAGCGGCAAGCTGCTCTGCAAGAAAGGCGGCGTCCGTGTTGACGATCTGCCCCATCAGCAGCTCCGTGCCCACACAGATCAGTTCAGCGATCATGTAGATCCACCACTCCCTTATTCTTGATAAGATAATCCGTCATGCTCCACAGGGAGGCGACAAGCGCCGCTCCCGTGACGATGCAGCTGCCCGCATACAGCGCCGTCCCCGCCCACGGAAGAAGCGGCGACAACAGCTCCCCAAGCGGGGCGTCCAGCAGCAGGAACATCACCGCCACACACTGCAGCGTGGTCTTGAGCTTTCCAAGTGTTCCCGCCGCAAGCACCACGCCCTTGCCCGCCGCCACAAGGCGAAAGCCCGATATGACAAATTCGCGTGCAACAAAGGCGATGGTCAGCACGGGATCCAGCTCCCCCGTGCCGCTGAGCATGATGAACGCCGCCGACACCAGCACCTTGTCCGCGATGGGATCCATCAGGCGGCCAAAGTCGGTGCAAAGATCGTGCTTGCGGGCATAGCGCCCATCCAAGACGTCCGTTATGGACGCCGCAAGGAAGATCCCCGCCGCGATCCACAGCCGAAAGGACAGGGGCAGATAAAAGCAAAGCACAAACAGCGGCACCAGCACAAGGCGCAGCAGGGTCAGCCGATTGGCAAGATTCATGTGGCTCCTTTCACGCGTTCCAATATTGCGCCCTTTCGTCCAAGACGAAGGGCAGGTAGCTCCCCGCAGGCAGCGACTCGTGGGGGATGGCGACATAGCCGTCCGCATCGGGCGCCTCGCGCTCCGTGCGGCCGTACAGCATGCCGTCTTGCCATCCTTCGACCAAAAGCGTGAGGGGCTTGCACATAAATCGGGCGTTCCGTTCGGCGGCGACGTCCGCCTGCCGCTCCATCAGCTCCTCCAAGCGCTCCTGCTTGACCGCCTCGTCCACCTGCAGCGGCAGCTTGGCCGCCTCCGTTCCCTCCTCGGCGGAATACGCAAACGCGCCCACGCGGTCAAAAGGATGCTCGACAAGGAAGTCCATCAGCTCCCGAAACTGCGCGTCTGTCTCGCCGGGAAAGCCCACGAGAAAGGTCGTGCGCAGGGTGAAGTTTTGATAGTTTGCCGTAAGAACGTCCATTAAATGCAGGATGTGCGCCTTGTTGCCGCGCCTGTGCATCCTTAAAAGCAGCTCGTCGTTGATATGCTGCAGGGGAAGATCCAGATACGGCAGGATGGCGCGGCTGGACGCGATGACGTCAAGCAGCTCGGGCGTCACCGTGTCGGGATAGGTGTATAAAAGGCGGATGCGCTTGAGGGCGTCGATGCGATCCAAGCCCTTCAGCAGCGGTATGAGCTGCGGCGCACCATACAGATCCTTGCCGTAGCCCGACGTATCCTGCGCGATGACGTTCAGCTCGGTCACGCCTGCGTCGGCAAGCGCCTTTGCCTCGTCCCAAAGCTTTTCCATCGGTTCGCTGACCAAGGGACCGCGAATGAGCGGTATGGCACAGTAGGCGCAGCGGTTGCTGCAGCCGTCGCCGATGCGCAGATACGCAGAATACGGCGGCGTGGTCAGCACCCTCGGCTCGGCGCAGAGGGTGGGGATGCGCTTATTGGCGGCGGCAAACGGTTCGCCCTGCTTGCGCAGCGCCTCGATAAGGAGGGTGGGCAGGCGGTCGTACTCGCGCACGCCCAGCAGGAGATCTGCCTCGGGCAGCGCCTCGGCAAGCTCGCCGCGATAGCGCTCGGACAGGCAGCCCGTCACGACCAGCAGCCTGCAGCGCCCCTGCTTTTTGTACTGCGCCATCTCAAGGATGGTGTTAATGGATTCCTGCTTGGCGGGTTCGATGAAGCCGCAGGTGTTGACGATCAAAATATCCGCCTTGGACGGCGTGTCGGTCAGCGTAAAGCCCGCTTTGACCAACAGCCCCAACATGCGTTCGCTGTCCACGCGATTCTTTGCGCAGCCCAGTGAAACGACGCCTACGATGCCGCTCATTCCTCGTTTTCCTCTCCGTCCGTTGCCTCGATCTCCTCTGCTTCCTCGTCAGGCTCGTTAAAGCCGCTGCCCAGCTCACCGCCAAAGATGTCCTCGTACATGGCGCGGGTGATGAGCACCTTGCGCGGCTTACTGCCGTCAAAGCCCGAAACATAGTGATGCTGCTCCATGATGTCGATGAGGCGCGCTGCGCGGGCATAGCCCACGCGCAGACGACGCTGGATCATGGAGATGGAGGCCTGTCCGCTCTCCAAGACGATGCGCACGCCCTCGCCCAGCAGCTCGTCCTCCTGCTTGCCCTCGCCAAACACGCCGCCCTGTGCGCCGCCCTTGGCGGAGCCGTTCATGTCGGCAATGACGCTGCTGTCGAACTGCGGCTTTTCGGTGGAAGCAAAGTGAGCCGCCACGCGCTCGACCTCCTCGTCGGAGACGAACGCGCACTGCAGACGCACGGGCTTGCTTGCGCCGTTTGGATGAAACAGCATGTCGCCGCGGCCAAGCAGCTTCTCTGCGCCTGCGCTGTCCAAGATGATGCGCGAATCGATGGCGGAGCTGACCGCAAACGCGCAGCGCGAGGGGATATTCGCCTTGATAAGCCCCGTGATGACGTCCGCACTGGGACGCTGCGTCGCCACGATCAGGTGGATGCCCGCTGCGCGGCCCAGCTGCGCCACGCGGCAGATGGCTTCCTCCACCTCGTCGGGCGCGACCATCATCAGATCCGCCAGCTCGTCGATGATGACGACCACCTTGGGCAGCTTTGTCGTGGGAAATTCCTGCAGCTCGTTGTAGCGCTTGAGGTCCCTTGCGCCCAGCTCGCTGAACTTTTTGTAGCGCGTCTCCATCTCGTTGACCGCCCAGCGCAGGGCGCTTGCGGCCTTCTTGGGATCGGTCACGACGGGGACGAGCAGCTGCGGCAGCGTGCCGAACACGGACAGCTCCACCTGCTTGGGATCGATGAGGATGAGCTTGAGATCGGCGGGTCCCGACCTGTAGATCATGGACACGATGATGCTGTTGATGCACACGCTCTTGCCCGAACCCGTAGCGCCTGCGATGAGCATATGCGGCATCTTGGCAAGGTCGGCTGTGACGATCTTGCCTGCGATGTCCTTGCCCAACGCCATGGTGACGGGGGACTTGGCGTCGCGGAACTCGTCGCTGTCGATGATGTCCCGAAGCAGCACGGTGGCGGCGTCCTTGTTGGGGATCTCGATGCCCACCGCCGCCTTGCCGGGGATGGGCGCCTCGATGCGCACACGCTGCGCCGCCAACGCCATTGCAATGTCGTTGGACAGGGCGGTGATCTTGTTGACGCGGATGCCCGGCGCGGGCTGCAGCTCAAAGCGCGTCACCACGGGGCCGACCACGATGTTGACGATCTTGGCCTGAATGTTGAAGCTTTCCAGTACCTCGATGAGATGCTCGCCCATCTCCCTTGGGCTGTCCGTGGGCTTTGCATAGGTCTCCCGCGGCTTATTGAGACAGTCGATGTCGGGGGGAACGTAGGCGGGCAGGCCACCCGTTTCGGGGATGATTAGATCGGGTATGGGGGCGTTGTCGTTGAGCTTTTCGTTTGCCGCGGGCTTGTCCATGTCGGCAAGCGGCTCATCAGGGCTTGCAGACGGTGCGGCAGGCGTTGTGACAGGGCCGCGCTGCGCCGCGTCCGTCGGCGCAAGCTTGCGCTTTGGACGCACCACCGCAACGGCGTCGGGCACGGGTCCCTCCTCCGGCACGGGCGTGGTATCGGTCAAAACGGGCTTCGGCTTGGCGCTGCGCTTTTCCAGCCTGCCGCTCAGGGGCATGAAGGCGGGATCGGGCGCAGTGCTGCACACCGCGTCGTCGGGCACGGTGAACGCCTCGTCGAAGGGGACATGATGGGACTTTTTCTTTGCGGCGGGCTTTTGCTCCCCGCCCAGCTGCTCGGTGTAAAGCTTCTTTTTCTCGCTGCGCGGCTCCGCAACGGGGATCTCGATCTCACTGTCCTCGTCATGCCGCTCAAAGGCGTCGTGGATGTTCTCACGGAACATGTCCGTGAAGGTCTTGAGGGAGAACTTGGTCAGCAGCAGCAGGCAGATGAGCAGGCCGCCCAGCAGCACCACCCAGCAGAGGGGCTTGCCGCCGATGACGAACAGGAAGTAGCACAACAGGCCGCCAATGATCCCGCCGCCCTTGTTGGCGATGCTTGCATCGGACAAGGCCGCCGTGGTGACGTTGGAGATGTAGTTGGCAAGCGTTTCGTTGGCGCCGCCCTCCTTTTGATACGGGGTGACGGAGCTGATAAGGTGGACGAAGGCGATGATCAGGATGATGCAGATGACGACCACGAGCTTGCTGCCTGCGATGCGCTCCTGCTTGCTGGACGCAATGGAGATGACGCCCAGCAGCCCCATCAGCGGCGGCAGCGCATAGGCGACCATCCCCGTACCCGCGAACAGTCCAACGTGCAGGATGTGACCCAAGCCCGCCGTCTGCGGCTGATACAGGTACAGTCCGATCAGCACAGCCAGCGCCAAGAGGATCACGCCCAAGATCTCCGAACCGATGCGTTCGGACAGAGGCCGCTTCTCTGCCGTCTTCTTTGCCTGCGGCTTTGTACTCGTTCCCTTCTTTTTTGCAGTGCTTGCTTTCTTCTTTGTCGCCACGCGCCGTATCTCCTTTGCGCCGCCTCAAGGCGGCGCCTGTCCATATTCTTTCAATTTGCAGTATAGCACAAAACTCCCGCTTTGCCAAGGGCAAGGAAAAGCTCGGATCCTAAGAGAAAGAAAAGTATGCGTGACCGTATGGGAGGAAAGGATGACTTTTATCGTTGTATTTCCCGCGGGGTTGTGGTAAAGTAGTTGCATGGAAAATATGGTCTTGCGCAAAGGGCAAACGATCACGGCGGTGGACGCAGGCGCTGCGGCTGCACGGGCAGGCGTGCGCGTGGGCGAAACGCTCCTTGCCATCAACGGCGAGGCGGTGGTGGATCTGATCGATTACGAGGCGCTCTGCGCCGAGACGGATCCCGTGCTGCTGCTGACGGACGAGCGGGGCGTTACCCGCAGCCTGCGCGTGGAGAAGGACGAGTGCGAGCCACTGGGCTTGGGCTTTGCCTCCTCGCTGATGAGCAGGGTGCGCAGCTGCAGGAACCGCTGCTTGTTCTGCTTCATCGATCAAATGCCCAAGGGGCTGCGGGACAGCCTCAGCGTCAAGGATGACGATTGGCGTTTGTCCTTTGTGATGGGCAACTACGTTTCCCTGACCAACGTGGACGATGCGGAGTTTTCGCGCATCCTGCGCCGACGGGTCAGCCCCCTGTATGTCTCCGTGCACGCCACCGACCCCGCGCTGCGCGTACGCCTGATGCGCAATCCTCAGGCGGGACGGCTGATGGAGCGGCTTACGGCGCTTCGGGACGCGGGACTGCGCTTTCATGCGCAGTTCGTGCTCTGTCCCGGGCTCAACGACGGGGAGGCGCTCATCGAAAGCCTCAACACGCTCAAGACCTTGGAGCCCGCCTGCCTGTCCATCGCGTTGGTACCCGTGGGGCTGACGCGTTTTCGCGAGGGACTGTACCCCCTGCGCGGCTACACGGCGGAGGAAGCGGCGCACTGCATCGATCTGATCACGGCGTTTGCAGGCGCTTGGACGAACGAGTACGACGAGCCGCTGGTGCAGCTTTCGGACGAGTGGTATCTGCTTGCGGGACGAGCGCTGCCGCCTGCAAAGGCATACGGCGACTATCCGCAGATCGAAAACGGCGTGGGGCTGCTGCGCCTGTTCGAGGAGGACTTTTTAGAGGCGCTGTCACGCATTCGTCCCCGCCGTTCGGCGTTTCGCGTGGACATGGCGGGAGGAACGGCGGCAAACGCTTTCTTTCAAAAGCTGTATGCCCAGCTGCCCGCTTACGGCGTGACGATCGAGCTGCACCCCATCGAAAACCGCTTCTTTGGCGGGAACGTGCATGTGGCGGGTTTGGTCACGGGGAGCGATCTGATCGAACAGCTTACGGGCAAGCTGACAAGCGGGGAGCTGCTTTTACCCGCGAACATGCTGCGCGAGAACGATCGGGTGTTCTTGGACGATCGGACGGTGGAGGACGTGGAAATGGCGCTGTCCGTTCGCATTACGAGCTTCCGCGACGGGACGGAGCTTATCGAACGCCTGTTTTTACAGGACGAAAATTCATAAAACACAGACCTGCGTCGGCGGCATGAACGCGGCGCGGCAAGGAGTATAGTACTATGGCGAAACCTTTGGTAGCGATCGTGGGACGACCCAACGTGGGCAAGTCCACGCTCTTTAACCGTCTCATCGGCCGCAGACTGGCCATCGTGGAGGACACCCCCGGCGTGACCCGCGACCGCATCTATGGCGATGCGGACTGGCTCACACACGAGTTCACCCTCATCGACACAGGCGGCATCGATCCCACGGGGCAGGATCCCATCACCGTGCAGATGCGCCTGCAGGCGGAGCTGGCGGTCGAGACGGCGGACGTCATCCTCTTTTTGGTGGACGGCCGCGAGGGGCTCACAAGCGCGGACTATGAGGTCGCGGAGCTTTTGCGGCGCAGCAAAAAGCCCATCGTGCTGGGTGTCAACAAGCTGGACGCACCCAAGTTCCACGAGGCGGCTTACGAGTTTTACGCATTGGGCTTGGGCGAGCCCTTCATCATCTCGGCGGGACAGGGTCTGGGCTTAGGCGATCTATTGGACGCCGTCTGCGAAAACTTTGACGAACACGAGGCGGCCGAGGACACGGGACACATCAACATCGCGGTCGTGGGCAAGCCCAACGTGGGCAAGTCCAGTCTGGTCAATGCCCTGCTTGGGCAGGAGCGCTGCATCGTGTCCGACATCCCGGGCACCACCCGCGACGCCATCGACACGCCCTTTTCCCGCGACGGCAAGGAGTATGTCTTGGTGGACACCGCAGGCATCCGCAGAAAGCGCGCGGTCGAGGACGAGACCATTGAGCGCTACAGCGTCATCCGCTCCTTGGCGGCGGTGCGCCGTGCGGACGTGGTGCTCATCGTGGTGGACGCAAGCGAAGAGTTGAGCGAGCAGGACGTCAAGATCGCAGGCTATGTGCATGAGGAGGGCAAGCCCTCGGTGCTGATCGTCAACAAGTGGGACCTCATCGAGAAGGACACCCACACCATGGAACGCTTCAAGAAGGCCATGCAGGTCGATCTGGCGTTCATGAGCTATGTACCCTTCCTGTTCCTGTCTGCCAAGAGCGGACAGCGCGTGGGCAGGATCTTGGACGAAGCCAACGCCGTCTATGCGCAGTCCGTGCGCCGCGTGCCCACGGGAGCGCTCAACGACGTATTGGGCGAGGCCGTCAGCGTCACGGAGCCGCCCGCCTTGAGCGGCAAGCGTCTCAAGCTCTACTATGCCACGCAGGTGAGCGTGCAGCCGCCCACCTTCGTCATCTTTGTCAACGACGAAGCGCTGCTGCATTTCTCCTATCGAAGGTATCTGGAGAATTACTTCCGCAAGGCGTTCGGCTTTGCGGGTACGCCCATACGTCTCCTGTTCCGCAACAGGAAGCGGGAGGAGGAGAAGCAGCCGTAGAGGGCTAACGGCAAAGCGACTCTTAAGGGGAAGGAGACGGTGCGCACATGAATCTGCAAACCTTGGCGATCGCGGCGATCCTTGGCTATTTCGTGGGGAACGCGCAGACCTCGCTGATCATCAGCAGGCTGCGCTTTCACGACGACGTACGAAAGTACGGCAGCGGAAACGCAGGCGCCACCAATATGTATCGCGTGTACGGACGCTTGGGCGGCGTGGCGACCTTCTTGGGCGATGCGCTCAAGTGCGTCATTGGCGTTTTGATCGGCCGCTTGGTCGGCGCGACGCTTGGGATCACGGGGGACGCTTCTTTGGATACGGCGTTGGGCGGCTACATGGCGGGGCTGTTCGTCACGGTGGGGCACTGCTGGCCCGTGCTGTTCGGGTTTCGCGGCGGCAAGGGCGCGGCGGCTTCGTTTGCGTATGCGTGGCTGGTGTTTTGGCCGGGCGCGTTGGCAATGACCGTGGCGGGCGTGGGGATCTACCTCTTAACGCATCGCATGTCAATGGTGTCGCTGGGCTGCGGCCTTATCTTCGTCATCCTTACGTTGGTTTTCGGCGCGGCAAGACCGTACCTGTGGATCTTCGTGTGCTTGGATGTGCTGATCGTTTTTATTCGGCATATCGACAATATTCGCCGCCTCATCCGCGGCGAGGAAAAGCCCATCCGCGAATAAAGCCCGACGGGGGCAAAATATCCGCGTTTTCTAAAAAATAATGCTTGCAAAGCGCGTTTCGTTGTGGTAATATCAGTCTGTTTGATTTTTAGGCAAGGAGGTGGACTGCATGGGTAAGTACTGTGAAGTTTGCAATAAGGGGAGCATGTCCGGCAATTTGGTCAGCCATTCCAACCGCAAGACCAAGCGCAGCTGGGCGCCGAACGTGCAGACGGTGCATGTGCTCGTAGACGGCAGACCGCAGAAGATGAACGTGTGTACGCGTTGCCTGCGTTCGGGCAAGGTCGTCCGCAGCATCTGACCTTTCGTTTCTCAAAAAACTGCCACCCCTGCGGTGGCTTTTTTTCATCCGCAAAAGTTACAGGGGAGATAGGACAAGGCATGGTCATCACAAGCAGACACAACGAGAAAATTCAGGCGCTGCTTCGCCTAAAGGACGCGGCGGGTCGGCGCGAGAGCGGCCTGCACTGCATCGAAGGCGATAAGCTCGTCAGGGACGCGGCAAAGAGCGGTGCTTCCCTGGCGTGTGTCTACTTGGAGGAGGGCTGTGAGCAGCTTGCGCCCGCAGGCGTACCCGTACAGCTCGTCAGCCGTTCCGTGCTGGAGGCCGTCTCCACCGTCAAGACCCCGCAGCACCTTATCGCCACCGTCGTCACACCGAAGCTGACCCTGCCCGCAAGCTTCCCAACGGGGCTGATCGTGGCGTTGGATCGGCTGCAGGACGCGGGCAACGTGGGGACCATCATTCGCACGGCGGACGCCTTGGGCGCAGCTGCCGTGCTGCTTTCCCCCGACTGTGCCGACCCCTTTTCCCCGCGCACGCTGCGCGCCGCCATGGGCAGTCAGTACCATCTGCCACTGTACGAAGCGCCGCTCACCGAGGCGCTGCCAATGCTTTCGGCGCAGGGCTTCCTCTGCCTTTGCGGACACCTTAGGGGGGAGGAGACCCTCCCCGAAAAGCGCGATAGGATGGTGCTGGTCGTGGGCAACGAGGGAGCGGGCGTGTCGGACGAAACGGCGGCGCTCTGCACATTGTATCGCCTGCCCATGCGCGGCAAGGCGGAGTCGCTCAACGCGGCGGTCTTTGCGGCGCTCCTTATGCAGCGCCTGCTTTCCTGAGCTTTTACAGCTTATTTTACGAAGTTTCACCTTTGCGCCACAACTTTTCATTTTTCCCATGGTATACTGTTCCAAATAAAGAAGTTTTCAATGGAAGGAACATTGTGGTTTGATCCCCAAGTTTAGCGTAAAAAAGCCCTTCACCGTGTTTGTGGCTGTCATACTGGTGATCGTGCTGGGCATCGTCACCTACGGACGCATGACGCCCGACCTTTTGCCGGACATGAACATGCCCTATGTCGTGCTGCTCACGACCTATCCGGGCGCTTCGCCCGAGAAGGTGGAGGAGGAAGTCACCAAGCCTGTCGAAAAGAGCATGGCGGCACTGTCGGGACTGGACAGCGTCAGCTCCACCAGTGCGGAGAATTACTCCATGGTGATGCTGCGCTTCTCAGGCTCCGTCAACATGGATGCGGCGACCATGAAGATCTCCGAAAAGCTCAACGACCTGCGGGGCAGCTTTGCCGACGGCGTGGGCAGCACCACCGTTTTGCAGCTGGATCCCAACATCATCCCCACGGCGGTCGTGGCGGTGCTGTACGAGGGCAAGGATAAGCTGGCGCTGTCCTCCTTTGTGGACGAAACGCTGCTTACGGAGTTAGAGGGCGTAGACGGCGTGGCGGCGATCACGGAGACGGGCTCGGTCAAGCAGAAGGTCGAGATCACCCTTTCCCCCGAAAAGATCGCAGCTGTGAACGAAGAATTAGGCGACGCCATCCGCGCAAAGTTTGACGAGGCCATGGGCGAGTTGGACGAGGCGCGCAGTGAGCTTGCTGAGGGCGAAGCCGCGCTTGCCGAGAATCGCGAAAAATTAGAGGCGGGGCAAAGCTCCCTAAACCGCGGCAAAAAGCAGGCGAACGCGGAGCTTACCGCGGCGCAGGAGGCCTTGGACGCCAAGTACGACGAGCTGAGCGGCCTGTACGACAGCCTGACCGCGCAGCGAGCTTCCCTCAGCGCCAAGCTCAGCGAAGCGCTGACGCTCAAGCAGACCCTTACCAAGCTCAAATATACCGTCAAGGCCTTGGAAACGGCGGAGCGCGTATTCGATGCCACCATCACGGCCATCGAGAACGATCCCCTGCTCACGGAGGAGGAAAAGACCGAACGCATTGCGGCAGTCAAGGCGACCGAGGCGTATACGACGCTGCTGAACAGCCTTGCCGCCATCGATGCGCAGCTTGCCGAGCAGGGACTGACGCGGGACGACATCGACGCCACCTTAGCAAAGCTTGACGACGGCATCGCGCAGATGAACGATGGCATCGATCAGATCGACGCGGCGCTGCCCGCCATCGAGGAAGGGCTTGCCGCCATTGAGGACGGCTATACGCAGCTTGCCGATAAAAAGAGCGACGTGAGCGCACAGCTTGCCGCCGCGCAGAGCAAGCTGAACGCAGGCAAGAGCGCCTTGGAGACGGCGCAGACGCAGCTGGACGAGGGGGAGACCAAGCTCACCGATGCGGAGACCTTGGCGGACGAGCAGCTCAGCAGCGCTCTTTCCCAAGCGGATCTGAACGGAAAGCTGACGCTTGAGGTGGTCGCGACCCTGCTGGGTGCGCAAAACTTCTCCATGCCCGCAGGCTATGTGCAAAACGGCGATGAATCTTGGCCGGTCAGCGTGGGCGACGAGCTTGGCTCCGTGGAGGAGCTTAGCGCGCTTGTGCTGGTCGACAGCGGCTTGGACGATGTGGGAGCCATCACGCTTTCGGACGTTGCGGACATAGCCGTGACCGACAACAGCGCCACCACCTATGCCCGCATCGACGGCAGCGATGGTCTGCTTTTATCCTTCACCAAGCAATCGAGCTATGCCACGGCGGATGTGGCGAACAATATTCAAAGCCGCCTTACGGAGCTTTCAAGCGAGTACGAGGGGCTGTCCTTCGTGTCGCTGATGGATCAGGGCGACTACATCGACATGGCGCTTGGCACGGTCATGGAGAACCTGCTCATCGGCGCAGCCCTTGCCATCCTCATCCTGCTCCTCTTTTTGAGGGACATTCGCCCCACCTTCATCGTTGCGTGCAGCATCCCCATTTCGGTGCTGTTCGCGATCGTGATGATGTACTTCTGCGGCGTGTCGCTGAACCTGTTCTCGTTGGCGGGCTTGGCGATAGGCGTGGGCATGCTGGTGGACAACTCCATCGTCGTCATCGAAAACACCTATCGTCTGCGCAGCGAGGGCGTACCCGTCAAGGAGGCGGCGGTAGAGGGCGCCAAGTCGGTGGCGGGAGCCATCACGGCCTCAACGCTCACGACCGTCTGCGTGTTTGCGCCCATCCTCTTTGTGGAAGGACTGACGCGGCAACTCTTTACCGACCTGATCCTGACCATTGCCTTCTCGCTCATGGCGAGCCTCATCGTGGCGCTGACCTTCATTCCCGCCATCGTGACGGGAATGCTCAGAAGACCCGTCAAGCCCCAAAAGGAGCGCACAAAGCGCCTGTTCGACCGCTTCGAGCGCGTGACCGAATGGACACTGTCCCATCGGATCGTCTGCCTCTTGGTGGCGTTGGTGCTCTTGGCGGGAACGACTTGGGCTTCCCTTGCGCAGGGCTTTTCCTACCTGCCCGAGAGCGGCGGCACGCAGATCTCCGTCTCCGTCACGCTGCCCGAGGACATGGACTTTACGGATAAGACCGCCGTTGCAGACGACATTTTGGCGCGCCTTGACACGGTGGACGGCATGGGACATGTGGGCGCGATGCTGTCCAGCGGCGGCGTTGCAAGCGTGGTCGGCCTTTCGATGGGCGACAGTGAGGGCGGCGGCAACGAGCTGACCGCCTATGCGCTGCTGGACGAAAGCTCCGGCCGCTCCTCCACGGAGGTCAGCGGCGAGATCAAGACCCTCCTGTCCGACTATAACGAGCTGTACGGCGTGACGGTTGCGGGCATGTCCACCATGGACTACAGCTCCGTGTTCAGCGGCGGCGGCGTATCCGTCACCCTGTACGGCAACGACCTTGGCGAGCTGACCGAGGCGGCCAAGGCGGTCGGCGCAGCCATAGGCGGGGCAGAGGGCATCGATTCCGTGGACGACGGCACGCAGGACGCGGCGCCGGCGCTGCACATCACCGTGGACAAGGCGGCTGCCATGCAGCACAATCTCACCACGGCGCAGGTCTATCTGGCGGTCGCTACAAAGCTGACCGACAGCGTGACGGTCTCCACCTTGGACACGGCGGACGGCAGCCTGTCGCTGCAGCTCATCTCAGGCGCGGCCAAGGAGCTGACGATGGACGACCTGTACGAGCTGACGGTGAGCGCCACCAAGAGCGACGGTACGAGCGAGGACGTCCCACTTAAGGACATCGCCACCTTTGCCGAGACGACCACGCTGACCGCCATCTCCCGCGTGGATCAGCGGCGCTGCATCAGCGTCAGCGCCACGCTCAAGGACGGCTACAATGTCACCAAGGTCACAAGCGCTGCAAAGAGCGCGGTGGACGCGGTACAGCTGCCCTCCTCGGTGCGCGTGAGCTTTGACGGCGAGAACGAGACCATTCTAAGCTCCTTAAGCGACCTTGTGTTCATGCTGCTGCTGGGCATTCTCATCATCTACCTGATCATGGTGGCGCAGTTCCAGTCGCTCCTTTCGCCCTTTATCGTGCTGTTCACCATACCGTTGGCGTTTACAGGCGGCTTTGCGGCGCTGCTGATAACGGGAACGACCGTCAGCATCGTGGCGATGATCGGCTTTATCATGCTGGTGGGCGTGGTGGTCAACAACGGCATCGTGCTCATCGACTGCATCAATCAGCTGCGCGCCGAGGGCATGGATAAGCGCAAGGCCATCCTCACCTCCGTTCGGATGCGTCTAAGACCCGTTCTGATGACGGCAACGACCACCATCTTGGGTCTGCTGCCGCTGGCGATGGGCTTTGGCGTGGGGGCGGAGATGATCCAGCCCGTTGCGATCGTGTGCGTGGGCGGCCTCATCTATGCAACCATAACCACCTTGCTTTTGATCCCGCTGCTCTACGACCTGTTCCACCCCGAACGCAAGAAGAAAAAGGCGGAAGCGGACAGGGACGGGCAGGCTGTGCCGGCGGAGATCGTGCCTGCTGCAACGGCTTCCCTGCCGACGGCGAACGACGACGGGCAGACGGGGGGCGGCGTCGATACGCCCGGACAGCCCGCATAAGCGGAACGGGCAAGCAAAGCATACAAAAAAGGGACTGCGAGCAAGATCTGCCGCAGCCCCTCTTTTTCGGTTCTGTGTGTTTTAGCGTGCCTTGGAGGCGATCTCCTTTAGCAGCTTATCGGTGAAGGCGTCGAGCGTCTGTGCGCCCAGATCGCCGTCCTTGCGGGAGCGAGCGGCAACATGCCCTTCCTCGATCTCCTTGTCGCCCAAGACGAGCATGTAGGGGATCTTTTGCATCTGCGCTTCACGGATCTTAAAGCCGATCTTCTCGTTGCGCAGATCGCACTCGGTGCGTACGCCAAGCGCGGTGAGCTTCTCCTGCACCGCCTTGGACGCTTCCGCGGCACGGTCGGTGATGGGCAGCACGCGCACCTGCACGGGGGACAGCCAAGTGGGCAGCGCACCCGCGTACTTTTCGATCAGGTAGGCCAGCGTGCGTTCGTAGCAGCCGAGGCTCGTGCGGTGGATGATGTACGGATTCTTCTTCAGGCCGTCCGTGTCCACATACTCCATGTCGAACTGCTTGGCAAGCAGCAGGTCGATCTGGATGGTGCACAGCGTGTCCTCCTTGCCAAAGACGTTCTTGTACTGCACATCAAGCTTGGGACCGTAGAAGGCGGCCTCGTCAAAGCCGATGGTATGCTCCACATGGAGGTCGTCCAAGATCTTGGCCATCAGGCTCTGCGCCTCATTCCACTGCTCGGCGGTGCCCTCATACTTGTTCTTGGGGTTGGCGGGATCCCACTGCGAGAAGCGGAAGGTGCAGTCCTCCAGCAGTCCCACGGTGCCAAGGAAGTACTGGATCAGCTCCAGACAGCCCTTGAACTCCTCCTCCAGCTGTTCGGGACGCAGGATCAAATGCCCCTCGGAGATGGTAAACTGCCGCACGCGGATCAGGCCGT
>CAZBBX010000029.1:0-26522 GCA_964490325.1 uncultured Oscillospiraceae bacterium
ACCTCCTGCAAGGTCGGCTTGGCCAACGAGGAGGTCAAGGAGGGACGCTGCGAACGCTGCGGCGCTCCCGTTGTGCAGAAGGTGCGCTCCCAATGGATGCTGCGCATCACCGACTACGCGCAAAAGCTGCTGGACGGCTTGGACGAGGTGGACTTCATCGACCGCGTGAAGACCCAGCAGCGCAACTGGATCGGCCGCAGCGAGGGCGCCGAGGTGCAGTTTTGCCTGACAGGCGCCGACGAGAGCCTGACCGTGTTCACCACGCGTCCCGACACGCTGTTTGGCGCGACCTACATGGTCATCTCCCCCGAGCATCCCCTGATCGACCGCAATCGGGCTTCCATCCGTAATTTTGACGAGCTGATGGCCTATCGCGACGCCGCCGCGCACAAGAGCGACTTTGAGCGCGCCGAATTGGACAAGGAAAAGACGGGTGTGCGCATCGACGGCATCCGCGCCGTCAACCCCGTCAACGGCAAGGAGCTGCCCATCTACCTTTCGGACTATGTACTGATGAGCTACGGCACAGGCGCGATCATGGCCGTTCCCGGTCACGACGAGCGCGACTGGGCGTTTGCCAAGGCCTTTGACCTGCCCATCATCGAGGTGGTCAAGGGCGGAGACGTACAGAAGGCCGCCTATACGGACTGCTCCGAGGGCAAGCTCGTCAACTCCGATTTCCTTGACGGCATGGAGGTACACGAAGCCATCTTAGCCATGATCGATCACTTGGAGAAGCTTGGCATCGGCAAGCGCCGCATCAACTACAAGCTGCGCGACTGGGTGTTCACGCGGCAGCGCTACTGGGGCGAACCCATCCCGCTGGTACATTGTGAGCACTGCGGCTGGGTGCCGCTGCCCATCGAGCAGCTTCCCCTCACCCTGCCGCCCATGGACGATTTCACGCCCTCGGACGACGGTTCCTCCGCACTGGCCCGCGCCACCGAATGGCTGCACACGCGCTGTCCGCGCTGCGGCGGTCCCGCCCTGCGTGAGACGGACACCATGCCCAACTGGGCGGGTTCGAGCTGGTACTTTTTGCGCTACATCGACCCGCACAACGACAAGGCCTTTGCCGACCCGGAGGAGCTGAAATACTGGCTGCCTGTGGATCTGTACAACGGCGGCATGGAGCATACGACCCTGCATCTGCTCTACTCCCGCTTCTGGCACCGCTTCCTGTACGACTGCGGCCTCGTCCCCACGCCCGAACCCTATCAGCGCCGCGTCAGCCACGGCATGATCCTTGGCGCGGACGGCGTGAAGATGTCCAAATCCCGCGGCAACGTGGTCAATCCGGACGAGATCGTTGACGAGATCGGCGCGGACAGCTTCCGCCTCTACGAGATGTTCATGGGCGCCTACGATCAGCCCATCCCGTGGAGCACCGAGAGCGCGCGCGGCTGCCGCCGCTTCTTGGAGCGCGTTTGGCGTCTTGGCGACATGGTCACGGGCGAGGGCTATACCGACCGCGAGACCCGCCGCGAGCTGAACGCCTGCATCAAGAAGGTCAGCGAGGACTTCGACCGCATGAAGTTCAACACGGGCATTGCCGCCATGATGTCCTTGGTCAACCTGTTCTATCAAAAGGGCAAGCTGACGAGGGACGAGCTGCACACCCTTTTGCAGCTGCTCAACCCCGCCGCGCCGCACGTCACCGAGGAGATGAACGAGCAGCTGGGCTTTTCGGAGCTGCACCACAGCGCTTGGCCCGTCTGCGACGAGAGCGCCTTGGTCTTGGAGGCCGTGGAGTACGGCGTACAGGTCAACGGCAAGATCCGCGCCCGCATGGAGCTGCCCGCCGATGCGGAACGCGAAAGTGTGGAGCAGGCGGCCTTGACCCTTGACGAGCTTGCCCCCTTCTTGGAGGGCAAGACGGTCAAAAAGTGCATCGTCGTGCGCAACATCATCAACATCGTGGTCGGCTGAACACCGACCTAAAGAACCTTGGATCGGGATAAGCAAACGGACGCCTGCGCGCCCGTTTCTTGCCTGTCAATCAGGGGCGAGCATTCGCCCGAAGGGAACGCTGTATCGGCATGAAGGATCTCGTCATTCGCGGCGCAAGGGCGCACAATCTCAAGAACGTGTCCCTGACGCTGCCGCGCAACAAACTGATCGTCTTTACGGGGGTGAGCGGCTCGGGCAAGTCCAGCCTCGCCTTCGACACCATCTATGCGGAGGGGCAGCGGCGCTATGTCGAAAGCCTCTCCTCCTATGCGCGCCAGTTCATCGGACAGATGGACAAGCCCGATGTGGACAGCATCGAGGGGCTGTCCCCCGCCATCTCCATCGACCAGAAAAGTCAGGGACGCAACCCCCGCTCCACCGTCGGCACGGTCACGGAGATCCACGACTACCTGCGTCTGCTCTATGCCCGCTGCGGCACGCCCCACTGTCCCGTCTGCGGCCGCGTCATCGAAAAGCAAAGCATCGACACCGTGGTGGACGCGGTCAAGGCCCTGCCTGCGGGCACACGCTTTCAGATCGTGGCGCCCTGCGTAAGGCATCGCAAGGGCGAGCACGGAAAGCTTTTAGAGCAGCTCCGCAAGAACGGCTACGTCCGCGTACGCGTGGACGGCACGGTCTATGACCTTGCCGACGTGCCGAAGTTAGATAAGAAGCTGAACCACGACATCGAGGCCGTCATCGACCGCCTCATCGTGCGCGAGGGCATCGACGGACGGCTGACCGATTCGCTGGAGAACGCCTTCCGTCTTGGCGACGGCCTTGCCATCGTCTCCGTCGTGGACGGGGAGGATCTGCTCTTTTCCCAAAAATACGCCTGCCCCGACTGCGGCGTGAGCATCGAGGAGCTGGAGCCTCGCGCCTTCTCCTTCAACAGTCCCTTTGGCGCCTGCCCCACCTGCACGGGTCTGGGCGAGCTGATGAAGATCGACCCCGAGCTGATCGTCACCGACCCCACGCTGTCCCTCTCCAAGGGCGCCGTCTCCGTGTGCGGCTTCAACAGCGGCACGGTCGGCTCCATCGCTTGGCTGTATTTTTCCGCGCTCTGCGAGCGGTACGGCGCGTCCATGGACACGCCCTACGGGGAGCTGCCAAAGGAGCTGCGGCACGCCATCCTGTACGGCACGGGCGAGGAGAAGCTCCACCTGCAATACGAGCGCGACTACGGCGCGGGCAGCTTTGACGCCGCCTTTGAGGGCGTGGTCAACAATTTGGAGCGGCGCTACCGCGAATCCCAAAGCGAGTACAGCAAGCAGGAGATCGAGGGCTTTATGTCCCGCTCCCTCTGCCCCGACTGTCACGGCAAGCGCCTGAAAAAGGAGGTCCTTGCCGTCACCGTGGGCGGTCTGAACCTTGCGGAGCTGAGCGAGCTGTCCATCGTGAAGGCAAGACGCTTCTTGGCGTCGCTCGACCTTGGCCCCACGCAGGCGATCATCGCGGCGGGCATCCTCAAGGAGCTGGATGCGCGGCTGGGCTTTTTGGAGAACGTGGGCTTGGGCTATCTGACCCTTTCGCGAGGCGCCGTCACCCTGAGCGGCGGTGAATCGCAGCGCATCCGTCTTGCCACGCAGATCGGCAGTGGACTGGTGGGCGTGCTGTACATCTTGGACGAGCCAAGCATCGGCCTGCACCAACGCGACAACGGAAAGCTCCTAAACGCGCTCTGCGCGCTTCGGGATCTTGGAAACACCCTCATCGTCGTGGAGCATGACGAGGAGACCATGCGCCGCGCCGACTACTTGGTGGACATCGGTATAGGCGCGGGCGTTCACGGCGGCGAGATCATTGCGGCGGGCAGTCCTGCGGAGGTGATGCGTTGTGAGCGCTCCCTAACGGGACAGTACCTGTCGGGCAAGCTGTGCATCCCCGTTCCCGCCGAACGGCGCAAGGGCAACGGACAGAAGCTGACCGTGCGCGGTGCGCGGGTCAACAACCTTAAAAATATCACCGTGGACATCCCGCTTGGCATGTTCGTGTGCGTAACGGGCGTGAGCGGCTCCGGCAAGTCCTCGCTCATCAATGAGATCGTTAAAAAGTCGCTGCTGCGTACCCTGAACCGTGCGCGTACCCGCGCCGGCGATCACGACGGCATCGACGGCGTACAGTACCTCAACAAGATCATCGACATCGACCAAAGCCCCATCGGACGCACGCCGCGCAGCAACCCCGCAACCTATACGGGGCTGTTCGATCTCATCCGCGAGCTGTTTGCCATGACGCCCGACGCCAAGACGCGGGGCTACGGCGGCGGACGCTTCAGTTTCAACACCAAGGGCGGACGCTGCGAGGCCTGTAAGGGCGACGGCATCCTCAAGATCGAGATGCACTTTTTGCCCGACGTCTACGTTCCCTGCGAGGTCTGCCACGGCAAACGCTACAACCGCGAGACGCTGGAGGTGCATTACAAGGGCAAGAACATCCATGAGGTGCTGGAGATGACCGTGGAGGAGGCAAGGGAGTTTTTCAAGAGCCTGCCCCGCCTCAAGCGCAAGCTGGACACGCTCTATGACGTGGGCTTGGGCTACATCAAGCTGGGGCAGCCTTCCACCGAGCTGAGCGGCGGCGAGGCGCAGCGCATCAAGCTGGCGACCGAGCTGTCCCGCCGCGACACGGGACGCACCTTCTATGTGCTGGACGAGCCGACCACGGGTCTGCATACCCACGATGTGAAGCGCCTGCTGGAGATCCTGCAGCGCCTGTGCGACGGGGGCAGCTCCGTGCTGGTGATCGAACACAATCTGGACGTGATCAAGACGGCGGATTACCTGATCGACTTGGGTCCCGAAGGCGGGGACGAAGGCGGTCGGGTCGTGGCAACGGGTACGCCGGAGGAAGTCGCAAACAAGCGTGAAAGCTACACGGGACGCTGCCTGCGCAAAACGCTTGGTCTGACGCCTTGGGAGGACGACGCATGAAACGCATGAAAAACAGCGCCGCACCAAGCGGCAAGGAAGGAAAAAAGAAGATGGGTCTATTCCGCATCCTCCTCCTGTGTATAGGACTGTTTCTGCTGCTGGACAGCGTTGCGGTGTCCCTTTTAAGCAACTTCAATTTGGGCGTGATCCTGCCTGCCTTCTTTGGCGTGCCGCTGGTGATCTTTGCCTTGTTTCTGCCCAAGATGGAGGGAACGGTTTGGATGATCGTCAAGATCGCCGCCTGCGCGGGCTACGGCTTGGCTCTGATGATCTTCCTTGTGTGCGGGGTGAAGATGCTCAAGGCCGCGCACAGTGCGGATGAGGCCAAGGCGGACGTGCTGATCGTATTGGGCGCAGCCGTACACGGCGACCGCGTGACTTGGGTGCTGTCCAACCGTTTGGACACCGCCTGCAGCTACCTTGCCGAATACCCCGACGCCAAGGTCATCGTTTCGGGCGGACAGGGCAGCGGCGAGACCGTCACCGAGGCCTCCGCCATGGCGGGCTATCTGATCGCGCACGGCGTGGATGAGAGCCGCGTATACTTGGAGGAGCAGGCGACCAGCACCAAGGAAAACTTTGTGTACTCCAAGGCCATTGCGGACAGGATCGCGGGAGAAAACGCAAGCTTGGCCTTTGTGACGACGGGTTTTCATGTGTATCGCTCGGGTCGCGTGGCCGCGGCGCAGGGCATAGCCGCCACGGGCGTAGCCGCCCCCGACGTATGGTACATCGCGCTGAACAACTTCCTGCGCGAATGTGTGGGCATCTGCGTGTACACCCTGCGGGGCGACGCGTAAGGCTTGTGTCAAAGCAGCGGTTTTGACGGGTCTGCCGTGATAGGAGAATGATAAGGTATCAAAAAACGCGCTTTCCGAAAGGTCAGCGCGTTCCGTATACAGCGGGTCTAATTTATTCCACCGTGGCGCGAAAGCGGCACTCCTTGCCGCCGTCCAAGACGGTGGTCAGGGGCTCGACGCGGATCTGTTTGTCGGGCAGCAGACGCTTGAGCACATACAGGATGCTTTGGCGCGAGCATTCGCAGTGTCCCGCGTCCAAGCTGCAGCCCGCCGCGATGAGCGGACAGAGGCAGCGCGGATAGCCCAGCTCGTAGACGTGACCCTTCTCCACAATGTCGGCAAAGAAGTATTCGGATCTGCCGTATTTTGTATACTGCGCGTCCAAGTCGCCGCCGCACTCGTCAAACTGACGCTTCAGCTCGGTGTACACCCTGTCCTTGACGCAGTTGACGGCGCAGGGGCGGTAGACTTCGCCGCGCTGCTCTGCGGGAAGGGCGGCAACACCGCGCTCCATTTCCCGGACAAAGTCCTTCATGGCCTCCGCTTCCCAATCCTCCATGATCGTTCCTCCTGTGATGGTTTTGCTGTTAGAATTGATAAGGCGGGCGGATGATATCCGCCCCTGCGGGATCGTTGGCGAAAGGGGTTCGCCGTTCCCGAAATACAGCAAGGGCGCGGCTCGACCGCGCCCCGGATGCTGTCTTAGTTAGATCTTGTCGTTGCTGCCAAGCACGTCGACGATCTTGTGCACGACCATGTCCTTGATGGCCTGCCGCGCAGGCTTGAGGTACTGGCGCGGGTCGAAATCGGCGGGATGCTCCGCAAAGTACTTGCGGATGGTGGCCGTCATGGCAAGGCGCAGGTCGCTGTCGATGTTGATCTTGCACACCGCCATCTTTGCCGCCTGCCGCAGCATGGGCTCGGGGATGCCGATGGCGTCGGGCATGGCGCCGCCGTACCTGTTGATGGTCTCCACAAACTCCGGAATGACGCTCGATGCGCCGTGCAGCACGATGGGGAAGTTGGGCAGACGCTTTTCGACCTCCTCCAGGATGTCGAAGCGGAGCTGCGGCTTGGTGCCGGGCTTGAACTTATAGGCGCCGTGGCTGGTTCCGATGGCGATCGCCAAGCTGTCCACGCCGGTGCGGGTGACAAAGTCCAGCACCTCGTCGGGATCGGTGTAGGAAGCGTCCTTGGCGTTGACCTTGACCGCGTCCTCGATGCCCGCCAAGCGACCCAGCTCGCCCTCGACGACCACGCCGTGATCGTGCGCGTATTCGACGACCTTGCGGGTGAGCGCCACGTTCTCCTCGTAGGGAGCGTGGGAGCCGTCGATCATCACGGAGGAGAAGCCGCCGTCGATGCAGCTCTTGCACAGCTCGAAGCTGTCGCCGTGATCGAGATGCACCGCGATGGGCAGTCCCGTCTCGATGACGGCCGCCTCGATGAGCTTCATCAGGTAGGTATGGTTGGCGTACTTGCGGGCGCCTGCGGACACCTGCAGGATCAGCGGGGAGCGCTGCTCCTTGGCCGCCTCGGTGATGCCCTGAATGATCTCCATGTTGTTGACGTTGAAGGCGCCGATGGCGTAGCCGCCCTTGTAGGCCTTCTCAAACATCTCTTTTGTCGTTACGATAGGCATGATCTACTCTCCTTTATTTGATCTTTTTGTTCGCCGCTATTATATAGCGATAAAAATCAAATTGCAAGGGCGTGTTTTATGGATTATACTATAGGCAGGAAGAACAAAGGAGGACATATGGAAAAGGAACTGTTATCCCTCATCATCCCCGTGTATTACGAGGAGGAGGTCTTGGAGGAAAGCTACGCCCGCATGGACGCCGCCATGAAACAGACGGGACACCCGTATGAGATCATCTACGTCAACGACGGCAGCCGTGACGGAACGATGCAGATCCTCAGGCGCATCGCCAAGGACAAGCCCGAGGTCAAGGTGCTGTCCTTCTCGCGCAACTTTGGACACCAGCTTGCCGTCACCTGCGGCATGGACGCGGCCAAGGGCGACGCCCTCATCATCATCGACGTGGATCTGCAGGATCCGCCCGAGCTCATCCCCGAGATGGTCAAGATGTGGAAGGACGGCGCGGACATCGTATACGGCAAGCGCAAGAAGCGCGAGGGCGAAACGCTGTTCAAAAAGTTCACCGCCGCCTGCTACTACCGCCTGCTCTCCTCCATGAGCGCCTACCCCATCCCCTTGGATACGGGTGATTTTCGCCTGATCGACCGCAAGGTCGCAGACTGCTTTTTGAAGATGCGCGAGCACGCCCGCTTCCTGCGCGGCATGTCCGCATGGATGGGCTTTGAGTCCGTCCCCATCGAATACGTACGCAACGAACGTGCCGCGGGCAAGACCAAGTATACCCTTAAAAAAATGCTGCGCCTTGCCATGGACGGCATCACGGGCTTCTCCTCGAAACCCCTTACCCTGCCGGTCGGCGCGGGGCTTGGGCTGCTGGCGCTGGCGGGAGCGGGGCTTATCGCCCTGATCGTGCTGGTCTGCACCTGCGGCGTTCCCGCGTGGCTGTGGGCCGTGGACGGACTGCTGCTCGTACAGGGCGTCACGCTGTTTTTCATGGGCGTGCAGGGCATGTATCTGGGACGCATGTACGACGAGGTGAAGGGGCGGCCGCTGTATATCGTTGCGGATCGCATCAATGTAGAGTAAAAAATCGGAACATATTTTCTTTCTTTCCCATTCCCCGCACCCCTGTGCGACAGAATGGGAATTTTGTGTGAAACAGGGCTTTTTTACTGAAATATTACTTGCATTTCGGGCAAAATTGTTTTAGAGTATGAACGACAAAAAATGACTTGAAAGGAAGCATTGCAAAATGGCAGCAATCAAAGTTGGAATCAACGGTTTTGGCCGCATCGGACGGCTGGTCTTCCGCGCAGCGGTCAAGAACCCGAACATCGAGATCGTAGGCATCAACGACCTCATCACGCCCGACTACATGGCGTATATGCTCAAGTACGACACCATCCACGGCCGCTTCGACGGCACGGTGGACTTCACCGAGAACTCCCTCATCGTCAACGGCAAGTCCATCCGCGTCACCGCGGAAAAGGATCCCGCGAACCTCAAGTGGAACGAAGTTGGCGCTGAGTACGTCGTAGAGTCCACGGGTCTGTTCCTGACCAAGGAAAAGGCACAGGGTCACATCACGGCAGGCGCAAAGCATGTTGTCATGTCCGCGCCCTCCAAGGATGACACCCCCATGTTCGTCATGGGCGTCAACCAGGATATGTACAGCTCCGACATGCTGTTCGTGTCCAACGCGTCCTGCACCACCAACTGCCTTGCGCCCATGGCGAAGGTCGTTCACGACAACTTCGGCATCACCGAGGGTCTGATGACCACCGTCCACTCCATCACCGCAACGCAGAAGACCGTTGACGGCGTCTCCATGAAGGATTGGCGCGGCGGCCGCGGCGCTTCCTACAACATCATCCCCTCCTCCACCGGCGCTGCAAAGGCCGTTGGCAAGGTCATTCCCTCCCTCAACGGCAAGCTGACCGGCATGTCCATGCGCGTTCCCACGCTGGACTGCTCCGTCGTCGATCTGACCGTCAATCTGGCCAAGCCCGCCAAGTACGCGGACATCTGCGCCGCCATGAAGAAGGCCGCCGAAGGCGAGCTGAAGGGCATTTTAGGCTACACCGAGGATCCCGTCGTCTCCAGCGACTTCATCGGCGATGCGCACACCTCCATCTTTGACGCCAAGGCCGGCATCGCGCTGACCGACACCTTCGTCAAGTTAGTGGCTTGGTACGACAACGAGTGGGGCTACAGCAACAAGGTCCTCGACCTGATCAGCTACATGGCTTCCGTCGACCACAAGTAAGCAACTATCGGTTCAAAAACGACCGACCGCTTTGGCGCTGCCTTGGCGGTCGGTCTTTTGTTTGCTATTAACGCAAATGGGTTTCTTTTATTGCGCGTCCTGCGCGGGGGACACTTCCGTCCCGCATTTGGGGCAGAAGCGGCTGTCCTCGTCCAACTCTGCGCCGCAGGCCTTGCAGTGCAGCAGGGACTCGCTCTGCTGCTCTGTCTCCTCCTCGGCGGTCTCGTCCTGCTTGAGGGGCATACCGCAGGCGGGGCAGAACAGATCGCTGCGCTTTGCAACGGCGCCGCAGCTTTCGCACAGGCGCACGCCCTGCAGACGGCGGATCTGCGCCTTCTGCTCCTCGATGGTCTTCTTGGATGCGTCCGCCTTTTGGCAAAGCTCACGGAAGGCGTCGGTATGCGGCTGCGCGGCAAAATGCTCGACATACAGCTCGCCTAACTTTTCGTAGGTCTCCTTCAGGACGCCGCGCTCCTTTTGGATCTTGCCCTTGAGCGTCACTACGTCGGCCATGTCCTGCGCCTTCTTGACGGCGTCCTTTCCCATGCGGGAGATGGTGTTTCCGAATTCCTCCAGCGAAGCCATGGTGGTACCTCCTTATACGCGCAGGATGTAGTCTGCCTTACGCGGTGCGGGTTCGGGCCAATCGCAGGCGGGATAGCCGACGATGCAATGCCCAATGCCAACATAGTCGCCCTCAACGCCCCAAGCCTTGAGCAGCGCCTTGCCCTCGTCCGTCTCGAACTCCTCCTTGGCGCGATGCACCCAGCAGCTGCCTAAGCTCAGCGCAGCGCAGGCATTTAAGAGATTGCCCATCACCAGCGCGCCGTCCTCGCGATAGGTGGAGAAATGCTTGTCCGCCAGCACGACGATGACCGTCGGCGCACCGTAGAAGGGATCCGCGTCGGGCTTGCCCATGACGGCGGCGTTCAGCCTGCGCAGCTTTTCGATGACGTCCTTGTCCTGCACGGCGATGATGCGCGCACTCTGGTGGTTGTTGCCGGAGGGCGCATAGGTCCCCGCCTCCAGGATCTGTCCCAGCGCTTCCTCGCTGATCTGGCGGGCTTCGTAAGTACGGATGCTGCGCCGCACCTTCATATTCAACAATGCTTCCATGTTGTAAGACCTCCTTTTTTGATTACATCTTATTATACAGCATTCGCACAGCGCATGCAATCCGTTTTTGCTCTTGTAAAATTCGTTTTTTGCTCTTGTAAAAATTGATATCAGCTTTCGAAAAGAATATATATTTCCCCAAGATGCGCCCTTGCAATACGACTTTCGATGTTGTAAACTGAATAGGAAGTCTTTGTCATGTATGATCTTCAATTGCACAGTATGCACGGCAGGGAAGAGAAGTAGTAAGATGGAGGTACAACAGTGAAACGAATTGCAGCTTTTTTGGTTGCCCTTGTGATGGTATTCGGACTTCTGCCCGCATTCACCATTACCGCAAAGACCGCCGATGCAGCTACGACCACCTTTACGGGCGTCGACACGCTGCTCATCTACAATCCCTTGATCTATTATGAGTATTGGGATTCCAGCAGCAGCGCTTGGGCGGCTACCACCAACGGTCTGTCCACAGGCAGTATGTCGGGGCAGATCAAGACCACGTCGGGCAACGTTCGCGGCGCAGCCGCCAACAACTCCCCCTCTGCCGCAACGCTCAGCCAAAGCAAGATCAACAGTCTGCTTGGCAGCAAGAACGGCAGCTATGCGGACGAAACGACCGCTCCCGACACCCGCGCCACCACCTATGCGGTGGGCGACACGAAGTCCTTCTATGCACAGACGAACCTGTCCAGCGACAGCACCTATACAAAGAAGACCTTCACCTGCCGTGCGGTAGGCACCTACTGCAACGTGTGGGGCTACAACTACACCAACACCACGATCGCATCGCAGATGGCCAGCGAATTCGACAGCACCATCTACAACGCCGATATCTCGAACTTCGGATCCGCTCGCTATTTGGAGGACGGGGACAAGCTGAACATTCTCATCTATACCATCAGCTACGGCGGCAGCACGGGTACCATCTGCGGTTACTTCTGGGGCGCAGAGCTGTACTCCGCTTCCGAACTGACCTCCATGGGCGAGACCTCCAGCAACTATAACGCGGGTACGCCCATCATCCACATCAACTCCACCTTCTGCACCTCCAGTAACATAAGCACCGCTTATGTGACCATGGCGCATGAGTTCCAGCACCTGATCAACTTCACCTCCACGCTGAAGAATCCCAATCAACCGGGTGTGGGCGAGGAAGTGGACATGGGCACTTGGCTCAACGAGTCGATGTCCATGCAGGCGGAGGAACTCATTTACTCTGGCGAGGTCGCAAGTCAAGGCTATCTGTCCAGCTCCTACACGGGTTCCACCGACATCAGCGGGGGCCAGTCGCTGTACTGCTTCGACACCGACAACGACATCGGCGTATATGGGCAGGGCTTCATGTTCTCCGAATACCTCAAGGCGCAGACCGGCACCTCCACGGTGTTCAGTGCCATCCACAGCAACTGGCGCAGCTGCGCACAGAGCCTGCTCAACGACGGCGCCAACTTGGAGACGGTCATCGGCAACCTCAACAGCAGCGACGTCACCGCCATCAACAACAGCGTGAGCTACAGCTCCGCGCTCATCAGCCAGCTGAACAGCACCGACGATGTGGACGATGCGACCACCGATTCGGTCAGCGTGTTCCTGTCCAAGCTGAATGTCAACTTCCAGATCGCCACCTATTTGCAGGCAAGCAGCGGTCTGTATAACATCGGCACAGGCTGCTCCGGCGGCAATCCCAAGCTGAACACAGCCACCTCCGTCACCATCGACGGCGGCGGGCGCATCTGGGTCAAGACCAACGACGGCGACAGCTACACCGTGCCCAGCGACGCCTCCGAGTACCTGATCTATGCCGGCTTTAAGAACGGCTCTCTGGTATTCGGACCCATGCAGGCGGCCGATTACGGCACAAGCGCAACGGATACGCCGACGCCTACGCCTACGCCCACGCCTACCCCGACGCCTACGCCCGTGACCTACTACAGCTTGACCGTTGAGCAGATCGGCAGCGGCAGCGTGGTCATCAACGACGGCGAGGACGTCTACACGAACGGCTCCTCCGTTGAAGACGGCGTGGAGCTGCTTGTCACTGCCACGGCGGCGGACGGCTACGAGCTCAAGGACATCACCGTAAACGGCGAGTCCGTCGAGAACGGCAGCTACTTCATCATGGACAGCGACACAACCGTAGTGGCATACTTCTCCGCCATCCCGACCCATACCCTGACCATTGCCGCAACCGGCAGCGGCACGGTCACGGTCAATGACGGCAGCAACAACTATACAAGTGGTTCTGCGGTGGAGGAAGGCGTTGAGCTGACCGTGACCGCCACCCCCGCAAGCAATTGGACGCTCACGTCCCTGACCGTCAACGGCACGAGCGTTGCAAGCGGTTACAGCTTCATCATGGGAGCGGATACCACCGTGGAAGCCGTGTTCAGCTGCACCCATAACTGGGGTGCTTGGACGAGCAACAGTGACGGCACACACAGCCGTACCTGCTCCGTCTGCGGCGAGACCGAAACTGCAAACTGCACCTACACCGATGTTGTAACGACACCCACCTGCACGGAGCAGGGTTACACCACGCATACCTGCACCGTGTGCGGTTACAGCTATCAGGATACCCAGACTGCGGCGCTTGGTCATACTTGGACCGCTTGGGCAAGCAACGGCGATGACACCCACAGCCGCAGCTGCACCGTCTGCGGTGAGATCCAGAGCGGCGACTGCGACTATGTCCGCGACACGAGCCGCGATGTTGTACCGACCGCTGTCGACACCGGCATCGAGGCCTACACCTGCTCCGTGTGCGGCGCACACCATGACGTCATTCTGCCCGCAACGGGTTGGACGATCACCTTCGTGGCAAACGGCGAAACGGTCTTTACCTACAACGTGGCAAACGGCGAGACCCTGACCACCATCCCCACGGTGCCCGCTAAGAGCGCAGATTACTACGCCTACTGGGATATCGACCTGACGGATGTGGCGATCACCGAGGATTACACCGTGACAGCCGGCTATCGCCTCTGGGGCGACGCAAACGGCGATGGGCTGGTCACCTCGGCGGATGTAGCGCTGATCCAGGGCTATGTGCTGGGCAACAGTGCAGCCGTGATCGATGCGATCGGCCTGATCGTAGCCGACGTCAATTGCACCGGCAATGTCAACAGTGCAGACGCGTCGCTTGTGCAGATGTTCATCTTGGGCGGAGCCACCATTCCCGCTCCCGTCTGATCCTTCCTAACGAAAACGCAGCCCCGCTCCTTGAATAGGAGCGGGGCTGTTCTTTTTAATGAGCGACCGTCGGGGCGCTGCCCGCTCCGTCAGGGGGGGCAGATAACGGTATTGATCAGTTGACGCGGATGCTGCCGCTGATGGTCGAAACCTGCAGCAGAACTCGACCGTCGCCCATGCGGTAGCTGCCGCGGCGCACGTTGAGCTGCTCACTGCCGCAGCGCAGGCGCACGGAACCGCTGAGCGTTGAAAAGCTGCCGTCGAAGCCCACGCCTTCAAACAGGTTCAGCCGAACGCTGCCCGAGGTGCTGCTGAGCTTGGCTGACTCCATGCTGCTTGTATCCACGCGCACACTGCCCGAGACCGAGCTTGCGCTGAGCGACTTTAGCGTACTGTTGTCAACGGACACCGAACCGCTTGCCGAGGAGAGCGCAAGCTCCCGCGCCGTCAGCTCCTCCGCCTTGACAGAGCCGCTTGCCGAGCCGCCGCTGACCCTGTCGCCCTTGCAGTCCGTCAGGCGGATGCTGCCCGATGCCGTAGCCGTTTTGAGCTTGCCGCAGCGCAGCTCCTCCGCCTTGAGCGAACCGCTGACCGTCTCTAACTTACAGTCCTCCAGCGCGCAGCCGTAAGCCCGCAGCGAACCGCTGACCGTCTTGAGTTCGCCTGTCGAAAGGGACAGCGCCTGCATTTCCACATCGCCCGACAGACTGTTGCAGCTGAGCGTATGCACCGACGCGGGCACATAGATGCAGATGTCCGCCTGCACGCGGCCGTACACAAGGTGATCGTGCTCCATGCCTACCCGCCAAGTCTTGCCGTCGCGGCGGTCGTAGTACAGGCGCTCGGAGCGTTCGTCGCCCGCAAAGGTGCTTCTTGCCTGCCCATCCTCCGCCTTAAATAGATGCACGTTGGCATAGCCCGCGTCGATCACCAGCGTGTCGGGACTTTCCGCCCCTCCCCGCGTCCCTGCGCTCTCGTGCTTGTCAGACGGCGCTTGCTCCTGCGCTGCTTCCGCCTTATTAGGCTCGGCGTGCTCAATGGGCTCCGCCGCCGTCTCCAAGATCGCCGCGGCACATTCCTCCACGCTGCCAAGCTTGGCGATGACCTCGCTTTCGGGAATGCCGTTTTCCGCGCTGATGGCAAAGTGCGCCTCATAGTCCTCCAAGATCTCGCGGCGCTGCGCCTCGTCCATCTGATCGAGTGCGCGCTCCAGCTCCCGCATATAGCTGTCCTTTGTCCGTTCCATTCTATTTGCCTCCCATCAATTTGTCCACGGCCTCGGTGAAGGCCTGCCATTCCGCCTGCTGACGGCGCTGCTCCGTCCGTCCCTCGTCCGTCAGGTGATAGTACTTGCGCGCCGGGCCGCTGCCCGTATCCACCAAATAGGTCTCCACCTGTCCCTCGTCCTTCAGACGCTTGAGGATGGGATACAGCGTCCCCGCCGACAGCGACATCTCATCGCCGATCATACCCGTCAGCTCGTACCCGTACCGATCCTTTTCAAGCAGCATCGACAGGACGCAAAGCTCCAGCACGCCTTTTTTGAACTGTGCGTTCACGCGCTCACCTCCCCTTTAGCGAAGTGCCGCGATGCACAGTCCGCCGCCAAAGCAGCTTACCGCCGCAGCAGTTTCAGTCCCGTCCTGCTCATTGATCGCATCCGCGCAGCCAAAGGGCATACGAGGCTGCGGATTGCGCCGCTCACTGCGGCCGCCGCGCTTACCAAACTGTGTCATATTAGACCTCCTGTACCTTGCGATCTGTTAATAGATCGCTTCGATGGTTAGACTATACCACATACTATATCGCATTGCAAGCTATTTATGAAAAAATAATCGTATATTTTTTAGCCCTCCTCCCGCCCCCGACTGGACAAAGCCCCGCCAATGCCGTACAATGGGGGCATTGAAGGCATAGGATTGGGGAAAGGAAGGGGCAAACTCGGAAATGAAGCGTCTTGTTGCGATCCTCTTGCTGCTGTGCTGTGTCGTCCGTTCAGGCGATGCGCTTGCCAAGCCCAATACGGACGCGGACGTGTTTGCTTCCGTGGAGGCGATCTGGGCGCAGCTGGACGCCGCCGAGGACGAGGCGCTTGCAGCGGGTCTTTCGGGCGCCGCCCTCACCGCCGCCGTGCGCGAAGCCGCCCTTGCCTGCCAAGACGTGGACGCTAAAAGCGTTTTGACGGAAGCGAACGGCTTCTCCTTTCTAAGCTGCGACGGCGCACATCTTTTTTATGACAGCTCCCTGCGCAAGCTGCAGCGCAGCGGCAACGAGGCGGCCTCCCGCAATGTCAGACGCCTGCTGCGCACAACAAGCTCCTCCGCAAACGTTTTGCTGATCGGCCCCTACTACGGCTATGACGAGGCCTTCACGGATTTCTACGCGAACTTGGCTGACAGGCTCTGCGCCGCTTCGGGCGGCTCTGTGGCGCTGCTCAGCGGCACGGAGGCCACCGCCGCCGCCATCTGCGAGGCGCTGCCCGCCTACGGCGTGGTGCTGTTTGACGGGCACGGTGCTTTGACGAACGGCTGCTCCTACCTGTGCGTGCGCTCCACCGTGGGCATCAGCAGCGGCGACATCATGGACGGCAGCGCGGTCTCCCTCGGCAGCGGTCAGTACGGCATCAGCGGCTCCTTCCTTATAAAGCACCTTTCCGGAGAGCTGCCCTGCTCCCTTGTATGGCTGTCAAGCTGCTACAGCATGGACAGCGACGGGCTGTGTGCGCCGTTGATCGAGTGCGGCGCAGGCGTCGTATACGGCTATGCGGGCAACGTGCGCTATGACGGCGACCACGCCTTTGCTGACAGCTTTTATGCCGCGCTCATGACGGGCGAGACCGTCGCTTCCGCCATCGCCGCCATGAAAGAGGCCGTCGGCTTGGTGGATCCCACCGTGTCGGATCCTCAAACGGCTGCGCGCCCCTTTGTTTGCTCCGAGCGTGACAAATACCCCGACACGCTGACCGCGGACCAGACCGTACTGTCCGACTGGACGCTGACGCTTGCCGCACCCACGGCTACGCCCGAACCCACCGCAAGCACAACGCCAACGACTGCGCCCACGCCTGCGCTGCTGTATGGCGACGCAAACTTGGACAACGCCGTCCGCTCCGACGACGCAAGCTGTATTCTGCGGTACTGCGTCAAGCTGTGCGAATTGAACGCCCTTGCCCTTGCGCAAGCGGATATTGACGGCGCAGCAGGCGTAACAACGGCTGACGCAGCCGTTCTGCTGCGCTATTTGGTGCGCTTGGAACCGCGCATCCCCCTGTAAGAAAGGAAACGGAGGCACAAGATGGAACTGATGCACCTGCAAAACGGCAGCGACATACGCGGCGTGGCTCTCGCAAACGAGGCGGGGCGAAGCGTGGATCTGACGGAGGAGGCGGTGCGCCGCATCGGCGTCGCCTTTGTATCATTCCTAAAGGAACGCACGGGCAAGGCAACGGGACTGCGCATCTCCGTTGGGCGGGACTCCCGCCTGTCGGGACCGCAGCTGCTGCTTTGGCTGTGCGAGGCGATGGCAGGCGCGGGCGCCGAGGTGACGGATATAGGTCTTGCCTCCACCCCCGCCATGTTCCTGTCCACCGTGACGGAGGGCTATCGCTATGACGGCGCGGTGATGATAACCGCCAGTCACCTGCCCCCCGAACGCAACGGCTTCAAGTTTTTCACCGCTGCGGGCGGAACGGAGAAGGCGGATATTCGCGCCATCCTGCGTCTTGCCGAGAACGCGGCGCCTGTTGCAAGCGGTACGTTCCTTTCGGATACTTTTATGGATGTATATGCGCTGCAGCTGGTCGAACGCGTCCGCAGGGGCGCAGGGATGGGGCCAAGACCGCTTGAAGGTCTGCGGGTCGTTGTGGATGCAGGCAACGGCGCGGGCGGTTTTTTTGCAAGCAAGGTGCTGCAGCCTTTGGGCGCCGACACAACGGGCAGCCGCTGTCTGACGCCCAACGGACACTTTCCGAACCATATTCCCAACCCCGAGGACGAGACCGCCATGGCGAGCATCCGTGAGGCGGTGCTTGCGTCAAACGCCGATCTGGGCGTGATCTTTGACACGGACGTCGACCGTGCGGGCGCAGTACTGCCCGACGGGAGCGAGCTGAACCGCAACCGCCTCATTGCCCTGCTTGCCGCCATCCTGCTCAAGGAGCATCCCGCCACCACCATCGTGACCGATTCGATCACCTCCGACGGCCTGACGGACTTTATCACGGGACTGGGCGGGGTGCACAGGCGCTTCATGCGCGGCTATCGCAACGTCATCAACGAGGCGCTGCGCCTGAACGCAGCGGGTGTGGACTGTCAGCTTGCAATGGAGACCTCGGGGCACGGCGCTTTGAAGGAGAACTACTTCTTGGACGACGGCGCCTATCTGATGGTGCGCCTGCTGATCGAACTGGCGAAGGGACGCGCCGAGGGGCAGACCCTTGCGGGGCGCATCGCAGATCTGCGTGAACCTGCCGACAGCCGCGAGTTTCGCATGGCGCTGACGGGCAGCGACCCGCAGGCCGACGGGAAGACCATCCTTGCGGCGCTGACGACCTATGCGGCGGATCGGGAGGGCTGGAGCTTCCCAAAGGAGAACCACGAGGGCGTGCGCATCGATCTTGACGCTGCGCACGGGAAGGGTTGGTTTTTGCTGCGCCTGTCCCTGCACGATCCGCTGCTGCCGCTGAACATCGAAAGCGACGAGCAGGACGGCGTGCGGCACATTGCAGGGGAGCTTTCCCCCTTCCTCATGGGCTGTGCCAATTTGGATGCAAGCGCTCTTGTCGCCTGCGCGGCGGAACGCTGAGCGCAAGATATTGAAAAACGGCGTTTTAGCGGTTTGAGCCGCCAAGACGCCGCTTTTATTTTGATTTTCCTGAATTAAAGATCCAAGTTTACGGCTCCGCCGTTACCTCCGCCTCCGTTGTCTTGTCGATCAGATACAGAAAGTCGAAGGGGCTGCGATTGCCGATGGGCTTGTTGACCAGTTCGTCTTGATAGCAGAGCTTCGCCGTCTGTCCGCCGTCCAGATTGTACGCCGCAGCGCAGCCCATTTCATACACCAGTTGGGAAAGCTCGCTCAGCGTCAGGCCGTAGGAGTAGCCCGACTGCCGTCCGTCAACGAGGATGAAGCAGTAATGCCCCGGCTCATAGTAGCCGATCACAGCGCGGGGATTGTAGTCGGCGATGCTGTCGGGAAGCTTGAACTTGGTCTTGGGCAGCCCCAGCTCGTCCAGCAGGGCAGGGCCGAAGCACCAGCTTTGCCAAGGATCGCCCGACAGGATCTCGTCCACGGGTACCGCGTTTGCATCGTAGGTGGTCATGATGCCATCGCGATACAGCACGCACACATCCAGCGAACCATTGAGGCGGTTTAGGAGCAGCTCGCCGTTGCGAATGATCAGCGCATGATCCTTGCTGCCTGCGCCGTCGCCCGACATCGTGAGGAGAGCGCCAAGCTCCTTGGCGACCGTAAGGATGGGGCGTGCGCTGCTGCTTGCCAGGGTCGTGCCCGAAATGTAGGTGCGCAGCAGCTCGATATCCTGCACATAGACGTCCGCCACATAGTAGGTCAGCGACACGCCTGTGCGTTCTGTGCCCGTGACGGTGCTGAGCGTAATATCTAAATTTTCGGAAGCGTAATGCGTTTCTTCATTTATAATGCTGCCGTCGTATACGAAACGGTCGGGATAGCGGCCGCCGCAAAGCCCTTCGGGCGTCGGCTCGGGCGTTTCCGTGGGCGCGGGCGTCGGTTCGGGCGTAGGCGAAGGCTCGGGCGTTTCCGTGGGCGCGGGGGTATAGTCCTCCAGCACGACGTCCACCGCCGTGGCGTTCGATGTCAAGGTGGGCGCAAGCGTGGCGGCGGGCTTGTCGACAGCCGTGCAGGCGGAAGAAAGGAGCAGGAGCGCAAGCGCTCCCATCAAGCAAGATCCCTTAAACTGTTGTATTTTAAACATTATGTTTTACTTATCTCGATTCCTGTCGTATGATGACACATTGTATCAGCCTGTCTGCTCAGCGTCAAGAAGTTTCGATCTTGAACCCTTTTAGGACTTTCCTGCGCCTCTGTAGAATTAATTTTGAAAGATCGGCAGGAAAATGCCTTGTTTCTCTTGTCAAGCATGGGAAAAGAGGTTAAAATAGAAAAGATTATAGCCGTAAGCTAAGTTGGGAGTACAGGGTCATGCGCTTGATCGACGCCGACAGCGCCCTGCGCTGCGGTTGGACGGCCGCCACGGTCGTACTGGTCGCCTGTTCGGGCGGGGCGGATTCCACGGCGCTTTTGCTCGAATGCGCCCGCCTGAGAAACGAGGGCTCGCTGCAAGCCGTCTGTGCGGCGCATGTGCTGCACGGCATACGCGGCGCGGAGGCGGAGCGCGACGCCGCCTTTGTAAAGGCGCTCTGCGCCAAGCAAAACGTGGACTGCCGCTTTGTCGCGGTAGACGCGCCAAGCTATGCAAAAGAGGCAGGACTGTCCTTGGAGACCGCCGCAAGGGAGCTGCGCCGAACGGCGCTGGAGGCGGAACGGCTGCGCGTGAGCGCGGACACGATCGCGCTGGCGCATCAGAGGGAGGATCAGGCGGAAACGCTGCTGATGCACCTAAGCCGCGGCTGTGCGCTCAAGGGTCTTGTGGGGATGCAGCCCGTAACGGGATGCGTCTCGCGGCCGCTGCTCGACGTCTCGCGCACGGACATCCTGCACTATTTGGCTGAGAGTGGGCAGGACTATATCGAGGATTCGACCAACGCGGACGATGCGCTTATGCGAAATCACTTTCGCCACCGCATCCTGCCGCCGCTTACGATCTACAATCCCCGTGCTGTGGAAGCGATCGCGGGAGCGTCCAAACGCTTTTGGGAGGACGAGACCTATCTGACAGAGCTGGCCAAGGCTGCGCTCATCAGCTGCAAGGGCAGCCGCAAGGCTCTCTCTGCGCTTCCAAAGCCGCTGCGCTATCGGGCGCTTCGAGAACTTTTGAGCGATGCTCCGCTCCTGACGGAGAACGACCTAAGTCGGCTGGACGCGCTATTGACAAAGCAGAGCGGCCGCAGTGCAACGCTTTGCTGCGGTCAACTCGTGCAAACGGAGGGCGACGCCCTTGTGTTCAACACCGCAGCTGCGCAAAGCTATGAGCTTCCGCTGCCCATCGGCGTTCGGGTGCGGACGCCTTACGGCACGATGGAGGTCCTGCACGTGGAGAAGGCACACTTTCCCTGCGCCGCAAACGACGCCTATGTGGATGCAAACGCCGTGCGGGGTGCGCTAAAGCTGCGATCCCCTCGGGCGGGAGATCGATTTACCCCCTTTGGGATGAAGGGGACCAAGCTCCTGTCGGATTATTTCACCGATAAGGGCGTTGCGCGTGGGCGGAGGGTCTGTCCCCTCGTCTGCGATGATGCGGGCATACTGCTGGTTACGGGGCATACCATAGCCGAGCGAGCGCGTGTGACCAAGGACACCAAGAACATACTGTGTTTCCATTATGAGGAGGATACCAACGATGTGGGGTAAAGAATTCATGGCGCAGAACCTTTCCGAGGTACTGCTGACCGAGGAACAGATCCGTAAGCGCGTTTTGGAGCTGGGTGAACAGATCTCCCGCGACTACGAGGGCAAGGAAGTCATCCTTGTTTGCATCCTCAAGGGCGCGTGCATCTTCTTCTCCGATCTGGCGCGTGCCATGACCATCCACATGAAGATGGACTTCATGGGCATCTCCAGCTACGGCGACGCGCAAAAGACCAGCGGGATCGTGCGCATCACCAAGGACATGGACACCAGCATCACGGGCAAGCATGTCATCATTGCAGAGGACATCATGGACAGCGGCCTGACGCTTTCGCATCTGACCCGCCTGCTGTCCGCAAGGAATCCCGTCAGTATGCGCATCTGCTGCCTGCTGGACAAGCCCGAACGCCGCGAGTGCGAGATCACACCCGATTACTGCGGCTTCATCATCCCCAACAAGTTCGTTGTGGGCTACGGTCTGGACTACTGCGGCGAATACCGCAACCTGCCCTACGTGGGCGTTCTGAAGCCCGAGGTCTACTCGGGTCAATAGCGGCCTTGCGCCCTATGGCGCAAGACGGCGAAAAATTTAGGTACCGCGGGTCAAACTGCTCGCGGTGGAGGAACGATTGAACAATCCAAACGCAAAAAAGTACATCACGATCGTCATTTGGGTACTCATCCTGTTCGGGATCATCTACATGATCACCGGCGGCTTCAACACGCAGGAGCCCGATACCCTGAGCTTCTCCGAGTTCACGGCGTTGCTGGACGAGGGGAAGATCGGCTGCGTCAAGGAGATCTTGGGGCAGGGCAGCTTCTACGGGCTGTACAGCGACTCCAAGCTCGACATGGACGCTCTGCCCGACAAGGCCGACTTTACGCTGGTCATGTCCGAGGACAGCTTCCGCGAGGGCATGAGCGCCTACCTCATCACAAAGCAGGGGCTGAATAAGGACGAGATCACCAGCGCGGACTATCCCTACTCCTTTGAGGTGCAGCAGCCGCAGAGCGAATCTTGGCTGCTGGTGCTGCTGCCCTACCTCATCCTTGGCGGCGCGATGGTCTTTTTGGTCGTCATGATCATGCGGCAGCAGGGCGGCGGCAAGCAGATGATGAACTTCGGCAAGTCCCGCGCCCACCTGATGACCGACGGCGAGTCCAAGGTGACCTTTGCCGATGTTGCAGGCGCCGATGAGGAAAAGCAGGAACTTGCCGAGATCGTAAGCTTTATGAAGGATCCCAAACGCTTCGACGAAGCGGGCGCACGCGTACCCAAGGGCGTGTTGCTCGTAGGCCCTCCCGGCACGGGCAAAACCCTGCTGGCCAAGGCCGTGGCGGGTGAGGCGAAGGCTCCCTTCTTCTCCATCTCCGGTTCCGACTTTGTAGAGATGTTCGTGGGCGTGGGCGCTTCCCGCGTGCGCGACCTGTTTGATACCGCCAAGCGCTGCGCGCCTGCCGTCGTGTTCATCGACGAGATCGACGCCGTAGGCCGTCACCGCGGCGCAGGTCTGGGCGGCGGCAACGACGAACGCGAGCAGACGCTCAACCAGCTCTTGGTCGAGATGGACGGCTTTGCAAGCAATCAGGGTCTTGTGGTGCTGGCCGCTACCAACCGCGCCGACATTTTGGATCCCGCGCTGCTGCGTCCCGGCCGCTTCGACCGCCGCATCATGGTCAACTATCCCGATGTGAAGGGGCGCGAAGCCATCCTGCACGTTCATGCGCGCAACAAGAGCTTCGAGTCCGATGTGGACTTCAGCGTGCTTGCAAGGCGCACCCCCTACTTCACAGGCGCAGACCTGGAGAACGTGCTCAACGAGGGCGCGATCCTTGCCGTGCGCAACGGACGCAAGACCATCAGCATGGACGACCTCAACGAGGCCATCACCCGCGTGCAGATGGGTCCCGAGAAGAAGAGCCATGTCGTCACCGAGGAGGACAAGCGCATCACCGCCTGCCACGAATGCGGACACGCCATCCTTGCGCTCTGCCTGCCCAAGTGCGACAAGCTGCAGGAGGTGTCCATCATCAGCCGCGGCATGGCCGCAGGCTACACCATGACCCTGCCCGAGAACGAGCAGTCCCATCAGCAGAAGTCCCGTATGCTGGACGAGATCTGCATGACGATGGGCGGCCGCGTGGCGGAGGCTCTGGTCTATAACGACGTCAGCTCGGGCGCCAGTCAGGACATCAAGCAGGCCAGCTCGCTGGCGCGCAAGATGGTCGAGGAATGGGGCATGTCCGACGCCATCGGTCCCGTCTTCTTGGGCGGGGACGACGAGGTGTTCATCGGCAAGGAGTGGGGACGCAGCCGCAGCTACTCCGAGGTGCTGGCAGCGCGCATCGACGAGGAGGTACATACCCTCATCGACACGCAGTACAAGCGCGCCGTACAGCTGCTCACGGAGCAGCGCGCCGCACTGGATCGCTGCACCGAGCTGTTGATGGAGCTGGAGCGCGTCAGCGGCGAGGAATTTGAAGCCGTGTTCCGCGGCAATAAGACTGCAAAAACAATACAGGCAGCGGGAGCCGAGACCCCCGCAAGCGAGCCCGCGTCGCCCGAAACGTCCGCGCCCGCCGAAGCGTGAAAGGTGAGATCCATGGCGCATCCCTTTGATCTGCACAGTCACAGTTGCTATTCCGACGGGACGGCTGCGCCCGCCGACATCGTGCGCTGCGCCAAGGAAACGGGCTTAGAGCTGTTTGCATTGACCGATCACGACTGCATGGACGGCGTACCCGAGGCGGTGCAGACAGGCGAGACCATCGGCCTGCCCGTGATCCCCGCCGTCGAGCTGGACAACGAGTGGAAGCATGAGCTGCATATCATTGGCTTGGACGTGGATCCCGACAATGCCCTGCTCAAGCAGGCACTGGAGCTTGCACGCGAACGACGTGAACGGCGCAACCGCATCATCCTCTCCAAGCTGAAGGAAGCGGGATACGATGTGGAGCCCTTTGTCAAGAAGGGCGGCGGCTGCGTGACCAAGCTGCACGTTGCCATGGCGCTCATCGAGGGCGGCTTTGCGCACGATGTGCGCGACGCCTTCACCCGTTACCTCAAAGCGGGGCAGGTGGGCTACTACACCGAGCCGCGCTTTACACCCGCGCAGGTGATCGAACTCATCCACGCGGCGGACGGCCTGCCCGTGCTGGCGCACCCCTGCCATATCCGCGACAACCCGCACGGCTTGGTGCGCGAGCTTACGGGACTGGGACTGATGGGCATTGAAGCCTACTATCCCTCCTCCACCCCGCGTCAAACGGAGCTGTACGTCTCCTTGGGGCATCTGTACAAGCTGCTCATCACCTGCGGCAGCGACTACCACGGCGACAACCGCCCCGCCTCCCCGCTGGGCTGCGCTTGGCAGGATACCCGCGACTTGGAGCAGACCTTCGAGACGCTCAAACGTCGCATCGAAAGCTGACGCGGAGAAGGCAAAAATGTGATGAAAAAGCAGGAGAAATCCGCAAAAAAGGCTTGACAGCGCGGGGTAATTCTGTTAATATGGCAAAGGTCAATGGATCGCTATAGACAGTCGGTGCCGCACTAGCTGCGGGTAAATCCTACCGAGGCGGATCACAAGAGTTTCGTTTTTGTGTCCTCTCGCTTATAGCGAGAGGATTTATTTTTACAAGGAGGTGAAACCATGGCAAATGCAAAGATCATCGAATTGAAAGCCGCTCAGGTGGCTGAGATCCAGGGCAAGGTGGAAAAGGCTAAGTCCGTCGTGTTCTTCGACTATCGCGGACTGACGGTCGCCGAAGTCACGGCTCTGCGCAACGAAATGCGTAAGGCCGGCGTGGAATACGTTGTTCTTAAGAACCATGCTGTCAAGCGCGCTTGTGAAGCCGCCGGCATCAGCAACAAGGTCGAGGAACTCCTTCACGGCACCACCGCTTTCGCGTTCTGTTACGACGATGCGGTCACACCCGCCAAGATCCTCAAGAACTTCATGAAGAACGTCAAGAAGTGCAGCTTCAAGGGCGGCATCATCGAAGGCAAGCTTGAGAACGCGGCACAAATGGATGCCATCGCGGATCTGCCGAGCAGAGAGGTGCTTATCGCACGCTTGCTGGGCAGCATGATGAAGCCCATCAGCGGTCTTGCGATCGTTCTCGATCAGATCGCCAAGGCAAAGGAAGCGCCCGCAGCAGAAGCGTCCGTCGCAGAAGCATAAGCGCAGGGGTATACGCCCAAAACCAATACTTAACAAAAATTATTGAAGGAGTTTACAAGAATGGATAAGGAACAACTGATCGCTGACATTAAGGCTATGTCCGTGCTGGAGCTCTCCGAGCTCGTAAAGGCTCTTGAAGCCGAGTTTGGCGTATCCGCCGCCGCGACCGCGACCGTCGTCGCAGGCCCCGCCGCCGTGGAAGAAGTCGAGGAGAAGACCGAGTTTGACGTCATCCTCAAGGAGATCGGGCCTGAGAAGATCAAGGTCATCAAGACCGTCCGCGAGCTGACCGGTCTGGGTCTGAAGGAAGCCAAGGAAGTGGTCGACACCGCACCCAAGGCCGTCAAGGAAGCCGTCTCCAAGGAAGAAGCCGAGAAGATCGTTGCCGCTTTCAAGGAAGTCGGTGCGACCTGCGAGATCAAGTAAGCTTACGCTTACCAACAAGCAATTCAAAAAGCCGTCCCTCGGGGCGGCTTTTTTAGCTGCCAAAGGGCGGCTTCGTCAAAAAACAAATCTTTTTGACGAGTCTGCTGCGGCAGGGCTTCTCTTGCCGCCTTAGAGACCTATGGCGACAAGCAAGGTATCAAAACCGCCGCGCATGTCGCCGGTATTAGCCGCCAAAGGGCGGCTTCGTCAAAAAACAAATGTTTTTGACGAGTCTGCTGCGGCAGGGCTTCTCTTGCCGCCTTAGAGACCTATGGCGACAAGCAAGGTATCAAAACCGCCGCGCATGTCGCCGGTATTAGCCGCCAAAGGGCGGCTTCGTCAAAAAACAAATGTTTTTGACGAGTCTGCTGCGGCAGGGCTTCTCTTGCCGCCTTAGAGACCTATGGCGACAAGCAAGGTATCAAAACCGCCGCGCATGTCGCCGGTATTAGCCGCCAAAGGGCGGCTTTGTCAAAATGTTCACGCTTTTTGATGAGTCTGCTGCGGCAGGGCTTTCTCTTGCAAGCTTGGAGACCCAAGCTTACAAGC
>CAZBBX010000030.1:0-24792 GCA_964490325.1 uncultured Oscillospiraceae bacterium
GCGTTTTGTCGCCAAAATCAAACAGCTGTTAGGAATATGAGGTGGTAGAAATGAAAAAAAAGCTTATTCAACGAGGACTTCTCGGTTTTCCTCTTGGCATTGCAATCGGCTATGTGATCACGGTAATTATTTCGGCGGTTGTTGCCGATGGTTCCTTTTATCCTGTCACGCCGGAGCTGATGGAGGCAGTCGGAAATGAGCTGAATGCGGTCATTCTTCAGACGGCTCTGTGCGGCATCATGGGTTCAGGGTTCGCAATGGCTTCGGTGATATGGGAGATTGATTCATGGAGTCTTGTAAAGCAAAGCGGAATCTACTTTGCAATAGCATGTGCTGTCATGCTGCCAATCGCCTATATCGCGAATTGGATGCAGCATTCCGTCAGTGGCGTGTTATCCTACATCGGTATCTTCATCGCCATTTTTGTTTTTGTATGGCTGGCTCAATATTTTGCATGGAAAAGTAAAATCAAAAAAATGAACGACAAGGTGCAAGACAGCAGCGACGCAAAATGAGCATAATCTGTATGTTTTGTCGATAGTCAAGTACGAAATCAGAGGGGCGCACAAAACACACGGAACAAACAGGAACGAGGCTGCCGGGTGCATTTTGTATCAAGCGCGTGCCCTTTTCCACAAAAAGGACGCCGCAGCAGGCGCCCTTTTTTGTTGCTTTTCGTTCGAGGGGATTCGAAGGGCGGAACAGAAAATGCGCCTGTGACAAAACGTTTTCTTTACTGCTGTTGCGCGGCGTAGAGCAATCCGCTATACTGACAGAGGCGATCGGGATAGGAAGACCACAAATGGAATGGGAAGGTTTATGCTGTGATTATTCAAGTTGATGCGTCCATGCTGCCGACAGCGGCCAAAATTCATTCGGAATCGTGGATCGAATCGCACCGAAGCTTTTGCGACGAGCAATTTTTAAGCAAGCACAGCGCAGAAGCGCAGCTGCACTATCTGCGCAGCGAGATGGAAAGCGGGAAATGCCTGTTTATGCTTGTTGATAAAACGCCAAAGGGGATCGTGTCTGTAAGGGATGATCTCATTGAAAATTTGTATGTGCTGCCGACAGAGCAACGCAATGGGTATGGGACGGAGCTGCTTTTGTTTGCGATGGCAAGGTGCAAGGGAACTCCCTGCCTGTGGATCCTTGAGAACAACGAAGCGGCCTATCGCTTGTACACGCAACACGGCTTTAAACCGACAGGCAACAAACATAAGCTGTCCGATACGATCAGTGAAATTGAACTAAAGAAATTCGAAGGAATCGATTGAATGAAATCCGAATAGGACAAGCAGGACCTATGAACCGCAGCCGTTCGATCGGCGCAGCTTCATCTTTCTCCCCGCGCACCTTTTGCACAGTCCCGCCATAAAAAGACGCCCCTGCAGGCGCCCTTTTTATACCTCTGTTCAACGGAAACCAAAAGAGCTTACAGCGTTCTTGTTCCCTTAGCGCCTGTCACGCGAGGCTGACAAGCCCGTTCCATGCGGTCATGAAGCGCTGCATCCGTTCGGGGTCGAGCGGATGATCGATGCACCCCTCCGTCTTCAGGAAGGAGCCGACGATCACCCCGTCGCAGCGGCGCAGGCTCTCACAAAGGTTATCGGGCTTTGCTCCGCCGCCCAGATACACGGGGGTAAGCGGAAACGCGCCCTTCACCTCGTCGATCATGGCAAGGGACTCGGCGTGATCCTTTCCCGTGATGATCAAAACATCGCTCAGCCCCTTCGTGAGCGCCTGCTCGCAGGCCTCCAGCAGGCTCACATTGCCAAGCGGCGTACCCGTTCGGTCGTGGACGTCCGCATAGATCTGCACCTTGGAGCAAAGCCGCTGCTTGAGCGTCAGCACGGCGTCCATGCAGCCGCATTCGATCCCACCCGCAGCGACCATTGCGCCCACATAGATCTTGGCGCGGATATAGTCGGCGCTCACCGCCTCGGCGATGGCCAAGGAAGCGGGGCCGTCGTTCATCAACACGCTCACGCCCAGTTTACAGTCGTTCGGGAGCGCGTCCCTTACGGCGGTGCAGAGCATCGTCATGTTCGCCACCGTCTCCAAGCCCACCGTTTGCAGCAGGGGCAGATCGCCGATATTTTGTACCATGATGTTGCGGATGCCCGCTGCATACATGGCCTTTGCGTCCGACACGGCCTGCCTGCGAATGACCGAAAGGGGAGTGCCGCCGCAGCGCAGGGTCGCAGGCAGCGGCATCAGTCCCAGCATGGCGCACAGTTCCTTAGTCATTTTTTTCCTCCTCATTGATCGAACGGATCTTGGAATCAAAGATCTGACGGAAGTTTTCCTCCCGAAGCCAAGGTCTGCGTTCGAAATCCAGCCCTGCCCTGCCCAATTTTTCGGACAGGGTCAGCGCCAACAGCTCCAAGGGCACGGCGTAGATCAGATGGGAAAGCCATTCGGGTATGTCGCGTATGCCGCAGATGGGAAAGCAGATGTCAGCGGCTGCGCGCAACTCGGCGTCCTCCTCCTCGCAGATGACGATGGAGGTGCCGTCCGCCACGGATACCGCCCGCAGGATCTCCCCTGCGCGGTCGCGGCAGGCGCCCCGTGGCGCCAAAAGGATCACATGGGTGTTCAGATCGGTCAGAAAATACTGCGCGTGCGCCCATTCTTCCACACCCGTGGCGATGGAGGGGAAGGAGCAGCTCTCCAGCAGCTTCATGGAACCAAACTGCGCTGTGGCGGCGTTTGGACCGCTGCCCAGCAGATGGTACATGCGTACGCAGTTGCTGCGCGTTTCGTCCAAATACCAGTCCGCATAGCGGGCGATCGTTTCGGCATTTGCGTCCACGGTGCTTTGTATCGCATCGCCGATGCGTCCGATGTCCGCAAGGATCGCATCGCGTTCCTTGGCGCAGATCACGCCGCGTTCCTCGCCCAAGGCCAAGGCAAGGCAGAGGAGGGCAAGCTGCGAGGCCGCGTAAGAGCGCGTGCCGGGCGCAAGCCCAACGCTTGACGGGATATTGACGGTGAACGCGGCCGCGGCAGCCTCGGCAAGCGGGGTGTTCGGCCCTCCCGTGACGGCAAGCGAGACGGCGCCCTTTTCACGGGCGCGCAGCGCCGCTTCACGGGTGCGCGCTACCTTGCCCGAGGTGGAAACGGACAGCACCAGCGCCCCTTCGTCCACCTCGCGGGGACAGACATAGCGGGAGAACTCCAGCGCTTGCCACACCTCGCAGCGTAGACCCGTCAGCCTTAAAAAAGCCTCACGGCACGCGATCCCCGCAAAATAGGAATCCCCGCAGCCCGTGATGTATACGCGGTCGATCAAGGCGGGTACGTGGGTGCGGATCAGCATCTTGGCCTGCTCGATCAGTTCATCCGCGCAGAGCGTGAACAGCTGCGCCTGCGCTTTGATCTCCTCCAACATGCGCTCGTTCATGCGCTTTTCATCGTTCATATCGCCGCTCCTTTCCATAGGGCAAGGCACTGCGCCTTCCTGTCCGTCACCGCCGCAAGGGGGACGGAGAAGTTATCGCGCACGCCAAAGTGTGTGATGTTGAAGGAGGCGGATATGCTGCCGCATACCAGCGCGTCCCACAGCTCTCCGTGAACTGCATAGGAGGCCATAAAGCCGCCGCAAAAGCTGTCCCCGCAGCCCGTCACATCCACGATGGGCGCAGGATAGGCGGGTACGGCGTACAGTGCGTCATGCCTGCGGTCATAGCCCAGCGCGCCCCGCGCACCCAGCTTCAGCACCACCACCTCGGGGCCAAGCTCGGAGAGTTGCCTAAGGTACGGCTTGTAGGCCGCAGGGTCGGCAAAGGGGGTGAGGGAGAAGTAGCGCAGCAGCTCGTCCTCGCTGGGCAAAAAGACCCGGATCTTTCGCAGCAGGCGCTCCCAAACGGTGTGCTGCTCGGGGTATACATAGTCGTGATGCGGATCCACCGAAAGCAGCGTGCCTTCGGGAATGGCTTCGATGATGGCCTGCTGACGCGGCAGGGGAAAGGCCGCCACATGGCAGCAGGCGTCGGGGGTCAAAAGCTCTTGCGGCAGATCCTCGGGACGGGGCGCCATATGGTCGTAGCTGCCGCCCCAACGCTGCACGATGAAGTAGCGCAGCTCCTTTCGGTCGAACAGGACGATCAAATGGATGGAGGGCGTGTCCGTAAAGCAGCGCACTGCGGAAACATCCACGCCTGCGGCGTCCGGAAAGCTTAGGTCAAAATCCGTCCCGCGTCTGGACAGCAGATGGATGCCCTCCCGCTGCCACAGGTAGGCTCCGCTTGCAGCGTACAGGGCCGCACCGCCGGGGCAGTCCATCCGCGTTGGCGCATCGCGCAGGACAACGTCGTCCAGCGTCAGATGCCCTATGAATAACATATTCATGCAATCACCTCCCTGCCATCATATACAACGCTTCTCGTCTTGTCAACGGATACGATGAAATATTGAAAAAATGCAAAGATTATTATTGACAATATGATGTAAAATGGTATAATAAAATATATAGACAAGTGAATCAATGCCGATTGACTCACTAAATACTGATAACGAGGTACATTATGATCATTCGCGTAGCCGGTGTCTCGCTGTATCACCAGATCAAGCAAGATTTACTTTCCACCATTGAGCCTCTGCCAAACTGCACCAAGATCGCCACCGAGCAGGAACTGTCCGAACGGTACGGTGTCAGCCGCGGCACCGTGCGGCAGGCGATCTCCGAACTGGTAGCCGAGGGTCACCTGTACAAGATCCAAGGCAGCGGCACCTACAAGGGAGCTGCCAAGTTGGGAGGCGCTTATTTGGTGGCACGAACCTTCACCGATCAGATCCGAGCAAGCGGCAAGACCCCGGGCATTGCGGACATCACACTGGACCTTCTCCCCGCCGACGCCTATGTGGCGGATGCGCTGCACATCGAAAAGGGCAGGATCGTCTTCCGCCTTGCGCGCACGCGCTTGGTGGACGGTGCGCCCATCGCCTATTGCAGCGCCTTCATTCGTGCCGAGGCCATTCCCAACCTGCAGGCCTCCGATCTGAAGATGTCCCTGATCGTCATGTTCACCGAGACCTTCCATCTTGCCATTTCCGATCGCCGCATCCTCTGCCGCGCAGCTACCGCGTCCAAGGAGATCGGCAAGCGCTTGGGCATTGCAGCCCGCTCCCCCGTGCTGTATTTGGAGAACGAGGCAAGCAGCGGCGACTTTAAGCCCATGTTCATTGACATCTCGTATTTTCGGGACAATTACTCTCTGCGCTTCGATCCCGAAAGAATGTAAGCGTAAACGAACCGAAATTTCCCACTTAAGGCGCCAAAGGGGGCGCTTTTTTTCTTGCAAGGAATTTCCAATACTTACCAAATACTTGCACATTTTGAGATGTAAATATAAAGAAAAACGCCCAAATCACTGAACAAATATAACATTTGCCTTGAGAGCTACAAAACAGATGTCTTTACGAATAAATTAAAATCATCTATATGTATTGACAAATCAAAAAACAAGGAGTATCGTAAGAACATGCGAATGAGAACTGCATAAACACTGCATGAGCATTCCGCATTCCGACACAAACAAAAGGGGAGAAGCGAGGTCGATATGGCAGATATTCTTTCGGGCATGCTTCGGACAGCCACACCCATCCTGCTGGCGGCGCTGGGCGGCCTGCTTTGCGAGAAGGCAGGCGTATTCAACATTGCACTGGAGGGAATGATGCTCTTCGGCGCATTCTTCGGCGTGTGGGGCATGTACCTGACGCACAGCGTGATCATGGCGATCCTTTTTGCGCTGGCGATCGGCGCGTTCGTCGGTCTTATCTATGTGCTGCTGATCGAAAAGCTCAACGCCAACGCCACCATCGCCTCCATCGGCGTGAACGCCTTTGCGGTGGGCATCACGACCTACATGATGAAGGTCATTTTCGGGGACGCGGGCTCGGTGGGCAGCTCGGGCATCGTGGGTCTGCCGAAGATAGACATCGCCTTCATCGGCAAGATCCCCTTTATCGGCACCGTCCTAAACGGTCACACCATTTTGGTCTACGTTTCCATTCTGCTGGTCATTCTGCTGTCGTACTTTTTATTTCATACGCATACGGGCATCAACCTGCGCGCCGTGGGCGAGCAGCCGCTGGCGGCGGCGTCGGCGGGCATATCCGTGCCGCGTTACCGCATTCTTGCCGTAGTCGTGGGCGGAGCGCTCTGCGGCTTGGCGGGCGTGCATCTTTCCTTGGGGCATGTGACGCTGTTCACGGAGAACATGACGGCGGGGCGCGGCTTCTTTGCCTACACTGCGGTGGTGTTCGGGCAGGCGAATCCCGTGGGCGTGATGGTGGCAAGCTTGGTGTTCGGCCTTGCGGAGACGGTCACCTACCGCGCACAGCAGATCGGCTTCCCCGGCCCGCTGGTGCTGACTGTCCCCTACATCATCACCATACTGGCTTTGATCATACGAAGCTGCGGCATTTTCGATACCATCAATCGCTTCCGTTGGCGCCGCAGGGCGCAGCGGATGCAGAATAAAAAATAATAAGGAGCGTGAGAGCATGGCAACACCGATCAAGAACATCTTGGATTTCACCGGAAGAACGGCGATCATCACCGGCGGAAGCAGCGGTATGGGCGTTGGGCTGGCAAAGCGTTTTGCCGAGACAGGCGCGAACATCGTGATCACCTATTTTACGGACGAGCTGAAGGCGCCTGCGGAGGAAGTGGTCAACGAGATCGAACAGCTGGGCGCACCCGCCATGGCGGTCAAGCTGGACATTCGCCATTCGGAGGAGAGCTATCGCATGGTCGAAGAGGTCGTGGCGCACTTTGGCTCGGTGGACATCCTTGTCAACAATGCGGGCATCTATCCGCATCAGAAGCTCTTTGAATGCACGGAGCAGGAATGGGACGACATGCAGGACAGCAACCTTAAGGGCGCGTTCTTCTGCAGCCAAGCCTGCGCCAAGCAGATGGTCAAGCAGGGCAAGGGCGGCAACATCGTCAACATCATCTCCATCAACGGCTATCGTCCCTTGGCGGACAGCATCGCATACGGCGCTTCCAAAGCGGGGCTTGCAATGGTCACGCGCTGCATGGCGGTGGAGCTGGGCGAGTATCACATCCGCGTCAACGGCGTGGCTCCCGGACTGATGGACGCCCCGGGCTTGGACAAGAACGTCCCCGGTTGGCGGGAACGCTTCATGAAGCGGGCGCCCGTTGGGAGGCTGGGTCTCCATTCGGACATCGCGGACGCGTGCATCTTCTACTCGTCCGACCTGTCGAGCTGGATCACGGGCGAGATCACCATGGTAGACGGCGGCGTCATGCACGCCGAAGCGTACTAAAGGAGGGCATATGAGCGATCTGTACAGACTGGACGGCCGCACAGCCATCGTCACAGGCGGCGGCAGCGGACTGGGCAGGGGCATCGCGTCCGCTTTGGGCGAACGCGGCGCAAGCATCCTGCTGTGCGACATATCGGCCGAGCTGCTGGAGAAGGCCAAGACGGAGCTGACAGGCAAGGGGATCCCCACGGAGAGCTGCCTGTGCGACGTGACGAAGGAGGAGAGCTTTGCCGCCGTACTGGATAAGGCGGAGGCGGCGTTTGGCGGCGCGGACATTCTCATCAACAACGCAGGCGTCACCAAAATGCAGGATTTCTTCGATGTGGAGAAGAAGGACTTTTCCTTTATCTACAGCATCAACGTTCTGGGGCTGTTCCGCTGCACGCAGCAGTTTGCGGAGAGCCTGCGCAAAAAGGAGCGCACGGGGAACGTTGTGAACCTGGCGTCCAACGGCGCAAAGGTGACCTATCAGGATCAGATCCATTACTGCTCCTCGAAGGCGGCGGTGGTGAACATGACGCAGTGTATGGCGGCCTGCTTGGCGCCCTACGGGATCAACGTCAACGCCGTCTGCCCCGGCGCGGTGGACACAGCCATGCTGCGAAGCTGCATGGCAGCAACGGAGAAGGCCTCGGAAGGCAAGATCAGCATAGCGGACTGCGAGCGCACTTGGGGCCCTGCGCAGCTGGGACGGCTGATACAGCCCGTCGAGGTGGGCAGGATCATCGCCTTCCTCTGCAGCGAGGCGGGCGCCATGATACGCGGACAATCCATCAATGTGGATGCGGGCAATACGAAATTTTAACAACGGATCCCACTAAAAAATGAAGGAGAAGAATCATGAAAAAGGCATTGGCTATCCTGTTGGTCTTGGTCCTGACGGTCTGCATGTTTGCAGGCTGCGCCAAGAAGGACGCAACAACGGACGACACACAGAAGGCGACGGACGCACCCGCGCAGGTCACGGATCAGCCGTCTGAAAAGAAACTCAAGGTCGTGCTGGTCTGCCCCCAGAAGCTGGGCGACGCAGGCCCCATGGACGACATGAACAAGAACCTGCAGAAGGCGGAGGCCGAGTTTGGCATTGAGACCGCCGTGTACGAAGCGACCGAGGCCGCTCAGTATGAGGAAGTTCTGCGCACCTATGCCCGTGAAGGCGTGGACATGATCATCACCTCCATGCCCGCCATGGTGCAGGCGGTCAAAACCGTTGCCGCAGAGTTCCCCGATGTGAAGTTCACCATCCTGTTCCCCTTGGACAGCTTTGATCTGCCGAATGTCAAGGTCGTTGACTTTGCCATCTGGGAGGCCTACTATCTGGCGGGCATCATGGCGGCGTCCATGTCCGAGACCGGCACGATCGGTCACTGCATCGGCGCAGAGCAGACCGCGCTCTTGGCGGACTACAACGCCTATAAGGCAGGCGCGCAGACCGTCAACCCCGACATCAACGTAGTCCGCGTCAACACCAACACCTTTGACGATCCCGCCAAGGGCAAGGATGCGGGCATCAGCATGGCGGGCATGGGCTGCGACGTCATCCAGACAGACCTTGGCGCGACCGCGCTGGGCGTCATCGAAGCGGGCGACGAGCTGGGCTTCTTTGTCATGGCGGACTCCAGTGAGCACCACGAGGTATCCCCCAAGACGGTGCTTGGCGACACGCTGTGCAAGTACGGTCCCGCGCTGTACACCGAGATCGTCAATCTGGTCAACGGCGAATGGACGAGTGAGATCCACCATGCGACCTTGGCGGAAGGCGGCGTAGGCCTGAGCATCAGCCCGCTCATCAACGAGTACCTCAGCGATGCGCAGAAGACCAAGTTCGAGAACGCCACCAAGCTGATCGAGGAGGCAAGCGCCAAGATCATCAGCGGCGAACTGAAGGTAGAGTACAACCCCGCTGCCTAAGGGCAAAAAGCGGAAAACGCCTTGCATCCTCCCCCTCGGGACAATGAAAAACTCCATCGTCCGCATGCGGCCGATTCCTCCCTGTGCGGACGGTGGAGTCCCCCATTTTGACTTGGTAAGGTGAACGATATGGAAGAAGCCTACGTATTGGAACTTCAAAACATCACCAAACGTTTTGACAAAACGCTTGCCAACGACGACGTGACGTTTCGCGTCAGGCGCGGAGAAGTTCATGCGCTCATAGGCGAAAACGGCGCGGGCAAGTCCACGCTGATGAACATTTTGTACGGTCTTATAAAGCCGGACGCGGGCAGGATCCTGCTCGGCGGAAAGCCTTTAACGCTCAATTCACCCAAGGACGCCATCCAAAAGGGGATCGGCATGGTGCATCAGCACTTCATGCTTGCCCCTTCGCTTACCGTTGCAGAAAACATCGTCTTGGGGCATCCCCCGACGAGAAGCAATATATGGAGACCCGCAAAGCTCCAAGAGAAGCTCAAGACCTTGGAGCAGGATTTCAACTTTGACGTACCGCTCGATGCAAAGACAGGCGGCCTGACGGTCGGGCTGATGCAGCGTGTGGAGATCGTCAAGACCCTGTATCGCGGCGCGGACGTCATCATTTTGGACGAGCCTACCGCCGTGCTGACGCCGCAGGAGGCGGAGGAGCTGTTCGTCTCCATCCGCAAGCTGACCAAAGCGGGGCATACCGTCATCTTCATTTCCCACAAGCTCAAGGAGGTCATGGAGATCTCCGACACCATCACCGTCATGCGCGCAGGGCGCACGGTGGACACCGTCCGAAAGGACGATGTGACGAGCGAGCAGCTTGCGCAGATGATGATAGGCCGCGAGCTGAAGGGCGTGACGCGGGAAGCAAAGGCCGCGGGAGACGCGGTGCTGCGCGTGGAGGCGCTTTCCGTGCTTGGCGACGATGGTCTGACCGCCGTGAACGAGCTGTCGTTCGACGTGCGCTTGGGCGAGATCGTAGGCGTTGCAGGCGTGGAAGGGAACGGACAGACCGAGCTGTCGGAGGCGGTGCTTGGCGTGCGCAGGTGCAAGTCGGGCAAGGTCTATATGGACGGCAAGGACGTGACGAACGCCCCCGTGGACGAACGGATACGGCACGGACTGGGCTTTATCGCACAGGATCGCGTCAAGGAGGGGCTGGCGCTGCCCTTCTCCATCCGCGACAACCTTATCCTCAAGCTGCGCAGGCAGCAGCCCGTCTCGAAAAACGGGATCATGCACTGGAAGAACGCATCCAAGCTGAGCCGCGAGATGATCCGTTCCTACGCGATCAAGGCCAACAGCGAGGAGGAGACCGTACAGAGCCTTTCGGGCGGCAACATGCAAAAGGTCGTCGTAGCGCGGGAGCTGTCCAAGGATCCCAAGCTGGTGATCGCCTGTCAGCCCACTCGCGGCGTAGACATCGGCGCGTCCGAGTACATCCGCTCCATGCTGGTCAAGCTGCGGGACGAAGGCAACGCCGTACTGGTCATCTCCGCCGATCTGGACGAGATCATGGAGCTGTCCGACCGCATCCTTGTCATGTTCGAGGGGCGAAAAACGGGCGAGCTGACGAGCGCACAGGCCAATGAGCGCCGCATTGGGCGCATGATGTTCGGACAAAGCGATCAAGAGGAGGAGGAACTGTGATGGACAAGACGTTTGTTTCAAAGTCGATCCGAACGGTCAGAGCCGTTGCGCTGGATCTGCTGCGCATCTTTCTGATCATCGTGATCGCGTTCCTGCTCAACACGCTCGTCCTGTGGATCTCGGGCAAGGACATCCTGCTTGTGTATTCCTCGCTGTGGAAGGGCGCGTTTGGCGATCTGTACAATTTTGCGCGCACCCTGCGCTGGTCGCTCCCGCTCATCTTTACGGCGCTGTCCTTCTCCGTTTCGGCACGCTGCGGCATCTTCAACATCGGCGCGGAGGGGCAGCTCTATCTGGGCGCGTTTGCGGCGGCATGGGTCGGCTTCACCTTCCCCGCGCTGCCCTCCTACATCGTCATCCCCTTGGCCTGCCTTGCGGCGATGGTGGCGGGGATGCTCTACTCCATGCTGGCGGGTTGGATCATGGAGCGCTTCCATGCAAGCATCATCGTTGTGACGCTGATGCTCAACTACATCGCCATCCTCTTTACGGAGTATCTGACGCGCTATCCGTTCTATGTACCGGGGACGCTGGGCGACAGCGGTTCCACCGCCTACATCAGCGATGCAGCGTATCTTGGCAAGCTCATCCCGGGGACGAACGCCACAAGCGGCATCTTTATAGCCTTGATCGCGGCCGTTCTGCTCTTTTTATTCAACAACTACACCGTGACGGGCTACGAATGCCGTGTCATCGGCTGCAACGAGCGCTTTGCTTCGTTTTCGGGGCTGAAGGTCAAGAGCCGCAGGATGCTGGTGTTTGCCATTTCGGGCATGCTGGCGGGACTGGGCGGCGCTGTTGAGATCTTAGGCGTGCATGGTCGCTTCATTGTGTCGTTTGCAAGCGGCTTGGGCTTTGACGGCATCGTCGTGTCCCTGCTTGCCAACGGCAACCCGCTGGGCATCCCGTTTGCGGCGCTGTTCATGGGCGCCATGTCCAGCGGCTCCATCACCGTGGAGATGTTCGGCAAGGTCCCCAAGGCCATGACGGACATCCTGATGGGCATCATAATCATGATCATTACGGTGCGCTATGTACCAAGTTTTCTAAAAAAGCGTAAATTACATAGTATACATAACAAGAAAAATGTGGTAGACTGTGTCGGAAAGGAACAGGAAAATGAAACAGTACGTTAAGATCAGCGAGGAAGTTCAGCAGGCGCTTCGCGAGCATAAGCCCGTAGTGGCGCTCGAATCGACCATCATCGCCCACGGTATGCCCTATCCGCAGAACGTGGAAACGGCAAGGAACGTGGGGCGCATCATTCGCGAAAACGGCGCCGTACCCGCCACCATCGGCATCCTGCATGGGCAGGTCGTGGTCGGCATGGATGAGGACGAGATCGAATATATGGGCAAGAACGGCGGCCATATCGGCAAGGCCAGCAGACGCGACATTGCCGCCATGGTCGCGGGAGGCTTGGACGGTGCGACCACCTGCGCCGCCACCAGCATGTTCGCCGAGATGGCGGGCATCGATGTGTTCTGCACGGGCGGCTTGGGCGGCGTACACCGCGGCGCGGAGCACAGCTTCGATATCTCCGCCGATCTGGACGAGCTGGGCATGACGCAGACCATGATCGTCTGCGCGGGGGCAAAGGCGATACTGGATCTGCCAAAGACGCTGGAATACTTGGAGACCAAGGGCGTCACCACGATCGGCTACGGCACCAAGACGCTGCCTGCCTTCTTCTCCTCCGAAAGTCCGTATCGCGTGGACTATGAGATGGACGAGCCCAAGCAGATCGCCGACACCTTCCGCATCCAAAAGGAACTGGGCATCAAGACAGGCATGTTGGTCTGCGTACCCATCCCAAAGGAGTTTGAGATCAAGGCGGAGGAGATCAACCCCGCCATCGAGAAGGCCGTTGCGGACGCGGAGAACGAGGGCATCCACGGCAAGGCGAGCACGCCATACATCCTTGCCCGCGTCAAGGAGCTGACCGAGGGCAGGAGCCTGAAAGCCAACATTCGCTTGGTATACCACAACGCGGAGATCGCCGCGAAGATCGCAAAGGAGCTGTGTAAGTAAATAATGAGCGTCAAGGTCGTCATCTTTGGGCATTCCACACTGGACAGCGTGATCCGCACCGATGAATCCGCATACTTTCGCGTTGCGGGCGGTGCGGGGCTGTATGCAGCATCGGGAGCCGCCTACTGGTGTGAAAACCATGAGGTGGGTATTTGCGCAAAGCTTGGAAAGCAATTCCGCGAGGAGGAGCTTGCCGTCATTCTCCGCAATAAGGGGATCGATGCAAGCGGCCTTGTCCGCATGGACAGGGAGGGCATAAAGCTGTGGATGCTTTTTGACGATGACGGCTACCGACATTTTGTCATGCAGCACGACTCCTGTACGCGCGAGAGCGCCGCGCCAGACCCGGATGCGGTCCCCGAAGCGTTCTATCGGGAGGCAAAGGGCTATCATTTTGCCCCCATGCCCATCGAGTCGATCGAGCGTATCCTCGCACGGCTCGATCCGAAGCGTTATGTGCAGCTGGATCCGCACTACGAGTTCTTCTATCCCAAGTTTCGCGAGGAATGGAAGCATATCCTGCCGCGTGTGCAGGTCATCCTGCCCAGCGAGGACGAGCTTTGCAAGTACTTTGACATTCCTTACGGCCAATCCCTTGCGTCGCTCAAGACCTACGCCATGCGTTTGTCGGATGAAGGCCCCAAGACCGTGGTCATCAAGCTGGGCAAGCGCGGCGCCATGGCGTATGAGCGCGACAGCGGCCGCTGCTTCTCCATCCCAAGCTGCGCCGTTAAGGTGGTGGACGCAACGGGTGCGGGCGATACCTTTGGCGGCAGCTTCTTGGTGAGCCAAATAAACGGCGACCCGTTGGAGCTGTCCATGATCAAGGGAACGGTCGGCTCCTCGCTGACGCTGGAGCATCGCGGCGTCATAGAAAACTACCGTCTGCCCTGCGGCGTTGCCATGGAGCGCTGCGAGAAATTGCAGGCGGAGCTGACAAACGCCATCCATCCCATCTAAGCGTCTTCGCAAAAAGCAACATAGATTCCACAGACCGACCCTGCGGCAAAAGAAAGCCGTAAGGTCGGTCGCTTTATGAAAGTCCCCTGCTGCACGGAGATCTTGGCGGGGGACGTTCTTTGTTACGAAAAATTCACTTTGCCGGAAAAAACAAGGGTGGAAGCGGCGAAGGAATATGGTATACTAAGGGCATGAACGTAACGCGAGCAAAGGATTTTTTGGTCAAGACGGCATACTGGGCGCTGTGGATCGCGCTGGTGTATGTCGCGTTTCGCTGGCTGATCCCGCTGCTGCTGCCCTTCTTTGTGGCGCTGCTGCTGGCGGCGGTGGTGCAGCCCTTGGCAAGGCTCATCCATACAAAGCTGCACCTGCCCAAAAAGTTCGGCGCCGCCGTATTGGTGACGCTGCTGTACCTCCTTTTGATGACGCTTGCGCTCCTGTTGAGCAGCGAGCTGATCGACTGGCTCAAGAACCTTGCGGGCTATTTTGAAGCGCGGGTCCTGCCCTCGGTGACGGCGCTGTTCGACGACCTGTCCGTCATGATGAACGAGTGGAGCCCCGAGGTGCAGAGCTTCCTTCGCGGCATGGAGAGCGGCTTGGTCGAATCGCTCACGGCAAAGGTCTCCACCTTCTCCGCAAACGCCGTGGCTGCGCTGATGACGGGGCTGCCGCAGACCCTGCTGACCGTGCTGTTCATGATCATTGCGACCTACTTTATCGCGTTGGACTATGAGCCGCTCGGCAAGGGCTTGGCGCGGCGCATGAGCGCGGAACGCTATGAGAAGTTCAGCGTGGGCGTCCGACACTTCAAGGACACCATCCTAAAATATCTGCGTTCCTACGCGCTGATCTTTCTTATCACCTTTGCGCAGCTGACGCTTGGGCTGCTGCTGTGCGGCGTAGCGGACTTTTGGCTCATCGCGCTATTGATAGCGGTGTTCGACATCCTGCCCGTGGTGGGCAGCGGCATGGTGATGCTGCCTTGGTCGCTCATCGTCCTGCTGCGCGGTGATATCCCACTGGGTCTTGGACTGATGGCGGTCTACCTGTTCGTGGTGGTGTCGCGGCAGTTCATCGAGCCGCGCATCGTGGGAAGACGCGTGGGGCTGCACCCCGTTGTGACGCTCATCGCCATGTTCGTGGGCTATCGCCTGTTCGGGGGCATTGGCCTTATCGGTCTGCCGGTGCTGATCGCACTGCTGGTCAGTCTGAACGAGGAGGGCGTCCTTCGCTTTTTCCCCGTGTGCAGGGACATACCCGACGAGGAAAAGCCGCCGCGCAAGGACTTTCGGCGCTTCTTTCGGCGAAAGAAGGACGATGAAGCTGCGCTCGACACGCCAAGCGAGCCGCCATCCGAGGAAAAAGCTGCAAAATAATTGAAAATTCAAGCTGCTGTGTTACAATTGCAACACAAATGCATGGTATACTGAACGTATACCAAGGAGGGGGCAAGAAATGATCAAGATATTGGTCGTCGACGACGAACCGCCCATTGCGAATCTCATTCGTATGAACCTGAGCAGGCAAGGCTATGCCGTGACCTGCGCCTACGACGGACAGCAGGCCGCGGATCTATTGGAGAAAAACAGCTACGATCTGGCGCTGCTGGACATCATGCTGCCCAAATTCGACGGGTACGACCTGTTGGCGTACATTCGTCCCATGGGCATCCCCGTGATATTTTTGACGGCGAAGGGCGATGTGCTCGACCGCGTGAAGGGGCTGAAGCTCGGCGCGGAGGACTACATCGTCAAGCCCTTTGAGATCGTGGAGCTTTTGGCGCGCATCGAGGTGGTGCTGCGCCGCTACAACAAGAGCCAATCCATCCTGCAGGTCTACGACGTTTTGATCGACTTGGACGCCCGAGACGTGATGCAAAACGGCAAGCACATCGAGCTGACCCGCAAGGAGTTCGACCTGTTGGTGCTGTTCTGCCAAAATCCCAACACCGCGCTGTTTCGCGAGACGCTGTTCGAGCGCATCTGGGATACGGATTACATCGGCGAGACCCGCACCCTGGACTCGCATGTACAGCGCCTCAGGCGCAAGTTAGGCTGGTCGGACAAGATCAAGACCGTCCACAAGATCGGCTACCGTTTGGATGTGCCCGAATAAGGCGGGCTGAAGCAGGCCATGAAGTTCACGCTGAAAATTTGTCTTTGCACCGTGCTCATCGTTGCGATCCTCTTTGCAGTCGCGGGGCAGATCCTGATCGCGCAGAGCTTTGACGCTGCGCTTTCTTTTCGCGTGGACGCGGCCAAGGCCGAGTTTTCCGCCTTCGCCTCCGCTATGGAGGCGGAGATCTACGGCGCTTCCTTCTACTATAATATAGTCAGCGAACCGATGTTTCGCGAGATCCTGCAGCGCGCCTCGGTCACGCAGGCGCTGGATTCCCCCTGCGCCATCTACGACATGGAGCGAGGGCTCCTTGCCTCCGTGGGGGGCGACTTTGCGGACAAATTGGATTTTGAGGAGTTAGCGGTGCGCCGCTTTGCGTATCGCTTGGAGCGAAGCGCGGACGGACGGGTGCTTTTATGCACGGCGGGCTGCGTGGCGATCAGCGGACAGAACTACTACCTTGCCATCCGCTACGACGCAAGCGAGCTGATGCTTTTAAGGCGGACGCAGATTCGCTCGGTGCTGCTGCTGCACAGTCTGACCATCGTAGTCTCCACGGTGCTGATGCTGGTCATATCCTATGTTATGAGCCGCTCCGTGCGGCGGCTGAACCGCTTTGCGCAGCTCATCGGCGAGGGCAACTACGGCCGCCGCGCCAAGGTGTCGAGCTTGGACGAGATCGGCGATCTGACCGTCAGCTTCAACAGCATGGCAGGCGCCATCGAGCAAAAGGTCAACGCGCTGGAGGGCTACGCCAAGCAGCAAAAGGACTTTGTAGCAAACTTTTCACACGAGCTGAAGACGCCCATGACCTCCATCATCGGCTATGCGGACATGCTGCGCAGCGCGCAGATGGACAGCGAGGACGCGTTCATGGCGGCAAACTTCATCTTCTCCGAGGGGAAGCGCTTGGAGGCGCTCTCCCTCAAGCTGATGGATCTGGTCGTGCTGGACAAGAACGACTATACGCTTATAAGGGGCTATTCCCGCCGCGTACTGGGACACGCCATCGCGGTGGTCACGCCCATGCTGGAAAAGAACGAGCTGACGCTGGAGACCTCCATCGAGCAGTGCCTCATCCTGTACGAGAAGGATCTGCTGCTCACGCTCATCACCAACATCGTGGACAATGCGCGCAAGGCGTCCGAAAAGGGCAAGCGCATCATTCTGACGGGACGCAGGCAGGCTAACCGCTATCGCATCAGCGTGCAGGACTTTGGCATCGGCATCCCCGAGGAGGAGCTGACGCGCATCACCGAGGCGTTCTTCATGGTGGACAAGTCCCGTGCGCGAGCGCTGCACGGCGCGGGGCTGGGTCTGGCGATCGGCAACCGCATCGCGGGACTGCACGGCAGCACGCTGCACTTTGAAAGCAAATTGGGCGAGGGAACGACCGTTTGGTTCGACCTGCCCCTTGCGGCGGCAAGCAAGCGGGGAAGGGAGGAGGACGAATGAGCGCGTCAAAGGAGCAAAGCAACAAGCGCCGCATCAGCAGAAAGGGCAAGAGCCGTTTGGTCTACATCGGGCTTACCTTGGGCGTGGTCACGCTGGCGTTCCTCTGCGTTTGGCTGTCGGCGCTTCTGTTCAAGTCCGAGGAGAACGCCCTGATGGACGTGGATCACTATGTGGCGGTCGACATCATCTCCTCCGAGAGCGTGGGCGACCCCCTGTCCCTTGCCACCCGCGTGGCTCTGTTTTCCACCTGCGACGAGGAGGGCAACGGCCGCGCCGTTCTGCCCGATGAGATCGACGAGGAGACGGCGCTGGAGCAGGGGCGCATCCTGTGGAACGCGTTCCTGTATGCAAGCTGCGGAGGACGCAGCACGCTTCCGAGCGGCGAATCCTATTTGGACATGATCGAATATGCGGACTGCGGCGCCATCCTGCGCGACTTCACCAACAGCGAGACGGGAGCGCGCTATGCGCTCTGGTGCGTGCAGTACTGGTGCGACAGCGCGGCGGGGGAGACCTACTGCCTGTCCGTCCAGCTGGACAGCCGCACGGGGGAGCCGCTGTACCTGAGCTGCGCCCTCTTTGCAAACGTCAACGAGGACACGCGGCTTGCGGGCATGGACACGGTGGCGGCGCAGCTGGGCTATTCGGTGGATCCCGCCTTGGCAGAGATCACGGAGAACGCGGCGGGCTGCGTGGTCAGCCTGCCCTTGGGCGACACGCTGCTGCAAAAGACCTGCATCTACGGCAGCCAGTTCCTTTTCGAGCTAAAGCCTGCCGCATAGCGGGGCTGACATTTGTTTTCACCTTCGTTTCACCTGATGTACTTGAAATGCGGGATCGCTTGTTGTACAATCATGCTATAAACTTAGGAGGCGTATTTGATGGAACTTCGCGAACGTAAGGACATGGACAAACAGTTTCAGTGGGATTTTTCCCACATGTGTCCCACGGACGAGGCATGGCGTGACGCGCTGAAGGCGCTGGAAGCCGACGCCCCCAAGATCGAGGCGCTCAAGGGCACGCTGGGAGCGTCCAAGGAAGCGCTCGTTTCGGGCGTCAAGACGATGGCCGACATCATGGAGCGCGCAGAGGTGGCGTACATCTATGCCATGCTGCATAAGTCGGCGGACGGCGGCGATCCGCTGCATCAGGAGATGGACGGCCTTGCCATGAGCCTGATCGTCAAGCTCAGCATGGCGGCATCCTTTATCGAGCCGGAGATTCTGGCGATCCCCGCCGAGAAGCTGCACGCGTGGATGAGCGAGGCGGACATGGCGCAGTTCCGTCACTACCTGCAAAACATCGACCGCACCCGCGCCCATACGCTGGATGCCGAGCGCGAAAAGCTGCTGGCTCGCCTTGGGGACGCCGCGCAGGCGCCATCGGACATCTACGAGATGCTGACCAACGTGGACATGGTGCTGCCCAAGATCGTGGACGCCAAGGGCGAGACGGCGCAGCTCACCGCAGGCAACTTCGGCGTCTATCGTGAAAGCCCCGTCCGCAGCGTGCGCGAGGCGGCCTTTGAGGGCATGTTCGGCACCTACAAAAAGTTCAACAACACCTTTGCCGCGACCTATGCGGGTTCGGTCAAGCTGGACTGCTTCAACGCGGGCGTTCGCGGCTATGAGAGCGCCTGCGGCGCGGCGCTGTTCCGCAACAACGTTCCCGTCAGCGTCTATGACAGCCTCATCGAGGCCGTCCGTGCGGCGCAGCCCACCATGCAGCGCTATCTGGAGCTGCGCAGGAAGGCGCTCAAGCTCGACGAGCTGGATGTGTTCGACCTGTATACGCCCATCGTGGAGGACGTGGACTACCCCATGCCCTTTGAAAACGGCAAGGAGCTGGTGCTTAAGGCGCTGGCGCCTCTGGGTGAGGACTATCATAAGCTTCTTGAGCGGGCATTTTCCGAGCGCTGGATCGACGTATACGAGAACAAGGGCAAGCGCAGCGGCGCTTTCAGCTGCGGTGTGTACGGCGTGCATCCCTATGTCCTGCTCAACTACACCGACGCCTTGGACGATGCGTTCACCCTTGCGCACGAGCTGGGTCACGCCATGCACTCCTACCTGTCCGACAATACGCAGACCTACCTCAACCACGACTATGCCATCATGGCGGCGGAGGTCGCGTCCATCACCAACGAGATCCTGTTGACCAAGTACCTCTTGGCGACCGAGACGGACAAGAAGCGCCGCGCTTATGTGCTCAACCATCTGCTGGAGAGCGTGCGCACCACCATGGTGCGGCAGACCCTCTTTGCCGAGTTCGAGAAGAAGTCGCACGAAATGTACGAAGCGGGGCAGCCCCTGACCGCCAAGGCGCTCAACGAGCTGTATCTTGGCTTGGAGAGCGAGTACTACAAGGGCGCCAAGATCAACGAGCTTATCCAATACGAGTGGTCGTACATCCCTCACTTCTACACGGCGTTCTATGTGTACCAGTACGCAACGGGGCTTGCAAGCGCCATCGACATTGCCACCCGCATCCTAACTACCGGCGACGCCAAGAGCTATCTCAAGTACCTGTCCTTGGGCGGCAGCGACTATCCCATCGAGGAGCTGAAGGTAGCGGGCGTCGATCTGACCAAGCCCGACGTTGTGGCGGGAGCCATGGAGCTGTTCGGCAAGACCGTAGACGAGCTTGCCGCGCTGCTTGACGAGATCTAAAAAAATAGGAAGAATGGATCGAATGAAAAGAATCGCAGCCCTGCTGCTTATCGTGTTGCTTCTTGTAAGCGCAGCCTGCTCCGCAAAGAAGGGCGAGGCGGACAAGACCCCCTCGGATGCACCCGCCACGGACGCCGTTGTTACCGATGCGCCCGCGGGGGAGTTTGCCTTCACCTTCAGCACCACCGATCTTGACGGCACGGCGTATACCGAGGCCTGCTTTGCCGACTATGATCTGACGGTCATCAACGTGTGGGCGACCTGGTGCGGACCCTGCGTGGCGGAGCTGCCCGAGCTGGGGCGGCTCTTTGCCATGCTGCCCGACAACGTGCAGTTCTTGTCCATCTGCATCGACGGCGGGGACGATCCCGCGTACACCAAGCAGATCCTCACCGACAACGGCTGCACCTATCCCACGCTGATCTTGGACGCAGGCTTGAAGGAAATGACAAGCGACATGAGGTACGTTCCCACGACGGTCTTTCTCAACAGCCGCGGTGAGCGCGTGGGCAAGCTGCAGGTGGGTGCGCCCAAAGGCGACGATGTTGCAAACGCTTACTACGACATGATCCTTGCCCGTCTGGAGGACGTGGGTTAGCGCCATGAACGAGCTGCTGCAATCCATCGCAAACTTCGCCGCGGGTACGGGCTTTTGGGTGTACGCCTTCATCTTCTTTGGAAAGCTGATGGAGGTGTCCATCGGTACGCTGCGCATCGTGGTCATCAATCGCGGCATCCGCACGGTGGGCGCGCTGATGGCGTTTGCGGAGATCGTGCTGTGGCTGGTCGTTGCAAGCACCGTGCTGACGGGCTTCCGCGAGGACTGGCTCAAAGCGCTGTTCTATGCCATTGCCTATGCCTTGGGGAACTTTTTGGGCTCCTTGCTGGACGAACGCTTGGCACTGGGGCTTTGCTCGGTGCAGGCCATCGTTCCCGGCGCCGCCGATGTGGAGAGGCTGTGCGCCGTTCTGCGCAAGGCGGGCTTTGCGGTCACGACCATGGACGTTCGCGGCCGTGACAACGAGCACGGGATGCTCCTTATGAACATGAAGCGCAAGCGCAGCGGCGAGGCCATAGCCCTCATCGAAAAGGAGCTGCCCGACGCGGTCATCACCATCAGCGACGTAAAGACGCAGCGGCGAGGCTACCTGCCGGGCAGTACGCGGCCTGCGCTGCAGCGGCACAGCTATCGGCGGATCGGCAAATAAAAGCGCAAAATGTATGAACGGGACGGCTTCGGCCGCCCCATTTTTTCAGCTTGGAAAATATGCATACTCACAAAGTTTATGAATATGAAGCAAATTATAATAATGGATGCATAAAGCTGCATAATCTTGGACAAAACGCCTCATAATATACGGAGCGGCGCACAAAAATATACAGGAATATATTGTATATACATTTGCATAAGGCTGATACTACTATAATATATTACAAAACAACGAAAAATTGGGTGTACACCATTTTCTGCGGAAAATTTTACAAAAATAATATGCAAAATCAATTACATCTGTACAGAAAGCTAAAGGAAAATTTAAGAAATATAGTATACAATATTTGAGATGAGAATATTTTCCCATATTCTCATCCAGTATTTGGAAGGAGCAAGCAGATTTATGAAGAAGACCGTCAAACTGATCGCGTTGATTCTTTCGCTGGCAATGGTGTTCGCAGTTGCGTCAACCTCTTTGGCAGCCGTCAACACGACCTCCTACGAGAGCAGAGTTTTCAACCAGCTCGACAGCATCTGGGCCATCCTAGATATCGTCGAAGCGCGGGCTTTCGCGGCAGGCGCCAACAGAGAACAGGTGATCGATGCAGTACTGGCCGAGGCGAAAGCCTGCAAGTACGTCGACCAAAATTCGTTTGAGATGGACGACGAGGGCTTCACCTTCAAATCCGTTTACGGCTCGGCCTGTGCGTACAACTATCGCCTCCGTGCCGCCAACTATGTGAGCGATGAATCGGCATCCATCAACCGCACGGTCATCACCAGCGGCAGCAGGGCCAACACGGCGTCCAACACCAATGTTCTATTGGTAGCGCCGTATTACGGCTATGACTCCAGCTTCACCGATCAGTACAAGACGGAAGCTTCCAGCATCGCTGCGAAGACCGGCGGCACCTACACCCTGCTGTCCGGCACGAACGCCACGGCGACCGCCATTGGCAACGCCTTCCCGAACAACGGCGTCATCATCTTCGACAGCCACGGCTGCAGCTACAACAACACTTCCTATCTGTGCATCCGTTCCAGCACGGGTCTGTCAAGCTCCGATCTGGCCAGCCCCTACAATGCTTACTCGCTGGGTTCCAGCCAGTACGGCATCAACGGCGCCTTGATCGCAAGCAAGATGTCCTCCAATGCCCCCGGCTCCATCGTTTGGATGGCGATCTGCGAAGGCATGATGACCAACGGCCTTTGCGTGAGTCTTTTCAACAAGGGTTGCTCCGTCATCTACGGTTATTCTCAGTCCGTCTCCTTCACGGGCGACTATAAGTACGAAGCCTCCTTCTGGACCTCCATGAAGAACGGCTCCACGGTCGCCAACGCCATCTCCACCATGAAGTCCTCCTTGGGCTACTGGGATCCGGCGTACTCCTCCTCCAGCGGCGCGGCATGGCCTGTGGTGTACTCCGCAACGGATTCCTATCCGTCCAACCCCGACACCTATCAGACCGTAACGTCCACTTGGACGCTCCCGACGGGTTCGAGCAGCGCGACCGCAACGCCGACCGCAGCTCCCACCGCGACCCCGACCGTAAAGCCCACCGCTACGGCTACCCCCGTTGTGACGGCTACACCGACCCCGGGCGTGACCGCGACTCCCGCCGCCGGCTACAGCTATAAGTTAGTCGACAGCGTCACCGCAGGCAAGGATTACCTGCTGGCCTATACCAACGGCACCACCACCTATGTTGCGACGACGACTTACCAGAGCACGACCAACAGCCGTTATCCGTACATGGCGGCGGTCACCGTCACCGCAAGCGGCGACTATGCAAATATCGCCCTAAACAGCACCACCTACGGCAGCGACATCTCTGCGTTCCACTTCACGGCGTCGCAGAATGGCAGCAGCTACCGCTTCAACAACGCCACGAAGGGCTATCTGGCCTTCGATTCCAGCGGCTATCCGACCTATGCGTCGAGCGGCCTGATCGACTGGACCCTGACCGCCAGCGGCAGCAGCTTCTCGTTCAAGAACACGAGCTACACCTACGACAGCTACGTCTATCTGGGCTTCAGCACCAGCGGCTATCTGACCTACAGCTCCAGCGCGAAGTATTTCAAGCTGTATGAGAAGGTCGACAGCAGCGCCACCGCGACCCCCGTTGTGACGGCAACGCCGACCCCCGTTGTGACGGCAACACCCACCCCCGTTGTGACGGCAACGCCGACCCCCGTTGTGACGGCAACGCCGACCCCGGTTGTGACGGCAACGCCTACCCCCGTTGTGACCGCTACCCCCGTTGTGACGGCAGCGCCGACGAGCTCCTCCGAGTACGCCTATCAGAAGGTCAGCAGCGTGACCGCAGGCAAGCAGTACCTCATTGCTTACACCAGCGGCAGCACCACCTATGTGGCTACGACGACCTATCAGAGCACGTCCAACAGCCGCTATCCGTACATGGCTGCGGTAACGCTTGACGAGAATGGCAACTATGCCAACATCACGCTCGGCACCACCACCTACGGCAGCGACCTTGACGCGTTCCTGTTCACCGCCTCTCAGAACGGCAGCAGCTATCGCTTCAACAATGCCACCAAGGGCTATCTGGCCTTCAACTCCAGCGGCTATCCGACCTTTGCAGACAGCGGTCTGATCGACTGGACGCTTGTAAACAGCGGAACGACCTTCTCGTTCAAGAACACCAGCTATACCTACGACAGCTACGTCTACCTTGGCTTCAGCACCAGCAAGTACCTGACCTACAGCTCCAGCGCAAAGTACTTCACGCTGTATGAGAAGCTGGATGGCGCGACCGTGACCACTGCGCCCACCGCAGCACCCACCGCAGCGCCCACCGCAGAGCCGACCGCAACGCCTGTCACCGGCAGCGACACCTACACCCTCATCACCTCCGTGAGCGACATCACCAATGGCGACTACGTTCTTGTGGGCGTCAACGGCAGCTACACCCGTGCTTTGGGTTCTACGCTCTCCAGCGGCAGAATGAGCGCATCCACCGTGACCATCTCCAACAGTGCGATCACCGATCCCGATGCGAGCATCGTTTGGACAATCACAAAGACCTCCGCGGGCTACTACACGCTGTACAACGCTTCGACGGGTAAGTACCTGTACATCTCGGGTTCGACCTCGTCCAGCTTCAAGACCAGCACCAGTGCGCCCAGCTACTACTACAGCATCACGGCGCAGTCCTCTCTGGGCACGGGTGCAATGCGCTTCCAGACCACGCAGTCGGGTGCGCGCTGCATCTCCCTGTATCGCACGGACTTCCGTACCTACAGCAGCTCCTCTGCTGCGGCGCTGTATCTGTACAAGGCAGGCAACTAACAAACAACGAAGGAGCGGCTGCCGAGCCGCTTAAGCAGGGAGGAAGTCCAACAGGGCTTCCTCCTTTTTTGCACCGTGTCAATAAATCATGGGTTCAAAAAAAGGCGGACAAGCCGCCTTAAGTGATCGAAGGTATCCGTGGTTCAGCGCTCTTTGACAAAACCTAA
>CAZBBX010000031.1:0-24634 GCA_964490325.1 uncultured Oscillospiraceae bacterium
CTTTACCCGCGGAGCCGACTACTACAAGGGAGGACGCGACTGATGCTGAACAATAGTTCACCGTGTAAGTTGCCGTTCGATTTCGGCTGTCCTTTACAACGATACGCATCGTTTGAGAGCCGGAACTCTGCAGTTCTGCGGTCGTGAACGAAGCGGTTGTGTACTTTGTTCCGTTCACAGTCGTCGTAACCGATGAGATGGTGGAGCCGTATGCGCCGCTAGCAGTGATCAATACTGCAAGCTTTGAGTAGGATAATCAATTACAGAAGCTTTTGGGATCGACAGGCCATCCCGGATAGCTACTATTGTGATCTAGCTTCAATTGCAAAGCTTGTATTTGATGCCATATATGATGAGAACAGGTCCAACAGCAACATTGAAACCTATTGTAAAAAGGAGGACTGTTGGACAAGCATACAGAAGCGGAAGATTGAACTATCCGATATAGTTCTCGACCAGCTTTCTCATTCCGCTGACCATGCGGACGAAACTACTGAAGCAAAGAAAGAACAGAAAGCCGTTGACAATCTTTCCGCTGAGATTAGTATCTATACGAAAGGGCAACAGTACTGGGAAGACATTATCACGAAAGCTAGAGAGCAAGGCGCTTTGTTTCAAACGGAGTTGGAAATGCTAGGAAATGCGGTGAAATACTGCAATGGTGTGTATGCACAATTAACAAAAACACAAGTGAAGGAAATCGGAAGAATCATTGCAAAACTTCAACAGAACGGGATCGAATAGTCCAAACAGCCAAGTGCCGGAAATGAAATGACTCGGACGAGTATGCGCGAGGCAGTTGCCTCTTCTTTTGAGAGTCCCACAGTGCGTTTGGCGAGATATTCACCTGCGATAACTGCATCACACTCATTACAGATGTAAATTTAGCATGAGATGGTCGACCTTTGCATTCTCATATTCGAACTGGTGCCTTTCGGAAGAATAGATTGCCATCGCCTTATGCACGACCCTGTGGTGATCGGGACAGAGAACTACAATATTCTTTGGGCTGTTATTCATAGAATGCGTGAAGTAATCGATATGGTGAGCTTCGGATACATCCACGCCATACATCACAGTCGCAGTTGCCCCGCATATCTGGCAGCGGTAATGATAGAGTTCCTTCAGAGAATCCAGAATGCGGCGGTCTAAGATGCGCGTATTCATGGTCGCTGTCCGCCGTTCTATCCGCGCATTCGTATCACGGTAATTCAAGACTTGTTCTATTTCGTTTTCGGAATAGTCAGTTATGATTTGTCTCTCAGATGCTGAAACGGTCGGCACTATGAATGGTTCATCGTTATCGGCAAGGAGAGTATTCACGATAGCCGTAAGCTCCTCAAAGCTGAAATGGCTCAGTTCATCATGCAATCGGATCACCCCGGCTTTTGGTGTCCTGTTATGCCATCCCTTGCGAGTACCGCCCATGAACACATCGAATTCATCCCGCCGGAGCTTCATGTAGTTGTTGCTTTTGCCGAAGCGTGTGGACACGCTTTCAAAAACGCTGGTATATGTGTCGCGTCCAAGCGCATGAACGGCATCCATATTGAATTTAGAGAGATAATAAGCGATTATCGAAACTTTTCGGTTCGCGTCCGTTAGCATGACAGTACCTCGTTATTCTTACGTTATCGTATCTTTAGGAGACGATGGCGCCGTTGGGGACTGCAAGTGCTTCTTCTGATACCCCACACCGGCTTTTCGTCAGTATCGCTTTATCTCGCGTTCTAGGGCTCCACTGTTCTTTCACCGCTTCTCATTTCAACAGATAATGGCATTGCGCAAGATATAGCCCGTTCGCATAATCTACGGCAGAAGTCACTCCATCACCGCGTTCTATGTGAAAACATTATATCATTGGCATACTGTGTTTACAACAAAAAATCATGCCGCACCTAACACCAATCAAATAATTATTTCCTCAATGGGCTAATCTTCAATTTGCGATTGCTTCCCCCCCTCCCTCGGGAAAGCCGCAAGAAACAAATCGATAGAGGGCTGGATACGCGTAAATGTCCACTTGCCTTGCCGCTGTTACCAATCCGCGCAGCCGCTGCCTGCATATAGCATCGTCAGGATGCTCACGTATCGTGTAATTCCCGTACGTCCTCATACAAGGCAAAGCGGAAGGTCAACGCCGGCGTGGTGAACAGTTACGCTTTAGAAGACAGCAATGAAGCAATCATTACGGAAGAGATGATTTACACGTTCAATAAGAACGCAGTTGCCGGAGCAATATCGAGGCTAACATAGGGAATGGTGATACTTCTGCTTTGTGTACTGACTGAACAAAAGAGGCATGGACCTTCCTTTTGCTTACATAGATTCAACGATTCCCCCATAAGTTTAACGATTCCCCACAAATATAACGATTCCCCATAAGTTTAACGATTGCTTTGGCGCACGGTGGCGCTTTGCGGCTTGAAAGGGACGAGCATGGCTTGAAATGCGCCCTGTGACAAGGGCGAAAATGCCGGAAAAACCCCGCATTTCAGGACTTTTTTGCGCAAAAAAAGGACGCTAACTTTCTATCAAAATTAGCGTCCAGCTATGGTAGCGGCGATTGGATTCGAACCAATGACACTCCGGGTATGAACCGAATGCTCTGGCCAACTGAGCTACGCCGCCATAATACTTCGGTAAAAAACCTTTGTCATTATATCGGACGCCCCGATCCTTGTCAAGACCAATATGATAAAAATATTACTCTCGGGGAAAAAGACGGAGCGTGGGGCGCGAACGGAGCAAAAGGAGTATCTATGCACAAAAAGGGTTTTAAAGGCTAAAATATTTTTGGGACGCCGCATTTTTATGCTGTACAAACGATGAAAAATGCGTTATGATAGAATCACAGCCGAGAGAGACACGGTTGAGTTTGTATCGAGGTGCGACGCTTGAAACGCATTTTAGGCTATCGCTGCACGCTGTGCGGCCGAGAATATCCCTTCGGGCCGGAGCTGATGACCTGCCCCTCCTGCGGAGAAAAGGGCATTTTGGACATCGTATACGACTACGCCGAGGTGGGCAAGAGTCTAAGCCGCGAGAGCTTGGCCGCGGATCACGACAACAGCATGTGGCGCTATCGGGCGCTCATGCCCATCAAGGGCGAGGGTCTTGGCGACTTTTTGCGCATCGGTTGGACGCCGCTGTATCGTTCAAAGCGCCTTGGCGACGAGCTGGGGCTGAAGGCTTTATACATCAAGGACGACGGCTTGAATCCCACCGCGTCCCTCAAGGATCGCGCTTCGGGCGTGGCGGTGGCAAAGGCCATCGAGCTGGGCTATGACACCATCTGCTGCTCCAGCACGGGCAACGCGGCCTCGTCCTGCGCGGGCAGCGCGGCGCGCATGGGCTTAAAGTCCGTCATCTTCGTACCGGAGCGTGCGCCGCAGGGCAAGGTGGCGCAGCTGCTCATCTTTGGAGCCAACGTCATTTCGGTGCACGGGGACTATCGGCAGACCTTCGAGCTGTCCCGTGCCGCCATCGACAAGTGGGGCTTTTACAACCGCAACGCGGGCATCAACCCCGTCATGACCGAGGGCAAAAAGACCGTCTCCTTGGAGATCGCCGAGCAGCTCATGTGGGAGCCGACCGACTGGGTGGCGGTGTCCGTGGGCGACGGCTGCACCATAGGCGGCGTATACAACGGCTTTAACGACCTGAAGGAGCTGGGTCTGATCGACCGCATCCCGCGCATTTTGGGCGTACAGTCCACGGGCTGCTGCCCCTTTGTGGACGCGGCGGCGGGAGACGGCAAGCTCAAGCCCACCCCCGAAAACACGCTGGCGGACAGCATCGCGGTGGGCGTACCGCGCAACCCCGTCAAGGCACAGCGCGCCGTTCAAAACAGCAACGGCCGTTGGATCGCCGTCAGCGACGAGGAGATCTTGGCCGCCATGCGGCTCTTGGGTCGCAGCGAGGGCGTCTTTGGAGAGCCTGCGGGCGTGACCGCAACGGCGGGCGTCAAGCGCGCCGCGGCGGAGGGGATCATCAAGAGCAATGAGACCGTGACCGTCATCTGCACGGGCAGCGGCCTCAAGGACGCGGCAAACGCGCTCAAGGCGGCGGGCAAGCCCTACCTGTGCGAGCCGTCCTTGGAGGCGCTGGAGCAGAGCGGCCGCATCCATCCGTGATTGGAACGCGTGTGAGCGCGTGACAATAAACAAAAATCAGGAGGAAGAAAACGAATGAAACGGTTCTTGGCATTGTTGCTGTGCGTCATCCTTGTGTTGGCGCTGGCTGCTTGCAAGGGCGGCGATCAGGCTGCCGACGGCGGTGATACCGGTACGGAAAGCACGCTGAAGATCGGCGTAATTCTGGTCGGCGACGAGAACGAAGGCTACACCTACGCCCACATCGAGGGCATCAAGGAAGCCGCCGCTGCCTTGGGCATCGCGGACGATCAGATCTTCTGGAAGTACGTCATCCATGAGACGGCAGAGTGCTATGATACGGCTGTGGATCTGGCGGAGGAAGGGTGCAACATCATCTTCTCCAACAGCTTTGGTCATCAGTCCTTCATGGTGCAGGCCGCCGAGAAGTATCCCGACATCATCTTCTGCCCCGCCACGGGTGACACCGCGAATGTCTGCGGCCTTGCCAACGTGGTCAACCTGTTCCCCCACACCTATGAATCCCGTTACGTTTCGGGCGTTGTTGCGGGCATGAAGCTCAAGGAGCTCATGGACGCGGGCACCGTCACCGATCCCTATGTGGGCTATGTGGGCGCGTTCCCCTATGCCGAGGTCATCTCCGGCTACACCGCGTTCTTCCTGGGCATCCGCTCCATCGTTCCTACGGCGCACATGGACGTTCTGTTCACCAGCTCCTGGTTCGATCTGAACAAGGAAGCGGAAGCTGCTAAGGCACTGATGGCACGCGGCTGCGTCATCATCAGCCAGCACGCAGACTCCACGGGCGCACCGTCCGCAGTCGAAGCGGCTCTGGCCGAGGGCACCGTGGCCTACAGCGTTGGCTACAACATCGACATGCTGGAGGTCGCCCCCACCGCAGCTCTGACCAGCGCGCAGAACAACTGGTCCAAGCTGTACAAGGACATCCTCAGCGACTTCATGGCCGGCAAGACCCTGGCGCACGACTACACGGGCGGCTACGATGAGGACGCCGTCATGATCTCCAAGCTGGGCACGTCCTGCGCGGCGGGCACCGCAGAGAAGGTCGAGGAGACCATTGCCGCCATCAAGGCAGGCACGCTGCATGTGTTCGACACCTCCACCTTCACGGTGAACGGCGAGACCCTGACCACCCGCATCTTCGACTTCTCCACCATGAACTCCGACTACAGCGCCGTGCTGTACGAGGGAGAGAAGCTTGAGTGCATCTCGGACGGCTATTTCCACGAGTCCGAGTACCGCAGTGCGCCGTACTTCGATCTGCAGATCGACGGCATCACGCTGCTGACCGACTGATCGATCCTTTAGGGAAGAAGCGACCTTCACAAAAGGAGGCCGCTTCTCCTCTTTTTATCTTGGAAAGGAGGACGCTGTTTTGGAAGAACAAGCGGTAGTCCGAATGGTAGACGTCACCAAGACCTTCGGGCCGGTGATCGCGAACAACAAGGTGCATTTGGAGATCAATCGGGGCGAGATCCTGTCCCTGCTGGGCGAAAACGGCAGCGGCAAGACCACCCTGATGAACATGCTTTCGGGCATATACTTTCCGGACAGCGGCTCCATCTATGTCAACGGCAGGAAGGTAACGATCCGCTCCCCCAAGGACGCGTTCGATCTGCACATCGGCATGATCCACCAGCACTTCAAGCTGGTCGATGTGCTGACGGCGTCGGAAAACATCGTGCTGGGGCTGCGGGAGGGCGCGCTTGTCAACCTCAAGAGGGTCAACAAGAGCGTCAAGGAAATTTGCGAACGCTACGGCTTCGTCATCGATCCCGAAAAGAAAGTTTATGATATGTCCGTTTCCGAGAAGCAGACCCTTGAGATCGTCAAGGTGCTGTACCGCGGCGCGGACATATTGATCTTGGACGAGCCGACGGCGGTCCTGACGCCGCAGGAAACGAAAAAACTCTTTGCCGTCATGCGCAACATGCGGGCGGACGGCAAGTCCATCGTCATCATCACGCACAAGCTGCACGAGGTGCTGGAGATCTCCGACCGCGTGGCGGTGCTGCGCAAGGGCGAATACATCGGGGACATCCCCACGTCGGAGGCGTCGGCGCAGGGGCTGACCAACATGATGGTCGGCCGACCCGTCACGCTGAACATCGACCGTCCCGAGCCTGTGAACGTCAAGGAGCGCCTGCGCGTAGAGAAGCTCAACGTGGTGGACGCGGAGGGTGTACGGAAGCTCAAGGACGTGTCGTTCAAGGCGTTCGGCGGCGAGATACTGGGCATTGCGGGAATCTCCGGCAGCGGACAAAAGGAGCTTTTGGAGGCGATAGCGGGTCTGCAGCCCGTGCAGCCCGAAAGCAAGATCGAATTTATCCCCACGGACGCGGATTCAAACGACGATGCGCAGCGCATCAGCCTCATCGGCAAGGCGCCCAAGCACATCAAGGGCATGGGCGTGCATCTGGCGTTCGTGCCGGAGGATCGCTTGGGCATGGGCTTGGTGGGCAGCATGGATCTGACCAACAACATGATGCTGCGCTCCTACAAGATGGGCAAGTCCCCCATCGCCAACCGCCGCGCACCCAAGAAGTTAGCGGAAACGGTCGTGGACGAGCTGGAGGTCGTAACGCCCGGCGTTACCACCCCCGTGCGCCGACTGTCGGGCGGCAACGTGCAAAAGGTGCTGGTCGGCCGCGAGATCGCGGGACAGCCCTCGCTGCTCATGTCCGCCTACGCCGTGCGCGGACTGGACATCAACACCTCCTACACCATCTATCGCCTGATGAACGAGCAAAAAGCGCGGGGCGCGGCCGTCATCTATGTGGGCGAGGATCTGGACGTGCTGCTTGAGCTGTGCGACCGCATTTTGGTGCTGTGCGCAGGCGAGGTCAGCGGCATCGTGGACGGCAGACACACCACCAAGGAGGAAGTCGGGTTGATGATGACGCATTTGGATCGGGAGAAGGAGGGAGCGGTATGAGAGAACCGTTGATCCACATCAGTAAGCGGGACGGGCTTGCGTTTTGGGCAGGCTGGCTGATACGCCTTGCCGCGGTGCTGATCTCGCTGGTCATCTGCGGCCTGTTCATCTTTTCCATCACCAAGCTGAACCCCATCGAGGTCTACAAGACCATGATACAGGGGGCGTTTGGCAAGAGCCTCAAGTTCTGGGAATCGTGGCGCTTCTGGGCATGGGCACGCGACCTGTCGCTGCTGCTGTGCTTGGGCGTGGGACTTGCACCCGCGTTCAAGATGCGCTTTTGGAACATCGGCGCCGAGGGGCAGATGCTGGTAGGCGGTATCGCGGCGGCGGCCTTGATGATCTACATGGGCAATTCGGGGCTGCCGAACATTTGGGTGGTGATCCTCATGGCGGCAGCCGCCATGGTCGCAGGCGCGATCTGGGGCGTGATCCCCGCCGTGTCCAAGGCGCTGCTTAACACCAACGAGACGCTGTTCACGCTGATGATGAACTACATCGCCATGCAGCTGCTGCTTTTCTTTGTGCCAAAGTGGGAGCATCCCGCAGGCAGCAACAAGGTGGGCATGATCAACCAGTCGTCCGCCGTGGGCTGGCTCACCAAGGACGACACGGAATCTGTTGCCATCATGCTGGCGATCGTGGCCGTTTTGACCGTGGCAATGTATATCTACCTGCGCTACTCCAAACACGGGTACGAGATCGCCGTCGTGGGCGAAAGTGAAAACACCGCGCGCTATGCTGCCATCAACGTCAAGAAGGTCGTTGTGCGCTCCATGACGCTGTCGGGCGCGATCTGCGGCTTGGCAGGCTTCCTTGCCGTGGCGGGAGCGGATCACACCATCTCCGAGGACACGGCGGGCGGACGCGGCTTCATCGCCATCATCGTGGCGTGGCTGGCAAAGTTCAACACCTTCGTCATGGTGCTCATTGCCGCCTTGATCGCGTTCTTGGACAAGGGCGCCATCGCCATTGCGTCCAAGTATAACCTCAGCAACGACGTTTCCGACGTCATAACGGGCATCATCCTGTTCTTCATCTTAGGCAGTGAGTTCTTCATCAACTACCGCCTGCGCTTCAGCGTTGCCAAGAAGCGTCCCGCGCTAAACGAGATAAAGGAGGAGAGCAAGTAATGGAACAGATTATTTCTCTCTTTACGACAGCCATCACCTTCGGCACCGTCATCATGTACGGCGCTATGGGCGAGATCCTCACGGAAAAGTCGGGCAACCTCAACCTTGGCGTCCCGGGCATCATGTATCTGGGCGGCATAGCGGGCTTGATCGGCGCTTTCCTCTACGAGCTGAACGTCAAGAACGCGGGGGGCGTCCCCGTTGCGGGCGTCGGCCTGTGCATAGCGCTCGTCTGCGCGTTTGCGGCGGCGATGCTGGGCGGCCTGATCTACTCCTTCCTCACGATCACCCTGCGCGCCAACCAAAACGTTACGGGCTTGACGCTGACCATCTTCTCGGCGGGGCTTGCCAACTTCTTTGGCGGTTCGCTCAACAAGCTGGCAGGCGGCGTGGGACAGATCTCCGTGGCGACCACCAGCAGCGCCTTCCGCGCCACCCAAAGTCTGACGGACGGCTGGGGCGTGATCGATCGCTTGTTCTTCAACTACGGCTTCATGGCGTATCTGGCCATTGTGGTGGCAGTGCTGCTGACGTTCTTCCTTAACCGCACCAGCGCGGGGCTCAACCTGCGCGCCGTGGGCGAAAATCCCGCTACGGCGGACGCGGCGGGCATCAGCGTCACCAAGTACAAGTACCTTGCGACCTGCTTGGGCGCGGGCATCTCCGGCTTGGGCGGCCTGTACTACGTCATGGACTACATCAAGGGCACTTGGGCAAACGACGGCAACATTGAGGCGCTGGGCTGGCTGGCTGTGGCGCTGGTCATCTTTGCCACTTGGAAGCCCACCCGTTCCATCTGGGGCGCCTACCTGTTCGGCGCGCTGTATTGGCTGTACAACTACATCCCGGGGCTTACGCGCAGCTCGCAGGAGCTGTTCAAGATGATCCCCTACCTTGTGACGATCTGCGTGCTGCTGTTCGTGGCCTTCCGTAAACGGAAGGAGGATCAGCCGCCCGCAAGCTTGGGCAACGCATACTTCCGAGAGGAACGATAGCGCTTTATTAAAAATACTTTCGATCGGCAGGGACGAGCTTTTCGCCCCTGCTTTTTTGACGGGCAGGAAAAGTGACCGTCGGATCGCTACGCCGATCCGACAACGAAACAAACAAAGGAACAATCAAAAGTAGCCGTCGGATCGCTCCGCCGATCCGACAACGAAACAGACAAGGGAACAACCATCAACTCCATCAAAACCGGCGACATGTGTGGCGGTTTTGATACCTTGCTTACCATTTTGGGTCTCCAAAGTGGTAAGAGAAAGCCCTGCCGCAGCAGACTCGTCAAAAAGCGTGAGCTTTTTGGCGAAGCCGTCCTTGACGGCTAATACCGGCGACATGTGCGGCGGTTTTGATACCTTGCTTACCATTTTGGGTCTCCAAAGTGGTAAGAGAAAGCCCTGCCGCAGCAGACTGGTCAAAAAGCCTTTGCTTTTTGACGAAATAAAAGCTCCGTGTGGGACGGAGCTTTAAGGGGGAAAGTAAGAAGGAGGAGGTATTCATGAAGAGGTTTCCCTTATCACTGCTTGTATCCTACCATGTCAAGATGGCAAAAGTTTGTTCCTCCTGTGAAAGAAAGGTGTCGTTTGGCAAAGACCTTGTGCTTTTTTCCACTTCATGCTACGCTGTTATGCGAAACGGAGGTGCGGGAATGATCGTTGAAGCAACGGAGCTGCGGCGTGCAGAGCAGCTGTTTAGGGACAATCGGGACGGGCTTGTCCTCTCGGCGCTGTCGGGGCGGATGGGCAGGCTGTGGTTCTCGGACACGGCGGCGCTCATACAAAACGGCGTCTTCTTCTTTTTTGCGGGTAAGCCCGACCCTGCGCTCATCGAGATGGCGGGTGCGCTCTGCCGCAGGATGGGCTTTGGCATCCTGACCCCGCCCGACGCCGCTTGGGCAGCCGCCATCGAGCGATCCACCCCCGCCAAACGGCAAACGCGTTACAGCACCCGACGGTGCTTGGACGGCTTCGACTTGGCGGCGCTCAAGCGCTATGCCGTCCCGCCTGCGGGCTATACCGTCCGCCCCATCGATGGGGAGCTGTACCACAGCGTCCAAGGAAGTGACTGGAGCTGCGACTTTGTTGCCCTCTTCGACGATGAGGCGCACTATTTGGCGCAGGGGCTGGGCTGCTTGGCGTTTGCGGGGGAGCGTGCCGTGTCGGGGGCGTCAAGCTACGCAAGCTATCCCGGCGGTATCGAGATCGAGATCGACACCGACCCCGCATTCAGACGGCAGGGCTTGGCACTGTGCTGCGGCGCAAACCTGGTGCTGGCGTGCCTGCAGCGGGGGCTGTATCCAAGCTGGGACGCGCAGAACCGCGCTTCCTTGGCGTTGGCGGAGAAGCTGGGCTATCGCTTTCTTGAGAGCTATGAGGTCTATGTGTGGGACGGGTCGGCAAAGGGCGCTTTGTGATCCCTGCAGGAGGGAAGAGCGGTAGATCCTTGGAGCAAAAACGGCGGACGTAAGCAGCGTCCGCTTTTTTTATGGGGAGGAGGCTGCAAAATGGCGTCGGCTTGAAGAAAAGTACCGCGAAAGGGACTTTGCTTTTTGGCAAGAAAATTATGTATTTCCTTTTCAACGCGGCAATGGTATACTACAAGCAAACATATGTTCGCGTTAAAGGAGTGATGATGATGAACAAAGATTGGAGAAAGATGGCGGACTATGAGGCAAGGCAATACAGGAAGTATCGTGCGTACGCGCACGGCTATGAGCAGGAGATGACGGCGGAAACGCCGGTCAGTCCGCGCTATAAGCATTGCAGCAATTGGGCGTGGGCGGTGGAGCGCGTGCGGGCGATGCTGTCGCTGTACGAGCCGGATATCGAGCGCTTTTTCGCCTACTATTACGAGCTGGACGCGCCGCTGCCGCGCAATCTGACGCCCGGGGGCGCAGCCATTCGAGCGGGCATGAAGCTGCATGTCAGCCGTTCGGTCATCTATAAGTGGCGGGAGCGGGTACTGGACGCGCTGATTCTTGCGGCCACGCAGGCGGGGGCGATGCAGCCTTTCACGGAGGAGGAGGGGCGGGTGTCGCGTGCCTCGGACGAGCTGCCGCGCTTTGCGTGCAGGGAGCAATAACGAGCGAAGGGGAAGGGGTGAAGGGGAAGGAGGAAAATGAAGGTGAAGGTGAAGGAGTGCAGGTAAAAACCTTACACCGTGCTGTTTTCTTGAAGCTCACGCAGGCTCTTTTTGATGTTTGTCGTTGGCGAACATGGCGGGCGGATGGTATCCGCCCCTACGGATGCGGGGGAGAGGGGGGCGCGCCGGCAGGCGGGCGGATATCATCCGCCCGTCGAAACGCGAGTAAGAGTGAACGGTGAACAGTGAACAGTGAACAGTTTAGGATGCTTTGCGGAGCAAAGCCACCTTAGTAAAGCGTGTCCTTGCGTGCAGGACGCGCTTAACACCATGTTGCGCGGAGAGCGCAACGCATCATGGCAGACGATAGTCTGCCGCATCATACCGCCAATGGCGGCACATCATTTCCGTCCGCCTTGCGGATGGATACGGCGGGCGGATGGTATCCGCCCCTACGGATGTGGGGGAAAGAGGGCGCGAAGGCAAGGCGGGCGGATACTATCCGCCCCTACAGGATGTGGGCGAGAAGGTCGCGCCGAAGTGATTCCGTATAGCCGCAGGCGATCATTTCCCATCCGAAGGATATTTCATTTCCGTCCGCAAGGCGGGCGGACGCCGCGAATCATACCGTCCTGCCGAGCAGGGGTTCGAGCTTGACCAGATACCGCAGGATGATCGCCGCATCGTTTGCGCTGCAGGCCGTTCCGTAGTGCAGCAGCCCTGCCGCCGTCTGCGCGCTCGTAAAGCTTTCCAATTTGACCGTCATGCGCAGGATGCGCGCCGCATCCGCCGCCGTGACGCTGCCGTCGCAGTCCACATCCCCCGCGACAGCAAGGGTATAGGTCTTGCCGCCCATGCTGATGATCGCTCCCGTCTTGAGCGTTCCCGTATAGCCGCCAATGCTCATGCCCAAGGCCGTCTGCAGCTGTGTGTCGCTGACGCCTGCGGGCAGGTTATAGATCACGCCTGCTGTCTCGTCCACCATCGTGGGCAGGTAGCAGCGCACGCCGTTGCTTCCCGTGATATAGAAGCCTCCCGTTTGGGGCGAGGGCTGCGGCGTGGCTGTGGGCGCAGGGGTGGGCGTTGCCGTGGGCTTTGCCGTGGGCGTGGGCGTTTGAGAGCCGTCCAAGGCGTAGGGCTTGGCGATATAGGAAATGTTCTCCATCAGACTTTCGGCGCTGATCTTGCGTCCCCAGTGGATGGAACTGTTGTAGTTGCCCTCCGCCACGATGACGTAGGTCGCCGTCTTCTCCAAGATGGTGACATGATGCGTGTTGTAGTTGCAGCGCACCATATCGCCCACCTCGATGTCGTCATAGCTGAACGTGTCGTACTGCCGCCAGATGACATTCGTGCCATAGGCCGCGTCCCCAAGGATCATGGAAAAGGCCACGCAGCCTCCCCCCGTGAACGTGCCGTAGACGATGCCGGAGGCGGTCATGTAGCGGAAGGACCACACATAGGTCATGTCGTTTGTCCACGCCATCCCCTCGGGATAGCTCGTCTTCATGGCGATCATGCGCGCATAGGCGACCGAGGCGGAAGGCCGCACATAGCTTGCGGCGTTCGCAGGATAGTCATAGCGGGGATCCTCCGCCTGAATGTCGCAGCTGTTCCCCGTCAGCAGGGCGTTCGGCTCGGCGTCTTGCCCCTTGTCGATCTCATACGCCGCAAAGGCATCGTCGGTTCCCGCCGCGGTCGGCTCGGCAAGGCCGTAGGCACAGGGCAGCAGCAGGGCAGCAGTCAGCAGGAACGCAAGCAGTTTTTTCATTAGGATACCTCCGTTTTCTTGTTCGCGAAGCGGACGCGGCCGGGCAGCCGCCGTTCGTTCGGGGAGCGTTCGATCTTGGTAAGGGCAGCCTCCCAAAGGGGGCAGGGCAAAAAGGCGATCTAGGCCTGCAGGCGCTTTAAAATGTCCTCGTCGGCGGGACAAAAATCGTAGAGCGGGATCTCGGCGGGTGTGATCCACGCCAAGGCCGCATGCTCCAAAAGGTGGGGCTCGCCCGCTTGGATCGCGGCGCGATACAGGCACAGATGCACCGTCAGGTCGGGGTACTCGTGCAGCACGTCCATGTAGAGCGCGTGTACAGCAAGCTCGACGCCCAGCTCCTCGCGGCATTCGCGGCAAAGCGCCGCCTCCCGCGTCTCCCCCGCTTCGACCTTGCCGCCCACAAACTCCCAAAGCAGCGGCCGCGCCTTGCTCGTCGGACGCTGACAGATCAAAAAGCGGCCGTCCCGCTCGATCAGCGCCGCTACGACCTCCACCGTCCTGCGCGCCGTAAGGACGGCTTCCGCTTGTCGATACTTATCCACTCGTTCAAAGTCCGCCGCGCTCACCGTGTCCAAGCGGCTAAGGTCGCTGTTGTGCTTAAGGTCGGCAAGCTTGACCGCCGCCGCGATGGGATCGTCCTTCAGGGCGCGGATGTAGTCCATGTAGTCCACGCTTGGATCGTGCGTCAAAAGGCCAAGCGCATGAAGGATCGGCTCGGGAAAGCCCTCGGCTCGGAGCTGCTCCTCCGTCACGGCGGCGTCCTCCAAGACATCGTGCAGCAGGGCCGCAGCGGTGCTGTACTCGTCGGGCATCTGCTCGGCAAGGTGGATCGGATGCAGGATATAGGGCAGACCGCCCCTGTCCACCTGTCCCTCGTGCGCCTGACAGGCAAAGCGCATCGCCTTTTTTGTGAGCTTTGTATACAGCATTTTGTTACTCCTTTGGGGTGCTTCGGCCGTTCATCCTTGCGCGGATGCTGCGCCACGCGGGCATATAGGCGTCAAGATAGGCTTGAAAGGCCGCGCCGTGGTTGGGATACAATAGGTGCGCCAGCTCGTGGAGGATCACATAGTCCAAGCAGTCGGGCGGAAATGAAGCAAGCTGCAGGCTGAAGCGCAGGGCGGCGGATCGAACGCTGCAGCTTCCAAAGCGGGTGGACATGTCGTAGGCCTGACAGGACTTGCAGTTTAGACCCGTGCGCTCCTCCCACTGCGGGACGCGCAGCGCAAGCTCCCCTTGCAGCGCCTTTCGATAGAAGGCCATGACGGTCTCCCTGCGCCGCGCTTCGGTGTCGTCCGCTGTGACGCACAGGAAGGCCTCGTCTCCGATAAGGCGCAGCGAACGGCGCTTGCCCGTCCGCACCCGCAGGGTGTATGCCCGCCCCCAAAGCGGCAGGGTCTCGCCGTCCAAATAGTGCGGCACGGGGGGAAGGCACTTTTGCTGCGCCTCGATCCACGGCTGCTTTTGCACAAGAAAATTTTCCATAAGGGACTGCGGCGTGCCATAGGGTGCGGAGACGCGCACGGAGCCGTCGCCGCGCACCGTCAGGCGCAGGCGCTTTTGCCGTCCCCATGCAAGCTCCGCCGCAAGACCGTTGACAACACAACGCATATTTGCATAGCCCTCCACGAGGAGTATAGCAAGTTTCCGCCCCCGCCGCAAGCCGCCAAGGAGCGAAATTTAAGACCAAATCGGACGGAAGGCAGAATTTTTACAAAAGAATCATTCCTTTTCGGGGCAAAGCATGGTAAGATACAGGTGTATGCAGCAGACACCGTCGGGTTCGGCGGGATTGGGGGTACGATGGCACATATTCTCGACACCGAGCTATACTATTTTAACCAAGGCAGCAGCGCCTGCGCCTATGAAACGCTGGGCTGTCATCAGGTGACGCACGAGGGCTATCCAATGTGGCGCTTCACCGTGTGGGCGCCGAACGCGCAGCGCATCAGCGTGGTAGGCGACTGGAACAGCTGGCTGGAGGGCAACGATCCCATGACGCCCATCGGCACGACGGGCGTGTGGGAGGCCTATGTGGGCATTGCCAAGGCGGGGCAGCTCTACAAATACGCCATCTTGGGCGCGGATGATCTGGAGATTCAAAAGGCGGACCCCTACGCGGTGCGCTGCGAGCCGAACGGCACGGCCTCCATGGTCTGGGAACACGCCCCCTATGCTTGGACGGACGACGAATACGTTAAAAAGCATCAAAAGCCCTATCACAAGCCCATGAACATCTACGAGGTGCATCTGGGTTCGTGGAAGAAGGGGCTGACCTACCGCGACCTGTCCCGCGACCTGGTGGAGTACGTCCGCGACATGGGCTACACGCATATCGAGCTGATGCCCCTGATGGCGTATCCCTTCAACCCCAGCTGGGGCTATCAGGTGACGGGCTACTACGCCCCCACCTCCCGCTACGGTTCGCCGGACGAGCTGAAGCTGCTCATCGACTGCGCGCACGCGGCGGGGATAGGCGTGATAATGGACTGGGTGCCCGCCCACTTTACCCGCGACGCCTACGGCCTTGCGCGCTTCGACGGCGCGCCGCTGTATGAGCATCCCGACCCGCGACGCAGCGACATGAAGCAATGGGGCACGCTGCTGTTCGATTACGGCCGCACGCAGGTGCAAAGCTTTTTGGTCTCCAACGCCGTGTATTGGCTCAAGGAATTTCATCTGGACGGTCTGCGCGTGGACGCGGTGAGCTGTATGCTCTACCTCGATTACGGCAGGCAGGACGGCGAATGGCTGCCCAACGCCGAGGGCGGCAGGGAGAACACGGACGCCATACTCCTTTTCCGCAAGATCAGCAAGGCCGTGGCGATCCTGCCCGGCAACAAGCTGCTCATCGCGGAGGAAAGCACCGCCTTCCCCAAGGTCACCACCAAGCACGGCGGCAGTCTGGGCTTCGATTTCAAGTGGAATATGGGCTGGATGAACGACATGCTCAGCTACATGCAGATGGATTCGCTCTATCGCAAGTGGCACCACGACAAGCTGACCTTCTCGCTGATGTACGCCTTTTCGGAGCGATACATCCTGCCCTTCTCGCATGACGAGGTCGTCCACGGCAAGCTGAGTATGCTCAACAAGATGCCCGGCGACTACTGGCAAAAGTTTGCGCAGCTAAGGCTGCTGTACGCCTACCAAATGGCGCATCCGGGCAAGAAGCTGACCTTCATGGGCATGGAGTTAGGGCAGTTCATCGAGTGGCGCTTCGACGAGTCGCTGGACTGGCTGCTGCTGGACTATCCCAAGCACACCGAGATGCAGCGCTTTGTGCGCGAGCTGAACCATCTGTACCGCGAGACGCCGCCGCTGTATGCCTGCGATGACGACTGGAACGGCTTCGACTGGGTGGCTGTGGACGATTCCGTCCATTCCGTCTGCGCCTTTGTCCGCAAGGATAAGCGGGGACGCGTGCTGCTGTGCGCCTTCAACTTCACACCCGTGCCTTGGGACGCCTACACCATGGGTTCTCCCGCGGCGGGGTTGTACCGCGAGATCCTCAACACCGACGAGCCGCGCTTTGGCGGCACGGGCGAATACCTAAACGATGCGACCGCGACCATCGACGAGCCGTTCGGCAAGTTCCGCTGCCGCGTGAGCGTCAAGCTGCCGCCTTTTGCCGCGCTGTATATGGCGCTTGAAAATCAAGATCCCGAGAAGGGGAAGAAAGGACAGTGAGATGAAAAAGAAGATCGTCGCCATGCTTTTGGCGGGGGGGCAGGGCAGCCGCTTGGGCATCCTGACCTCCAACATGGCAAAACCGGCCGTTCCCTTTGGCGGCAAGTACCGCATCATCGACTTTCCGCTGAGCAACTGCGTCAACTCCGGTATCGATACCGTGGGCGTGTTGACGCAGTATCGCCCGCTTGCCCTCAACTCCTATCTGGGAACGGGTCAGCATTGGGACTTGGACCGCAACACGGGCGGCGTGTTCGTGCTGCCGCCGTACATGACCGAGCGCGTGGGGCAGTGGTACAGCGGAACCGCCAACGCCATCTATCAAAACCGTGAATTTATCGATCAGTACGATCCCGAGTATGTCCTCATCCTTTCGGGAGACCATATCTACAAGATGGATTATGCCGCCATGCTTGCACATCATATCGAAAAGGGCGCCGCAGCCACCATCGCCGTCATTCGCGTGCCGATGGAGGAGGCGCACCGCTTCGGCATCATGAACACCGACGCACGCGGCCGCATCGTCTCCTTTGAGGAGAAGCCCAAGGAGCCAAAGAGCAACAACGCCTCCATGGGCATCTATGTGTTCAGCTGGAAGATCCTAAGGGAGTATCTGGAGCGGGACGACGAAAACGGTGCGTCGGAGAACGACTTTGGCAAGAACATCATCCCCGCCATGCTCAATGCGGGGCTGACGATGAGCGCCTACCCCTTCGAGGGCTACTGGAAGGACGTGGGAACGGTCGCCAGCCTTTGGGAGGCCAACATGGATCTGCTCGGCTATCCGCCCGTGCTGGAGCTGAACGATCCCGACTGGCGCATCTATACTAGAAATCCCGTCATGGCGCCGCACTATGTGTCGCCGGAGAGCCGCGTGACCGACAGCCTTGTCACGGAGGGCAGCGTCGTGCGCGGAACGGTGAAGCACAGCATCCTCTTTGCGGGGGTGCATGTGGACGCAGGGGCGACGGTGGTGGACTCGGTGGTCTTCCCCGGCGCGCATATCGGGGCGAACGCTGTTGTGCATAAGGCCATCATCGGTGAAAACAGCATCGTGGGCGCGGACTGCGCCTTGGGCTGCGCCCTTCGGGAAGGCGAGAGCGTGGACAACCGTCTGACGGGCGATATCACGCTGGTGGGCAACGACATGCGCATCCCTGCGGGGACGCGGCTGCCGCAGCGCACGGTCGCCAGCCGCGAGAGCATCGAAAAGATCGTATCGGAGGTGGCACAATGATAAAGGACGCATTCGGACTGATCTATACGGGTGAAAACAACCCCAAGCTGAAGGATCTTACCCTCTCCCGCAGCGTGGCGGCGGTTCCCTTTGGAGGCCGTTACCGCTGCATCGACTTCATCCTTTCCGACTTGGTCAACTCCAACGTGCGCAACGTGGGTCTCATCGCGCAGAAGAATTACCATTCCATCATGGATCATTTGGGCGCGGGCAAGGAGTGGGATCTGCACCGCAAGCACGGCGGACTGTTCATCCTGCCGCCGTTTATGACCAAGGACAACACGGGTCTGTATCGCGGCAGCGTGGACGCGTTCCGCTCCGTGATGGGCTTTGTCAGGCGCTGCCCCGAGCGCTATGTCATCCTCACGGGCAGTCATACCATCTTCAACACCACCTTCTTCGACATGCTGGAGCAGCACAAGCAAACAGGCGCCGACATCACCATCATGTACAACGAGGTCGAGGACTTTGACATTGAGGATCAGAACAAGGATCTGCGCCTCAGCATGAACGACGAGGGGCGCGTGACCGAGCTGGAGCTGAACCCCTATCGTCCGCACAGCAACGCGCAAAGCTGCGATGTGTTCATCATGGAGAAGGCGCTTTTAGAGTTCTTGGTGGAGGAGGCCTATGCCCGCGGGGAGTACGACTTCATCCGCGACGTCCTGCTCAAAAAGAGCGGCAGCCTGAAGATCATGGGCTATCGCTATGACGGCTATGTGGCAAGGCTGGATTCCTTGGCGACCTTCTTCCGTCACAACATGGATCTGCTAAACGCTTCCGTGGCCACCGACCTGTTCCGCCACGATACGCCCATCTACACCAAGGTCAAGGACGAGGTCTCCGCCAAGTACGGCCCCGATGCGGACGTGAAGGACTGCCTGCTTGCCGACGGCTGCAACATTCGCGGCACGGCGGAGCACTGCGTGCTGTTCCGCGGCGTGACCATCGAGGAGGGCGCAAGGGTCAAAAGCTCCATCCTCATGCAGGGCGCGACCATCGGCAAGGGCGCGGTACTGGATCATGTCATCTTGGACAAGGGCGTGGTCATCCGCCCCAACCGTATGCTGGTGGGCTACGATTCCTTCCCCATCATCCTGCGTAAGAATCAGGTGGTCTGACGAGAGTCGTCAGACGACGGTGAAAGGAGGTTTCCCATGAAGATCCTGCTCTGCGCAAGCGAATGCGCTCCCTTCGTCAAGACAGGCGGCCTTGCCGACGTTGTTGGCTCCCTGCCCGCCGCCTTGAACGCCGAGGGTGCGGACGCACGCGTCATCCTGCCCAAGTATCAGCTCATCGGCAGCGGCTTCATCGACAAAATGGAGCATGTTTGCAGCTTCGAGCTGCTGCTTGGCGACCGCTTGGTGTTCTGCGGACTGGACACCCTGCTCTATCGGGGCGTTCGGTACTATTTTGTGGACAATTTAGCGCTGTTCGGCGGCGATACCGTGTATACGGGCGATGAGAGGGAGGGCTATCGCTATGCCTTCTTCTGCCGCGCCGTGCTGGAGGCGCTGCCGCGTATCGACTTTTTCCCCGATGTGCTGCAGCTCAACGACTGGCAGACGGGGCTGATCCCCGTGCTGCTGCGCGGACAGTATGGCTTCGACCCCCGCTATCACGCGATCAAGCTGGTCTACACCATTCATAACCTCCGCTATCAGGGTCTGTTCGACTGGGCGCTCATCCGCCGCCTGACGGGGCTCAACGACGGCTACTTCACCGTGGACAATTTGGAATTCTACGGCGTGGTCAGCTTCATGAAGGCGGGCATCGTCTTTTCCGACCGCGTCACCACCGTCAGCCCCAGCTATGCCGAGGAGATTCGCACGGGCTACTACGGCGAGCGCTTGGACGGCCTGCTCAACAAGCGCCGCAGCGTGCTGAGCGGCATCCTAAACGGCATCGACACCATCGCCTACGATCCCGCAGCCGATGTGCAGCTGCCCAAGACCTTCACTGCTGCGGACAGGCGCGGCAAGGCGGTCTGCAAGAAGGCGCTGCAAAAGGACTGCCGCCTGTCCGAGCGCGAGGACGTGCCGCTCATCGCCATGGTCACGCGGCTGACCTCGCAAAAGGGCTTGGATCTGGTCGAATGTGTGCTGGACGAGCTGATGGCGCTGGACGTGCAGCTGCTCATATTGGGCATGGGCGACAGCCATTACGAGAATTTCTTCCAGAACGCCTCACGCCGCTACCCCGGCCGCGTCGCCACCCGCATCGAGCTCAACGAGGGACTGGCGCACCGCGTGTACGCAGGCGCAGATCTGTTTCTTATGCCCTCCCAGTTCGAGCCCTGCGGCCTGTCGCAGCTCATCGCGCTGCGCTACGGCTGCATCCCCATCGTTCGCGAAACGGGCGGCCTAAGGGACAGCATTCAGGCCTACAACCAATACGAGGATTCGGGCAACGGCTTTTCCTTCCACAACTACAACGCGCATGAGATGCTGCGCGTGACGGAGCAGGCCGTGGGCTACTACCGCAGCGATAAGGCGCTGTGGCAGCGTCTTGTCGGCCGCGCCATGCGCTGCGACTACTCTTGGGACGCCTCCGCCAAGAAGTACTTGGCTCTGTTCTGCTCCCTGACGGGGCAGGAGCTTCCCAAGCCGCAGACGGCAGAAGCGGACATCCCCAAAACGGAAGCTCCCGCGGCAGCGCCCGCAGAGATCCCCAAGACGGAAACCGCACAAGCTCCTGCGGAGATCCCCAAGGTGGAAGCGCCGAAAGCTCCCGTAGAGATCCCCGAAACGCCTGCACCCGCAGCTCCCACAGCAGCCCCCAAGACGGAAACCGCGGAAGCCCCCAAGGCAAAAACCGCAGAAGCTCCCAAGGCAAAAGCCGCAGAAGCTCCCAAGGCAAAAACCGCGGAGAAAAAGTCCGCAGCAGCCAAGCCTTCCACGGCAGCTAAGCCGGCGGCAAAGGCAGCGGCAACAGGCAAGCAGACCTCCAAGGCAAAGGCTGCCAACGGCGGCAAGAAAGCGCCCGCTAAGCGAAAGGGTCACTAAGCGCCCGCCGTATGCGGCGGCCGACCCCTTTTCCAACTTCAGTACAAATAAAAGGAACGACTTTCGCGACAGCTTCGCGGCGGTCGTTCCTTTGTATGTGCGGAAACATGCCTTTTCGCCTTAAAAAAACGGATCCTACACTTAAAAAAGCAAACGGATCCTTGTATAGATATTGTATCGGCCTTAAAAATATGGTACACTTTCCCATATGGGAGGATGAAGAATATGTTTTGTACTGTAAAAAGAACCTTTACCGCTTTGCTGGCGGCGGCACTGCTGCTCACCCTGCTCCCGTTTACTTTGGTAAGCAACGCGACGGAGGTGACCTCGGGCGATTACACATACAGCATCGAGGACGGAAACGCGACCATCGTGTGGTATATCGGCTCCGCCACGACGCTTGTCGTCCCCTCGACCTTGGACGGCTATCCCGTCACAAGCATCGGAGACAATGCGTTCGAGTATTGCGATACGCTTGTGGACGTGACCTTCCCGGCAGGCGTCGTTTCGATCGGGCAGAGCGCGTTCAACTCCTGCGCTGCGCTTGAAAGCGTGACCTTCCCCGCAAGCGTCACAAGCATCGGGGCGGATGTGTTTGATGGCTGCTATTTGCTCAAAAGTATCAACGTAAATGACGACAATGCGCAGTATGCAAGTATCGACGGGGTGCTCTTTGATGCTGCAAAGACGACCTTGCTCCAATACCCCATCGGGAAGACCGACACAAGCTACGTCATTCCCACAGGTGTCACAAGCATAGGGGATCGAGCGTTCTGTTACTGTGCAGCGCTTTGGGAGGTGACCATCCCGTTGGGCGTCACAAGCATCGGAAACAACGCATTTGAAAACTGCAATTCGCTCACAAATGTGGACATTCCGTCAAGCGTCAAAAGTATCGGAGAGAGCGCCTTTGTTTCCTGCTCCTCGTTCACAGGCGTGACCGTCCCGTTGGGCGTCACAAGCATCGGCGAGGATGCGTTCAGCTGGTGTGAATCACTTGTAAGCGTGACCCTTCCGTCAAGCGTCACAAGCATCGGGGGCGGTGCGTTCGCATCCTGCGGCTTGCTCACAAGCATCAGCGTGGACAGCGGCAATGCCTGCTATGTAAGCGTGGACGACGTACTGTTCAGCAAGGACAGGTCCATTTTGGTGCAATACCCCACGGGGAAGACCGCCGCAGACTATGTCATACCCAACAGTGTCACAAGCATCGGGAAGGCTGCGTTTAAGGAGGGGCGGTCGCTTACAAGCGTGACCATCCCCAATAGCGTCACAAGCATCGGCGTCTTGGCGTTCTCGTATTGCACGAAGCTCAAAAGCGTGGGCATTCCGTCAAGCGTCACAACGATCGAGCATCATGCGTTCTTTGGCTGCGGCTTGCTTACAAGCGTGACCATCCCGTCAAGCGTCACAAGCATCGGAGATTTAGCGTTGGGCTTTTGTGAGCGGCTTTCCACCGTATCCTTCCTTGGCGCGCCGCCGAGCGAGGTTGGAGAGAATCTCCTGCTGTTCTGCGCCGAAGGCTGCACCATCTATTACCCCGCTTCGTTTGCTTCCGCTTGGGCGCCGAACGGGGAGACGACTTGGAACGGTTATCCGATCGTCCTGTATGTGGAGCCGCCGTATATCGCGGTGACGAACGCGGAGGGCATGGAGGTCAAGCAGTACATCCGGCTTGATGCGGCGGCGGGGCTGCTGCTGAATCTCCCGCCCAAAACTACCGCCGAAATGCTGAAGGCGGCGCTTGGCGAGGAGCTGCTGACCCAATGCACGGGTCTGTTAAAAACGGGTGACATCGTATTTTATCAAAATGCGCAGTACCGCGTGATCGTCATGGGCGATGTGGACAAAACGGGAACCGTGAACGCCGCCGACGCCGCCGTCATCCTCCGCGCCACGGTCAAGCTGGAGAGCTTGGACGCCTTACAGCTTGCCGCCGCGAACCTCGGCTTTGCCGCAAGCTACACCGCCGCCGACGCCGCCAAGATCCTCCGCTACAGCGTCAAATTGGAACAGACCTTGGGCAAGGTTGGCTGACAGAGGGACAGAACAGGCGCGGCGAAAGGGCAACAGACGGCAGCAAAGCCGCCGCCCTCCGCTACAGCGTCAAATTGGAACCGACCTTGGGCAAGGCGGGATAGCGCCTTTCCCGCTCCCCGGTCCCAACTTCCTTACAAACAAAAGGAACGACTTTCGCGACAGTTTAGCGGCGGTCGTTCCTTTATAGTTAGGGAAGCCTTGCAGTCTTAGTTTTTAGACAGTTCCTTTCCGCAGCCGCGGCAATAGCGATAGTCCGCGTCCTCGGCGGCCGCAGCCGCGGCAAGACATGTATGAGCGGTAAGCGAGAGATAGCCAACCTGCGTCGCAGGATCGCCGCGCCGCGGCAAGACATGTATGAGCGGCAAGTCTGCGCTTTGCAAGGAAACCTTCGCTTTTTTGGGTCGGCAAGATCGAAATTTGCGGGAAAGTGTTTCCACACACCGACGCCCAACAATTTATGTTGATAAATATACAATAATTGCAAAATCTATCCGTCTTCCTTTTGAATATGATACACTTCAATTTATAAGGAGGATGAAAAACATGTATTACAAACCGAAAAGATCCCTTGCCGCATTGTTGGCGGCTGCACTGCTGTTTACTCTGCTCCCGTGTGCTTTGATGCGCAGCGCGGCTGCGGAGACTTCGGGCGACTATACCTACAGCGTTACGGATGGAAAAGCTACCATAACCGATTACAACGGCTCCGCCGCGACCCTTACCATCCCTTCGACCTTGGGCGGCTATCCCGTTACAAGCATTGGGGATTCTGCGTTCCGATGGTGCGATTCGCTCACGACCGTGACCATCCCGTCAAGCGTCACAAGCATCGGGAATTATGCGTTCTATAACTGCGATTCGCTCGCAAGCGTGACCATCCCCAACAGCGTAACAAGCATCGGGGATAGTGCGTTCGAAGACTGCGATTCGCTCGCAAGCGTGACCATCCCGTTAAGCGTCACAAGCATCGGGGAGTATGCGTTCGCATGGTGCTATTCACTCGTGAGCATCAGCGTGGCCGGCGGCAATTCGTATTACGCAAGCGTGGACGGCGTACTGTTCAACAAGGCCAAGACCGCGTTGCTCCAATACCCTGCGGGGAAAACCGCCGCAAGCTACAGTATTCCGTCAGGCGTAACAAGCATCGGGGATCGTGCGTTCGAAGACTGCTATTCGCTCGCAAGCGTGACCATCCCGTCAAGCGTCACAAGCATTGGGGACTTTGCGTTCTGGGACTGCGATTCGCTCGCAAGCGTGACCATCCCGTCAAGCGTCACAAGCATCGGGAATTATGCGTTCGCAGACTGCTATTCGCTCGCAAGCGTGACCATTCCGTCAAGCGTCACAAGCGTTGGGGATGGCCCGTTCAGTATCTGCGATTCGCTCACAAGCATCAGTGTGGCCGGCGGCAATGCGTATTACGCAAGCGTGGACGGCGTACTGTTCAACAAGGCCAAGACCGCGTTGATTCAATACCCTGCGGGGAAAACCGCCGCAAGCTACAGTATCCCGTCCGGCGTCACAAGCATCGGGAATTCTGCGTTCTCTCGCTGCGATTCGCTCGCAAGCGTGACCATCCCGTCAAGCGTCACAAGCATCGGGAATT
>CAZBBX010000032.1:0-24581 GCA_964490325.1 uncultured Oscillospiraceae bacterium
CTTCCGTCTCACCCAACCTGCTCATGAGTTTACACGGTATTATTTTACACTAACGCAGCTGTGTCCGCAAAACCCTCTTTCCCTCACACCCCGCAGGGGCGGATACCATCCGCCCGCCGTGTCCGCGTGACCGGCTTTCCCTACTATTTAATTTGAGAGGGAGGAGCACAAATTCTCGCTGCCGCGCATCAAACCTTACCTACCGACACCCCCCGCGCTGCCTGTCCCAATCCAAGCTCCTTTCGCGTTCCCTATCGTGCAAGCTGCACTAAGCGCTGCTCGGCCGTTGCATACCCTCTGCTGTGCGCCATTCCATACCAACAGGCAGCCAAATTCTTGTTGGAGGCTCTTGTGAATTCACCCGTGATGAACATTGCAGATCGTTCACCGCGCTTCGCTGCCATGCGATCTTCCCCTGTTCACCATACATTGCAACAGCCCTTGGCGATCACGCCGTACCGTCTTGTCACGCTCCAAGGGTAATAGATCCGCTGTCCCATAGTCAGGACTTTATTGATCAAAACGACAGGCAGAGCATAAATATGCTTTGCAAAGGGGTATTTCTGCAAGACTTGCGTTGGGCATGCGCAAATAATGATATAATAATTATAGGGATATTATATACTGCTGCAAATAACAGATCGTCGGAGGGGACAATGAAAAACAGAATGATGAGAGCCGGCCGCGTCTTGGCAATGCTCCTGATCCTCTTGCTCCTGCTGCCCATTTTTGGCTGCTGGAAGGATAAGCTTTTGAGCATCCTTGCTTTGCCCACGCCCGATGAAGGCGTTTCCGACACAGGCGCTTTGCCCATCGATCCTGCGGACAAGCCCGCTGCGGACATCGTGCTCGAGATGATGGATGAGGCGGCCGCTTCCGCCTTCGACACGAGCTCGCGCCTGCAAGCCGATCCCGCCGCGGGGGTCCTTGGCGGCGAGCTGTTCGAGTTCAACTTTACAATAGACGGTGAGTTCTATCACCTCCCAGAGGTGCTTCGCACTTACACAAACAACGGCTGGAGCTTCACAAAGGGCATAAGGTTCGACCTCCATAGCTATGCTGCCAACGCCTACTATGCCGAAGAGGGAAGCTGCCTGCCGGATTCCCTGCTGTATTCGGAGGAAGAGCGGTACATCGATCTTACCAAGGGGGACGCCGTCATCCGCGCTCTTGCAGAGAATATGAGCGGGGATCAGCAATACCTGACGGACTGTCATGTATCGCGTGTTCGACTGGACTGCAGCTCCGATCACGAGATATGCCTGACCCGCGGCTTTGTTCTCAACGGCAAGACCGAGGCGGAGATCATCGAGCAATACGGCGAACCCTCGGAAACGCAGGATCTGGAGGACGTGCGCCAGCTGCTGTATGCGCCCGATTACAACGGGTACGTCTATGAAAACAGCTGCGTGATCTTCCTGTTCAGCATTGAGGACGCTTCCCTGCTGTGCGTGCAGGCGGCGGACTATATCGTTGATGTAAAGACGGCAAACAACCCCGGCGACACCGCGTATTTGGCAAACTACAAGGCGCCTGCCGCGCTTGGGACCCTTCCTGTGAGCCTGAATTTTCGTTTGCTTGGAGAGCTGTATACGCTGCCCGTGCCCGTGTCCGCGCTTTTGGACGACGGCTGGGAGCTCGTCCGCGGCAAAGACGTAGGTGCGGGGGCAAGGGGAAGCCTGCAAATGAAGAAGGACGGAGAGATCTGGTCCTTTCAGAGCGCCAACTACTCAAGGCGTCAAGTCGACGCGGCGCATTGCGTGATTACAGGCGTCAGTCAGGACTCGGTCGAGACCTGCACGCCCCTTGTGATCGCACCCGACCTGCAGATCGGCAGCACGGAGGACGCCGTTAAGAAGGCGCTGGCAAGCAACGAGTATTCGACCTACGAGGACAGCACAGACAACGAGACCACCTATTCCTCGTCCTTCTCGCTCAACAAGACGGAACCGTTCACAAGCTATGGCACCGCGTATCAGTATTACGTGCGGATCACAGTCAGCAACGAGACCCACCGCGTTACGAGCCTCAGCATCAGTACAGAGGTATGCGACTATTTGGCGGAGAGCCTGTATGCGGGACCCTATACGGGCAGCGAGGTCGCGTTCGAGGAGCAAGCGTACCAAGCGCCGCCCGTGCTTCGAACCAAGGCCTATTCGCAAAATACGGGTGACACCAACAAGTTCGACAAGCCCGACGGTACAGGCGCCAAGAGGAGCCAGACCATCATGATCTATGTCGTGGCGTCCAACTTGGAGTCGGACAATCCCTATGCGCCCGCAGCCACGCTGGATCTGTGCGAGATGATGAACGCCTCCATCCCCGCCACGGACGACGTCAATGTCATTGTCTGCTGCGGCGGTACGACCGCTTGGTACATGCAGGGCATGGACGCCCGCTCCCTCTATATTTTGGAGCTGCAGAACGGATCGCTTGGCATCGTTTCACAGACGAGCGCACAGAACATGGCGGATCCGAACATGCTGATGAGCTTCATCGACTTTGCATACGGCTACTATCCTGCCGATCTGTACAGCCTGATCCTGTGGGATCACGGCGGCGGACCGATGGGCGGCTACGGGTACGACACCCTGTTTGGCGACATGCTCTCTATGGAGGAGGTCGCCTCCGCCATAGCCACCTCCAACCTGTGCCTTTCCGGATGCAAATTCGAGTGGATCGGTTTCGACGCCTGCCTCATGGGCTCGATCGAGGTGGCAAAGCTCCTAAGTCCGTATGCCGAGTATCTCATTGCCTCCGAGGAGACCATCCCCGGCTACGGTTGGAACTACGACTTCCTATCGGACATCGGTTCGGCAACGAACGGCGCGGAGGCGGGCTACCTGATCATAGACGCCTACTTCGACTTCTACGAGCCGTACGGGTTTACGGATCTGACGCTGTCCTGCATGGATCTTAGCAAGGTGGGGGCGCTGTCCTCCGACATCGAGGCGCTGTTCGACCTTGCCTTGGCGGATATCGATACCGATAAGGGGATCAACGTGCTTCGCGCCAGAGCGCAGGCAAAGTCCTTTGCCGTGTTTACCAGCGCAGATTCCTACGACTTGGTCGACCTTGGGGATCTGATGGCAAGGCTGCGCCGAACCTATCCCAACGAGACGGAAGCCGTCCTGCAAGCGTTGGACGAGGTGGTCGTGCTGAACAAGACCTCGGCAGCGGGAGCCTATGGCGCAACCTGCTACTTCCCCTATCTCAACACGGTCTGGCGCGACGCATGGATCAGCAGCTATCCGCGGTACTCCGTCTCCAAGAGCTATACCGACTATGTGACGGCCTGCGACGTGGGGGACATGAGCGACCTTGCCCAAAGCACGGTAAGCGCGGCCGATCAGACGGCGGTCTCCGTAGACTATGTTGCGACTTGGCAGCTGACCCAAGCGCAGAATGCCTCTGCGGTGAAGGTGGAGTACTATGTTTACAGAAGCCCCTTCAAAAAGGGCGAGACGCCGGACAAGGGCAAGGAGGAGCTTGTGTTCCTGCTCAATTGCGGCTCCGACGTTGAGGTATCCGACGATGGCCTGATCACCTTCGATTATGCGCCGAAGAACCTCGTTGTCGTCGACCCGCAAACGGGGGAATACAGGGACTTTTACGTTCGAGAGAAAGCGAATGACGAATACGGGACCAAGTTTTTCTGCCACGGCGTGCTGTTTGCGCTCCGCTCATCAATGTCGCTCTATGTTGAAATGCAGGTCGTGATCGACGCCGATCACCCGACGGGGGCGTTAGTCGGCGTAATACAAGGAAACCAAGGGCAGGATCTCGATGAACTGATCCAAAGCGGCAAGCAGCTGATCGACCTGAGTACCTGGGGAAGCATACAGATCGCCAAGAAGTGCCAGCTGAAGACCTATACCGCAGACGGAACCTTGAAGCCCGTTACGGACTGGGAGACCCCGGGGTATGGCGCGTTGACAGAGTTCCGCCTTTCGGACGGCATTCCCCATGTGCAGATCGCAGCGCCCATGGACGAGTACGCCTACTATTGTATGTTCAAGATCACGCTCTCGTCGGGTGAAGTGATCTTCACCGATGAGATCCCCATCAATTAGGTCTTAGTGCGGGGCTTGGAGACCAAGGCGGCAAGGTAGCCGAACAGGACGGCGGCTGACACGCCTCCCGCCGTGGCGGAGAGGCCGCCTGTGAACGCTCCCAGCCAGCCCTTCTCGTTGACCGCCTCGATCGCGCCCTGCGCAAGCGTGTTGCCAAAGCCCGTCAGCGGCACGGTCGCGCCCGCGCCCGCAAACTCCGTAAGCGGCTTATACACCCCCACCGCGCCCAGCACTACGCCCAAGGTGACGAACAGCACCAGCACGCGGGCGGGGGTGATGCGGGTCAGAGAGATCAAAAGCTGACCGACCACGCAGATGCCGCCGCCGATCAAAAAGGCCCAAAGAAACTTCCAAGCGTCCATTTATATGTCCTCCTTGTGCATAAGCACGACCGCGTGCGCGATGCCGGGGATGCTCTCCCCCTGCAGGCTGCTCGTGGGGCTCATCAGCGCACCCGTCGCCAAAAAGAGGATGCGCTGCAGCTCCCCGCTTTCAAGCTTGGGCAAGAGTTGACTTGCAAGCGTCACGGCGGAGCAGCCGCAGCCGCTGCCGCCGCAGTTGTAGCCCTGTTCGGGACTGAAGATCTGACAGCCGCAGTCGTAGTGCTTGCTGCCAAGCTCGATGCGCTTTTGCCGCAGCAGCTCCAAAAGAAGCTCGCTGCCGAAGGTTCCAAGGTCCCCCGTGACGATCAGGTCGTAGTCGTCGGGCGTACCGTCCGTGTCCAACAGATGCCGCTCGATGCACTCCGCCGCGGCAGGCGCCATGGCGGCGCCCATGTTTCCCGCGTCGGTGATGCCAAGATCCACCGCCATGCCGATGGTGGCGCTCGCAAGCACGATGTGGGAGAAGGGCGCGGCGGGGGGGACGCGGTCGCTTACGAGCAGGCAGCCCGCGCCCGTGACCGTGCGCTGCGCCGTGGGCGGCGAGGTCGTTCCCATCTCCAGCGGATAGCGGTACTGCCGCTCCGCCGTGGAAAAATGGCTGCACGCCACGCAGGCGACGGGGGAGGCGTAGCCGCCGTCGGTCAGCACGCCGCCCAGCAGCAGGCTTTCCGCCATCGTGGAGCAGGCGCCGTACAGCCCCAAGAAGGGCACGGCAAGATCGCGTGCGCCGTAGTTGGCGGTGATGATCTGGTTGAGCAGATCCCCCGCAAGCAGGCAGTTCAGCTCGGCGGGGGACAGCCCCGCCTTGTTGCACGCCAGACGGACGGCGTTTTTGAACATCGCAAGCTCCGCCTTTTCAAAGCTGTCCTCGCCCATGCGGTCGTCCCCAAGGATCACGTCAAAGCCGTCCCCCAACGGGCCGTCCCCCTCCACTTGGCTGACCAGCGAAGCGGCGGAGAGCACCCAAGGTCTTGTGGGAAACAGCAGCGTTCGTTTGCCGATATGATGCACAGCCATAGAAAAAACCTCCGTTTAAGGCGCAAAAGCGTCCGCTTATCGGCCTTATCCTGCCCGCGATCCCATAGAATATGTGTTCGGCGCGGCGGAAGCGGGCAAACCACCCATCGCGGCAGCCGCCCTTGTTAAAGATCCTGCGCCACGGCCGCAAAACAGCAGGGCTCGGCAAAAAATAGTCTTGCATTGGAAGATAAATAGAAGTAAAATGGTTTTATATTGGCAGAGGATCAAAAGTAAAACAAAAGATAACAGAAGGTGAGGAAAGCAACATGCAGGAGATCCTGTCGGTCTATCTTGAAAAGTATCTGCCCCGCAAGGACATTCTTCACCGTCTGCCCGTGTCCGTGCCCATAGCCGAGGCGTGGCCGCAGCTGCAAAAGGCAAGAAGGGAGAGATCTAAGCCGCTGCCGCTGGCCGCTGTGGACGGACAGCCATTTTGGTGGGTGCTGACCGAGAGCATCACAAAGCAGACGGAGGAGATCCTTTCGCTTGCGCGGCGGGAGCTGGTGTTTGAGGGAGCCGGATACGAGGAGGCATTCCGCGAGGCTCTGCCCGATGAAGCGTACTATTCCGGCGTGATCGAGGGCGCGTTTACGACCAAGCGGGAGGCAAGGGAAGTCCTCAGCGCGCAAAGATCGCCCAAGAACAGATCGGAGCAGATGGTAAAGAACAACTACGAAGCTCTTGGTTATGTGCTGGAGCATTTGGACACGCCGATCACGGAGCAGACCATATTGGATATATGGGGGCTTGTGACAAAGGATACCTTGGACGCGGACGAAGCGCAAAACGCATATCGAAGCGGGAAGGTGTTTGTTCGCTCGGGACGCGGGGAGCTTGTGTATACAGCGCCTGAGGCGGAAAAGGTGCCGGGCATGATGGCGTCGCTTGTGGACTTTCTTGCAAACGATCAGCTTTCGCCCCTTATCAAGGCCTGCGTCGCGCATTTTTATTTTGTATATGTACACCCCTTCAGCGACGGAAACGGCAGGACGGCAAGGACGCTTTCTTATATGCTGCTCTTGCAGGCGGGATATGATTTCTTTCGCTTTTTCTCCATTTCCGACGTGATCGCGCGGGAGCGCAGCAAGTACTATAAGGCGATCAAGGACGTAGAGGACGACGACTTTGACATGACCTATTTCATCGACTACTACACGGGTATGCTTGCGCGTGCCGTACGGTCGATGGAGGAGCGGCTCATCAACAAGGTCGTTTTGGAGCAAACGCTTGAAAAACTGAAGCGGGACGGCATGAACGAACGCGTCATGGAGGGGGCAAAGTGGATCCTCACAAGCCCGAATCACTCCGTTACCATTCGGGAGTGGCAAAAGAAATTCGGCGTTGTGACCGAAACGGCACGACAGGATCTGCTGAAGCTGGAAGCGGAGGGCGTCGTGGGTCGAAAACTCGTCCGGCGGCAATATGTGTTTGAAATAGTTAAATAGGAAAAGCTTCCGCGCTGCTGCACAGCGGCGTTGCACAAATTTTCATTCGTGCGCTTTCGCATAAATTTTCATTTGCCACTGGTTTTTTTTCACATGAACTGTTATACTGTATCCGTATATATGCGCGTATTGCGCGCACAGCGAACAAACGAGGAGGAAAAACATGAAAAGAGCATTGGCATTGATCCTTGCTTTTGCAATGGTGTTCTGCCTGATCCCGGCAGTCTCCCTTGCAGCCGGAGGAAATGCGGCGCTGATGAGCACCGTCCCGCAGACGGGCGATCAGGTCGTCATCTATACCCCCGCATACAGCAAGGCGCTGAACAGCTGCGGAACAGCTGCCAGCTACTACAACGCGGGTTACGACATCACGCCCACCGATGGGACGATGAGCGCCGTACCTGAGAGCATCATTTGGGACGTCACGCTCAATGCGGACGGCAGCTACTGCTTCAGCCAGGACGGCAAGAAGCTGTCCATGGACACGAGCTATTCCAGCACCCCCTACGATAAGGTCAACGACAAGTGGACGCTGGAGACGGCGACGGGCGGTTACTACATCAAAAACGTAGGCCGTGCGTGCTATCTGGAGTGGTACAACAGCAGCAACTATTACAGCGGCTACTACAACATCGCGGCAGGCAGCGAGGGCATGTTCATCATGCAGTTCTACAAGGTGGAAGCCGCTGCCGTTGAGGCGGTGGAAGCATCTCCCGCAGGCGGCATCGTCAACGCAGGCGACACCGTCACCCTGACCTGCGCCACCGAAGGCGCCACGATCTACTACAAGATCGACGATGGCGCATATGTGGCTTACAGCGCACCTGTTGCCATCACCGCGGCCTGCAAGCTGACGGCGTATGCGGCAGTGGGCGCGGACAAGTCCGCCGAGACCAACTGGGAGTACACCCTGACCGCCTCCGACGGCACGATGAGCATCTATCAGGCTCTGAATGCAGGCGCCGTCACGGGCGCGAAGGTCGTAGGCCAGCTCGTATACCGCTTCGGCAACTATGGTTCGGTCAACTCCGCCGTGCTGCAAAGCTGGAACGGCGAAGAGATCTGCGCGCTGCAGGTCTATAACTCTCTGGACAGCTACACCGACGGAACGCCCATCAACCTTGGCGACTGGGTGGTTCTCACGGGTACGCTGGGCGCCTACGGCGGCGTGCAGCAGATCCAGTCTCTGACCGACATCAGCGCGGCGACCGCAGCCCAAAAGGGCAAGGATGCGTCCGCAGCGCAGGTGTTCGAGTCCTTGCAGGACGTGTTGGATAACTTCGACAGCCTGCTGACCGAGTATGTATACATCAAGAACGTCAAGCTGGGCGAGTACTCCTCCACCGGCACGACGACCGTGACCGATGCGGCGGGGACTGCCTCCATGGGCATCTATCGCGCAGCGGATTACAGCAAGTGGTTCAAGGCCGGCGATGTGGTCAACATCTACTGCGCCGTGTCCAAGTACAGCAGCACCAAGCAGCTTCGCAACGGCACCGATGCGGACTATGTCATGACCGCTGCCGACACGGAAGGCCCCGTCATCACTCTGCCCACCTATCTGGACGCGGAAGTTGGCATGGACTACACGGTCAACGCGGTGGTCGAGGACTACAGCGCCATCGCTTCCGTATCGCTGACATACGTCTGCGGTACCGTGGGCACCATAGAAATGACGGCGGGCGATGACGGCTACAGCGCCGTGATCCCGGGCAGCGACATCGTGGGCGGAGGCAGCATTGCCATCACCATTACGGCAATCGACGTGAAAGGCAACAGCACAACGGTGAGCGGCACCATCAACGTGGTCGATCTGCCGCAGATCACCGCCTATACCCCCGCCAGCAACGAAGCTACGGGCACGAACAAGCGTCCCGTCATCTCCGTCACCATTGCCAACGGCGGCGAGAATCCCACCATTGCCATGACGCTCAACGGCGAAGCGATCACGCTTACCAAGCTTGGCAGCGTCTACAGCTACACCCCGACAGCCGACATGGCGGACGGCAAGTACACGGCGGCGATCCTAATCACCCGTGCTGACGGCAAGACTGCCGACCTTACATGGAGCTTCACCGTGGGCGAGGCGACCTACAGCCTGTACTTTGGACAGCTGCACAGCCATACCGCGCAGTATTCCGACGGCACCGGCACCTTGGATCAGGCCTACACCCATGCCAAGTATGAAGCCGAGCATGTCGACTTCCTGGCGGTCACCGACCACTCCAACTACTTCGACACCTCGTCCAATCTGGGCGACATGACCGACCCCACCAAGGGCACCAAGACTGCCGACGGCAGCATGACCCTTTGGCAGCAGGCCAGAGCTACGGCCGCGACCTACACGGACGACAGCTTCGTTGCCCTCTACGGCTACGAAATGACTTGGTCCGGTCAGTACGGCCACATGAACACCTTCAACTCCGTGGGCATCGAGTCCCGCAACAACTCCACCTACGTGGTCAAGAACGGTCCCGGACTGGTGGCGTACTATGATCGTCTGGTCGAAGTAGCCAACACCGCGGCTGCCGACGGCGGTTCCAAGACCATCAACCAGTTCAACCATCCCGGCACGACCTTCGGCACCTTCGAGGACTTTGCGCACTACACCGCGGCCTACGATGAGCTGATTACCATGGTCGAGGTCGGCAACGGCGAGGGCAAGGTCGGCGGTTCCATGTACTGGCCGAGCTATGAGTACTACACGCTGGCTCTGGACAAGGGCTGGCATCTTGCGCCTACCAACAACCAGGACAACCATAAGGGCGGTTGGGGCGACAGCAACACCTGCCGCGACGTTATCTACACCGATAACTTCACCGAGGAAGGCATTTACCAGGCCATGCGCGACATGACCATGTACTCAACCGAGGACAACGATCTGGAGATCATCTATACGCTCAACGGCAACATCATGGGCAGCGTAGAGAACTACGAGCTGGGCACGGAGATTTCCATCGACGTGAGCTTCAACGATCCGACCGACCGCGTTTCCACCGTGTCCATCATCACCAACGGCGGAACCACGCTTGCCAAGAAGTCCTTCAACAGCAAGAGCGGCAGTTGGAACTACAAGTTCACCCTCTCTGCGGACACCGACTACTCCTACTTCTATATCCGCATCGACGAAGCTGACAGCGACATCGCCGTCACCGCTCCCGTGTGGGTCAAGGATACCACCAAGATCGGCATCACCTCTCTGACGAAGGACAACGTTTCCGTTCTGAAGAACGAGGACAACACCTTCACCCTGACGGTCTACAACTACGAGCAGTCTGCCTACACGGTCGAAAAGGTCGCGTGGATGATCGACGGCGTTGTGAAGTACACCGACAAGACCGCTTACACCGTGGATCCCGAGAGCGAGAATTCCGGCATCAAGTGGACGTACAAGCCCAATGCGATCGGCTACCAGACCCTCTCCGTTGAGGTGACTGCCAACTACAACGGCACGAGCTACACCTTCACGGCGACTCTGTCCTTCACGGTGCGCGATGCGTCCGAGATGAAGACCATGCTCATCGATGCGCACCACGTCAACTTCTATGTATCCGGCAACTATGCCGATTCCGACACGGGCTTCATCGAGCTGGCCGCCGACTACAATGTCAGCGCACGCCATCTGACCGAGGCACTGTCCGATGAAACGCTGGCGGGCTGCGACCTGCTGGTGCTGACCGTTCCCTACAACGGCAAGGGCGTTGCCATCACGAACTCCCTGTACACCGATGATGAGATCGCCGCTTTGAAGCGCTATGCGGACAAGGGCGGCAACATCATCATCACCTCCAAGTCCGACCGCTCCGAACCGGCGGCTGCGGATGAGAAGGCTGCGGTCATCTCCAACGAGCTGCTGGAGGCCGTGGGCGCCAAGGCGCGTGTGGGCAGCGGCATCGTGGCGGATGTGGTCAACCAGACCAACGAGACCTACCGTCTGCACTTCATCGGCAAGGAGTACTACAACTTCGCAGCGAGCCTCTGCGACGAGCTGATCGAGAACACCAACCTGCTGTTCTCCGCCTACAACGCGGCGCCCATCATCCTGAACGGCGCGACCCCCGTTGTCAAGGCCTTCCCCACCAGCTTCGTAAGCTCCTATGACACCTACTACACCGGTTCTGCTTACAAGCCCAATCCCGAGACCGAGCGCAGCGCAAGCTACTACGCAGCCTGCGGCGATCAGACCGATATCGTGGTGCTGGCGCAGGAGACCCTGCCCGGCGGCGGCTTCTGCGTGACGGCAGGCGTTACCTTCTTCTCCACCTTCGAGGTGAAGGTCGAGGTCGAGAGCGCTTCCACGCTGCAGAACTCCAACTACCAGATCTGCGTCAACCTCTTCAAGATGCTCAATCCTGAGACGGTGACGGCGATCAGCAAGATTCATGAGACCAACAAGGAAGGCCTGACCTACACCATCGAGGGTTACGTCACCGCCAACGCCAGCGGACATTCGCAGGAGACCGCCTTCTTCGACTGCATCTATGTGCAGGACGAGAGCGGCCGCGGCATCAACGTGTTCCCCGTTGCAGGCAACTATCAGGTCGGCCAGAAGGTGCGCGTCACCGGCATGACCTCCTCCTACATGGGTGAGATCGAGCTGAACTGCGGCAACGCCTACGGCGGCTATGTGCGCGACATCACCCTGTCCTACGCCGAGCGCGCAGAGCTGGAAGCAGTCGCCATCACGGTGGCCTCCAGCAAGCAGGACGTGGATCAGTACGTCATCGACGACAGCGCTCTGAACGCCAAGCTGGATGTTCTCAGCGCGGCAAACCGCATCGCGTATGTCGAGCCTAACGGCGACGTAAGCGACACGGATGCTCTGATCATCGACAAGGTCACCACAAAGCAGGCCGCTTCCAAGGCCTATGTGGGCAATCTGGTCGAGTTCACCGGCAAGGTCACCGCGGTCGAATACGACAGCAACGGCGTCATCGGCGCCATCAAGGTCAGCGACGGCAGCGGCACGGTCATCGTCTTCATCGATGGATACATCGACTGCGACGAGAACTGCGTCAAGGATCAGTACGGCTACCATGACCTGAGCGCCATCACCGTCGGCTGTGGCGTGACCGTACGCGGCATCGCGTCCATCGGTCAGAACAGCTACACGAAGGCCGATCAGATCGGCGCTCGTATCCGTGTGCGCGATCGTTCGGACATCCGCCCCTTCGCCTACACCACCGAGCTGGAAAAGGCCATTGCGTATGCGGCAGCCTTCATGGGCAGCGCCAACTACGACAAGTGCTCCGACGAGCTGAAGGAAAAGTGGCAGGCAGCCTATGATGCGGCGATCGCTGTGATGAACAACGGCAGCCGTACGCAGCTGCAGTGCGACAACGCGGTCACCGCGATCCGCAGCCTGAAGAAGACGGGCGAATCCACGCTGATCTACCTGTGGATCGGCATCGGCGTATGGTCCATCTGCGGCCTCGCGTTCGTGCTCATCCGTCGCCGCCGCTTCATCTGAAGCTAAAGCGATCGAAAGATCCGATAAGGGGGGTGCTTCGGCACTCCCCTTTTTAGTGCCGTAAAAAGTACGCAGCGTTTGTGGGAAGGGTATTGACACGGACGAATACTTCGATACCCACACCGTGGATCTGTCATTTGATCCCTCTTAATGGAAATCGCAGGGGCGGATACCATCCGCCCGCCGAATCCCGAGGATAAGTGAACAGTGAACAGTGAACAGTTCAGGTTGCTTTGCTCCGCAAAGTCACCTTCATTCAGCGTGGCATGCTTGCAGGACACGCTTAACATCATGTTGCGTGAAGCGCGCAACGCAGCATGGCAGACGGCGGTCTGCCGCATCATGCCGTCAACGGCGGCACATTATTTCCGTCCGCACGGGGGGCGGATGATATCCGCCCCTACAGAGGAGGGGGAAAGGCGGTTCTGTCCGCAAGGCGGGCGGAAGCGTCGGGCAGCGAATGAGCGGACAAAAAACTCGCGGCGAAAGGCTTCGCCGCGAGTTGAGGTCAAATGTCCCCGCCTTAGCCCAAGGGCAAGGCGTAATAGCGGAGGATCCAGCTTCCATAGCTGCCCCAAGCCGCGCACAGCCGCACCCCGCCGTTGCCGGAGGAGGATTCCAGGTAGTAATCCGTTCCGTTGACCGAACCAAAGTACAGCGCGGAATGGTTGCCCGTCCCTGCGGAGTTTGTCCACAGCAGGACGCTGCCGGGGCGAACGCCGCTGTAGTAGGGCATGCCGCCCACCGTTGGAATGTCGTACAGCACGCCGTTCTTACGGAACAGACTGATCTGATCGTTGCTGCCTGCGCAGACGACCCCGCTGCCATAGCCGCAGTCGCGGTAGGCCTGCCTGGTGAACGCGCTGCAGTCCAATTGGCTGTAGGGCGTACCGACATAGCTCAGCCCCGCTTCCAGCACCTTGCGATAGGGGTCGGCGTCGGACAGCAGGCAAAGGCTTTGATACAGCGCAAGCGCGGTGTTGGCCTGCGCCTCGGTCACACTGCTCGTGCCGTACAGGCCGATGCAGATGTACTCGTACAGCTGCGTATTGACCGCAGGCGGGGAGATGGGGGAAAGCACCGCAATGGTGATCTTGGCGCTAAAATGACTGACGGCGTCCTCCACGCGCAGGGTCGCCGCGCCAATGCTGAGCGCTTGCAGGCTGATGCTCGTGCCGTTCAGCACGGCCGACAGTACCCCGGGCGCATCGCAGGAGAGGCTAAGGTCGGTCTCGCCCGAACCCGCCGTCAACACATACAGCGTGGCGGTCTCGCCCACGGTCAGATCAAAGCTGTCCAAGGAAAAGGACAGTCCGTCGATCATATCCATCAGCTGCCCGACCTCGCCTGTGATGACGCTCAGGCGCACCGTACAGCGCAGGATCAGCGCCGCGTCCGCAGCGCCCACCTTGTCGTCGCCGCTCACATCCGCCGCGTACCATGCTTCGCCGCCAAGCTGCTCCAGATCCACCGTATAGCGCAGGATCACCGCCGCGTCATGGGAGTTGACCTTACCGTCGCCGCTGCAGTCGCCCAGCAGACGTCCGTCCGCCAAGGCTGTCCCCGCCAGCGGCAACAGCAGAAGGACGGCGAGTATAAGGGCTATACCGCGTTTGTTCATGCTCCGCACCCCCGTTTTGATTTTACAGAGCGCAGGCTATCTGCGCCGCCACCTTTACATTGTTGTAGACCAGCTGTATGTTGCTTGCCAAGCTCGAACCACCCGTGATGTCCGTGACCGCCTTGAGCAGGAAGGGCGTTACCTCCTTGCCGTGGACGCCCAAGGCCTCCGCCTCGGCGACCGCCTTATCGATGGCCGCATTGATCTTCTTTGCGTCCATGGACCACTCGGCGGGGATGGGGTTGGTGACGAGCAGACCGCCCGCATAGCCAAGGTCGCGCTGCGCGTTCACCGCCGCCGCGACGTCGGCGGGCTCGTCCAAGCGCCAGTTCAGCTTGACGCCGCTCTCGCGGGTGAAGAAGGCGGGCAGCTCGTCCGTGCCGTAGCCAACGACGGGCACGCCCTTGGTCTCCAGATACTCCATGGTGAGGTTCAGGTCAAGAATGCTCTTTGCCCCTGCGCACACCACGCAGACGGGGGTCTTTGCCAGCTCCTCTAAGTCGGCGGAGATGTCCATGGTCTTGGTCGCGCCGCGATGCACGCCGCCTATGCCGCCCGTGGCGAACATGCGAATGCCCGCAGCCGCCGCTACGATCATGGTGGCTGCCACGGTGGTGGCGCCGTCCATGCCCTTGGCGATCAGCAGGGGGATGTCCCTGCGGCTGGCCTTGGTGATCTTCATGCCTTCGCGGCCCAGATAGTCGATCTGCGCTTCGCTCAGTCCCGCGCAGAGCTTGCCGCCAAGGATGGCGCAGGTCGCGGGGACGGCGCCGTTTTCGCGGCAGACGCGTTCGCAGTTCAATGCGGTCTCTACGTTCTTGGGATAGGGCATCCCGTGGGAAATGATGGTGCTCTCCAGCGCCACGACGGGCTTGCCCGCCTTGAGCGCCTGCTCGACTTCGGGGGAACACACTACGTACTTGTTCAGATTCATCTTCATTCTCCTTTATATACCAACGTTCCGCGTGCATACACCCGCAGTAAGCCTGCGGTGTGCGCGCTCCCGTTTTGATACGTTGCCAAGTCGCGGAAGGCGGCGGGGTCGATCAGGCACAGATCCGCGTCGCAGCCCTCCCGCACGAAGCCCTTGCCCGTCAGACATAGCTTTTCCGCAGGCAGTCCCGTCATACGTCGGATCGCCTGTTCGGGGCTTAAAAGTCTCTGCTCGTCCGTCATCAGATGATAGGCGCGGGGCATGGTGCCAAACGAACGCGGGTGCGGATTGTCGCGGGGCAGACCCACCAAGCCGTCCGTGGACACCGCCGTCAGCGGATGGCGGAAGATGGTCGTCACGTCCTTTTCGCTCATGTGGAAGTAGATGCCCAGCCCCAGTCCGCCGTTGCGGATGAGGATATCGCAGTAGGCGTCGAAGGGCTCCTTGCCCACGCGTGAAGCATAATCGGTAAGGAGCTGTCCCTCCGCGTCATGAAACACGGGGCAGCTTGACACCAGCGTGCCGCCAAAGCCGCCGCTGTTGTAGATGTAGTTGTCGTAATCGGACTTGACGGCGATCTCCCTGCGGATGCGTTCCTTCTCCGTGAGATCGCAAAGCGCCGCCACCAGTCCCGTCAGCCCCTTTGCAAAGTAGCGCGGGGGGATGGAGACATTCAGGCTTGTGTTGCCCGCCATGTAGGGGTAGCAGTCGATGAGGACGTCCTGCCCCTCGTCCACGGCGCGGTCAATGTCGCTAAGGCAGGTGTCGACCTTGCCCCAGTTGTCGTGTCCCGCCGCCTTCAGATGCGAAACGCAAAGCGGTACGCCCGCCGCCTTGGCAAGGCGCAGGGACTCGCGCCGCGCCTCGATCACGCGGTCGGCCTCGTTGCGCGGATGCGTGGCGTAGCGCCCGCCCTCCTCGCGCACGACCTTAAGGAGCGTAAGGATCTCCTCGTTGTCGGCATAGCAGCAGGGGGCGTATACAAGCCCCGTGGACAGACCCATGGCGCCTTCACGGATGCAGCGCCTGAGCATGTCGCACATGCTCTTTAGCTCCTTGTCGGTGGGACGGCGCGCCGCATAGCCCATCGCCCACAGCCGCAGGGTGCCCAGACCCACAAAGCAGCGCGTGTCGATGGGGTTGTCGATCCCCCGCAGCCAGTCAAGGAAGCTGCCATAGCTTTCGCAGGCGGCAAGGTCGTCGGGCAGCTCGGGATAGGGCGCGATGCCCGAAAGGTAGCGGCGGAACTCGTCATTGTGCGTTTCGTCGCCCTTTGTGAAGGGATACATGGATACGCCGCATTGCCCCGCGATCTGCGTGGTGATGCCCTGCGAGATCTTGCTGTCCGTTGCGTAGGCGCCGCGCAGCGTCAGATCGCCGTGCGCGTGCGCGTCGATGAAACCGGGCGTAAGCCACAGTCCTCGGCCGTCGATGCGTTCGGCGGCAGCAGCGCCGCTGTTTGGCGGCAGAAGGCGAAGCTTCTTCCCCTCTATGCCCACGTCCGCGACAAAAGCGGGCTTTCCGCTGCCGTCTATGACGTGAATTTGTGTAAATATCGTTTCCATCGCTTGTATTATAACACCGTTGTGCTAAAATAGTTGTGAAATTTCTCTAAATGAGGGGGATATCCATGAAAAGAGCCGCCGGGATCCTGCTGCCCCTGTCCTCCCTGCCTTCGCCCTACGGGATCGGTACCTTTGGACGCGAAGCCTACGCTTTTGTCGACTTCCTAAAGCGCGCCAAGCAGTGCTTTTGGCAGCTGCTGCCGCTGACACCCACGAGCTACGGTGATTCGCCCTACCAATCCACCTCCACCTTTGCCCTAAATCCCTACTTCATCGACTTGGACGTCCTGACCGAGCGCGGCCTTCTCACCGCTGACGAGCTGCCGCCTCCTCCCGCTGCACCCGATGCGGTGGACTACGGCGCGCTGTACGAAACGCGTTTTGCCGTGCTGCGCCGCGCCTTTGCCCGCTTCGACCGCGCCGAGATGGCGGACTATACCATCAATAACGCCGACTGGCTGGAGGATTACGCACTGTACTTCGCGCTCAAGAACGAGAACGGGGGACAGCCGTGGTACGAGTGGGACAGGGCGCTGCGCGACCGTGAGAGCGCCGCCTTGGACGAGGCGCGCCGCCGCCTGGCGGAGGAACTGGACTTTTGCCGCTTCCTGCAATACGAGGCGAGGCGGCAGTGGTCGGCGCTTCGGGACTACGCCCACCAAAATGGGCTGGAGTTCATCGGCGACGTCCCCATCTATGTGCCGCTGGACAGCGCCGATGTGTGGCAGCGCCGCGATCTTTTCGAGCTGGACGTCGAAGGCAGACCACCCTTTGTGGCGGGTGTGCCGCCGGACTACTTCTCCGAGGGCGGACAGCTTTGGGGCAATCCCCTCTACGACTGGGACGCCCACAGGCGGGAGGACTTCCGCTGGTGGAGCCGCCGCATGGGAGCCGCAGGCGCGCTGTTCGACGTCGTGCGCATCGACCACTTTCGCGGCATCGAAAGCTACTGGGCGGTGCCGTTCGGCAGCAGCAACGCCGCCCCCGGCGCATGGCGCAAGGGTCCCGATATGGAGCTGATCGACGCCATCAAGCGCGACAATCCTACCGTGCGCGTCATTGCGGAGGACTTGGGCTTTCTCACCCCCGCCGTCAAGCGGCTGCTCTCCGCGTCTGGCTTCCCCGGGATGCGCGTCATCCAGTTTGGCTTCGACCCCAACGACGACTCCCGCGAGCTGCCCCACAACTATCCCGTCCACGCCGTTGCCTACACGGGTACCCACGACAACAGCCCCATCTTGGGCTGGGTGGCCACCGCCGACCCCGCAAGCGTGGGCTACGCGGTGGACTATCTGGGCGTGAGCGAACGCGAGGGCTTCCCCTTCGCCTTTGCGCGGGGCGTGCTCAACTCCGTTGCGGAGCTGGCGATCGTGCAGATGCAGGATTATCTGGAGCTTGGCGAGGAAGCGCGCATGAATCTGCCCGCCACGATGGGCTGGTGGCGCTGGCGTATGCGAAACAACGCCTTGACGCCCGCCTTGGCGGATCGCATCGCCCACTATACCCGCAACGCCGCCCGCTGCGACAAAAGGGGATAGGGAAATTATCGGTCGGGGCGCGACCTGCTTGCCGACATTCCGCAGGGGCGGATACCATCCGCCCGCGGTGTCCGCTCGCCGTGCGGACGGAAATGATGTGCCGCCGTTGACGGCATGATGGTATAGACTTTTGTCTGTCATGCTGCGTTGCACGGAACGTGCAATATGATGCAAAGCGTGCCCTGCCGAGGCATGCCACGCTGAATTATGGAAAGGAGGACGCCATGAAGAAGCGGGAACTGTTCCTTTTGACCGCCCTTATTGCGGTCTGCTTCTGCGTGCGCTCCCCCCTAAGTCCCGTGGGGCCGCTGGTGGATCAAATTCGCGACACGCTGCAGCTGAGCGCAGGCGCCGCAGGACTTATCACCACCATACCCCTGCTGCTTTTTGGCTTGACGGCTCTGTTTGCGGGCGATCTGCAAGCGCGCATCCCCGCCCGCATCCTCATCCCCTCCTGCCTGCTCCTCTCCTGCATAGGCCTGCTGCTGCGTTCCTATGCGGGCGTGATCGGACTGTTTGCGGGCACCGCCCTTGTGGGCATGAGCGTGGGCGTGATCGGCGTTTCCCTGCCCGTGCTCGTCCGCACGGGCTTTCCAAGTCACATCGGCCTTGTCACCTCCCTGTACACCATGTCCATGGCGCTGTTGTCCGCACTGGCCTCCGGCCTCGCCGTGCCCTTTTCCAACGCCTTGGGCGGTTGGCAAAACGGCCTTGCCGTCTTTGCCCTGCTGCCTGTGCTTGCCGCCGTGCTGTGGCGCATGGCAACAAAAAAACAGCCCGTGGGCGTGACCGCGGGGCAGCGGGTCTCGCTTCGCAAGATCGTAAGCGTCCGCCGCAACCGCGCCTTGGCGCTGTTCATGGCGCTGCAGTCCTCCCTGTTTTACTGTGCGCTCGCGTGGCTGCCATCCCTGCTCATCGATCACGGCTTTGACGCCCGCACGGCGGGACTGATGGCGTTTTTGATGCAGCTGGTCAGCCTTGCCACCAACTTTCTCATGCCCCTGCTCTTACAGCGCTTTCCAAGCAAGCGGCGGCTGAGCGCCCTGCTCTGCCCTCTGTGCTACCTTGCGGGGCTTCTTTTGCTGCTCCCCGCCGAGCCAAGCGTGTTGCGCAACGTCTCGGGCGCGGTGCTGCTGGGGCTGGGCAGCGGCTGCTGCTTCAGCTTTGCCATGGCCATGATCGCGTTAGGCAGTCGGGACGACGCCGAGACGGCGGGACTGTCCGCGTTCACGCAGAGCGCGGGCTACCTTCTGTCCGCCCCCGCCCCCGCGCTGCTGGGGCTGCTGCTGGACGTGGCGGAGGGCTTTGCCCTGCCTGTGTGCGCGTTGCTGCTGCTGTGCCTGCCCCTTGGGGTGTGCGGTGTTCTTGCCGCCGCGCCGCAAGCCCCTTCTTCGCTGCCGATGGGAGCGAAGGAATGATGTGCCGCCGTTGGCGGCAGGATGCGGCAGACGCCGTCTGCCATGCTGTGTTGCACGGAACGTGCAATATGTAGCAAAGCGTGCCCTGCCGAGGCATACCACGCTTAATGAAGGCGGCTTTGCAGAGCAAAGCAACCTGAACTGTTCTCTGTTTACTGTTCACTGTTCGCTTTTCCTTGGGATTCGGCGGGCGGATGATATCCGCCCCTACAATTTCCATTAAGAGGGGGGCAATGACATCTCACGTGCCTTGGGTGTCGGAGTGACCGCCCGCTGTGCGGACGGAAATGATGTGCCGCCGTTAGCGGCAGGATGCGGCAGACGCCGTCTGCCATGATGCGTTGCACGGAACGTGCAATATGTAGCAAAGCGTGCCCTGCCGAGGCATACCACGCTTAATGAAGGCGGCTTTGCAGAGCAAAGCAACCTGAACTGTTCACTGTTTACTGTTCACTGTTTACTGTTCACTGTTCACTTTTCACTCGCACTTGGGCGGTCGGAAATGAAATATCCTTCGGAGCGGCGCTTATACCTCCTTGGCGTCACGGGGGAGGTCATGCACGCGCTTGAGGAACGCGAGGCTGTTGCTTGCCTCCGTTTGATCGTAGCTTAGGCCGAGGCGCCCGCACAAAAGCAGCGCCGTTTCCTCCATCAGCTCGCACATGCGCAGCACCGCCTTATAGATCGCCTCCGTGTCGGCGGCCGAATAGGTGGACAGATAGCGGGCATAGACGTCGGCAGGCAGGTACAGCTTGATATATTTGGCGGACTTTCCAATGTTCACGGCAAAGTCCCGCTCCGTGCCCACCCGCCACTCCAGCAGACGGCGCAGCATGGGGCGCACATACAGATTTAGCATATCCGGCACATACAGCGGCTCCTCGCGCCACAGTCCCTTGGCGACATTGTTCAAGCACCACCAAAATTCGTTGCAGCTTGCGGCAAACTGTCTCTGATCGGGACGCTTGACAAAATAGCGCTCAGCGGATTCGTCCCGCTCGGCAGGGAACAGGCCGTCCTTATCCACAAGAACGCGGTACTGCTCCAAGCTTGCAAGCGCGTTTTCGGCTGTACAGACATGTAGATCCAAGCGCACTCCGTCCGCAAACTGCATCAAAAAGCCATAGCTTGCCGTCGGGTCGCTTGCATAGTAGGGGCTGTCGTCGGGTAACTGCAGGTACAGGCGCTCGCCAAAACGGTCGATCCACTGCCGATCGAGACGAAACGGCGCCGTCTCCCGCACCACATAGCCAATATCGTAATCTTGAAAAGGGTCCTTCGGGCGGCAGGGATCGGCGCGGGAACCCTCCAGATAGGCGGCGCGGATCCGCGGATCCGCCTCCGCCTCGGCGCAAAGCAGCGCAAACATTTCCTGTTCTGTTCGCATGATCGTCCTCCGACAGATAAATAGAATGGAAAGCGGAAAGTCCAACAGGCACCTTTACCCGCAGACGGTTTACAGCATGTCGCCCTGCTTCGCTTGCAAAGTGAGCTTTTCAAGCGCCTGCAAGGGCTCTGATTGGCTGTACGCGGCGGCAAGCGCTTCCTTTTCGGCGTGGCTCAGGCTCTTGATCGCCCGTTCACGGCGCAGGGCGTCGCCCTTATTAGGCTGCGGCTCTAAATAGACCGCCGTCACGGGACGGCGGGAGCGTCCTCCGACAGTCAGAATGGAAAGCAGGCGTCTTTACCCGCAGACGGTTTACAGCGTGTCGCCCTGCTTCGCTTGCAAAGTGAGCTTTTCAAGCGCCTGCAAGGGCTCTGATTGGCTGTACGCGGCGGCAAGCGCTTCCTTTTCGGCGTGGCTCAGGCTCTTGATCGCCCGTTCACGGCGCAGGGCGTCGCCCTTATTAGGCTGCGGCTCCGCATAGACCGCCGTCACGGGACGGCGGGAGCGGGTATACTTGGCGCCCCTGCCGCTGTTGTGCGCCTTCACCCGCCGTGCAAGGCAGGTGGTGACGCCTGTATACAGGGAGCCGTCCGCGCAGCGCAGCAGATAGACCAAATAGGGCGTATCCACGGTCACACCAAGGGCTTTCCGCTGCGAACAAGCTCGCGCTTCTCGTGGTTCTCGCGGATGCGCGCCTCCTGTCCCTGATCGGACGGCTCATAGTAGCGCCGCCCCCGCAGTTCCGTGGGCATGTACTGCTGCTCCACCCAATGGGCGGGAAAGTCGTGCGGATACTTGTAGCCCCTGCCTGCGCCAAGCTTTTCTGCCCCCGCAAAGGAGGTGTCCCGTAGATGGACGGGGACAGGCTCGAACCCACCCGCGCACTCCGTGTCGGCAAACGCCGCGTCCATGGCCTTGACCACGCTGTTGGACTTGGGGGATTCGCACAGGTAGATGATGGCTTGGGTCAGCGGCAGCCGCGCCTCGGGCAGGCCGATCAGCTCCAGCGCCTGCGCCGCCGCCACCGCCTGCGTCAAGGCGTTGGGATTGGCAAGGCCGATGTCCTCGCTGGCGTGGGCGATGAGCCGCCGCGCAAGGATGCGCGGATCGCAGCCCGCATAGATCAGGCGTGAGAACCACGCGATGGCGGCGTCGCTGTCGCCTCCGCGCAGGCTCTTGCAAAAGGCGGAGAGCATGTCGTAAAACAGCTGCTCGTCCAGCGCCACGACCTTGCGCTGACTCGATTCCTCCGCCGCGGCGCGGTCGATATGGATGACGCCCTCCGCATCGGGCGGCGTGGTCAGCACGGCCAGCTCGAAGGCGTTGAGCGCGTTGCGGCAGTCGCCGTTTGCCAAGGCGGCAAAGGCGTCGAAGGCCGCCTCGTCCACTAAGATCGCTCGGTCGCCAAAGCCCCGCTTTTGATCATCCCGCGCACGTTCGATGGCAAGACGGATATCCGCCGCCGTCAGCGGGTAAAATTGAAACAGGCGGCAGCGCGACACGATCGCCCCCGTCATGGAGACCATGGGGTTTTCGGTGGTGGAGCCGATGAAGCGGATGGTGCCGCTCTCCAGTGCGGGCAGCAGGCTGTCGCTTTGCGCCTTGCTCCAGCGGTGGCACTCGTCCAGCAGCAGATAGGTGGGGCGGTGGAAGGCGCGCAGCTGCTCCTCGGCGTGGGAGACGATGCTGCGAAGCTCCTTGACGCCTGAGCTGACGGCGTTGATCTTCACAAAGTCCGCACCCGTGCTGTGGGCGATGATATGCGCAAGAGTGGTCTTGCCCGTCCCCGGGGGGCCAAAGAAGATGGAGCTTGTCAGGCTGTCGGTCAGGATGGCGCGCCGCAGCAGCCGCCCTTCGCCCACGATGTGCGCTTGGCCGATGAACTCGTCCAAGGTCTCGGGGCGCATACGGTCGGCCAAGGGAGCGTCCGAAATGCGGTTTTGTGAGAAAATATCGTCATTTTTCATAAAAATTAGTATATCACGCTTGCAAGCGAAAGAAAAGTGCTGTATAATACGAAAGTTTCAGAAGAAATCGGGATACGCCCGAAAAAGAGGTAAAAGAATGGATATTCGCAATGTCGCCATCATCGCGCACGTCGATCATGGCAAAACCACGCTGGTAGACCAGCTCCTGAAGGACGCAGGCGTTCTTCGGCGCAGCGAGGTCGGAGTAGACCGTATCATGGATTCCAACGATCTCGAACGTGAGCGAGGCATTACGATCCTGTCCAAAAATACCGCCGTTACCTACGGCGACACGCGCATCAACATCGTGGACACGCCGGGTCACGCGGACTTTGGCGGCGAAGTGGAGCGCATCCTGCAGATGGTGGACGGCGTACTCCTTTTGGTGGACGCCTTTGAAGGCTGTATGCCCCAGACCCGCTTTGTCCTGCGCAAGGCGTTGGAGCTGAAGAAAATCCCCATCGTGGTGGTCAACAAGGTCGACCGCCCCGACGCCCGTCCCGCCGAGGTCGTGGACGAAACGCTGGAGCTGTTCATCGAGCTGGGCGCGGACGCGTCGCAGCTGGACTTTCCCATCGTGTACGCCTCCGCCCGCGAGGGACGCTCGGGCTACGAGCCCGACAAGCTGCAGGACAGCATGAAGCCGCTGTTCGACACCATCTTAGAGAACATTCCCGCTCCCGCCCACGATGTGGACGCGCCGCTGCAGATCCTCTTTTCCACCATCGATTACGACGATTATGTGGGTAAGATCGGCGTTGGCCGCATCGAGCGCGGCACGGCACGGGTCAAGCAGCCCATCGTCCTCTGCGGCGGCAAGGACAACCATCTGCGCGAGACAAAGATCACCCGTCTGTACAACTTTGAGGGACTGCAGCGGGTCGAGACCGAGGTGGCCTATGCAGGCGACATCGTCTGCGTAGCGGGTGTGGAGGAGCTGAACGTGGGCGACACCGCCTGCGATCCAAGCTGCGTGGAGCCGATGCCCTTTGTCGCCATCGACGAGCCCACCGTGTCCATGCTCTTTATGGTCAACGATAGCCCCTTTGCGGGTCGCGAGGGCAAGTACGTCACCAGCCGCAACCTGCGTGACCGCCTGTTCAACGAGGTCAAGACCAACATCTCCATGCGCGTGGAGGAAACCGACACCACCGATACCTTCCGCGTCAGCGGCCGCGGTGAGCTGCATCTGTCCATCCTCATTGAGACGATGCGCCGTCAGGGCTATGAATTTGCCGTGTCGCGCCCCAAGGTCATCCTGCACAAGGACGAGCAGGGTCGCGTCACCGAGCCTATCGAGGAGCTGACCATCGACGTGCCGCAGGAGTATGTGGGCGCCGTCATGGAAAAGCTTGGCCAGCGCAAGGCCGAGATGATCGACATGCAGCCGCAGGGTGAAAGCTCGGCGCGTCTGCGCTTCCTCATTCCTGCCCGCGGTCTGATGGGCTATCGTGCCGAGCTGATGACCGATACCCGCGGCAACGGCGTGATGAACCATATCTTTGACAGCTATCAGCCCTACAAGGGACCCATCGAGGAGCGCAAGACGGGCAGCTTGGTGGCGCATGAGACGGGCGACACCTCCAGCTACGGCCTGTTCAACACGCAGGATCGCGGCAGACTGTTCTTCGGCTCGGGCGTACCCGTGTACGAGGGGCAGATCATCGGCGAATGCTCGCGTGCAGAGGACATCGTGTGCAACGTGTGCAAGAAGAAGCACGTCACCAACATGCGCGCCTCCGGCTCCGACGAAGCGCTGC
>CAZBBX010000033.1:0-23429 GCA_964490325.1 uncultured Oscillospiraceae bacterium
AACATGCTTCTCTTTTTTTCTCCTTACCCCAATATTTAGTATAGAGCCCAAAAAAGACGACCCCGTCAAAGTCCGTTGGGCTTGGCGGGGTCGTTTTCTAGTACTTTGTTGGCTTTTACATCAGACCGCACACGGCGGCGGCAAAGGCGTTGGGATCCTCGGGCGGGAGACCCGCCGTGAGCCTTGCCTGCTCATACAGCAGCGCCGCATAGGTCTTGAGCGTGTCATCGTCCAAGGCGTTCAGCTTTGCATACACGGGATGGTCGGGGTTCAGCTCAAGCGTGAAGTGCATGGGCAGCGCCTCGTCCTTGGCGTTGGGCATGGCGGAGAGCACCTTGTACATCTCCACGGACAGTCCCTCGTCGCCTGTGAGACACACAGCCGCGCTCTTGAGCCTGTCGGTGAGGACGACCTTTGCGACCTTGCCGTCAAGCGCCTTTTCCATGCGTTTGAGCAGCGGCTCCGCCTCGGTCTTCTTCTCCTCCATGACCTTCTTCTCCTCGTCCGTGGCAAGATCCAGCTTGGGGTCGGACACGGACAGGAAGGGCTTGTCGGCGTACTTGTCGAGGATGCGCAGCGCAAACTCGTCCACCTCGTCGGTGCAGCACAGCAGATCGTAGCCCTTGTCGCGGATGCGCTCGGCCTGCGGCAGCGCCGCCACCTGCATGGCGTCATCCCCCGCGGCATAGTAGATGCTCGTCTGCCCCTCGGGCATGGCGTCCACATACTCCTGCAGGGTGATGAGCTTGTTGCCTGCGGCGGAACGGAACAGCAGCAGATCCTTGAGGAGATCCTTGTTGGCGCCGTACTCCGCGTACACGCCGTACTTGAGGGTCACGCCAAAGGCCTTCCAAAACGCCTCGTACTTGTCCCGCTCACTTTGTAGCAGGCGCAGCAGCTCGCTTTGCAGCTTCTTTTTGAGGTTTTTCGCGATGGCGGTCAGCTGACGGTCGTGCTGCAGCAGCTCCCTGGAGATGTTCAGCGACAGGTCGGGCGAATCCACCAGCCCCTTGACAAAGGAGAAGTATTCGGGCAGCAGCTCCTCGCAGGAATCCATGATCATCACGCCGTTCGAGTACAGCTTCAGACCCCGCTTATAGCCCTTGGTGAAGAAATCGTAAGGCGCCTTCTTGGGAACATACAGCAGGGCGGTGTAGCTCAAAAGCCCCTCCGCCTTGATGTGCAGCACGGTCAGCGGCTCCTCGTAGTCGAAGAAGGTATCCCGATAGAAGCCGTCGTACGCCTCCTTGGTGATCTCGTTCTTGTTCTTGTTCCACAGCGGCACCATGCTGTTGAGCACGGTGTCCTCCATGACGGTCTTGTACTTCGGCTCATGCTCCTCGTCGTGTTCGTGTTCCTCGTCATGCTCATGCTCCTCGCCGCAGGCGCAGGCCTCGTCCTCGTCGGGAACGGAGGTCTCCAGCTCCATGCGGATGGGGTAGCGGATGTAGTCGGAATACTTGCGCACGAGCGCCTTGAGACGGTAGGGCTGCAGGAACTGGGAATAGTCCTCACCCTCCGCGTCCTCCTTGATGGTCAGCACGATCTTGGTGCCGACCTCGTCCTTTTCGCAGGGCGTTACGGTGTAGCCGTCCTCGCCGGAGGATTCCCACAGGTTGGCCCCGCCCGACTCGGACTTGGAGTAGACCTTGATGTTGCTGCTGACCATGAAGGCGGAGTAGAAGCCCACGCCGAACTGACCGATGATGTCCGTGTCGGCGGCATCCTTGTGCGCCTCGGCAAAGGCGCGGGTGCCGCTCTTGGCGATGACGCCAAGGTTGTTCTCCAGCTCCTCGCGATCCATGCCGCAGCCGTTGTCGCTGATGGTCAGGGTGCGCGCCTGCTCGTTCGGTTCGATGCGGATGAAAAATTCACTGCGATCCAGCCCGCCGCCGCCCTGCTTGTCGAAATAATAGCGCTTGTCTATGGCGTCGCTGGCGTTGGAGATCAGTTCGCGCAGAAAGATCTCCTTGTGGGTATAGATGGAGTTCACCATCAGATCCAACAGCCGTTTAGATTCCGCTTTAAATTGTTTTTTAGCCATGCTTCCACCTCAATAAAAAAGAAGGTTTAGCACTCTCATTACTTGAGTGCTAAACCAATCATAGACCTCTCCCGCACCAAAATCAACAGCCTGTCGGGAATGTTTCAGGATTGTCACAATGTATACGGCGGCAACGAGGCGCGCCGCGTTTTCGGTCAAAGCGAGCGTATCAAAGCGATGGCTCCCGCGATCCACTGCACGGCACCCTCCAAGCGATACCCTGTAAAGCCCGCCTCCGCAAGGATCGCTTCCGTTTCGGCGGGGCTGACGGACAGATCGATCCTGCTTGTCAGGTCGACCCCTTCCTTTGCAAGGGCAAGGAGCTGATCGAAATAGCTTCCCGTGGGACCAAAGGCGGTGGAGTACCCCGCGACGTCCTTTACGACTCTTTGCACCGTTTCCACCGTATCCTCATAGAACAGGCTGCGTCCGTTGTCGTAGAGCGGATAAAAGGACTCGCTGCTGCCGCAGACCTTGACGGCGATGTTGGAAAGATGCCGATCGTCCTGCCGCGTGATGAAATCGAGCAGCAGCATGGAAATGATGGCGTCCCGATACTGCGGACGAACGCGCACAAGGTTTTCAAATTCATTCTCGCCCCTTGCATCGCCGACCAAGCGCCGAAAATGCACGATATATTCCTTGGAGAAATCGTAAAGAAAGGTGGAGAATACCGTGTTTTGATCCGCCCGCACGGCGGGACAGCAGGGAACGCCCATTCTTTCCGCCAGACGATAAACGGCGATCTCGGATTCCACATCCGTGACAAGCGGGTTGATGCGCTGCTTATAGATGCCGTATTTCCCCTTCAAAACGCCGTAGCGCTTGATGTTGTAGCCCTCGGGCGTGTCGATGCTGTCCCCCTGCAGGTCGATCCTTTGCAGGAATACGGAATCGAACACGGCAGTCATTACGGACGCAAGCGTTTCGTCCTTGGTGTTTGCGATCCAAAGAAGATCCTTAGGATGGATCCCGCGTGTGATCGCGGCGATCCGAAGGACGTCGTACTGCGAAAGACCGCAGCGGAACAGGATGCGCTCGATGTCGCGCCTGTCGCGGCTGACAACGCGTTCGGACAGGAATTCAACAACCTGTTCCGCCGTCCAGCTCTTTGCCCCGTGCGTATAGAGAGCAACGACCTTATTATAATCGGGCGCAAGAAAGTGCAGCTCGTTTGCCGCCGAGATCGTTCCGATGACCGTATCGTCCCACTTGAGGTACTTTTGGCCGAGCGCGGAAAGCCTCCGCCCATCGGCGGGCTTTTCGGCAAGAGCGGGTATCCTGTATGCCTTCCCAAGCCTTTTGACGCCCGCGATCTTGCCTGCCGCACACAGCAGACGCACCCTTCGGTCGGAGATCCCCCATTTTTCCGCTGCCTGTTTTGCGCTCAAATACTCCATTTTGCCGCCTCGCTTTCCTGCCGGTACCCATAGTATACCACAGATCGGAACAATAGCAACAGCAGTATTCCGATGCTAAACAGCAAAATTTGCCTGCACAGCCGACCCCGTAAAACCTGTTTTATGCGAATAAAAAAAGCGCGCCCGAAGGCGCGCTCGAAAGGAGACTGTTTTTTACTTGACGCGGGGGGAGGAGGCGCCAAAGCTTGGCGCGCTTGCATCCTGCGCCTTTTTGAAGCGGACCAGCCAGATGATGTAGCTGATAAGGCTCATCACGCCGTCGGTCAGCAGGAACGCGCCCGCAACGATCGTCCAAGCCAGCGCGGAGCCGGCGGGGTTGCACACCAGCACGATGCCCGCCGCCAGCATCACCACCGCAAGGATGAGAATGAGGAACCAGCGCGCACTGCCGTAGCGCTTCAGCTCGAAGGCCATCTGCAGCAGGAACACGCTGTTGAGCACGATGGCGACGCCAATCAAAAAGCCAAAGATGCTCACAACGGTGTTGTGCCAAATGAGCAGGAACAGCCCCAGCAGGACAAAGAGGATGCCGGTCACAAGACCCAGCGACACGGCGTCCATGGGATCCTTGCCCGAAAAGTACAGGATGATGCGCACGATGCCGTACACGATTGCGGCCGCGCCCAGCACATAGCAGATGACGGTCTGCGCGCCGACCGGCCAAATGAGCAGAGCCAGCCCCAGCAGGATATACAACACGGAGAAACCGATCAGCGTGGATTTCAGAGTTTTCGTCATAAACAGAACAGCTCCTTTCACTATTTTCTTTATTATACCACAAATTTGGTAAAGTCCATACGGTCTTTTTGACAAATTGGTGAATTCTCCCTTTTTGTAACCTTTTTCACGCGGGGATATGCTATACTGACGACGTTTGGAGGCGAACGCATGGAGTTTTTGGGTGAACTGCAGCTGGGCAATGCCATCCGCGTGAGCGACCCCTGCTGCGGCTTGGACGTTTGGTGCGCGGGACAGCTTGGGATGCGCCGCGGCAGCTACAAAGCCTGCCTTGTCCGCGAGGGAGCGGACTTTGTTCGCTCGCTGCTGCTCTATTACAGCGACACAATGATCGAGCCGACCAAGGACGCCCCCTTCGTGGTGGGCGTGGATTCGGGTCAATGCGGGTTTTTCGACCTTGCCTACTATGCAAGGATGCAGGAGGAGAGCGAGAAGCAGCAATGGTACGAACGGGTCATGGCGCTCACGCAGGGTCCCGCCTTGGGCGGCGTCTTGGACGGCCGCTGCGTCGTAACGCGCTCCGGCGGGGGCGACGGCGGCTGCCTGTGTCGCTACGGAACGGACGAGGAAGGCCGCTGCGTAAGCGTACGTTTGGATTTTGAATAGCCGCGCCTTGGCATAGCGCTTCCCCCTCCCACATACAGTAGTAGAGCAACAGGGAGGTGCAGCGATATGGAAGAACGCACGACGTACAGCGAGCTAAAATGCCGCGAGGTGGTCAATCTCATGGACGGCGCAAGGCTGGGGCATATCTGCGATCTGGAGCTGGATCTTTGCACGGGACAGCTGACCGCCATCATGGTGCCGAACGAGTGCCGCTGCTTTGGCCTCATCAAGAGCCGCGACAACACCATCATTCCCTTCCCCTGCATCAAAAAGTTTGGCGAGGATGTAATTTTGGTAGAAATCCGCCGCCCGATATGATAAGATAAGATATTCTATACGATCCGAGGGCAACTCGGTACGGAGGACAAGCCATGAAATGCCGTTTTTGCGGAAGCCCCGACAGCCGTGTCATCGACAGCCGCCCCTCGGAGGACGGCTCCGCCATACGCCGCCGCCGCGAATGTATCAAGTGCGGCCGCCGCTTCACGACCTTTGAGCGCGTGGAGGAGAACCCCATCATGGTCGTCAAGAGGGACGGCCGCCGCGAGCCGCTGGAGCGGGAGAAGATCCGCAACGGCATCGTCAAGGCCTGCGAAAAGCGACCCATCTCCGCCGATGTGCAGAACCACATGGTGGACGAGATCATTCAAAAGCTGAACAATTCGCTCGAATCCGAGGTGACGACCCGCGAGATAGGCGAAATGGTCATGCGCGAGCTCAAGTCCGTGGACGAGGTGGCCTATGTGCGCTTTGCCTCCGTCTATCGCGAGTTCAAGGACACCGCCACCTTCATGCAGGAGCTGCAGCGCCTGCTCGATGAGAAATGACCCTTACAAGAAGCGCCTATCTTGACGCCTGCAAACAGCTTCAACACGGCTGCAGCTATCGCGCCGTGGGCGAGGTAGGGATCTTCACCCTGCCCGCTTTTTCACGCGAGAAGGGCATAGACCACGGCTTCTCCGCCCGAACGGGGGGCGTGAGCCAAGGCGACTTTGCCTCCCTCAACCTCAGCTTCACCCGTCCCGAGCAGCGCGAAAACGTGGTCGAGAACTACCGCATCTTCTGCAAGGCGGCGGATATCCCCTTGGAGAGCATGGTCATGGACAGCTACGAGCACGGCATGACGGTGCTGCGGGTGGACAAGCGCGACTGCGGACGGGGCTATACCCGCGAACCGCTGCCGCCCTGCGACGGCCTTGTCAGCAACGACCCCGCCGTGACGCTCATCACGGGTCACGCGGACTGCATGGCTTTCTACCTGTATGATCCCGTGCGCCGCTGCATCGGCCTTGCCCATGCGGGTTGGCGCGGCGCATTGGGGCGCATCGGAACGGTCTTGGCAAACAAGCTCTGCACGGAATTTGGCAGCCGTCCCGAAGACCTGCTGGCAGGGGTGGGACCATCCATCTGCCCAAGCTGCTTTGAGGTGGGCGAGGACGTGGCGCAGGACTTTGAAACAGCCTTTCCCGAGTTGCCTTTACGGGGAAAAAACGCCGCGGGACGCCCCACGATCGACCTATGGGGGGTGGCGGTCGCGCAGCTGTCGGAGGCGGGGGTAAGTCCCGAACGCATCTGCCTGTCCGATGTATGCACCATGGAGGAGCCAAGGCTCTACTCCCACCGCCGCGACAAAGGCAAGACGGGAGGCATGAGCGCCTATCTGCGGCTGCTGCCTTTGTGAACATTCACTGCATAAACGAAAAAAAGCAACAGAAAAATACGGCAAATTCCGCGATGCTTGCCCTGCGGGGATTGACAAGCGGCGCGTGAAATAGTAAAATTCAAAAGATTGAACATAAGGGAGTCATGAAGGAATGAAACGCAAGACCAAGAGAAATATATGTATAGCCGTCATAGCTGTCGTCGTCATCGCCCTGATCGTCACGGCGATCCTGTTACTGCGCAAGGACGATTTTGGCCACAACGCCTTTGAGCGCGCCACCGTCATTGCCAGCGTCAACGGAGACGACATCACGCTGGGCGAGTTCAGTATTGCCTACAGCAATTCCTATTCCAACATCCAGTACTATCAGCAGCTGTACAGCTATTACGGCATGAGCTATTCCAGCGGCTACGACACCACCTCCGCCACTTGGCTGGACGAGCTGCGCGAGGACACGCTGGACAGCCTCATCCGTCAGCGCATCTACATCCAAAAGGCAGAGGAGCTTGGCCTGACCCTCGATGAGGAGACGCAAAAGACCTGCAAGAACGCAGGCAAGGACGCCGTTTCCAACATGGAGTCCAGCTATCGTTCCTCCTTGGAGAGCAGCGGCTACACCGGCGCTACGCTGGAGCAGTACCTTGCCAAGTCCATGTCCAACTACTACACGAGCATGGGCATGACCAAGCAGCAGTACATGCGCAAGGCCGTCTATGACGAGACCGCCTCCGCTTACGGCAAGCTGGTGGAGACCTATTACGAGGACAGCCGAGAGGTCACCGACGACGAGCGCCGCGAGACCTACACGGATTACGTGCAGCAGTACTATATCGACGGGTATTCCGCAGGCGATTACACCACGCAGGAGAACGCCTATCAGGCGGGCAGCGTAGCCTACAGATACCTGTACATCCCCGAATCCTTCCTCTTTGTCCGCGTGGCAAAGCTGAACATTGCGGACGAGACCGAGGCGCAGGCGCTCATCGACGGCGTGACCACGGAGAACTTCGAGAGCTATGTGCAGAGCGAGGACAACCTCGACACCTACATTGCCGACACGAGCAAGATGGCCGAGACCGAAGCCTATGCCATCGGCGCGGACGACAGCCTGTTTGCCTCCGATGTGTACGAGCTGGCGGTGACGCTGGATGTCGGACAGGTAGGCGGCGTCAAGACGCAGTATACCGACACGGCGGACGGTGTGGAGACCATCACTTGGAACGTGTATCTGGTCGAGCGCATGGACGGTCAGACGGGCGTGGTGCCTTACGACACCTATAACACCGCCGACGCCACCACGGGTGTGGGCGCCATGGATTCGCTGATGGACAGCTACATCAAGTATACCTACTACAACGACCTCCTCACGGGTTGGATGCAGGAGGACGGCGTACAGCGCCTCAGCGATGCGTACAAGAGCGTCGTACTGGCGGCGTAAGGAGCGAACAGCATGAAAAAGGGCGCAACGCGTATCGTTTGTATCGTACTTGCCATTCTGATGGTGGGCGGTCTTGTTACTACGCTCTTGCTCAGCCTGCTTGCCGCCTAACATACACAAACACAATGCCGCTCCCTCGGGGGCGGCGTTTTTTTTGATTCGACCGCGGTGCGGGCGGAAATGAAATATCCTTCGGATGTGAAATACTGCCTTTGGGCAGTGTGAAATTTGATGCTGTCGCATCAAGTGAAATAAAATAGATCCCTATGGCGGTCGGCACTTCACAGCTTCCGCAAGGGATCTTTTTTCAAGACAGCTTTGCGGAGCAAAGCGACCTGAACTGTTCACTTACTACTGTTCACTGTTCACTTTTCACTGTTCTGTTCGGACAGGGGCGCGGCGGAAAGGTCGATGTTCGCCTTTCGCGCCTGCTCATGCTGCAGGCGGCGGGGAATGTGATAGACCCGCCCATCCTTATAAAACTGCGCCCCCGTTTGCTTGAAATGAAAGGCCACGCCCGCGGCGCGGCACTGCTCCCTCAGGGACAGCACCCATTCATAGCGGCACACTTTGGCGTCGGGGCCGCTCTCTCCGCCCGCAACAAGCAGCGTAAAGCGCTTGTCCAGCCAAGGGCTCAGGTCTACGGGACCCAGCAGCGGCTCACACGCCAGATACTTTTCGGCGCAGGGAAACTCGCAGAACACGGGCAGACGCAGCGCGGCCTGCTTGGGGCTTTCCACCGTGCAGCACAGCGCCACGTTCGGGTAGCCCCTTCCCCAGTCGGGGGGCAGGCAGCTCTCGGCGCGCAAGATGCGCTTGGTGATGATGAAAAACTGCACGTCGCGGCGCAGCCGCATCATCCGCCAAGCCTCCGACCGCCATTCGTCCGCGTCCGCAACAAAGAAATCGGAGGTCATGCAGGTGTACAGGCGGGTGTTTGCGGGGATGAGGTAGCCGCCGCCGCGCCTTGTGCGCACGGGGAGGTCAAACTCTTGATTGCGCACCACAAGGGAGGCGTCCCGCCCCACGCTTTCGTCGCGGCGATAGACGTAGCAGTTTTGACAGCCCTCCGAATACTTGTGGCAGCCGTGCCAAGGATTCCAGCAGTCGTTCATGCCCTTAGTATAGCACTTAGCGGGGAAAGCGCAAAAGAATTATTCCGCCTTGTCGATATGCAGGCGCCGAAACAGCCTGCCCACAAAGGGCAGCTTGGTCAACAGAAAGATCAGCGCGGCGCCGGAGAAGTTCAGCAGGATGTCATCCACATCGAACATGCCGCAGGCGCTGATGTACTGCACGCATTCCACCAGCAGGATGAGGGTCAGCAGAAGCGGCAGCTGGATGTATGGGCGCCGCAGGGTGGGAAACAGGCAGCACAGAAACAGGCTCAGGGGCATGAACAGCACGAAGTTGCCCACAAGGTTGTCAAAGATGACGGTCAGGGTCATGCTGCGGTCGGCGCTGAACAGCTCGTTGATGTACGGTCCGATGGTGTGGAAGGGGACGAGGTTTGCAAGGCGCGTGCAGCTGTCGGAGCGGTAGCCAAAGAACAGCAGCGCCAAGAGCGCCACCACATAGTAGCCGAACAGCACATAGAGGGCAGCGCGGATGATGCGGCGCTTGTGGTCGTCGTCTGAGGCGGCCTTGCCGTTAAAGAAGGTCGCAAGGCAGAGCGGCACGGCAATAATGACAAGGCTCAGCGCCATCACCTTTTTGCCGCTGAAGGTACCCATGCGGAACAGATAGTAGCTGAAAAATAGAAACGCAGCAGCCGCCAGCAGGTAGCAGATGCAGGCGGCGGCGCGGAGGATGCGGTGCGTATTCATAGAAGCCTCCCAAGCTTGATACAAGCAGTATAGCACGCCCGTCACAGGGGCGTAAGGGGGGCGGCGCGGCGTTTATAGACTGTTTACGCCCGCGCCGCAGGCTCGCAGCAGCTTTCTTACATTTTTATGACAATTTCCCCATTTACAGCTTTTGACGATCTTTCTTCTTCATACAAGTTGCGGAATTCCCGCACGAGCAATGGCGGTAGGATGGGCTTGCGAAGAAAGGAGGCAAGGCAGATGAACAAGAAACGAGAGACCATGGAGAAGGCGGCGGAGGCGTACTTTGCGCGCTGTGACGCGACGCGGGAGCGCTATACCCTTAAGAGCGGCGAGCCTGCCGAGCGGCAGCTGCCGTACACCCTGTATGGGCTGTGCGGGGCTTTGGAGCTTTCGGCGGAGCAGGCGCTGTCCTTGGCGCGGGGCGAGGGCGTGCGCTGGCAAAGCAGGCTATTGATGAACGCCGTCAACCGCATCGCGGCGTACACGGCGGAGCGGGCGCTTCTTGGCGAGCTGAACCATCAGGTGGCGCTGGCGACCCTTACGACGCTGTACCCCGCAGGCAGCGAGGACGGCGGCGGGGACGGGCTGCTGCATGTCGTGCTGGACGAGGCGCTCAGGCAGCTTTCGGAGTAGGGCGTGAAGCTTGTACTGCACGGTCTGCCGCATGAAAAGCAGCGGCGCTTTTTTGAGGCCAAGGCGCGGCATGTCTGCTACGGCGGGGCGCGAGGCGGCGGCAAGAGTTGGGCGATGCGCCGTAAGTTCGTGCTGCTGGCGCTGCGCTATGACGGCTTGCAGCTGCTGCTCTTGCGGCGCACCCTGCCCGAGCTGACGGAGAACCACGTTCGTCCGCTCCTTACGGAACTTAGCGGCGCGGTGCAGTACAACAAGTCGCAGCGGGAGTTTCGCTTTCCCAACGGGTCGCGCATACGGCTGGGCTACTGTGATCTGGAACGCGACGTGTACCAGTATCAGGGGCAGGAATACGATGTGGTGGGGCTGGAGGAGGCTACGCACTTCTCCGAGGCGCAGATGCAGTTCCTCACCACCTGCAACCGCAGTACGCGGCAGGACTTTCAGCCGCGCATGTACTACACCTGCAACCCCGGCGGCGTGGGGCACGCGTGGGTCAAGCGTCTCTTTGTGGACAGGGCCTATCGCGGCACGGAGAGGGCGGAGGACTACGCCTTCATCCCCGCCCGCATCACGGACAACCCCACGCTCCTAAAGGCCGACCCCGGCTATGTGCAGACGCTGATGAACCTGCCGCCGCCGCTGCGCAAGGCGCATCTGGAGGGCTGCTGGGACGTGCTGGCGGGACAGTACTTTGCCGAGTTCGACCGCGACAAGCACGTTGTCGAAAAGCAGCCCCTGCCCGCATGGTGGCGGCGCTTTCGGGCGATGGACTGGGGCTATCACGATCCCTGCTGCGTGCTGTGGTTTGCCGTGACGCCCGAGGGGGAGCTGATCGTCTATCGGGAGCTGTACCGCACGGAGACGCTGTCCAGCGAGCTTGCAAGGGAGGTGTGCACCCTCTCCGAGGGAGAGAAGATCGCCTACACCGTGGCGTCGCCCGACGCATGGCAGCGGCGCGGACTGGCGGGAGCGGACGGCGCGACCATTGCGGAGGCCTTTTGCAAGGGCGGCGTGCCGCTGCTTGCCGCGGACAACAGCCGCGTGGCGGGCTGGCAGCGGGTGCGCGAGGCGCTCAAGCTCCGTTCGGACGGTACGCCGAGCCTCACCATCTTTGCCGACTGCGAGAACCTCATCCGTACCCTGCCGCTGTTGACCTACGACCTGCATTCGCAGGAGGACGTGTCGGATACCTGCGAGGATCACGCGGCGGAGGCGCTGCGCTACGGGCTGATGAGCCGTCCCGCCCGTTCCAAAGCCCCCCTCGAAAAGAGCAGAGCGGTCTACGATCCCTTTGCCGTATCGACCATACAAGACAGCGGTTTTCTTCGCCTATGACCGAAAGGAGCACACATGTACAAAGACAAAATGAGCGAGGCGGACGCCTTGCTCGTCACGGAGGCCTACGCCCTCTTGGACGAGTATCGCAGCGCCTATGCCGCCGAGTGGCGACGCTTGGAGCGCAACGAACGCCTCTATCGCGGCGACCACTGGCATGACTGTCCCGTCACGGATCCAAACGAGCCGCGCCCCGTGACGCCCATCCTGCAATCCACGGTGGAGAGCGTAGCGGCGGATCTGATGGAGCAGCTTCCCGCGGCGGTCGTCTGCCCCGAGAGCGCGGCGGACGCCAACATCGCCCGCATCGTGGAGGCGGTCATTGCCCGCAACCATGACGAAGCGGCGTATGTGCTGGAGTATCAAAAGCTGGTGCACGACCTGCTGGTCTGCGGCTGGTGCGTGCAGGAGGTGGGCTATGACAGCGCCCTAAACGGGGGCTTGGGCGGCGCCTTCCTGCGTGCCGTGGAGCCGCGTGCCATCTTGGTGGATCCCCTTGCGGCGGAGCTACAGGATGGTCGCGCCATCCTCAAGCTGACGCTGCGCAGCCGCGCCTACCTTGCCGCGCATTGGCCCAAGGAAGCGCCTTTCCTCACGGATGAGCCGCGTTGGTCCGCGTATGACGCTCCCGCCGACGAGCTGCTGCCCGCCGACCGCAGCGACGCCCTGCTGCTGCTGGAATACTGGTGGCGCGAGCATGACGCCGCCTCGGAGCGCGACAGCGTACACATGGCGCTGCTCTGCGGCGGCCGCGTGCTGGCGGATTCCCGCCGCGAGAAGCCCGAGGGCTACTTTGCCCACGGTCACTATCCCTTCGTGATGACAACCCTGTTTCCGCGCAAGGGCAGCGCCTTGGGACTGGGGCTTATCGACCTGTTTGCCGAGCAGCAGCTCTACGCGGACAAGCTGGATCAGATCGTGATGAAGAACGCGGTCATGGCCTCGCACAACAAGCTGCTGGTCACGGAGGGCAGCGGCTTTGACGCCGACGATCTGGCGGACTGGTCGAAGGAGGTGCATCGCGGCGAGAGCCTCAGCGGCGTGAGCTGGTTCTCCACACCGCCTCTGCCCGCCTATCTGATCAACTACATCAGGGAGCTTCGCGAGAGCATCAAGGAGGAAAGCGGAGCCAACGATTCCTCACGCGGGAGCGTTCCCGCAAACGTAACGGCGGCGCGAGCCATCACCGCGCTGCAGGAGGCAAGCACCAAGCGCGCACGCATGGCGTCGGCAAGGCTGAACGAAGCCTTCAGGCAGGCGGTGCGGCTGGAGATCGAGACTGAGCGGGAGTTTAATCTGTTCCTGCGACCGGTGACCGTCACGATCGACGGCAAGCCCACCGAGCTTGTTTTTGACAGCAGCCTGCTGACAGGCAGGAGCGCGACAGGCGCAAGCCTTCCCATCGAATTCTACATCTCCGTCAAGCTGGCCAAGCAAAGCCGCTTTGCGGCCGAAGCGCAGAACGAGCTGATCCTGCAGCTGTTGAAAGCGGGCGCCGTCGAGCCGCGGGACGCGGTGGAGCTGATGCACTTTGACGGAAAGGAGCAGCTGCTTGCCCGTCTCAAGGACGCGGGGGAGGCTGCTGCAGCGAAGAAAGGAGCGGTCGAATGACCAAGGAAACGATCGACACGGCGGGCGTTCTGCCCGCACAAGAGCAAACGGAGGGCGCGGCGCAGTATTACGAACAGGCGGAGGAGCTGATCGCGCTTGAAAAGGAGGGCGCTCTGCCCGCAGGCTTCGATCTGAAGACCGCTTGCAGCGATCCCGCCTTTGCAAAGCTCCTAAAGGAGTTAGGCGCAGCCGCCGCCTGCCGCGTGTACGATGCGGAAGCGAGGGCAACGGCGGCGGAGAGCAGCTTGGCGGAGGCGCAGTCGCAGCTTGCGGAGGCGAACACGCGGGCAAGCGGCGCGGAGGAAGCGGCGCTCACACGCTTGAGCGAGGCGGCGCGGCAGCGCAGCCGTCTGCCCAAGAGCAGCGCAACGGGGCTTTGCCCCTCTGCCGAGCCGGACTACGCCTCCATGAGCGGCAGCGAGTTCCGCCGTCTGGAGCAGCGCATGAAGCAGGCCGCAAGAAGCGGCAAGAAGACCCGAATTTAATTTAGGAGGTAACTATGGCAATTCAGACCACCCAGAACACCCAGCCCACCACCGCGTATTTCAACAAGCAGTTCTATGACCGCAAGCTCATGGAGACCGCCAAGACGCGGCTGATCCATCAGAGCTTCGGGCAGAAGCGCAGTATCCCGCGTCACAACGGCAAGAAGGCGGAGTTCCGCCGCTACGAGCTGTTCACCCCCGATGCCGCCGCGCTGACGCTCACGGAGGGCGTCACGCCCACGGGGCAGTCCCTTGCGCAGAGCCGCGTGGAGGCGGAGCTGACGCAGTACGGCGCGTTCGTGGAGGTCAGCGACCTGCTCGATCTGACCGCCTACGACGAGGTCATCGCCGATTCGGCGGAGCTGCTGGGCGAGCAGCTCGGCACCGTGGTGGAGTGGGTCACCCGCGACGCCATGTGCGCCACCACCAACGTCCAGTATGCAGGCGGCAAGGAGACGCGCCTCGCGCTCGCAGCCACGGACAAGCTGACGGTCGAGGAGATCCGCAAGGCGGTGCGCACCCTCAAGAAGAACAAGGCGCGCCTGTTCATGAGCGCGGCGGACGGCTCCGCCCGCAAGCCGCACTTCGTGTGCATCTGCTCCCCCGACGCCACCTACGACCTGCAGAACGACAGCCTGTGGCAGGATGTGAGCAAGTACGCCGCCGCCGAGCAGCTCTACAGCGGCGAGATCGGCCGCCTGTTCGGCGTGGTGTTCGTGGAAAGCACCGAGGCGAAGGTCTATCGCCAGAGCGTCCACGGCACGGTATCGGCGGCGGTCACGAGCGCGACAAGCTTCGTACTGGCGGAAACGCCCTCCGAGGCGGGGCTGCGCTTCCTCAAGACCGCAGGCAACAAGCTCTACAGCGGCAGCAGCGAGATGACACTGGTCAGCTATGCGGAAGCGACCCGCACCGTCACCGTTTCGGCGGCGGTCACACTGGCGGCAAACGCCGTGGTCTTCTCCAAGGATGCGGGAGCCATCGACAGCAGCGACAAGACGGGTGCGGAGATCCATGCCACGCTGGTGTTCGGCGCGGATGCCTACGGCGTCATCGATGTGGACGGTTCGGGCGCGATGCAGACCATCATCAAGCCCCACGGCTCCTCCGGCTCGCTGGATCCCTTGGATCAGCGTGCGACCGTCGGCGCAAAGGTGGCGGCCTACACCGCCAAGGTGCTAAATCCGCTGTGGCTGGTGAAGATCGAGCACGGCGTGAGCGCGTAAGGGCAGTTTAGCCGCATAGCGGCAAACGAATGAGCGGGAGCGCTGCCCTCTTGGCGGCGCTCCAAGAAAGGAGAGTATCTATGAACGCACAGAACAGCGAGGAGCTTATCAGCGTCTACATCCCCACGGAGGGCAACGGCCCCTTTATCGAGGGCGCCATCAACGGCGTGAACTTTCGCGTCAAAACAGGCGTGGTGGCGGAGCTGCCCACGCGCATCGCGGCGGTGATCCGCGAGAGCGCCAACGCGCTCAAGCTCGGCGACAGCGCTGTTGCCGCCTACAAGCAGGCGGGCGGCAAGCGCCTGTAAAGGAGCAAAAATGAACCTCATGGAATTGATGAGCGGAACGCTTTCCGCCCTGCAGTTTCCCACGGACGAGGAAACGCTCACCCTGTGGCGCGGCCGCCTGACCAACTGGATCAACGAGGCGCAGTACGACTTGGCGGCGGTCATACGGCCTTGGACGCGGGAGGAGACGACGCTTGTCGGGGGACGCTTCCAAACGGCCGCGCTGCATCTGCCCTGCCTCAAGCTGCTCAGCGTCCATCGGGACGGCGTGCAGCATCCCTTCTACTACGGCACGGGCAGCGGGGACGTGGTGCTGCCAACCCTTGCGGACGGCACGGTCACGGTCAGCTACCGCTACAACCCCCGACCGCTCACGGAACTTACGGACGAGCCGCTGCTGCCCGAGGCTTCGCACCCGCTTTTGATGACCTATGCCGTGGCACGCGCCCATTGCTCGATGGACAACGCCGCCTTGGGCGCGGAGAAGCTGGATCTGAGCGTGTATGAGATGCAAAAGCGCCGCCTGTCGGGCGGGACGGAGGCCTTCGGCGGAAGGCTGTACAATCGGTATTGAAAGGAGGCGCCCTATGACGCTCAGATCGATGCGCTACAACGCCTTTGCGGGGCTGTGGCAGGGGCGGCCGGACAGCGCGCTTGGCGTTTCCTACAGCCCCGACGCCTGTAATGTGGAAACGCGAGGCGGTATCCTGCGCCGCATGAAGGGCTTTTCCTTTCTCTTGGAGGCGAGTGCGCCCACGCCCGAAGCCCTGCGCCGCCTCTATGTGTGGGAGCGGGAGGAGGGTGCACGTTACCTTTGCTGCTGCGAGGCGGGCGTGTATGCCTGCGCGGGGGAGGGGCAGCCCTTTTCTCAGCTGCATGCCTTCACGGATACGGGACGCGCCCCCGCCGACTACGCCTTTTTGACGGTGCGGATGGGTGATGCGGAGCGCCTGCTGATCGCCGCCAAGGGAGAGCCTATCGAGGCTTGGGACGGAACGAGCAGTGCAACAAGCGCCTTTGGCTCACAAGCGCAAGGCTCGGACAAGGGCGTAAGCAGCCTTGCGCTGCGGGGCGGACGCCTGTTTGCGGCGGGAGATCCCGACGCGCCCTGCCGCCTGTACTACAGCGCCGTCCCGGGCGGGGAGCGCAGCTTGGCGGACTGGACGGCGGACGCGCAAAGCGAGAATGCGGGCGGAGGCTATGTCGATGTGGGCGTACCCTCCGAACCGATCACGGGGCTGTTCGCGCTTTGCGACCAGCTGGTCATCCTCAAGGAGAACTCGTTGTGGCGGCTCTACGGCGACCGTCCCGCAGGCTTTCGGGTGACACGCTTGGAGACGCCGCTTCCAAAGACCGTGCGCGGCGCCTGTGCGCTCTACAACGAACGCCTGTACCTGCTGACCAACACGGGGCTTGTCTGCTACGACGGGCAGAGCCTTGTACAGAGCGCCGGCGGGGAGGCGCTGCGCCCCCTGCTGACAAACGCAAGTCTGCAGTTTGCCGCGTCCGCCGCCTTTGACGGTCGGCTGTATATGGCGCTGAACCTTGGCACGGGGCTGTATAACGACCGCGTGATCGAGTACGACCTGAGGCGCGACCTGTTCCTGCTGCGCAGCGGCTTTCGCTGCGTGGATCTCATTGCGGGGGCGGAACGACTGTACCTGCTCACGGGGACGGGGGAGGTCTGCGCCTTTGACGACGGCGATACGTACGACGGCGAACCCATCAGCGCCTACTGGACGACAGGATACTTGGACGCGGACAGCTTCTTTTTGCAGCTGCAGGCGCTGCGTGCGGCGTTTGTCGGGCAGGGCGGCACGATGCGGCTCTCGGTGGAAACGGACGGCGTTTGGCGTGACTTTCTTATGGAGCTGCCCACCAAGACGGCGCTTAGGGAGCTGCCCCTTGCCGTGCCGATGGGACGCAGGCTGCGGCTGCGGCTGTCGAACGTGGACGGCAGCGACTTTGTGCTGAGCGACGGCATGGAGTTAGCTTTGAACGTCGCCGTAAAGCGCGTATAGGAGGGCAGGATGAGCTATGAAGCAACGGGTCTTACGACCCTGTATCCCATCTATCTGGCGCGGCGGCCGCAGAAGGACGAGAACGTCTTTGAGGCGGACAGCGCCATCGCGCAGAATGAAACAAGGCTGAACCTCGACCTTACGGCGCTGTACAACAAGCTCACGGAGCTGGAGGAGGCGCTCTCGGCCTTGTCCGAACAGGTCGAAACGCCATAATGACAGGAAAGGATGAAGATATGACTACAAAGACAGAGCACAAAAAGGACTACAGCGTCACGGCGGACGCGGCGCAGACGAGCGACTTTGACAGCTTCCTTGGCGAGATGAGCGCGCTCTACGAGCCGGAGCAGCTCAGCTACACCCCCGTCAGCGAGGAGGATTGGCGCAACAAGCTTGGCGAGCTGCTGCGTCCCGCCTATGACTGGGCGATCCAACGCCGCGGGGAAAGCACCCTGCGCGCCTCGGGTGAGCTGGACGCGGACGCTTTTGCGCGGGGCATGGGGCAGAGCAGCTATGTGGACGACATGAAGGGGCGGCAGCAGGAGGCGGAGGATCGGGACGTGGCGTATCTGGAGGCGGAGTACGCGTCCACCTTGGCGGAGTACCTGTTCACCGCGCTGCAAAACGAGAGCGAGCGGGTGCTGGAGGTCGACAAGTTCAACGCGGAGCAGCGTTCCGCGGCAAAGCAGCAGGCCTATGACGCCGCGTGGCAGCAGTATACGGCGCAGCAGGCGGCACAGCAGGCAAGCGCTTCCTCGTCGGGCGGCTCTAAAAGCGGCGCTTCCTCGGGGTCGGGTCAAACCAAGACTATGAGCGACACGGACAAGACGGAGGTCACGACCAGCTATAAAAACATCGTCAATCTCCTAAAGAGCTTCTCGCCAAAGGAGCGCTTCGAGCTGTACTACGGCTACGGCAACGACCGCTATAAGAGCCTGCGCAACACCATCCGCGCCTCGGTCAGCACGGCGGAGTATGAGCGATTGAAGCAGCAGTATCCCGCCAACACGCCCACAAGATAATTTCGTCAGCGGTTGACGGGGCGCGAAAAGTGCGGTAGAATGTCTAAGTTGCGTGCAATCGCGCAAACACGCGGAGGAAACGACACCATGAAATTGATCGCTTTAGATTTAGACGGGACCCTGTGCAATACGCTCAAGGACATCGCCGATTCGCTCAACTTGGCGTTGGAAAAGGCGGGCTATCCCACCTTCTCCGACAGCGAGGTCAACCGCATGATCGGCAGATCCATTGCCTATATGTGCCAGCGCGCCATGCCCAAGGGACATGAAAACGACTGGAAACCCCTGATGCAGATCTACTACGATGAGTATGACGAGCATCTTTGCGACAACACCTACATCTACGAGGGCTGGCTGACGACGCTCGATGCGCTCAAAAAGCGTGGCTACACTCTGGCGGTGGTCACCAACAAGCCCCACGCCCACGCGGTGAAGATCATCAACACCCTGTTCCCCGGCAACGGCGCCGTGTTTGCACGTGTGCAGGGGCAGGCGGCAAAGTTCACGCTCAAGCCCGATCCCGCTTCGCTCAACTTTGTCATGCAGGAGCTGGGAGCCACGCCTGCCGACAGCATCTATGTGGGCGATTCCGAGGTGGACGTGCAGTTTGCCAACAACAGCGGCCTGCGCTTCATCGGCTGCAATTGGGGCTTCCGCGGTGCGGAGGCGCTTAAAAAAGCGGGAGCGACAGAGTGTATCGACCGTCCCGCACAGCTGCTGGAGCTTGTATAGACCGACGGGCAAAGCGCCCTTAAAAATGTAAAAAAACAGCCTTCTCCGCCCCGCGTTCGTGGGGCGGAAATTTTTATCCTTTGGCGCTACTCGCCGCCAAGACCCTCCATCACGCCCAGTGCAGCGATGCCCATAAGCACCAGACTCACCGCGACATACTGCCATTTGGTCAGCTTTTCCTTGAGGAACAGCCGCGACAAAAGCACCGACACGATGCTGTAGGACGCGATCATGGGCGCGGCCACCACAGCGCTGCCGCCGCTCATGGCGTACACATACGCAAACTGTCCGCCCGTTTCGAACAGGGCGGCAAACCAGCGGTCGCGATCCAGCAGGGCGCGGGGCTTCTCGTGCTTGATCCCGTAAACATAGACGATCAGGATGAGCGCGACGATCAAAAAGGTCAGCTCGTAGGCGGTGTTCGCAACGCTTTCAAGCGTATCCGCCGTGACGCCCACAAGCGGCGTGGCGGCTGCATCGTCCAGATAGTACGCGTCAAAGAAGGTGCCGAGCGCGTCGATGACGCAGTACAGCAGCGGCAACAGGAAGGCGAAAAAGCCCACGCGGTACTTGCGTTCGCCTTGCTCCACAGTGCGCGGCTGCAGCTTCTCGCGCTTGCGCTCGAACAGCCCCAGCAGAAACACGCCCAAGCAGATGACCGCCACGGCAGCGGCGGTCACGCCGTCCATGCGCTGCCCCAGTACAATTAGGCACAGCAGGCAGGTCACGGCGCCCGAGGCGTTTTGGATGGGCGAGCAGATGGACAGCTCCAAATAGCGCAGCCCCAGATAGCCCACCGTCATCGAAAGGATGTACAGAAGCGACACGGGCAGGTAGAGCAAAAGGTTGATAAACCGAAACCCGATGTTGCCGCTAAGAAGCGTAATGATCGCGTGCGCGCCCATCACCAGCCCCACGACGATGCTCGTCTTGAGGTGGGTATAGCGCTCCTGCGCCTTAGCGCCGCGCTTGTAGAACAGATCGGCAACGCCCCAAGCCAGCGTTGCAAGCAAAGCATAGACAAACCACATACCTAAGCAGTATACCAAAGCGCGGCGCGACACGCAAGCCCATAATTTTTATGGTAAGCTAAAATATATTATTGTCGCAGTTGACAAGCGCGCAGGGGACTTCTATAATGAAAAAGGCAGGAAAATTGCAAGTTTTGGAGGATAGCATGGACAAGATCGTCATCGCCCTCGGCGGCAACGCATTGCAGGAGGGCAAAGGCCCCGCAACGTCCGAAGCACAGCTCAAGGTCGTAGAAAAGACGTCCGAATACATTGCGGACATCATCAAAAAAGGCTACAAGGTCATCTTGGCGCACGGCAACGGCCCGCAGGTGGGACGCATCGTGCTGCAGAACGAAAATTCCGTGAGCGTCACGCCCGCCATGCCCTTCGACGTATGCGGCGCGATGAGCCAAGGCATGATCGGTTACCACATGCAGCAGGGTCTGGGCAAGGCGCTCAAGGAGCGCGGCGATGATACCTGTGTTGCAACGGTGGTCACGCAGGTGGTCGTAGACAAGAACGACAAGGCGTTTCAAAGCCCGTCCAAGCCCATAGGTCCCTTCTACAGCGAGGCGGACGCTAAGCTGTTGCAGCAGGAAAAGGGCTATGCCATCCGTGAGGATGCGGGACGCGGTTGGCGCCGCGTGGTGGCCAGTCCCATGCCCATTGAGATCGTGGAGCTGCCCGCCGTGGAGTGCCTCATCGACAATGGTTTTGTCGTCATCACCGTGGGCGGCGGCGGCATTCCCGTCATCCGCAATGACAAGGGCGAGCTTGTCGGCACCGCGGCCGTGATCGACAAGGATCTGGCTTCCGAGCGCTTGGCAGAGGATGTGGACGCGGACGCGCTGCTGATCCTCACGGCGGTCGAGCAGGTCTGCCTCAACTACAACAAGCCCGACGAGAAGCGGCTTTCGACCATCACCGTGGCCGAGGCGGAGCAGTACATCGCCGAGGGACACTTTGCCCCCGGCTCCATGCTGCCCAAGATCCAAGCCGCGTGCATGTTTGCCCGCAGCAAGGCAGGCCGCCGCGCCATCATCACCTCCTTGGACAAGGCCGTCGACGCCCTTACGGGCAAGGCAGGCACCACGGTCACGCTGTAACAGCCCTCGACCCCTTCATCAGTAAACAAAAGGAAGCCCTTCCGTCGGGAGGGGCTTCCTTCGTTTATATAAGACCTTGCTTTTTTGAAGCCGTCCTTACGGCTGCGTGGTATCGGCGCTCGTGTCGGCCGTGTCGGCCGCGGCGGCTGTGGCGTCCCGCAGGTCAAGGATGGGCACGGTGCTCTCGCCACCCATGTAGATGGGCAGCTTGCCGTCCCATTGCTGCGCCTGCAGGTATTGGATGAGCGCTTCCGTGACGGATGCGGACAGCGCGGTGTTGGCGGAGGCCTCCTGCTGCTTGGCGTACAGCTCCGCGTCAGCTTGGATCTTTGCTACCTCGGCGGCTGCGTTGGCCTCGATGACCTGACGGTCGGCGGCCTGCTGTGCCTCCATGGTGAGCTGCTCCTGCTTGGTCTTGGCGGTGAGCTTCTCCTGCTGGGCGACCTGCTTGGCCTCCACCGCGTTGGTGAACACGTCCGTGAAGTCCACGTTCTCGATGGACACCGACACGATGGTCACGCCGTAGGCGGCCATGTCTTGGGACAGCAGCGTCTCGATGGACGCTGACAGCTCGCTGCGCTTTTCAATGAGCATCTCCGCCGTGTAGGTGGAGAAGGTCGCCTTGGTGTTTTCCAGCACGCGGGGATAGACCACGTTGTCGTAGTAGTTGATGCCCACCTGCCGATACAGTGCCTGCGCGGTCTTTTGATCGATGCAGTAGTTGATCGCCACCGACACGTTCACCTGTTGGATGTCGCTGGAGAAGCATTCGGTCTGCACGCTGACCTTCTGTACGCGGTTGTCCATGCGGACGATCTCCTGCCAAGGCGCAATGATATGCACGCCTGCGGTGAGCGTGTTGTCCTCCACGCGACCAAAGGTGGTCAGCACACCCGTATAGCCCGTGGGCACGGTGCGCACCATGGACAGCAGCAGGCAGATGAGCAGGGGCAAAAGCGCCATCAGCAGCCACTTTTTGCTCTTGCCGCGCTTGGAAACGATCACGCCCAGAACGATCAGGGCGACAACGCAAAGGATAAGACCGATCAACAGATACGCCATAAAACCTCCCGCGAACAAGTCGCTTTTTTTATGTTGCGTTCAGTATAGCATACGGCGGCGTCCTGCGCAAGCGCGGTCTGATGACGGGGCAGGGCTCATGGATAGAATGAGAACCCCAGCTGTGTTGCGATACCATTTCGGATGACGAGGGCTCCTTCCATTTCAACTTCACAGCCGGAATGCTTCTTGCAAACCGCCAAATAGGCGGCCAAGCTGTCTGCGGTGAAAACTGCTTTCGCCATTCCCCCTTCATCATCGCAAGTAATATGGAAGCGAGCTCTCTCTTCAGTGGTAAAGTCATCGTAACAATACTCTGCATGGCCGCGGTCGACGACCTCCGCCTCTGCAGAAAGACGAGCCCACGCCTTCCCTGTGCTGTAACGATATGCATCGCCCTCACCTAAGGGATATACGGCATACAAACCCGTAGTACTGTTATAGCAAAATTCGTCGCCACCGGCGACATAGGATGTGGCGCCGCCGCGTGTATCTTCCTCCTCGGTGGCCACATGAATGTCCGAAGCGATGGTATAGCCGCGTACCGTGATCGTCTCGCCGCTTGATGCCCGATCGATCTCGTCCTGCGTGAAGGCGTATTCCTTCATGAGCGACACGCGAATCAGATAGTATGAGCCGCTTAGCAGCACATCGTCCTCGCTCGATAAGAGGATATGGTAGTTGCCGTCATGAAGCGTTTTGTCAAGTGCTTTTTTGAGTTATTGACGCAAATTATCGTGAAAGTGCGAAAGTGCAAAGTGCAAAGGGTCTGCGTTTTGCGCTTTCAGCTTGCGGGTTCGGGCGGCTGCTTCTTCTTGATGAAGTTGTACCATTGACCGCCGACACGCCTTGCGCCTAAAATGCCGCCCATGTTGCGCTTGGCGTTCTGTACCGTCCTCTCGGATATTCCGGCTTCGGCTGCGGCTTTTACAATGTCCTCGCTGGCAAGCTCTTTCCCGTCTGCAAGTAGGTCAAGTATCAGCCTTTCAGCCTGTTCGGTTTTGGTGGCGGTGTTGCCGCCCGCGCCGGATAGCAGTTCATCAGCGGTTATATCATATTCGCCTATCCACTCAAAACCTGTGTCGGGGTCAAGGCAAAAGGCTATGGGCTTGCCCTCCGGCGCAAGGGAAGATTTGTCATGGACGATAACGCGCACATTC
>CAZBBX010000034.1:0-23245 GCA_964490325.1 uncultured Oscillospiraceae bacterium
GTCCACTTGTAGTAGTCGGGATCGGTGGTGTTGACCTCGCGGGAGTAGTCGAAGCTGAAGCCCAGCTCCTGCAGCTGCTTGCGAAAGCGATTGATGTTATCATGCGTCACCTTGGCGGGATGGATGCCCGTTTTGATGGCATAGTTCTCCGTGGGCAGACCGAAGGCGTCCCAGCCGATGGGGTAGAGGACGTTATAGCCCTCCATGCGGCGCTTGCGGGCAATGATGTCCAGCGCGGTGTAGCTGCGGGGATGCCCAACGTGCAGCCCCTGCCCCGAAGGATAGGGAAACTCGATAAGCGCGTAATACTTGGGCTTATCGTGGCTCTTTTCGGCGGCAAAGCAGTTCTCGTCGCTCCAGCGTTTTTGCCATTTTGCTTCGATCGAACGCGGGTCGTAATCGGTACGCATGATCCTCACTCTTTCTTTATGCGGCACAGGCCGCAATTCGTTCCCTATAATGTAGCTTTTTTCCGCTCCTTTGTCAACCGTTTTGCCAAAATGTGCGGGAGCGGTCTTGCTTTACAGCGGCGGGGACTTGTGGTATACTGCAAGCGCAAAGCAAGGAGGTAAGGCAATGCATCCCTATATCCATATTGGCTCCCTGTCGCTTCCGTCCATGGGCGTTTGTATCCTCTGCGGTACGGTCGTGGCGCTGCTGGTGCTGTTTTTCTATGCGCGCCGTCTGAGCGTTTTAAGCACGGACGAGATCACGGACGGTCTCATTTGGGCGATCCTTTTAGGTTTTGTCGGCATGAAGCTGCTGTACTGGATCGTGGAGCCACCCGCTTGGCCGACCACTTGGCTGGAGGTCTATAAGCTGCTCAGCGAGGGCATGGTCTTTTACGGCGGACTCATCGGCGGCATTTTGGGCGTGTTCATCGTATCCCGCATCAAGAAGCGCAGCTTCTTTACCTATGCGGATCTGTTCGCCCCCTGCTTCTGCTTGGCGCACGCAGGCGGACGCGTGGGCTGCCTGATGGCGGGCTGCTGCTACGGCATGGAGTGCCAAGGCGGTCTTTGCATCACCATCAACGGCGTGAGCCGCTTCCCCTCGCAGCCTGCGGAATCCCTGTTCCTGATCCTGCTGGCGGTGGCGCTGCTGATGATCTTAAAGCGCACCAAGCATCGCGGCACGGTCACGGGCGTATACCTGATGAGCTATGCCGTGGCGCGCTTCATCTTAGAGTTCTTCCGCGGCGATGCGGAGCGCGGCTTTGTGGGCAACCTGTCCACCTCGCAGTTCATAGGCTTTTTCATCTTTGCCGCAGGCCTTGTCATCTTCCTTTTGAGCCGCCGCTGGCCCAAGGACGATCCGAAGGCCATAGCCGCTATCCCCGCCGACAAGGTCGATCCCGCCCCCACCGTCACTGCGGAGGAAACGCCGAAGGAGACAAAGGACGAGGAGGACGAAAAGCCCGCCGCCGCCCCCGAGATCACAACGCCGCCCGCGCAGGAGGAGACCAAGGAAGCCGTTCAACCCGAGGAGTCGCAGCCCGCGCCCGAGATGGGCGCCGACACCGACGCCGATGCCTGATCCCCTGCTCCCACGGCGCCTGTCGCGTCCCGCGCTCTTGGCGTAAGCCGACATCGAATCTTATAAATAGGAAAGACCGTTCATCCGAGCGGCCTTTTTTTTAGGCCGAACGGGAGGGAGCGGCGGCATGCCGCCCACGGCGTCCATTTGCATAAAAGGGAACAATATTCAGCATAAGGCGTTCCGAAGCGGAACAAAGCAAACAAAAACGGTACAGTTTTGGATAGAATTAACAAATACTGCTCATATTTTGTACATTTTTGCACGAATCATGACGAAAGGCAAACAAAGAGATATACTACAAATATGCATTCATGCAAGAATGGTGCGCAGCCGCGGCAGACAGTACAGCGTTCGGGGGACGCTCACCGTCACTGCCATACACGGGGGGATGCGCAGCGTCCGTACGATCGAAAAAAGCATGAGCGGGGGGAAAAATCGCACATGGAACGCATCGTTGCATTTCAGCCGTTTTTCGGCAACTGGTTTGCGGATGAGTTTTTGGGGGAAGGCGGCTGCGGACGCGTCTATCGCGTGTTTCGGCAAACCGAGCAGGGGCGGCAGTACGCGGCGCTCAAATGGATCCCCTTACCTAAGGACACAACTGAGATCGAGCATTTACGTTCGGAGGGCATGAGCGGCGCTTCACTGGTGGGCTATTACGCCAAGATGGAGCAGACCCTGTCCATTGAGTATCGTGCCATGGACGCGCTGAACAACGAGCCGAACGTCGTGCATTGCCTTGCGCGGGAATCCCGCAAAAGAAGCGGCGGCGTGGGCTACGACATGTTCATATTGATGGAGCTGTTGACGCCCTTGGCGGCGATCGCACCCGACGGCCGCATGGCGGAAACGGAGGCCGTGCGCATGGCGTTGGATATCGCCGCAGCCTTGGAGGCCTGTCACCGCAAGCAGATCCTGCACCGCGACGTCAAGCCAAGCAATATCTTCCGCGATCAACAGGGGAGATACCGCTTGGGCGATTTTGGCGTGGCGCGGCACATGGAGCAAACGCATGCGTATGTCACCCGTGTCGGCACGGTGAACTACATGGCGCCGGAGCTGAATCTGGGACAGGTCTGCGACAGCAGCGTCGACCTGTACGCATTGGGGCTGACGCTTTATCAGCTGCTCAATCGCGGACGGATGCCGTTCCTGCCGCCTGCACCCGCGCCTATCCTGCCCGAAGCGCGGGAAGAGGCGCTGATGCGCCGCATGAGCGGAGAAACGCTGCCGCAGCCGCTGGATGCGTCCCTGCGGCTGTACCGCGTGATCCAAAAAGCCTGCGCCTATTCTCCCCTCGATCGGTACCGCAGCGCAGCAGATTTCCGCGCAGCGCTCTTGGGCAGAGAACCCCTTCCCGTCCCGCCCCCGTATATGCACGTTACGGTTCCACCCCAAACGACCCCGCCCCCGTATGCGAGCGTCCCTGCGCCGTCTCCCGAGAAGGAGAGCTCGACGCCCAAGTATCTCACGTGGGTGCTGGCGGGCGGCGGGCTGCTCATCGGCATCCTTATTGCCATCCTCATTGCAAACGGCAGCTCCTCCACGCGGACGCCGCAAAATCAAAGCGTCTGGGGCAACATAACGATGACGGACGAGCCGTACGCTCCAAGCGTGACCGATGCCCCCGTTACAAACGCCCCCGCAGCCGACGCACCCGTTACAGATGCACCCCGCACAGACGCTCCCGTTACAAGCGCTCCCACAGCCCAAAGCACGGCCGCAAGCCGTCCCGCCTACGTCACCATAGGCGGGGAGAGCTTCAGCACCTCCGTTTCGCAGATCAAGCTGGAGAAGGTGCAGATCGACAACCTTGACGATCTTGCCTATTTCCCCAATCTGACGAGCATACGCTTCGACAGCTGTGTCGTCCTGCATCCGGAAAAGCTGGGCAAGCTGACGCAGCTTACTAAGCTGGAGCTGCTGACCTGCTTTATCACCACCGAACGCTCTTGGGGGGAGCGGCTGAGCGATGTGAGCTTTTTGCGCTCCCTTACGCAGCTGACGTCCCTGACGATCAGCAACAACTGCATCACCGATCTGAGCCCCATCGAGAATCTAGCGAACCTGACCGAACTGAACGTAGGCGGCAACAGGGCGCTGCAGGAGGACGCGCTTCAATATATCGCCAAGCTGCCGCTTGTGACGGTTCTGTACCTGCACGACACCTCCATCACCGATTTTCGTGCCATCTCCGGCATGACGCAGCTGACCTATCTCAACATCCGTGCGATCGACAACGAAAACAACGACGGCTATGTGCGGGACATCTCCTACTTGGCGCAGCTGCCTTGGCTGCAGACGCTGAAGGTCAGCAACTCTGCCATTACCGACCTGAGCTGCATCAAGAATTTCCCGAGCCTGACGGAGCTGTATCTGGACTCCTGCATTCTGATGTCCGACAACGCGTTTGCGGGGCTGTCCAGCGACACGCTGCAAATGCTGAATTTGTCGGGGTGCAACATAACAAAGCTGGACTTTTTGGCGCAGCTGCCTGCGCTTGTGACGCTGCGTCTTGTCGACTGCCCCAAACTTACGGCGGAACAGTTCTCATGGCTGACGGGAAACGAATGGCTCGCGACCGTCTATATCGGAGATGACTCGTCGCTAAACGCCGTGGATGTGAACTATCTCAAGAGCCTGCTTGGCAGCGGCGTTGCCGTCAAGATCGGAGAAGTACCATAGATAGTATTCCGTTTCGCGAAGGAACTTGCTAAAATATACAAATTCTGCGCGAAAATTGTATAAATCTGCTATTTTATTTCGCCGAATAGATGTGTATGGTATATTATGACTATAATCATACAAATTAATTGGAGGGGAAGCGGAATGAAAAGGATCGCATATATCTTGATCGCTTTGTTGCTTTTGGTGCTCTGCATACCGTCTGCGGCGCTGGCGGTCGACTGGGAAGAGCCGCTCATCGAAAGCGTGTATATGAACATGCCGGATATGAATGTGTTTTTCTACATGACGGGAACGGGCGGCGGCGTTCTGAGCAGCGTCACGCTCTCTAAGGAGAACATCACGAATGCGACCCTCGGCGATACTGCGCTGGAGGTCGTAAGCGCGTCCGATCTGGCGGACAGCGAGACGGGCAGTGCGTACTTCATCTGCATGGATCTGCACAGAGAGGGATCCAAAGACAGCTTTACTCCCTTACTCGATCAGATCTGCAAGTTTTATGACAGCTGCGTCTACAGCTCGAACGGAAAGAACGAATTGGTCCTCATCCCCTTCAACTGTACAAACACAAAGCCTCTTATCATTGCGGGCAACTGCACGAAGGATGACGCAGCGCAGCAGATCCGCAGCCTGAGCTTTGGTGCGAACATAGTAAAGGGCTCCAACCTTGTCAGCGCTCTGAAGGCGGTGCTGGATCTGAGCGATGCCAATGCGCATGCCGCCTACAAGCACAAGCTGGTGATGGCGATCACGCTTGCGGAGACCGATACAGACTGCACGGCTGCGGACATCACGGCGCTGCGCAGCGCGTTTCAAACGGCAAATCTGCCCGTATACGGCGTAGGCATCACCTATAACGATGGGTCGAACGCAGATAATCTGGCGGCGCTCGGCTCCCTTTGCCGCAGCAGCAGCGGTGTGTTCGAGCAGATCAGCACCACCCAAACCGCAACGGCTCTGGACACGTTTCGGCAGCGGATCGGCGCCTGCTACACGGTGGCGTTTCGAGCGCCCACCAACCGTGCCAACGGAACGGAGCAGCAGCTTCGCTTCACGGTGGACAACCTTGGCGGCAAGCAGACCACGGCGGAAAGCAAGGTAACGCCCACCCTGTGGCAGCAGGACACGGTCGCGCCCGAAGCCTATCTGCAGTTTGAGGAAAGCGGCGCCGCCCTGACTCTGAGCTTCTCCGAGCCGATGCTGGGTACGGGGCTGAGCTCGAGCTACACCCTCCTCAAGGATGGGAAGGCCGTTGATAACGCGTTCACGCTCACAACGTTTACGGAGGGCGTCCTACTGGAGTTCTCGCCGCGGCTGTTTTCGGGAGACTACACCCTGCGTATCAGCGGCGTGACGGATGATTCCATGGAGGAGAATCCCCTTCGGCAGAACGAATTCGAATTCTCCATTCCCTTGCTTGCTTCGAGTGCGCCCGACGAGGACATATCGGAGACGAACGGGGGATTTTGGGACTTTATCGGCAGAAACTGGTGGCTGATCGCTTTGATCGCTGCGGTAGCGGTGTTTTTACTGATCTTCCTGCTGGTTACGGCGTCCAAGAAGAAAAAGGAAAAGGAAAAGGAGGCGGTCATCATCAATCCCACTTACTATCCCGCATCCACCGAGAGCGCGTTGGAGCTGGTGCTGCAGATCGTCACGCACGCAGGAACGAGCACACAAACGGTTCGGGTCACGCAGAGCTACATCGTAGGACGCTCCAAGATCTACGCAAACCTCAGCATCGAGGATCCGCAGCTGTCCCGCAAGCATTTTGAGCTGCTGCGGCGCTGTGAGAATTTGTTCATCCGCGATCTGAATTCCACCAACGGCGTGTTCATCGGCGCAGCCAAGAAGCGTCTGGTTGGCGAACAGCTTGTGAGCCTCAACGAGACCATTTGGGCGGGAGGCTGCGTGTTCACGGTGCTGAGCATTCGCCGCACAGCCGGTTTGGACGAGACGCGCCGCTTGGAGGATACCGATGCGACCAACCGCCTTAATCCGAGTGACAACACGGTGGGAAGGCTGTAAGGTCACTGTTTGCAGCGCTGCGCGCAAGCGGGCTTCTATAGTACAAGAGCGGAGGCGTCTGTGGTTTTTTCCGATACCTGTCCGAATTGCTTTAAAAGCACGGTCAAAAACGGGGTATGCGAGAGTTGCGGCTACTGTGTCAATCAGGAAAAGCCCATCCCGCAGAAGCCGCTTGCACCGTTCACCATCCTGCACGATCGCTACATGGTCGGCAGACCTTTGGGCGCGGGAGGGTTTGGGATAACCTACCTGTGCTTGGACATACGCATAAACCAAAGGCTGGCGATGAAGGAGTACTATCCACTCAATTGGGCGCAGCGCAGCAGCAAAGGCACGCACCTGGATGCGGCGCAGCAGCACAAGTACGAGATCGGCATGGAGGAGTTTCGGCGCGAGATCCACATGCTGCGCTCCCTGCCCCAGTGTCCGTACATCGTGCGCTACCACGACAACTTCGACGCGAACGGCACCGTTTACTTCGTGATGGAGTACGTAGACGGCAACAGCCTCAAGGCCATGTCCAAGCGGTACGCGAAGGGCATGCCCTACGAACAGCTCACCAACATCATGAAGGAGGTGGCTCTGGGCTTATCCACGCTGCATCATGCAAATGTGCTGCATCGCGACGTCAGCCCGGAGAACATCCTTATCGCGGAGGATGGGCGGGCAAAGCTGATAGACTTTGGCGCAGCGCAGCCTGCCGACGGCAACTGGAGCACGAACATCGTCCTCATCAAGCCGGGGTTTTCGCCTCCGGAGCAGTACAACCAGTCATCGGCGCTGCAGCGGCCGTGGAGCGACATCTATGCGTTCGGCTGCACCTTCTACTACATGTACACGGGGATCAAGCCGCCCGAGTCCATCGAACGCGAGAAGCAGCCGCCGTTGACGCCCATCAGCGAACTGCGCAGCGATGTTCCCGCCGAGGTGTCCAATGCGATCATGCAGGCGATCTCCCTTGCGCCGCAAAAGCGTTTCGACAGCATCGACGCCTTCTTGGGAGCGATCACCCGCCTGAGCGCGAGACCCGTAAGCAAGGACGACAACAGTGTCATCTCGCAGACGCAAACGGTCATGAGCAAGCTGCAGGACCTCCTCCACCGCAAGAAGCAAAAGCTTCCCTACATCGAGTGGACGGATGCGGAGGGTCAGCTGAGCACACGGGAGCTGCAGCCGTATCATCCGCTGTCACTGGGGCGAATGCAGCAATACTGCGATGTGGTCATCAGCACGAGCAAGCAGCTCAGCCGACAGCACTGCATCCTAACGTTCGACAAGAGCTTACGCTGCGTGTTTGTGGAGGATTTCTCGCTCAACGGCACCTTCCTTGCAAACGGGCAGAGAGTGCAGGAGGGACAGCGCGTCAAGATCGAAGCTTCGACCGCGCTGCGGCTTGCAAGCAACAATGTTTTAGTAAAGGTGGTACTGCCGAATGAATGAGATACTGCTGCTTACAGGCGCTGTTGTGTTCTGTGCGGGATTGATGCTCATCATCCTTGCACAGCTGCTGTATCACAAGCAGAGCGATCAGATCGACCCAAAGGCGGAAGCCAATGCGCGGAAAAGAGCTGTAGAGTTCTACTGCGCCACATCACAGGGAGACCGCAGCGCCCAGCAGGATTATACCCGCATCCCAAGCGGGACCCCCCAAGAGCAGCTCGACAGGTATGGGACGCTCTGCGTACTGTGCGATGGCATGGGCGGCATGCAGGGCGGCGAGAAGGCCAGCAAGCTGACCGCAGACTTGGTGTTCGAGGAGTACTATGCGGGAGCAAGAAACGCAAGCAGCGAGCCTGTGGAGCGGCGGCTGCGCAGCAACATCGTGCAGGCGGATGCATTGGTGCATAAGCTCAAGGGCGCAAAGGGCGAAACGCTGCATTCGGGCACGACGCTGCTGGTTGCGCTGATACAGGATCGGACGCTGATCACCGCCTCGGTGGGCGACAGCCGCATCTACCTGCTGCGGTCCGACGGGATGCAGGTGTTGACCCGCGATCACAACTATCTGCTGCGCCTGATGCAGCAGGTGCGCGAGGGCAAGCTGACCCAGCGAGAGGCCATGTCCAACCCGCAGCGCGAAGCGCTCATCAGCTATGTGGGCATGGGCGGGGTAGAGATCATCGACCTCAAGCGCCATGCGGAGCCGCTTTGCGACGGGGACGTCGTGATCCTGGCTTCGGACGGACTGTACAAGGGCATGGCCAACGAAGAGGTGGCGGCCTTTGCCGCACCCTATCTGAACAACAGCGCAAAGCTGGCGGACGCCTTGCTTGCAGAGGTACTGCGCAGGCATATTCCGCATCAGGACAACTGTACGATCGCCGTGATGCAGTATCACACCTCGCAGGGTCGTCCGTAAAGCTAAGTTTGTCGTCTGCGGCGGGACGGCCAAGGACGATCCGAACCCCCATACTTTTAGAAAGGAACAAAAAACCATGACTATGCGGAAATGCAACGTAGGGCATTGGTACGATGCGGATCAGTATCGCAGCTGTCCCTACTGCGGAGGAATGGGTCGAAGCAGTGGCTTGGACATCACGCGGCCTTTGGAACTAAAGAAGGTCGAGGAGCCCCCAACCATACCTTCTAAGCCTGTGCCTCCCATCGCCAACCAAGCCCTTTCCTATAAGCTCACCGATCCCGCGGCGCTGAACATCGATCCTGTGGTGGGGATCCTTCTGTGCATCGAGGGCAGAAACTGCGGCAGAGCTTACGAGCTGCACAAGGGCTACAACCACATCGGCAAGGATCCCGCGGCGGGGATCGCGCTCAATGAGGAGCCATCGGTGGACACGGGGGTCTACGCCTGCATCGTCTACGACGCCAAGAACAATCGCTACGATCTGCTGCCGGGCGGCAGCGCTACCCTTTGCTACCTGAATGACGGCGAAGCCGTGCTGGAACGCTCACCTCTTGCAAGGAACGATGTACTAAAGGTCGGTTCCGTCAGACTGATGTTCTTCCCCTGCTGCGACGAAGCATTCAGCTGGCAGCAGGCGGAATAGACCGAAGGGCAGATACCGCGTCAACGGAAAGGAGCTGTTTTGGATCTTCAAAAGTGCGAACTGGGTCATTTCTTTGATGGGGACGAATATGAGCTTTGCCCGATCTGCGGCGGTTCGCCCATACTGCCCAAACAGGATATCCCTCCCATCGAGGACGAAAAGCTGCATGTTTGGGAGCCCTTTGACGAGTGGGAGACCAAAAGCTCATGGGAGACCCAATCAGGCGATGCGACGGTCAATGTGATGACGGAGGGCGTGACGGAGGACGCAGCTGATGGTTTAACGGAGACGCTGTCGTTCCAAGCGAAGGAATCAGAAGAGCAGGTCGAAGAAGCAGCGCTGCAGCCCGTGGCGGGGTGGTTGGTCTGTGTCGAGGGCAAAAACTGCGGCAAGGCCTACGAGCTGCACGAGGGACAAAACAGCATAGGCCGCGGCGAAGGGCTGCAGATCGACCTCAAAGGAGAGGACTCCGTTTCCCGCGAGGGACACGCCAACGTGGTTTACGACAGCAAGAACAACTGCTTCTATGCCATCCCCGTTGTGAGCTCCTCCGTGTACTACATCGATGGCAACAAGATCGTTCTGTCTCCCGAAAAGCTGGTCAAAAACAGCATCCTTACGATCCGCGGCGTCAAGCTCATGCTCATCCCCTGCTGCGATGAGGTGTTCCGCTGGACGATCGTGCAAAGGAAGATAGAGCAGGATACGCCCACGTGAGCGCGTCAAAGCGGCGCGTTTCGCAGGGAATGAATTAGCAAGGGTCATAAAAAACGCTCCGATGTTTCGGCCGCGGACGGCGCGGTACAAAACGCGGTGAGGTTTTATTAAAAACGAAAGGAAACAGTATCATGAATTTGCAAAAGTGTTCTCAAGGTCATTTCTATGACGCGGATGCTTACGCCTCTTGCCCCCATTGCGGGCAATCGGGACCGTCAGGCTCCGACCAGATCACGGCGGGGTACATCCCCCCCACTCCCAAGGCAGAGGACGAAAGCCCCACGCAGCCGCTGGATGTGAAGAACAACACGCCGGAGCCGGACATGGATGGCATGACCACCCCCTTCTTTGCGGAAGTTCCCGGCAGCAACGGCAGCCAACCCGACCGAGAGATCATCAATCCCGTGGTGGGCTGGCTGGTCTGCATCGAAGGCAAGAGCAAGGGCAAGGCCTATGAACTGCATGCGGGGCAGAACCATATCGGCCGCAGCGATGCCATGCAGGTCTGCCTGCGGGACGAGCAGTCCGTCTCCCGCGACGGTCACGCCAACGTGGTGTACGATGCGATGAACAACCTGTTCTTTGTGGTACCCGTCACCAGCTCCTCCGTCTACTACATCAACAACAACGAGATCGTCCTCTCACAGCGTGCGCTGGTCAAAAACGACGTGCTGAAGATCGGCAAGGTCAAGCTGATCTTCTGCCCGCTTTGCGACGAAACGTTCCACTGGGAGGTCGCAGGAGAGTAAGGCGCTTCCCGACAGGCGCGTCCTAAGGTCTGCACTGCGGAATACGGAAGGGGATAAACATGAGAAAAGCCGCGCGATTTGTCTGTGGCGGATTGGCCTTGACGGCAGCCCTGTCAACGCTGCTGCCGTTTGTCGGTCAGTGGGACATCTATATGACCCTGCAGCAAGTGTCAAGCGTGCTGTATTCGCTTCCGTTCATTATGATATCGATCCTTGTGCCGGGCGCGATCCTGTGCTTTTGCTTCGATCACGGCGCGGGGCAGACGTGGGCGTTCCTTGTTACACTCATTGGCGCCTGTCTGCTGTTCATGCTTTACTGTATCGCGGGTGCATGGCTGATCGATCACCTCAGCGGCGCGGCGCTGCTGCCCATCCTGCTGCTGTCCGCACTGATCGCGTTTTGCATCATCGGTCTTACGACAAACGATAAAAAGAGCGCCGCCTATATCTTGGGCGTGAGCGGCGACTATGTGGGAAAGCAGATGGGCGTGGATTCGCATGAGGTACTGCTCGGCAGGGATCCGGCCATCTGTCAGTTGGTCTTTGACCGCTTCGCAACGGATGTGAGCCGCCGCCACTGCGGCCTTACCTACAATGCGCAGACAGGGCTGTTTGTCCTGACCGACTACTCCAAGACGGGCGTCTATCTGTCGGACGGCAGCAGATTGGAACGCTATTCGCAAGTGGCGCTGCCGCCGGGAACAACGATCTCACTGGGAAGTCAAAAACGACAGGTGTTTCGTTTGGAAACACGGGAAGAGAATTAAGGAGGTTAATCATGAAAAAGAACGCACGATTTATCGTTGGCGGAGTTGCCCTTACGGAGTTTTTGGCAATGCTGCTGATCCCGTTGATAAGCGATGTTTATCGCGGGTATTACAATATGTATTCATCCTTTACAGGAAGCGGCTCCAGCCTGTGTTCATGGATGAGCGCGGCAAATGCCTGTGCAAGCGACGAAGAGACTATAATGATCACGCTGATCGTCTACGCGTGCTTTATCCTCCTGCTGTTGGGCGGGATCTTCGCTTTAGCCTTTCAGAGCAAAAAGAAGGTGGGACCGATCCTGGCTTTGGTCGGAAGCTCCCTTTATCTGATCCTGAGCGTTGCTGCACTTGGGTTGATTCTTAGCGAGCTTGGTGGTGATGTGGTTGGCGCAGGCGTGTATATCGGCATGCTGCTTGCAAGTGCAGGCATCGTGTTTAGCATTCTGGGCTTGGTCTACTCCAAGGGTGAAAAGCGTCCGATCCCCGGCTCCACTGCAGGCCGTCTTCGCTGCGTGGCGGGCATGTACAACGGCGGCGTGTTCCCCATGGACGACAAGCCCTTGGTACTGGGCCGCGACTCCGCCTGCTGTCAGCTGATCTTTGATGCGAGCTGTCAGGATGTCAGCCGTCGGCACTGCGTTGTTGTGTATCACAAGAGCACAGGCAACTACGATGTGACGGACTACTCCAGCACGGGTACCTACATCAACGGCAGACCGCTGACCCCCGGCGTGACGACCTCGCTGGGGCGCGGCTCGGAGATCCAACTGGGCGCGTCCAAGGGACAGGCCTTCCGCTTGGAGTAAGGACACAGACGGCGCAAAGATCATTAGGATCGATCGGGCGGGGGACCGCGCTGCTTTAGAATTCGGATAACGGAACAATAGGGAGAAAGCAAGATGAGCCAACACCATGTTTGTATGTCCTGCCTCAAGGAAATGGGGAACTTCACGGTTTGCGGCAACTGCGGCTGGATGGAGGGGACTCCCCCGACAAAGCCGCAGCAGCTGCCCCCGCGTACGGTCTTATCGGGTCGTTACGAGGTGGGGCTGGCGATCTGCGAGGGCGTGTACAGCATCAGGTACCGCGCCTTCGATCAGCTGGAGGGCAAGCCCGTACAGGTGGTGGAATTGTTTGTGCGCGATGAAGTGGAGCGCGAGGCGAACGGCGTTGGTGTACGCGTGCGAAATTCGGACGCCGCATGGATCGACTGCAAAAATCGCTTCGCGAACTGCTTTGGCCTGATACAGGGCCTGTTGGCCTATCCCGCCGTTCCCCGTGCCCTGCCCGATCGCATCGAGGAAAACGGAACGCTCTACCGCATCGAGGAAGAGCTGAATATCGTGCGTCTGCTGTCCGAACCGAACGGCGAACGCCAAACGGAGACGGAGATCTGCTCCAAGCTGCTGCCGGTTGCACGGGTCGTTTCGGCGATCCACAAGATGCCCTGCGCCTGCGGGATCCTGACGCCTGCGCAGCTGGCAGTCACAGCAACGGGGGAATACAAGCTGATCGACCTGCAGTGCTCGGGGCAGCTGGGAGAGCTGCTGCCCGACAAGGCCGTCACCACGGCGGAGTTCAGCGCTCCCGAGCTGCGCCGAAGCCGCCGCTGCACGATCGCCACAGACGTCTATGCCTTTGGCGCACTTTTGGTGTGGCTGCTGACAGGCAAGTCCCCCGCCGCGCTCTCGGCGGACGAGGGAGGACAGCTGCTGCGCATCGCTCTGCAGCGGTACGGCGGCAGCCTCGAACTTGGAAAGATACTGGAGGAAGCCTGCGCCGAGAAGGCGTTCGAGCGGCTGTTGGACATGCAGCCGCTGATCAACGCCATGGAAGCTGCGGTACGTTCGGGCAACAAGCAGGGCGCGGCAGAGACCTATAAGGCCGTCATACCGCCCACGCAAGCGCAGTCGGCGGTGCAGCCAAAGACTATCGTGTCCCGCAGCACTGCGTCCGCAGGCATACAAGAGCCTGCCGCAGAAGAGGTGGTACAAAACACGCTTGTACGGGAAGTGAAGCCCGTCGAGAAAGGCACTGTGACCATCATGCGGGAGCTGCCAAAGCCCAAGCCAAAGCGGAACATGGCGCTCATACGGCGCAACGGCCTGCTGGCCGCAGGGGCGCTGCTCATGGCGGTCGGTCTGCTGCTTGCTTCCCTGTCCTTCTTGCTGCCCAACAAATGGCTTAAGGAATGGAACGAGCTGGATCTTGCCAACCTGTATGTGTATTTTCCGGACTATGACGGGAGATGGGACAATTACTTCGACAGCAACAGCAAGTGGAAGCTGCCGATCATCAAGAATAATCTGGAAGAATTAAAGAGATCCGGGGCTTTGGACAAAAAGATCGTGATCTATATCGTCCAAGAGACGCCCACTGCATACTACACGATCGATGACCCGACAGCGCAGGAGCCAACGAAAATGCCGGATCTGATCGACCTAAGTAAGACGCAGGCTGTGCTGTGGGAGCTGAACGAAAAGGTGGATTGGGGAACGCTGCTGACCTGCTATCCCTATGGACTTCCCTATTCCTACAATAAATGGGGGAATACCTGTGACTGCTATTTGATGGCGTCCGCTCCGAAAGGCAGAGAAGCGGAGGCTGTCACCGCGCTGGCCTGCCTGTGGGAATGCATGAACATCAACGGCAGTGAGAAGCTTCGGGATGCTAAAGACGGGTCATACCCCTTCTTGCATCCGATCCCTACACCCACACCGACCCCAACGATTATACCGACGCAGCCAACGTCTCCTATCCCGCCGGGAGTCTTTACGATACCGGAAAATACCACGCCGGAGAACACAGACGCAGCGGACAAAGACCGACAGGAGATGCCATAATAAACGGAAGGATCCGGATCGAAACATACCCGGGGGAGAGGAAGAGTATGAGTACAAGCTATCGCTGCAGAGGGTGCATGACGCTGCGCACCGACAACACCGAGGTATGCCCCCATTGCGGCTACATTCGCAACAGCGCGCAGAGCGACACAGCGGCGCTGCCCGTAGGCACGGTGCTGGAGGATCGCTTTATTCTGGGCAAGGCGGAAGCGTCCACCCCTTCGTCCATCTCGTATTACGCTTGGGACAAGAGGCAGAACAAGCGCGTTCGCGTGGTGGAGTTTTTCCCGCGTGCGCTGATGTGGCGCGACGGCGCCGCTTCTCAAAACGTGCGGACGGGTACGCGGGATCAAGAGGGGGAAGCGAACTGCCGCGCAGCGGTGGAGCGCTTTACAAAGAATGCGCAGGCTGCGTTCCGCTGCTATGACGCGTCCCTGCCGATGGTGGAGCCGATCGGCCTGATCGAAGAAAACGGCACGGCGTACTGGGTGGAGGAGTGCACAGAGGGCGTCACCCTGCGGGATTGGCTGCGCAAGTACGGTGTGTTCAACGAGGAGGAAGCCCTGTCCGCGTTGATCCCGCTGCTGCAGCTGGGCGTCACGTTGGAGGCGAACGGAGCGGACGGCGTGCGCTATGCGCCCGAGTTTGTCCTGCTGACCGCGCAGAATCGCGTGCTGTATCTGGCGGCGCCTGCGTTTGCACAGGCGGCAGCCGAGCCTGTCACCGTGCAGAAGAGCTTGGATGTGTATACCGCCGCGGGTCTTATCAACGCGGCTCTGTGCGATCCGCAAAACGGCATGGATCGCCTGTCCAAGCACGTTTCGCATGCCTTGACGCATGGCCTAAAGAATTCCGAAAAGGAGCGTACACCCGACCTAAAGCAGCTTCAAACGGAGCTGACGGAGGAGCACGAGGGCATCCTGCCGCTGGGTCGCCTGAAGGGCGGCAAGCGTACGGGACTGATCGCGGCGGGCATAGGCTGCGCCGCAGCCCTGTTGATCTTGGCGCTGATCCTGTTCCTGCCCAAGTATGTCAGGGTACCGGATCTGGTCGGGAAGGAGTATTCAGCGGCCATCCAACTGCTGCAGGACTGCGGCCTTCGCGGTACGCAGATCGGGATCGAACGCACCGAAAGGGAGGACGAAGCGGACACGGTCGCAGGGCAGGATACGGACAAAAACAAGCGGGTCAAGAAGGACAGCATCATCGGCCTTACCGTCTATCAGCTGGCAAACACCCTGCCGTACTTTGTGGGCAGCCCCGCAGAGGACGTCTATTCCCTGATGGAAGCGCAGGACTATCGCGTGGATAAGACAAGGGAGAAGGCCGATTACAGCAACGAGATCGCGGCGGGGTCGGTCATTGCGGCCTGCTGCGGCGATCGGCAGCTGAAGGACGGCGAATACTTCCTGCAGCCCGAGGGCGAGCCGATCTATCTGGTGGTGAGCCTAGGCACAGAGCCTACGCCCACGCCTACGCCGACGCCGACGCCCGAGCCGACTCCCACGCCCAAGGGCGCACCAAAGCCCACGCCTACGCCGACGCCTACGCCCACGCCTACGCCTACGCCGACGCCTACACCAACACCCACGCCTACGCCAACACCCACCCCCACCCCCACACCTACACCTACACCCACACCCACTGCCACACCCTCAGCGTACAGCGTTACGTTTCATTTGACAGGCTGCCGGGTCGAGCTCGGAGGAGGGGATGCCGCCGCAGGAGCATCTTATACAGGGTGTCTTGCAGCGGAGGAGGGCTATGTCTTGCCCACATCTATCACTGTTAAGATGGGCGGCGTTGTAGTGGACTGCAAGTACTACAGTTCAGGCGCCTTTGAGATCAAAAACGTAACAGGCAATCTGGTCATTACTGCCACCGCCACGCCGCTGACCACCGCCACGCCGCTGACCACGGCGACACCACCGCCCCCACCGGAAGGATCCGACGAACCGTAAGCCCTGCCCCTCGCCCAACCCGCCGCCTGCATGGCGCCGCCGATGCCAAGGGACAGAGGCTTGGAAATTCACCACAGGGACGCGCTGCACGGATAGGGGATCCAAGCGCAAAAGCTCTTGATGCACCGAAAGGCGGCGCCCCGCAGCATTGGCGCTGCGCCGCCCCATACGCCTAAAGAACAACAAGGAACAAACGGAAGTACGTATGTTTAATGTGATCCTATGCGATGAGAATCCGCAAGAGTTGGATAAGCTGATCCGCTGGGTGGAGCCGTTTAACCGCGGCGTGCCCACGCGGGTCTTGCCCTTCTCGAACGCATATGAAATGTACGACTATCTCCTGGCACACGGCGACAGTGTGCACCTTGTCATATCGGATACCATCGGCAAATCCGTCAGCATCATTCACCTGATGGAGCTGGCGCAGGAGCAGCTGCCGGATCTGCCTGTTATCTTTGCCTCTCGCCACAGCGATCATGTTTTCGACTGCTACAGTGTCCGCCACATAGATTTCTTGTGCTTCCCGCTCAACCAAGCGCGGCTGCTGCGTGCTTTGAACCGCGCTTTTGACGAACGTGTGCGCAACACCATGCGCTTTGTCAGCTTTGGAGGGCACAGCACCATCACCCGCATTGCCCTGTCCGATATTTTGTACATGGAAAGCGACCTGCACAACATCCATGTCTATACGCACAACGGCAAAAAGACCTTCTCAGGCCGCTTGGACAGCATCAATCCTTCGCTGGATTTCCGCTTTATCCGCTGTCACAAGAGCTACATGGTGAATATGGACTATGTGCAGATGCTCACGGGGGAGCGGATGGTGCTGCTGGACGGCACGCAGATCCCCATCAGCAGCAGCCGCAAGCGCATCACGCAGGACGCGTTCAACGCCTATGTGTATCAGCAGAGCGTCACGGACGCTTCCCTGACGCCGCCGTATATCCCCAGCAGGCGGATGGACTGACCGAATTTTTCAGCGACCCTTCCGTTCGTGCGGCCTGCCCCGTGCGGGAACGGGAACTGCCATACGTTGTCCCTGTATGAAAAAAGTTTCATAAAAAAAGCTGCGGAAAGCGTTTGCTTCGCCGCAGCCTTTTTACCCTATGGGGTCTTAGAGATCGTCTGCGTCCTGTACGGGGCGCGAGCCGTCGGCGGACATGCCCGTATAGCTGCCCGTCACATCGATCGGGAACTCCTGCATCGATCTTGCGGCGTCGGAAAACAGAGCCGTTACGTCGATGCGGGCTTTCCTTTGGCGCTTACGCATCAGAAGCGGAAGGTGTTGGACGAGTTGCTGTTCTGCCGCTCGTTCTTGTCGCCGTTCTGCTGCCGATCCTTACCGTTGCGGTTGTTGCTGTTGCTGCGGCCGCGTTCGGAGCTGCGGGCGTCCACGTCGGTGTTATAGCCGCGCGTATCCTCAAAGAATGACATTGTGAGACCTCCTGTTGTTTTTGCCGACGGTCGATCCCGCCGACGCAGATAGCTTGCGCGCTCCAAAAGAAAATACACAGGGACTTTTTTACAATCATTTTTTTTGTTGCTTTGCCATAGCCTGTACAAACGAACATGGGAGATGAAGAAATATGAAACGCTGCGTCGCGCTGCTTCTTGCGCTGCTGATCGCTTCGATCTGTCCCGCTGCATACGCGGATACGCCCGTCGAGCTATACGGCGCTGCCGCCGCCGTTGCCGCGCCCCTTTCCGGTGACGTCCTGCTTGCGGAGGAGAACGCCGATGAGCAGCTCAGCGTGGCGGGGCTTGTCAAGCTGCCCGCCATCCTGACGCTGGCGCTGTCCTTCGACAAGGGACTGATCCTCGCACAAACGCAGATGCAATGCTCCAAGAACGCTTCCGCCGCAACGGGGCCGACCGCCTTTTTGGAGGTGGGGGAGACCATTGCGGCTTCGGAGCTGATGAAGGCCGCCGTGATGATCTCGGCGGGGGACGCCATCCTTGCCTTGGGCGAGAACGCCTTTGGCTCGGGCGAGGTGTTCCTGCAAAACATCGGCGTCACCCTGAGCGAGCTGGGCATTTCGCCCTCCATGAGCGATTGCTTGGGCACAGGCAGCCGCTTCACGGCAAGGGAGCTTTTGATCATGGCGCAGGCCGCCGCGCAAAGCCCCTGCTTTTTGCAATATGCGGGGCTGTATTACGAAACGCTCACGCATACGGACGGACGCAGCACGGAGCTGGTCAACGCCAACCGTATGATCCGCTCCTTCACGGGTTGCTTCGGCCTGCTCACAGGCTCCTCGCGCGACGACGGCTACTGCGGGGTGTTTGCCGCCACGCGCAACGACGTCAGCTACGCGGTGGTGGTCATCGGCTGCCGCACCAGCGAGCTGCGCTTCAGCTGCGCGGGAGCTTTGTTCGACTATGCGTTTGCCAACTATCGCGTGGAGACGCTGGCAGGCACGGGGAAGCCCGTGCTGGACGCGTGGCCTGTGGAGGGCGGCACGGAAAAAAGCGTTGCCCTTGTCGCGCATGAGGATGCGGTGCTGCTGTTAAATGCGGGCGCGGGGGCGGTGAGCGCCGCCTATCGCCTGCCCGAAACGCTGCAAGCGCCACTGTACGCGGAGCAAAGCGTGGGGGAGGCAGTGTTCACGGCGGCGGACGGAACGGAGCTGGCGGTCGTTGCGCTCTATCCGTCCAAGTCGATCGAGGGCTTCGGCATACGGGACATCCTTGTCCGCCTTGCCCGCTCCTACCTGTCGGGCTGAACCAAAGGAAGGATCCATCCCATAAAAAATCCTTGCTTTTTGACGCACGAAAACGCCGAGGCTCACACCTCGGCGTTTATCCATGCAATGAACTTTACAGCAGCTTTTCCAAGATCAGATCGACCAAGGCGGCGAAGCGCTTGGCGGCCTTGTCGGCGGTCTCCGTGACCTCGGCATGGGACAGCGGGGCGTCCAGTACGCCTGCCGCCATGTTGGTGATGAGCGAGATGCCCACGACCTGCATACCGCAATGCGCGGCGGCAATGGCCTCGGGCACGGTGGACATGCCCACCGCATCAGCGCCCAGCACGCGAGCCATGCGCACCTCGGCAGGCGTTTCGTAGCAGGGGCCGGAGAACATGATGTACACGCCCTCCTGCAAGGCGATGTCCTGCTCCTTTGCCAAGGCCTTCAGCTTGGTGCGCAGCGTCTTGTCGTACACGTTGCTCTGATCGGGGAAGCGGGGGCCGAAGGCATCAAGGTTTGCGCCGATCAGCGGGTTGGAGCCGGAGAAGTTGATGTGATCGCGTATCAGCATCAGATCGCCCGCGTGATAGTCTAAATTCACGCCGCCTGCCGCGTTGGTGACAAGCAGGGCCTTAACGCCCAGCTTTTTCATGGTGCGCACACCCAGTGAAAGCAGCGCCTGCGGGTAGCCCTCGTAGTAGTGGAAGCGTCCCTGCATGGCAACGACGGTCTTACCGTACTTTTCGCCCACGACAAAGCGGTTCTTGTGTCCCACAACGGCGGATACGGGGTAACCCTCGATGTCCGCATAGTTGACAAAGCGGGGATCATGGAGGGTCTCGGCGTACTCGCCAAGCCCCGAACCAAGGATGAGTCCAACGCTTGCCTTGTCGCCGCCCACGGCGCTCAGGCGCTTTGCAGCGTCGGTGATGATGGCGTTTTGATCCATGTTCAGTCCTCCCAAATGTCCTTGAGGAAGGAGCTGCCGCAGACCCAAGCCTCTCCCGTCAGGTACTCATAGATGGTGCAGCCGATGTCGGCAAAGCTTTGGCGAATGCCCAGATCCGTGCCTGCCTTCACATGCTTGCCGTAGACCAGCAGGGGAATGTACTCCCGCGTGTGGTCGGTGCCGGGATAGGTGGGATCGCAGCCGTGGTCGGCGGTGATCATCAGGATGTCGCCCTCGTCCAAGGCGTCCAGCAGGGGCGCTAACTTGGCGTCGAAGTACTCCAGCGCCTCGCCATAGCCCTCCACGTTGTTGCGGTGACCGTAGAGCATGTCGAAGTCCACCAAATTGGTGAAGATGAAGGCGCCTTCCTTCTTTTCGATGAAGCGCTGCGTGGCCTCAATGCCCGTCACATTGTTCTTGGTATGATCCACCGTCGTGATGCCGCGGTGGCAGAAGATGTCCTCGATCTTGCCCACGGCGACGACCGAAAGACCCTTCTTGGTCAGGCCGTCCAAAATGGTGTCGCTGAAGGGGGCAAGGGCGTAGTCGCGGCGGTTCTCGGTGCGGTAGTAGTTGCCGCTCGTTCCAAGGAAGGGGCGGGCAATGACGCGGCCGACCAAGTTGTCGCCGACCAACATCTCGCGTGCGACCTCACAGATGTGATACAGCTCGTTAAGAGGTACGACCTCCTCGTGCGCGGCGATCTGGAACACGCTGTCCGCCGAGGTGTACACGATGAGCTTGCCCGTTTTGACATGCTCGTCACCAAGGTCTTGAATGATCTGCGTGCCGCTGGCGGTGCAGTTGCCCATCGTGCCGCGGCCTACGCGCTTTTCAAACTCGTCCAAGAAGCTGCGGGGAAAGCCGTTGGGATAGGTCTTGAAGGCCTCCTTGAGGGGCAGACCCGCCATCTCCCAATGTCCGCAGGTGGTGTCCTTGGCATGGGTCTGCTCGGCACACTTGCCAAAGGCGCCGCTGGCGGCCTCCTCGCCCACGGGCAGGGGGCTGCCTTGGATGCGGCCGATGCCTAAGCGGGTCATGTTGGGAATGCACAGTCCGCGCTCTTGGTAGATGTGTCCAAAGGTGTTCGCGCCGGCGTCGCCAAAGTCCGCCGCGTCGGGCAGCGCGCCGATGCCTGCGCTGTCCAGTACGATCAGGATCGCTCTTTTGTCCATAATTTCACCTCATATCAGATTGTGATTCCATTGTATCACCCGCTTTTGCCCTCGTCAAGCAAGGAGAAGCAGGCAAGGAAAAATGCACTTGCGTACATAAAAAATCCCGCCGATGGGCGGCGGGAGAGGGGGGTTAGGTATTCTTAATGAAGCTCTCGCCACAGCGGGGGCAGGTGATGCGGATCTTGCCCTTGCCGCGGGGCACACGCGTGGTGACGCCGCATTTGGGGCAGCGATAGTAGCGGTAATTCTTATCCTTGGCGTGCGAAAAGCGGGAACGGAGCGCCGCCGTCTTGGTCAGGTACCACTGGTTCTCCAAACGGCGCTTGGGGATCTTGCGGGAGAGCATACGCATCAGCTGCCAGAAGATGACGATCCAGCTGAGGATATACAGGATACTGCCCGCAATGGCGGTGCCTGTGGACGATATGGCGGACAGGATCATGCCCGCGATCAGCAGCACCATGCCTAAGATCAATAAAAAACGGCCGAGCGCGTCGCCGCCGTAGCGCCCATACATCATGCGGGCAAACCCATTTCGCATCTTTGCCAGAAAGTTTCGCATACACAGCCTCCGCGGCTTACGCCGATCTATGGTATGTATCTTAGCTGCCGTTTATGTCGAGAGTATGGACAGCGCATGGTTTTGCTGTGACAAAAACGCCGGTTACAGCCGTATGGAGAAATCGCCGCAGGGGAACGTTCCGCTGCCGTGCCGCACAAGGCCGCGCTTTGCAAGCCCGTCAAAGGCGGCGTCGATCCTGCCGATCAGCTCGGGCTTGACCGCAAGGGAAAAGTGCGCGGGACGCAGGCAGGCGGGGGCAAGAGCGCGCATCCGTTTCACGGAGGCGGCAAACAGCTTGGGATCGGTGCTTTCGTAAAAGGCGTCCAACTGTCCCGCATACAGCAGGTCGCCGCTGTATAACGTGCCGCGGTCGGCCTCGTAAAAGCAGCAATGCCCCGGAGAATGTCCGGGCGTATGCAGCGTCGTAAGGCAGCGGCCGCCCAAGTCCAAGACTGTGCCGTCCGTCAACAGCCTGCTTGCACCGCCGCTAAAGAGCGTGTAGGCGTCGGGGTCGAACGAAGCGGGAAAGCTGTGCGGTTCGTGCAGCAGGGAGGCTTTCACGGCGGCAAGCGGCAGAGGAAACTGCTTGAGCCAAGCGGCCTCCGCTTCGTGTACGGCAATGACGGAAAAGCTTTTCAGTCCGCCGATATGATCCCAATGCGCATGGGTCAGCGCCACAAGGACGGGCAGGGAGGTCAAGTCACGGATCAATGCCCCCATGTCGCCTACGCCCAAGCCGCTGTCGATCAGTAGGGCGCGCTTGCTGCCCAACAGAAGATAGCTGTGGGTCTCTTCCCAATGTCCATACTCGCTGATGGCATAGCTGTCCGCATCCAAGCGCTCAATGGTGAACCAGCTCATGCGTTGCCCTCCAAGAAGGCTAAAAGGGCGTTTGCATCGGCAAAGTCGTCATAGTCTCCCATGACGCCGCAGCGATGATACACCAGACCCGCCTGTTGTAAGGCAGCGAGGCGGTCAACAAGCGCGTCAGTCCCGTGACGGCGGGCATAGAGCGTAAAGCCCAGCGGCTTGACCTTGGCCAATAGCCCCTTGCGGCAATCCTCCGTGCAGGCATAGCAGCCCGCCAAGCCCCGCGCCTTTGAGCAGCGCAGGTTCTCGCACCAGGCCCGATCGGGGCAGGCGGCGTCGCTGCAGCCCCCGCAGTGGGCGTTTTCCGAGCAGAGGCAGCAGGCCAGACCGCAGCGCGCAATGCCCAATTCCCGTTTCATGGCAGCTTTCGCTCCTTTCAAAAGACGTGTTTTCAAGGGATAGAATACCACGGAAAGCGGTTGAAGTCCACGGAAACATCGGCGCTGCAGCAGGCAAAGGGCGCGCCAAGGGGAGGAAAACGGTTTTCATCTCGTTCCGCAAAAAAAGCCTTGCAATTTGGCGGCGCATAGTGTAAAATGCCCCTTGGACATTGGCCGTGGAGAGATGGCTGAGCTGGTCTAAGGCGCACGACTGGAAATCGTGTATACCCCTTAAAGGTATCAAGGGTTCGAATCCCTTTCTCTCCGCCACAACCTGACCGAAGCATTGATACAATGCTTCGGTCAATTCTTTTATTTTGCC
>CAZBBX010000035.1:0-20046 GCA_964490325.1 uncultured Oscillospiraceae bacterium
ACGACCATCATCGGCGGCGGCGACTCCGCTTCCGCTGTCAAAAAGCTCGGCTTTGCGGACAAGATGACCCACATCTCCACAGGCGGCGGCGCCTCGCTGGAGTTCCTGGAGGGGAAGACCCTGCCGGGCGTTGCGGTTTTGAACGATAAGTAAGAAAGGTACAGAATATGAGAAAAGCGATCATTGCAGGCAACTGGAAAATGAACATGACGCCCTCCGAGGCCAAGACCTTGGTCAGCGCATTGATACCCCTTGCGGCGGACGCCAAGTGCGAGGTAGTCATCTGCCCGCCCTTTGTGGATCTTGCGGCAGTCAAGCCCCTTCTTGCGGGCACGAACATCCATTTGGGCGCACAGAACGTCCACTGGGCGGAAAAGGGAGCCTTCACGGGGGAGATCTCGGCAAAGATGCTGCTGGAGTTGGGCGTGGAGTATGTCATCATCGGGCACAGCGAGCGCAGGCAGTACTTTGGCGAGACGGACGAGACCGTCAACAAGCGCGTCAAGGCAGCCGTGGCGGCGGGTCTTATTCCCATCATCTGCGTGGGCGAATCCCTTGCGCAGCGGGAGCAGGGCGTGACCGATGCGGTCGTGACCGTGCAGACGGTCGCCGCTCTGAAGGATCTTGAAGCCGAGACCGTTCAAAAGCTCGTCATCGCCTATGAGCCCATCTGGGCGATCGGCACGGGCAAGACCGCGACCAGTGCGGATGCGGACGCGACCATTGCGGTCATTCGCAGCGCGGTGGCGGGCGTGTTCGGCGAGGGCACGGCCGAGGCGGTGCGCATCCAATACGGCGGCAGCATGAACCCCAAGAACGCCACGGAGCTGATGGCCATGCCGCAGATCGACGGCGGCCTCATCGGCGGCGCGTCGCTCAAGGCGGATGATTTCTCCAAGGTGCTGCACTACTAAAAAATGAAACCGATTACGGCATTGATCATCCTCGATGGCTTCGGCTATCGCGAGGAAAAAAAGTATAACGCCATCCTCACGGACGGCGCAAAGAACGTCAAGGCGCTGTGGGACGCCTACCCGCACACGCTCGTGCGCGCAAGCGGCATGGACGTGGGTCTGCCCGATGGGCAGATGGGCAACTCCGAGGTGGGGCATCTCAACATCGGCGCGGGGCGCATTGTCTATCAGGAGTTCACCCGCATCTCCAAGGCCATCACCGACGGCGATTTCTTTCAAAATCCCGCGTTCTTGGAGGCGGTGGAGAACTGTAAGGCGCACGACAGCGCGCTGCATCTGATGGGGCTTTGCTCCGACGGCGGCGTACACAGCCACCTTACGCATCTGTATGCGCTTGTCAAGTTAGCACGCGACAAGGGGCTCAAAAAGATCTATGTGCATTGCTTCATGGACGGACGGGACGTCCCGCCCTCCAGCGGCAAGGGCTATGTCGAGCAGGTGGATGAGAAGCTAAAGGAGCTGGGCGCGGGAAAGATCGCCACGGTCATGGGCCGCTACTATGCGATGGATCGCGACAACCGCTTCGAGCGCGTGGAAAAGGCCTATGCCGCGCTGACCTATGGCGAGGGACTGTATGCAAACACAGCCGCGGAGGCCATGCAGCTCAGCTACGACCGCGGCGACACGGACGAGTTCGTCAAGCCCACGGTCATTTTGCAGGACGGCAAGCCCACGGCCACCGTACAGGCAAACGACAGCATCATCTTCTTCAACTTCCGTCCCGACCGCGCAAGGGAGCTGACCCGCGCCTACATCTTCGAGGACTTCACGGGTTTCCCCCGCAAGCACGGCTGCTTCCCCGTCTTCTACGTCTCGATGACGCAGTACGACAAGACCTTTGCAGGCAAGCTCAAGGTAGCCTTTATGCCCGATGGTCTTTCCAACACCTTAGGCGCCTACTTGGCGGCGCAGGGCAAGACGCAGCTTCGCATTGCGGAGACGGAGAAATACGCCCATGTGACCTTCTTCTTCAACGGCGGCGTGGAAGCGCCGAACGTGGGGGAGGAGAGGGCTTTGATCCCCTCGCCCAAGGTGGCGACCTACGATCTTCAGCCCGAGATGAGCGCATACGAGGTGGCGGACGAGGCGGTCAAGCGCATCGAATCGGGCAAGTATGATGTGATGATCCTAAACTTTGCCAATCCCGACATGGTGGGGCATACCGGCGTGATGGACGCGGCGGTCGCCGCCGTACACGCAGTGGACGAATGCCTGAGCAAGGTCGTCAGCGCCATCTTGAAGACGGGTGGCCGCTGCATCGTCACGGCGGATCACGGCAACTGTGAGCTGATGTGGGACGAGAAGGAAAACGTGCCCTTTACGGCGCATACCACGCTGCCCGTTCCCTGCATTCTGGTGGACGACAGCCGCAAGGACGTCAAGCTCCGCGACGGCGGCAGACTCAGCGACCTTGCACCCACGCTGCTGAGCCTGATGGGTCTGCCCGTTCCCAAGGAAATGACGGGTCGCTCCCTGCTCGAGGCGTAGGCCGCCCCTCCCAAAACATCAAAAAGCCGCTCCCTTCCCTGATGGGTCGGAAGCGGCTTTCTTGCATCTTTGCGTTTACAGTTCCCCAAGCACGGCGGCATACAGCGCATCCAAGCGGGGCAGAAGGGCGTCCAAGAGCGCCTGTCCGCGTCTTGTGCAGTCGGCGGCAAAGGCTTCGTCCCGAAGGCCGCCCACATTGATGCGCACATTCAGCCAAGCGCATTGCAAGGCCGCCTTCACAAGGACGGCGCCGCTGCCCAAGTCGCTTGCACAGTTCGGGTTGATCTTACCTTGCAAACGTTCAAGCAGCGCGGTGGCTTCCTCGCAGCGCTCCATCAGGCCGAGCGGCACAAGGGTGGCCTCCTTGGTCGCATCCTCGATGGCGCTGCGGCGCAGAGCCTTCTCCTCATCGCTGAGCTTCGGCAGGGACAGCGCGGCCATGACCACGTTAAAGGCCTCGGTGTCGCGGTCGATCCCGTTTGTCAGCTCGTCCAACAGGGGCTTGCCCTCCGTAAGGACGCAGCGCAGCTCCTCTTCTACGGAAGCATACTTCTTTTTGCCCACGGTCAGCGAGGCGGTCATCAGTCCAAGACCCGTGCCGACAGCGCCGCAAAGCGCTGCGGCGGAGCCGCCGCCGGGCGCGGGAGCGTCGCTTGCCGTCAAGTCGATAAACTCGCGTATTTTTAGCGCGGTCAATTTTTCTTCCATCTTCGTATTCTCCTTTAAAATGGGTCTAAGCCGTACAGACGATCCGTCCGCCCCGAATGACGGCGCGGACGCGGTTGCTGCCGTAGCGGTACAGCAGCAGGGGCAGGGTGTCCACATCCCATAGTACCAGATCGGCGCGCTTGCCTGCCTCTATGGTGCCGATCGTGTCGGCCTTGCCCATGGCTGCCGCGGCGTTGAGCGTAACGGCGGTCAGCACCTCGGCGGGGGTCATGCGCATTTGAAAGCAGGCGGCGCTCATGGCAAACTGCAGGTTCAGGTTGGGGGTGCTGCCGGGGTTGAAGTCGCTTGCAACGGCAACGGGAACACCCGCGTCAAGGAAGGCGCGGGCAGGGGCGCAGCCCTTGCACAGGTAGAAGGAGGTGGCGGGCAGCAGGCAGGCGATGGTACCGCCCTCCTTGAGCGCCGCAACGCCCCTTGGCGTGGTCACGGCAAGATGCTCCGCCGAAACGGCGTGCAGCTCTCCCGCTAACTCTGTGCCGCCGATGGCGTCGATCTCGTCGCTGTGGATCTTGAGGCCAAGCCCAAGGGCGGCCGCCTTTTTCAGGATTGCGCGGCTCTCGTTTGCGTCGAACACGCCCGTTTCGCAGAACACATCGCAGTATTCCGCCAAGCCTTCGGAGGCGACAGCGGGCAGTACCACGTTTTGCAGCAGCGCAAGGTAGCCTTTCCGATCAAGGACATATTCCTTTGGCAGGGCATGTGCGCCCAGATAGGTGGCGGCGATGGTGCAGCCCGCCTCCTCGCGAAGGCGGCGGATCACGCGAAGCTGCTTCAGCTCGGTCTGTAAGTCCAGTCCGTAGCCGCTCTTTGCTTCCAAGGCGGTCGTGCCGTACCGCAGCATTTCGTCCGTAAGGCGGCGTGCCTTCAAAAAGAGGGCATCCTCGCTTGCGGCGCGGGTATCGCGCACGGTGGACAGGATGCCGCCGCCTGCACTCAGTATGTCCAGATAGCTTGCGCCGCGCAGCTTTTCATCCAGCTCATGCGCCCGCCAGCCACCAAACACAAGGTGCGTGTGCGCATCGACAAGGCCCGCCGTCACAAGCGCCCCACCCGCGTCGATGCAGGCGTCCGCAGCGGGTGGCTTGCCCGTCCCCACGGCAGCGATCAAAGCGCCGTCCATGGCAATCCAAGCGTCATTAAGCTCCGTGACGACGCCCTGTTTCGCCCCGCCTACGGCATGGTCGCCCGTGGCGGTGACGAGCTTACCGATGTTGGCAACGAGCGTTATCATCCGTTCAGATTGTTTTCGAGCACCTGACTGTGCTTGTCAAAGCGCTCGATCTGCAGGTAATACTCCGCGCAGTCGACCAGCGCCTCCATGGGCGTGAGGCCGATGATCTCGGTGCCGATGACATGCACGCCGTAGCGCGCCGCTTCAAAGCGCACCAGCTCCAGCACGCGATACAGCGGGGTCTGGTGGAAATTGCACATGTTGATGGACACCTGGGCAATGTTGCGATCCTCCAGCAGCATCCCAAGCGCCTTGACGGCACGCAGCCCGCCGCTGGACTCGCGAATGATCTTGGCGATCTTTTTGGCGATGCTCACGTCCGGGGTGTCTAAGTTGATGTTAAAGGCAACGAGGGGCTGTCTTGTACCCACGGCCACTACGCCTGCGGTGGGATGGATGCGCTCCCCGCCAAAGTCGGGATGCCACAGCTCGTCATGCACCTTCTCGGCCATGCCCTCGAACTGTCCCTTGCGGATCTCCGCCAGATTGCGGCGATGCGGTGCGGAGGCGGCCTCCTCATACAGAAAGACAGGCAGCTCCAGTTCGTCCGCCACGCGTTTTCCAAGAGCCTTGGCAAGCTCTACGCACTCCGCCATCTCCATGCCGCGGATGGGAACGAAGGGAATCACATCCACCGCGCCCATGCGGGGATGCTCCCCCGTGTGGGAGTTGAGGTCGATCAGCTCCACCGCCTTCTTGGCGACGCGGAAGGCCGCCTCCGAGACGGCGTTCGGCTCGCCCACGAAGGTGATGACGCTGCGGTTATGGTTTTCATCGGATGAATAGTCCAGCAGGGATACGCCCGCCGTGGCGCGAACCTCGTCCACGACGGCCTCCACGACCGCCTTGCGGCGTCCCTCGCTGATGTTGGGGATACATTCCATCAATTTAGCCATGCTTCTCCTCCATAGCGCCCTTTGGCGCGTATTCTTATTTTGTGCCGACCACGCGGTCGATCAGCGCCTCATCCGCAAGCTGCGGAAGGGTGATGTGATCGCCTGTGCCGCTCGTTTCGTTGTACTCTTTGCATACGGTCAGCGCGTTTCCATTGCGCGCCCAAGCACGCCGCGCCACGCCGCCCATCACGTCCCAAGGCATGGCGGTCTTTAGGATGTCGTCCACGCGCTTGCTGCCGTCCAGCACCATGCCAAAGCCGCCGTTGATGGCCTTGCCGACGCCTACGCCGCCGCCGTTGTGCAGCGCCACAAGGCTCATGCCCCGTGCCGCGTTGCCCGCAAAGCACTGCACCGCCATGTCCGCCATGATGTTGGAGCCGTCCTTGATGTTGGAGGTCTCGCGGAAGGGGGAATCCGTGCCGCCCGTGTCGTGGTGATCCCTGCCCATCATGACGGGGCCGATCTCGCCGCTGCGGACAAGCTCGTTGAACTTGAGCGCGATGCGGGTGCGTCCCATCGCGTCCTGATAGAGGATGCGCGCCTGCGTGCCGACCACTAACTTGTTCTTGGCGGCGTCACGCACCCAGTTGTAGTTGTCGCGATCCTGATAGCGGCGGTTCGGATCGATGCAGCTCATAGCCGCCGCATCGGTCTTCAGTAGGTCGCTTTCCTTTCCGGAGAGGCAGACCCAGCGGAACGGTCCATAGCCAAAGTCGAACAGCTGCGGTCCCAGAATGTCCTCGACATAGGAGGGGAACACAAAGCCGTCCTTCTCGTCGTGACCGTTCTTGCAGACCTCGGGTACGCCTGCGTCAAAGACGGCCTTTAGGAAGCTGTTGCCGTAATCAAAGAAGTAGGTGCCGCGTGCATGCAGCGCACAAATCAACCGATAGTGCTCCTTGAGTGAGCGGTCAACGGCCTGCCGAAAGGCCGCTTCATCCTCCGCCAAGAGGCGGGTGCGCTCTTGAAAGCTCAGTCCCTGCGGACAGTAGCCGCCGTCGTAGACCGCATGGCAGCTCGTTTGGTCGGAGAGCAGATCCACATGGACGTCATGCTCGATCAGATAGGTCAACAGATCCACCACGTTGCCGTGGTAGGCGACCGCCAGCGGCCGCTTCTCCCTCTGCGCGCCCAAGGCGAGGCGTACGCATTCGTCCAAGCTGTCGCTTACGCAGCTGACCCAGCCCTGCCGATAGCGCGTCTCGATGCGGGAGCGATCGACCTCCGCAATGATGGCTGCCGCGCCTGCGATCTCCGCGGCCTTGCCCTGCGCGCCGCTCATGCCGCCAAGCCCTGCGGACACGAACAGGCGACCCGCCAGATCCTTGTCCTGCGGGATGCCCAGCTTCAGCCGTCCCGCGTTCAAAAGGGTGTTGAAGGTGCCGTGTACGATGCCCTGCGGTCCGATGTACATCCAGCCGCCTGCGGTCATCTGTCCGTAGTTGGCAACGCCCAGCGCAGCGGCGCGGTTGAAGTCGCGTTGGTTGTCAAACTGTCCCACCATCAGTCCGTTGGTGAGGATGACGCGAGGCGCGTCCTTGCGCGAACGAAACAGCCCCAAGGGGTGTCCCGATTCGACCACCAGCGTCTGCTCGTCCGTAAGCTCCTCCAAGTAACGCTTGAGCAGCCGATACTGCATCCAGTTTTGGCAGACCTGACCCGTCTCGCCGTAGGTCGTCAGCTCGTAGGGATAGAGCGCCACCTCAAAGTCGAGGTTGTTGTCGATCATCACCTGAAAGGCCTTCCCCTCGATGCAGCGACCCTTGTAGCTGTCGATGGGGCGACCCCAAATGCGTCCTTCGGGGCGGAAGCGATACCCGTAGATGCGGCCGCGGGTACACAGCTCCTCGTAGAATTCGGGAGCCAGCGCCTCGTGGAAGCGGGCGGGGATATAGCGCAGGGCGTTTTTGAGCGCCAAGCGCTTGTCGCTCTCGCTCAACTCGGACTCGCGCTTGGGAGCGCGGCGAATGCCCTCTGCAAAGCTTGGGTAGGGGGGCAGGGCGTCAAGATCCAATTCGTAGGGCATAGCGTTCTCCTCTTCTATACAAATTCGGGTACGATCTTCTTGGTGATGCCATCGATCGACCCGTCGCGCACGAGCGCGTTCATGGCGGATACATCGTTTCGCAGCTCCACGTCGTGCGCATGGAAGGAGACGACTTTCCGTATGCGCGCATACACGGCACGATGCACGGGGCTCAGCTTGTCGGCTTCGTTTCGTAGGTCGATCGCCTGCGCGGCGGCAAGGAACTCAAAGGCCAGCACGGAGTAGGCGTTCTGCACGATGTCGCGCAGCTGCCTTGCGGCGGTCGTGCCCATGCTGACATGATCCTCCTGCCCCGCCGAGCTGGGGATGGAATCCACCGATGCGGGATGCGCCAGCACCTTGTTTTCCGATACCAGCGAGGCGGCGGAGTACTGGCAGATCATAAAGCCCGAGTTCACACCGCCGTTGGGCGTGAGGAAGGCGGGCAGACCGTTGCTGAGGTTGGGGTTGACCATGCGCTCCAAGCGGCGTTCGGAGATGGAGGCCAGCTCGGAGGCTGCTATGGACAGGTAGTCCATGATGAGGGCAATGGGTTCGCCGTGGAAGTTGCCGCCGGAGATGACGCTCTCGTCCTCGGTAAAGAGCAGGGGGTTATCGGTCGCCGCGTTCAGTTCAATCGTCAGGGTCTCCTTGGCGTAGCGCAAGGCGTCGCGCACCGCGCCATGCACCTGCGGCACGCAGCGCAGCGCATAGGCGTCCTGCACGCGAGCGCCCCTGCTTGCCTCGATAACGGGGCTGTCCGACAGGAGCAGCCTGAGGTTGGCGGCCACCTGCATTTGCCCTTTATGGGGGCGTACCTGCTGCACACGCGGATCGAAGGCGGGGGTCACGGCGTGGAGCGCCTCCATGGTAAACGAAGCAGCAATGTCGCAAAGCTTGGAAAGCTCATCAAGGTCGAAAAAGGCCAAGGCGCCTACGGCGGTCATGCACTGCGTGCCGTTGATGAGCGCCAGACCCTCCTTGGCAAGCAGACTGTAGGGCGTCAGCCCCGCACGGCGCAGCGCCTCGGCGCCCGACAGGCGTTCGCCCTCATAGGTCGCTTCGCCGCGTCCCATCAGCACCAGCGCCATGTGGGACAGGGGCGCAAGATCGCCGCTTGCACCAAGGGAGCCTTGCTGCGGAACAACAGGCGTTACGCGCTTGTTGATCAGGGCGATGAGCGCCTCGACTAACTCGCGGCGTATGCCCGAGCAGCCCTTGGCAAGAGCGTTGGCGCGCAGAAGCATCATGGCGCGTACGGCGTCCTCCTTGAGCGGTTCGCCCACGGCCACACAGTGACTGAGGATGAGATTCTCCTGCAGGCGCGCACTTTCATCCGCGCCGATGGAGACCTTGGAGAACTCTCCAAAGCCCGTGGAGATGCCGTATACGCTGCGACCCTCCGCCAAGATGCGCTCCACAAGCGCACGCGAGGCGTCCATTGCCGCATACACGGCGGGATCCAAACGTACGGGTACATAAAAACGAGCAACCAAAACGAGTTTGTCGATCGTCAGGTCGCTTCCGTTCAACAGGATGGTCTGCGGTTCTTCCATATGCGGCATGTAACGCTTCTCCCTGCTATATTTCTTTTATCCTATTGTAACATTCCCGCTGTCGAGTGTCAATTCTGCCGCATACCGCGCTAAAAATATACGATATTACGCAACCCAAGGCGGCAAACTGTGGTATTATGGGTAGAAAGAAACAAGGAGGCGCTTTTCAATGAAACGCATCATTTGTATTATGCTGTCGGCGCTGCTGCTGCTGCCCTTTGCGGGCTGTGCCGCAAGGGACGCAGGCGAGCTGTCGACAACGGCAGACCCCACGGCAGGCACGGCGGCGGACGATTCAAAGCCGCCCATTCTCATCCTCAAGACGACGCAGGGCAGCATGACAAATGCCACAGCTGCGCTGCTTGGCGGCTATTCGTGGACGTATCCCGACCCGTCCGATCCTTCAAGCAGCCTTACGAGCGAAGCGGACGCCGCCTATCCGACCGACATCTTTGACGACCTTCCCGCCATCGACAGAGCCGAGGCGGAGAGCGGCGTTAGCCTTGTGACGGAGGGTAACATCATAAGCGTTGTGGCAAGCGAGTACGGCGCCGAAACGCTCACGGAGACCACCTTGGATCCCGCCGACCTGTATTTTCCCATGGACGGCGACAAGGCCTACGCCTACATCGTGACGGTCGAGTTCCCGTCGGGGACAGCCCAGTACTACTTTAAGATCGCAGGCACGAGCACGGCGGACACGGGTACCCGTCCGGGCAACCATCCCATCCTGTCCGACCCCGTTCCCCCAAGCGTCTATACAAGCGCGGATGTGCAGGACTATCGCGATTACGCCTGCCTGCTCACCTCCGCAGCGCTTTGTTCCGCAGAGGGCAACACCAACCTGTCCCCGCTCAGCCTGTATCTGGCGCTGGCCATGGTGACGAACGGCGCAGAGGGCGACACGAAGGCACAGCTGCTGCAGCTCCTTGGCGCAGCGGACACAACGACGCTCAACGCCCGCTGCCGCGCCTATTTGGATACGCTCAGCAGCAAGGACGACACGCTGACACTGCAGCTTGCCGATTCGCTGTGGCTGCGCAAGGAGGGCACGGGAGCGGAGGTAAACTTCAGCTCGAGCTTCTTGGAGGCGGTCAAGGTAAACTATGACGCGACCGCTGAGGCGGTGGACTTTACTTCGGCGTCTGCGGCGCAGCGCATCGCGGCATGGATCAAGGAGAACACGGGGGACACGCTGGAGCCCGACTTGGAGTTCGAGCCGGATACGCTCATGGCGCTGGTCAACACCGTGTACCTGCTTGCAAAATGGCAGGAGCCCTTCGATGAGACGCTGACGGACAAGGGCGACTTCACGCTTTCAGACGGCAGTACGGTGCAAGCTGACTTTATGCACCAGTCGCTGCAAACGCAGATCGTGGAGGGCAACGGCTATGTGCGCACGACCCTGCCGCTGCGCGGCTTGGGCGGCATGACGCTCGTGCTGCCCAACGAGGGCGTTGACCTTGCGGAGCTGATCGGCAGCATGGAGGATGTGAAGGCGCTGCTTTACAACGATGACGCTGCCCGCAATGTGCAGCTTGCGCTTTCCCTGCCGCGCTTCTCGTTCGACTGTCAGCATGAGCTGGCGTCGCTGGTCGAGGCCTTGGGCTGCGGCGATGCGTTCAACGGCGATATGGCGGACTTCTCCGCGCTCTCGGATGCGCAGTCGTACATCAGCCGCATCCTGCAGGGCACGCACATCGATGTGAACGAAAAGGGCGTGGAAGCGTCGGCGTTCACCATGATCGTGATGCGGGACACCGCCATTTGGGAGCTGGACAGCTATACGCTGAACTTCGACCGTCCCTTCCTGTTTGCTATTACGGCCTCGGACGGCACCCTGCTCTTTGTGGGCGTGGTGCAAAACCCCGCATAAATCGGGTAAAAGCATACAAAAAAGCGCCGTGCGGATCTTGGTTCGCACGGCGCAGCGTTTATAAGGGATCAAGCCTCTTGCTCAGGCGGCTCCTCCGTTTCCGTTTCGGGCAGATACTGCAGCGGTTCGTCCTCGGCGTCGGGCTTTGGCGGCTTTCCAAGGAAGGTGTGCAGCGCAAGAAAGATGAGGATACCGATGCTGACCCATTGGGAAAAGGAGAAGGGGCCTATGGCGCCGCGGATCTCGTCGGCACGGAAGAATTCGATCGTAAAGCGGAACAAGGCATAGCAGAGCAGATACAGCTCCGTGAGCTTACCGTGCAGCGGCTTGACACGTTTTAGCAGTAAGACGAGCAGCACACCGAAGAGCAGGAAGTTGAAGGCCGATTCGATGAGCTGCACAGGCAGACGATGTTCAAAAAATGCGGCGCAGAAGTCGCCCTCCGTCACAACGCCGTAGCAGCAGCGGCCAAAGTAGCAGCCGATGCGGGCAAAGCCGTGAAACAGGGGCGTGGTGACCGCCACGATGTCCCAGGCCAAGCGGCGCTTCTTCATGATGCGTGGGATGGCGACGCAAAGGGTCAGAAAATAGCCGATCAGTCCGCCGTAAAACACGATGCCCGAGGTGCTGACCACCGACCAGTCGAGGGGCAGCCCCTGCTGCAAGCGATAACAGCATAAGGAGAGGATGCCAAACAGCTTGGCGCCCAATAATAGTCCAGGGACGCCGCAGAGCAGGCAGGGGATGAGGCGCACCGCATCCTGCTTGGTTCGGCGGCACAGCAGCATGGCCGTACCGTAGGCGACCAGCAAGCCGATGGCCGCCATGACGTTGTATTGGAGGACATATTTTTCAAAAAAACTAACGATAGAAACCCACATGCACATACTATACCACGCAAATGACGATCCGTAAAAGGGTTCTCTCCATAGCAATAGTGAAATATTTGAAAACTGAAGAAAAATACGCGGGAACCCACTTGAAGTCTTCATTTGCGTTTGTTATACTGATGAATGGAAATAATAGCAGAGATAGGAGTTTGTGTATGAATCTGCAGTATTACTTCAACTACATCACGATAGTCGAAGAAGGCAGCCTCACCGCGGCGGCACGCAAGCTGCATATTGCGCAGCCCGCCCTGAGCAATCAGGTCAAGGCGTTGGAGACCGCGTTCGGTTCTCGTCTGTTCTATCGTGGAGCACGCAATCTGGAGCTGACGGACGCGGGTGCGATCCTGTATCAAAAGGCAAAATGGATGTGCGACGTGGAGAACTCGGCGCGGAACGAGATCTCGGCGGGCATCATGGGCGCACGCGGCACGCTGCGTCTCGGCGTTTCCAGCTCCGTGGTCAACGAACGCCTGTATCTGTCATTGCGCACCTTTGCGGCGCAGTATCCGGACACGGTCATTAAGGTCATCGAAGGCACCCGCCCCGAGCTGCTCAAGAAGCTGCAAAACGGCGTTGTGGAGGCGGTCCTGATGCGCAACTTCATGACGGGGACGGAGAATTTCGAGGTGGTATACTCCGAGAACGATCCTCTGGTCGCCGCCTATGCCAAGGACAGCGAATTTTTCAAGGATGTCGATGGCGACAGCATCCGCTATGCGCAGCTGGACGGCGTACCGCTGTCTCTGGTCGATCGTTCGGTCGGCGGCGTAGAGAGCATCCTCAAGGACGAAAACGTGGCTGCCAACGTCAAATACAGCAGCACGCGCATGCAGCGCTGCCTGTACTGGGCGAGCTTAGGCCGCGCGGTCGCCTTGGTGCCTGCAAACGCCGTGACGGATCTTGGCTACGGCGATCTAATGACAAAGCAGATCGATTCCGGCAAGCTGCATGTGCCGCATTTCATCCTGCTGGCGCAGAAGCGCAAGTATCGTTCGCAGGTGATCAACAACTTCATGCGGGTGATGTCGGACGTGCATCATCTGCAGTTGGACGCGCAGCTGTTCGAGTACGTCGGTTCCGACGAGGACGACGATATCGAGCAGGAATAGTACGACAGGAACAAGAAAGGATACGCCATGAATATCCAGTATTATTTCAACTATATCACCATCGTAGAGGAAGGCAGCCTGACGGCGGCTGCGCGCAAGCTGCATATTGCGCAGCCCGCTTTGAGCAACCAGATCAAGGCACTGGAGCAAAGCTACGGTGCGCGCCTGTTCTATCGCGGCGCACGCAATCTGGAGCTGACCGACGCGGGGCTGATCCTGTATAAAAAGGCAAAGTGGATGTGCGAGGTCGAGGTAGCGGCCAAGAACGAGATCCGTTCCGTGGGACATGCTTCCAAGGGTATCCTTCGCATCGGCTTGTCCAGTTCCGCCTCCAATACCATTACGGACAAGACCTTGGAGCGCTTTGCCGAGCTGTATCCCGACACGCATGTGAAGATCATCGAGGACGAGCCGTCCGAGCTGATCAAGCGTCTGCAAAACGGCGAGGTCGAGGTGCTGCAGCTGCGCACCGACGAAGGTGAAGTGCTGCCCGACAACCTCGAGATCATCTACGAGGGCAAGGAGCGCATGGGCGTGGCCTTCGACCCCAAGGCGGGCTTTTTGCCCGACAGCAAGGGCGAGAGCATCTCCGTGCTGCAGCTGAACGAGCTGCCGCTTTCGATCATCGAAAAGATGCAGCCGCTGGCGGAGGACTACTTCGGCAAGCTCCAAAATGCCACGCTGAACATCAAGTGCATCAGCACCCGTCTGCAGCTTGCTCTGATGTGGGCGCAGGAAGGCACGGCCGTGGCGGTCACGCCCAAGGTCGCGCTGTCGGATCTGGGCTTTGACGATCTGAGCTTCCGCTATCTGAGCGAGGAGGATGTGCCGCAGACCGTTTGCTACCTGATCGCGCAGAAGCAGCGCTACCGTTCGCTGGCAGCCAACAACTACATGATGCTTTTGTCGCAGGTGCGCAATCTGGGCATCGAGGAGAAGCTCCAGAACCGTCTGGAGATCCCTAAATATTATAAGTAAGACCCTGCCGCGGCAGCCCCGTCAAAAGACCTATGTTTTTTGAAGGCTGTCGACAGACAGCTCGTCATAGCCCGTAGCGGGATCAAAGACGGCTGAAAAGCGCACGTTTTCGATCTCGCCAAGAACGAGCTCGCAGGTCGTGTTGACAAGGCAGCCCATGAGCAGGTGTCCGCCCAGCACGCTCAGATCCTCCCGCGCCAACGACAGGTGCAGGTGGCAGCGTTCGGCGCCGATGGTGCCAAACAGCGAGACCAGCTCCAAGGGTTCCGTCAGCGTGTGGCTTTTTACGCCGCCCGCGTCGCGGACAACGGCGCGGCTGACGCAGCCCACTGCGGACAGAACGACGCCGGCGCGGATCTGCTGCTCGCTGCAGTATGCTTGGATCGCGGATAGGATGTCCGTACCGCGCTGAAGACGAAGACAATGGATACGCATACACAAGCCCTCCTTGTACAGGGAGAGCATACCAAATTTCGGATAGGGAGGCAAGCATGAAAAAATTGCTTTGTTGCATTCTGGCGATCCTGCTGCTCACCGCGGAGGCGGCCTGCAGTACAAAATCCGATACCGCACAGTCGGCGGCAGATACCACAGAGACCCCAACGGAAGCGGCCGACAGCACAACGACAGACGCCCCACAGACGGGCAGCGAGGAGAACGACGTGAACAACAAGTATCCCATAGCGACCATCACCATGCAGGACGGCGGCGTCATCACACTGGAACTGTACCCCGAAACGGCGCCCGAATCCGTCAAGAATTTCATCAGCCTTGCAAACAGCGGCTTCTATGACGGGCTGATCTTCCACCGCGTCATTTCGGGCTTTATGATCCAAGGCGGCGATCCTGAGGGCACGGGCATGGGCGGCCCGGGCTACTGCATCAAGGGCGAGTTCTCCGCCAACGGCGTGAAGAACGATATCTCCCATGTGCGCGGGGTCATCTCCATGGCACGTTCAAGAGCGTACGACTCGGCAGGCAGCCAGTTCTTCATCATGCACCAAGACTATACGGGCTTGGACGGGCAGTATGCCGCGTTCGGCCGCGTGCTCACGGGCATGGAGGTCGTCGATGCGATCGCAGCCGTGAAGACGGATTCCAACGACAGACCCACCACGGATCAGGTCATCGCGTCCATTCGCGTGGAGACCAACGGCGTGGACTACGGTGAGCCCACCAAGCTTTCCTAAGGAAAAACCTTAAAAAGCGCCCCGTCAAAGAGATAAACTTTGGCGGGGCTTTTCAAAATGCGGAAAGGAAGACATATGATCGTACAAACCTTTTCCCTGCAGTATCCCGATGAAGCGCTTGCCTGCATCGAGGCAGGGGCAGACTGGCTGGGGCTGCTGACAGGCGATCCGCGCTGCCCCGCAGCGGTCACGGCGGAGCAAGCCAAGGCGATCTTTGACGCCATAGGCGACAAGGCAAAAAAGACAGCCATCATCATGGAACGCAACGAACAGCGGGTCATCGAGACCTGCGAATACCTAAGACCCGACACCCTGCAGCTTTGCGATGAAACGGTGTTTGCAACGCCGAGCTTTCGCGACAGGCTTAAGCGCGCCTGCCCCGCTATCCGCCTGATGCAGGCAGTGGGCGTACGAAACGCGGCGTCCATCGACGAAGCAAAGTCCTACGAGGGCGCGGCGGACTTTTTGCTGCTGGACAGCGTGGACTGCTCGGGAGCGGATTGGGCGACGCAAAACGTCGTGGGAGCGGCGGGGGTGACGCACGATTGGAACATCTCCCGCGCCATTGTAAAGGAAACGCGCATCCCCGTGATCTTGGCAGGCGGACTGGGACCCGACAACGTGGAGGCGGCGGTACGGTTCGTGCGCCCCTATGGCGTGGACAGCCTGACCAAGACCACGATCGTTCAAGACGGCGTCTACATCAGAAAGGATCTCAAGGCCCTGCGCCTCTTTGTCGAACGTGCGCAGCAGGCGGCGCGCTGCGACTGACTGCCTAAAACAAAAGAGCGGATCGGAAGCGCCAAAAAAACACGAAGTTACTCGAAGTTACGATTTTGTAACATGCATGGCGTTGCGCTTGCTTTTTCGCCTTTCTTTTGCTATGATAAACCAAACGCGATCCAATATGGATCGACAAGGAGTGTGCAAGATGGAAGGCGAACGCAACGTATACGACATTTTGGAGGAGCGCGGTTTTTTGGCGCAGTGCTCGCATCCCGAGGAGCTTCGCGAGCTGCTGGGCAAGGAAAAGGTAACGTTCTATATCGGCTTTGATCCCACGGCGGACAGCCTGCACATCGGGCATTATGTGGCGCTGATGACCATGGCGCACATGCAGCGGGCAGGGCATCGCCCCATCGTTCTTTTGGGCGGCGGCACCGCCATGATCGGCGACCCCTCCGGCAAGACCGACATGCGGCGCATGATGTCCAACGAGGAGATCGATCACAACGCCGCCTGCTTCCAAAGCCAAATGGCAAGGCTTGTGGAGTTTGGCGAGGGCAAGGCCATCGTCTGCAACAATGCCGAGTGGATCCGCAGTCTGAACTTCTTAGATTTCATGCGCGACATAGGCGTCAATTTTTCCGTCAACAGCATGCTGCGGGCGGAGTGCTACAAGCAGCGCATGGAGCGCGGCTTGACCTTCTTTGAGATGAGCTACATGCTCATGCAGAGCTACGACTTTTTGGTGCTCAACCAACGCTACGGCTGCTGTCTGGAGATGGGCGGAGACGACCAGTGGAGCAACATCCTTGGCGGCGCCGACCTCATTCGCCGCAAGGAGCACAAGCCCGCCTTTGCGCTCACCACGGGTCTACTGACCAACAGCGAGGGCAAGAAGATGGGCAAGACCGAGAAGGGTGCGCTCTGGCTTGATCCCGAAAAGTGCAGCGTATACGACTTTTACCAGTACTGGCGCAACGTCGAGGATGCGGACGTGAAGCGCTGCCTGTCCCTGCTGACCTTCATCCCCATGGACGAGGTGAACAGGTTAGTCAGCGGCAAGGACGTGAACATCAACGAAGCAAAGCGCGTCTTGGCGCACACGCTCACCGCGCAGGTGCACGGCGAGGAGGCGGCAGACAAGGCGCAGCAGGCGGCACAAGCGCTCTTTGGCGGCAGCGGTGATTCAGAACACATGCCCACACGCGAGCTGACGCAGGAGGAGCTTTCTCTCAGCGGTCTGCGCATAGTAGACCTATTGCGTCTTTCGGGTCTTGCAAAGTCCAACAGCGATGCACGACGCCTCATCGAAGGCGGCGCGGTCTTTGCGGGGGACGAAAAGATCAACGATTGCGCGGCAACGCTCAACGAGGCGGCGCTGCGCGGCGAGGGCGTCATCCTGCGCAAGGGCAAAAAGAGCTTCATGAAGCTCCGCTGCAAGGAATGACGGACACGAGCGTACGGGCATATCGCAGCGTAGAGGCGGCAAGCGAACAGGTGTCGATCATCAAGCGTTCCCGCTTCATCGGCCGCTGCTGGCCCATACGCGACGAGGCGGAGGCGCTGTCGCTCTTAGAGGGCGTGCGCAAACGCTGCTTTGACGCAAGTCACAACTGCTATGCCTATTCGTTGGGCGCGGAGGGCGGCGTTGCGCGATACAGCGACGACGGCGAGCCTTCGGGCACGGCGGGACTGCCCATGATGGACGTACTCAAAAAGCGCGGCGTGACCGACGTGCTTGTCGTGGTGACCCGTTACTTCGGCGGGATCCTCTTGGGCGCGGGAGGGCTTGTCAGAGCCTATACCGCAAGCTGCTCGGAGGCGCTGCGACAGGCAGGCGTCGTGGACTATATCCCCTGCGAGGGCTATACCTGCCGCGTCCCGTATGAGCGTTGGGACACGGTCAAGGCGCTGATCGAGGGCGGGGGGCGCCTTGCCTCGACCGAATACAGCGAGGCGGTCAGCTGCAGCTTCTTCGTCAAGAGGACGGAGAGCGAGTCGTTTTTAAGCCTGCTGACGGAACGCAGCGACGGCCGCGTACAGGCGGAATGGCGGGAAAGCCGCGTATTTCCCTTTCCTGCGGAGGAAGCATGAAGCGTATCCTGTCTCGTATCGGTATATGGTTCCTGCTGGCGGTGCTGAGTATCGGCGCCGCTCTTCCCGCGTATGCCGCGAACGATACGCCCGTGACGCTGACCGCGCAGGCGGATCCCGAGCTGGCGCTCAGCCAAGCGGGAACGATCAGCTACATTCGCTTTACCCTTACCAACAATTCCAATGTGGCGTATATCCTGTACAACGCGACCTTGGCAGGCGATCTGATCGACGGCTCCGCCGCGTTGGACGCCACGGTCGCGATCATGGCGCGGGAGAGCCGCGAGTTCACGCTAAACGACCTGCGCATCGAGGAGGATCAGTTCGATACACCGCTGCAGTTCACCCTGACCTGGGACGAGATCGCCTACGGTACGGACGACCCGCTGCACCAGTATCCCATCACGACCAAGCGGACAAGCGCCGTCAGCATCACCATCGAGCGCTACATCAAGCCCGAGATCGTCATTTCGGCCGCGACCGATGCGCTGCTGTACAGCGAGGGAGCGCTTGTCACCGTCACCTATACCCTGCACAACCCCTCCAAGTTCGACATGACGGGTCTGGTGCTCTATGAGCAGGGCACAAATCTAAACGTCCCCATGAGCCAGACCATCCTCTTGGCGGGGGAGTCTCTGGCGGTGCCGTACACCTTTTCCATGCCAACAAACGATGTGATCCTGCAGCCCACCGTCAGCTACACCGTCAGAAATGAGCAGACCTCCACGATCCTTTTGGAGCCAGTGACGCTCAGCTTCATGCTGGTGCAGTTAGAGTTAGAGGTGCAGTCGTTCTCCCCCACGGAGGAGGGAACGCGTTTTGCCGTGACGGTGCGCAACACGGGTACGCAGCTGATGAGCGCGCTGCAGGTCTATGACGAGATCAACACCCCCGTGGGCGAGCCCTTCGACCTGTCGGCGGGCGGCTTCCGCACCGTGGAGTACACCATCCCCTCGGCGACGGGCATGAGTAAAAACCGCTTCATCCACTTTCACATCGTGGGCAAGGACGCCACGGGAGCGGACTATTCCTATTATGATACGAACACCTACGAGGTCATCCCCTATATCGAGGCGGGGCTTGTCGACCTGACGCTTGCGGCTGCGCTGACCGAGCTGTGGACGGATGCGGACGGCAAGGTCTGGGGGCGCGTCAGCTTTGAGATCGTTAACAGCTCTGAGGTCGTCATCGAAAACGCGGCGGTCACAGAGCTGGACAGCGGCGCGATCCTTGCAAGCTACGACGCCTTGAGCAAGGGGCGCAGCAAGTTCACCTACGAGTTCGAGCTGGACGGCCTGTCCTACCTGCGCTTTGCGCTGTCGGGCTACGACACGGCGGGCACGCTGCACAGCGCCGCCGCCGTGACCATCTCCTTGGACGAGGTGTGGCAGCGTCTGCAATCGACGGCTACGCCCGCAGCGGAGGAGCAAAGCACGGACGACAGCTTTTTGGGGCGTGTGACGAACACCCTGCGCCGCGTGATCCTCGTCATCTTGGCGATCGTGGTGGCGGCGCTCATCGCCATAGGCGCCTTGTACATCTCCGAGCAGAAGCTGCGCGAGCGTCTGCCGCGCCATACGCGTCCCGCCGCCCACGATACGGCGGAGGAGCCGCTGTTGTTTGTGCCCTCCGAATCGGTGCAGGGTCGGGGAGAGGCTGCGCGTGTGACGGGCAACGCCCAGCAGTTCGGCTATGTTCCCCCCGCAAAGCTGCGCTATACCGAGCAGGGAACGACGCGCTACGCGCCCATTCCCGCAGCCGAGCATAACACGGGAAATGAACAGCGCGCCGCCAAGCAGAGCAGCGCTGCGAGCGCCACCCGCATCACGCCCATGGACAAGACGCGCACCTTGCCCGGTCGGGAGGAGCTGCGAAAGGCCGCGGAGGCAAACAAAGAAGCGGCAAAGACGGCGGAGAAGACGAAGCAAGCGGAAGCCCCGCTTTTCGACAGAAAGCCGCAGACGGCGGACGCGGCGCACGCCGCCCCCGTGGGTCAAGCAAGCTACCGAACGGCTGTTGCTGCCATCCTTGCCGATGACGCCGCAAGTCGGGACGCCGAGCAGCCGACCGCCCCCGCCGAGAGCATCGAACCGAGCGTGGATGCGAGACGCAGCCCCCTTGCAGCGCCGCAGGTAGCCGCCCCCACAATTACAGAGGAGCCTGCCCCCGCCGAGTCTTTGGACGCTTCTGCCCCCATGAGCCAAGCAAGCTATCGAACGGCCGTTGCCGCCATCCTTGCCGATGACGCCGCAAGTCGGGACGCCGAGCAGCCGACCGCCCCCG
>CAZBBX010000035.1:20146-22005 GCA_964490325.1 uncultured Oscillospiraceae bacterium
CCGAGAGCATCGAGCAGGGCGCGGATGCGAAACGCAGCCCCCTTGCAGCGCCGCAGCGATCCTCCCCCGAAGCATCGCCGCAGACAGCCGCCCCCACAATTACAGAGGAAGCCGCTCCCGCCGCAGCGCCGCAGACAGCCGCCCCCACAATTACAGAGGAAGCCATCCCCGCCGAAGCGCCGCAGACAGCCCTTATCGAGACGGCAGAAGCAGCACCCTCCGCGACCGTCCCCACAGCGGCGGTCAGTCCCGTTTTGCCCGCACCCGTGCGCAGCTTCGAACTGCGGCCGCAGGCGAAGCCCCGCCCCTTGCAGCGCCAAGAGCTGCTGCGCGTGGGTCGCAGGAGCAGACTGCCGCGGGACGAGGAAGCTTTGTGACAAAATACGGATAAAACTCCCTGAAATTTTCACAGCTTTGTTCGGATTTGGACATTGCGGGAAGCAATATCCATGGTATACTGGGTAAAAATGGTATGGCGAACGTGTAAAAGCGTTCGCTTTGCCCTGCGATAAGGAGCCAAAATGAGTTTCATCGACAAGCTGCTGGGGAACACCAGCGAAAGCAAACTAAAAAAACTATATCCGCAGGTCAAGCGCATCAACGAGCTGGAGCCAAAGTACGCGGCCATGAGCGACGAGACCCTGCGCGAGCAGACCGAGCTGTTCCGCAACAGGCTCAAGGCAGGCGAGACGACCGAGCAGCTTTTGCCCGAGGCGTTTGCCGTTGTGCGCGAGGCCGCCAAGCGCACCGTGGAGATGCGCCATTTTGACGTACAGCTCTTGGGCGGCATGGTGCTGCATCAAGGCAACATCGCCGAGATGAAGACAGGCGAGGGCAAGACGCTTGTGGCGACCCTGCCCGCCTATCTGAACGCCTTGGAGGGGCACGGCGTACACATCGTCACCGTCAACGACTATCTGGCCAAGCGTGACGCGCAGTGGATGGGCAAGATCCACCGCTTCTTGGGTCTGAGCGTGGGCTGCATCGTGCACGATCTGGATCCTGCCGAGCGCCGCGCCGCCTATGCCTGCGACATCACCTACGGCACCAACAACGAGTTTGGCTTCGACTATCTGCGCGACAACATGTGCGTCTACAAGGAGCGCATGGTGCAGCGGGAGCTGAACTATGCCATCGTGGACGAGGTGGACTCCATCCTCATCGACGAGGCGCGCACCCCGCTCATCATCAGCGGCAAGGGCGAGGAAAGCTCCGACATGTACCGCGAGGCGGATCGCTTTGTCCGTCAGCTCAAGCGCGGCGATGACATCAAGGAGATCGCCAAGTCCGATCAAATGATGGGCATGGAGCAGGCGGAGAGCGGCGACTACATGTGCGACATCAAAAAGCGCACCGTCCAGCTCACCGCGCAGGGCATCGGAAAGGCGGAGAGCTATTTCAAGGTCGACAGCCTTGCCGATGTGGACAATACCGAGTTGAATCACTACATCAACCAAGCCCTGCGCGCCCATGCGCTGTTCACCCGCGACAAGGATTATGTCGTGCAGGAGGGACAGGTGCTCATCGTGGACGAGTTCACGGGACGTCTGATGATCGGCAGACGCTACAACGAGGGTCTGCATCAGGCGTTGGAGGCCAAGGAAGGCGTCAAGATCGAAAACGAAAACAAGACGCTTGCCACCATCACCTTCCAAAACTATTTCCGCATGTTCCGCAAGCTGGCGGGCATGACGGGTACCGCCAAGACGGAGGAGGACGAGTTTGCGGACATCTATGACCTGGACGTCATAGAGATCCCCACCAACAAGCCCAATATCCGTATCGACTATCACGATTCCGTCTACACTACGGAGGAGGGCAAGTTCCGCGCCGTCGTCAACGAGATCACCGAGATCCAC
>CAZBBX010000036.1:0-2260 GCA_964490325.1 uncultured Oscillospiraceae bacterium
GCCGTTCCCAACGCCTTCTGCTCCTAATTTACCCGGAACAACTTGACACGGTCCAGCGTCCGATTTTGCTTGCTTTTTTTGTTGCGCTGTCGTACAATGTCGGCTATGAGACGCTATGGATTGACCCTGCGATACGCGGTCTTGCAGGCGGCATACTGGATGAGCACCTGCCTCATCTATGCCAATACGGATGTTTTCTTACAGGCCTACGGCTTGAGCGCCACCCAGATCGGGTTGGAGCTGGCTTTGTCCTGCGCTGCCGCCGCGCTCATCCAGCCGTTGGTCGCCGCAGGCTTGGATCGCAGCCGCCGCGTGACGCTGAAGGCGGCGATAGCGGGCTTTGCCGCCGTCGCCATGGCGCTTGCGGTGATTACCCGCCTGACCGATAAGGCGCTTGCTGTGACGCTGCTGTTCGGCTTCATGTCCACCGTGACCATCGGTGTGCAGCCCCTCATCAATTCCGTGGGCTTTGCCCTCATCGACAGCAAACAGTGGGTCAACTATTCCGCTGCACGCGGCATCGCCTCGGGTTGCTATGCGCTGATCGTGCTGCTGTACGCCTTTGTCGCCAAGTTCGATGTGCGCTATATGCTCTGGCTCTATCTGGGCATGAACGCGCTGATGCTCGTTTCCCTGCTTTTGTTCCGTCTGCCCAAGGCCGACGCCTCCGCCCCTCGTCCCAAGCCCACGCCTACGCCGCTGCTTCTCAAGCGCTACTGGTTCTTTGCGCTGATGCTCGTTGGCCTTACGCTGGTGTTTGTGGGGCATCAGATCATCAATAACTTTTTGATCTTCATCGTGGAGGAACGCGGCGGCGGCGTAGCGGAACGCGGCACGGCTGTCTCCCTTTCCGCCTTGGTGGAGATCCCCATGATGATCCTGTTCGTCTTCATCGCAAGGAAGATCCGCATCGAGACGCTCATTCGCTTTGCGGGGGTATGCTTTACCGTGAAGATCGCCCTCCTGCTGCCCAACTGGGGCATGACGGGGGTGTATATCTCCTCCCTCGTGCAGATGCTCGGCTACGCCATCATGATCCCCGCCAGCTCCTACTATGTCAATGCGCTGATGGAGGACGCCGATCAGATCAAGGGACAGGCTCTGCTGACGGGCGCTATCACGGCCTCAGGCGTCATAGCAAGCCTTGTGGGCGGCGTGCTCATCGATTCGCTCGGCGCACAGGGAACGCTTTTTGTGGGAACGCTGCTTTCGGGCGTCGGCTCCGTGCTGTTTTTGCTGTTCACCAAGCGCGTGCCCGAACGCAAGGGCGTGCTGCGCGCAGAGTAGAGGACGATATGGCGGCGGCGATCGAGGAGCTGCGGCGCTATTTTTCGTCGAACGGTCTGCTGTTTTGCAACAGGCATCCGCTCTTGCCCTCCTTGGAGACCGTGGGTGGGGATTTGAACGCCGTTATGACGCTGATCGAGAATGGCGAGGTCTTCTATACGCATCTGTATCACGGACGCGTCACCTATCTGTCCCGCGATCTTTACGAGGGGATCCGACCCTGCTTTGGTCGGGAGGAGGGGCTGCCAATCGAGGCGCTGCCCCTGCTCAACTGCTTAAAAACCGTCGGAACGCTTGGATACGCCGAGCTAAGACAGGTGCTTCCCCTTTCCAACAAGGCGTTTAGTGACGCGATGAGCGAGCTGTACCGCAGACTATTGGTCACCGCCATCGGCCGCGACCCCGCCGCCGAACGGACTTCCCTGTCCTACGGCACGAGTGCGCTGTATGCTTTGCTGCACCCCTATACGGGTACGCCTGCGGAGCCTGTTTCCCTGCTTGGCGGCTTCTATACGCCCAAGCAGTTCACGTCCCTGCTGCGGCGCGGACGCTGAACGGCCGCGATCCGACCTTAAAAAATAAAGCTCCCGCCAAAGGCAGACTGCGCCTCGGCGGGAGTTTTTTTATAGAAGAAGGGTCACTTCAGGCGCAGGGCGCGAAGCGCGTTTAGGATGGCCAAGACCGCAGCGCCTACGTCGGCAAAGGCGGCAAGTCCCATGGTGGCGACGCCGCAGGCTGCCAAGACAAGTACGATCAGCTTGACGCCAAGCGCAAAGAGCACGTTCTCGCGCACGATGCGCTTTGTGCCCCTTGCTGCGTACGCCCGTATCCGCTCACGCCGACACAGACGCATCGTTTTGTCGAAGGGTCACTTTAGGCGCAGGGCGCGAAGCGCGTTTAGGATGGCCAAGACCGCAGCGCCTACGTCGGCAAAGGCGGCAAGTCCCATGGTGGCGACGCCGCAGGCTGCCAA
>CAZBBX010000036.1:2360-5295 GCA_964490325.1 uncultured Oscillospiraceae bacterium
GTGCCCCTTGCTGCGTACGCCCGTATCCGCTCACGCCGACACAGACGCATCGTTTCGTCGAAGGGTCACTTTAGGCGCAGGGCGCGAAGCGCATTTAGGATGGCCAAGACCGCAACGCCTACGTCGGCAAAGGCGGCAAGTCCCATGGTGGCGACGCCGCAGGCTGCCAAGACAAGTACGATCAGCTTGACGCCAAGCGCAAAGAGCACGTTCTCGCGCACGATGCGCTTTGTGCCCCTTGCGATGCGCACGGCGTTTGCCACGCCCATCGGGCGATCGTCCATCAGCACCACATCGGCTGCCTCGATGGCGGCGTCCGACCCAAGCGAGCCCATGGCTACGCCCGTATCCGCCCGCGCCAGCACAGGCGCGTCATTGATGCCGTCACCCACAAAGGCAAGGGAGCCGCGCTTGCTTTTTTCGCCCAAGAGCCGCTCCACCTCGCCGACCTTATCGGCAGGCAGCAGCTCGGCGCAGTACTCGTCCAGACCCAGCTCCTTGGCGGCTGCCGCCGCAACGGCCTCGCGGTCGCCTGTGAGCATGACGAGCCTGCGAACGCCCAAGGCTCTGAGCGCACCGATCGCTTCCTTGGCGTCGGGCTTTACGCTGTCGGAGATGATGATGTGTCCGCCGTAGACGCCGTCCACCGCCACATGTACGGCGGTGCCTGCAAGGTGGCAGTCATGATACGCAACGCCTGCTTCGCGCATCAGCGCCGCGTTGCCCGCCAAGACCAGCTGTCCGTCCACCATGGCACGGATGCCCAGTCCCGCCAATTCTTCGGTCTCACCTACCCGCGTTTGATCGGGCACGCGGCCGTAGGCCTCGCGAACGCTGTGCGCCACGGGGTGGTCGGAGCGCGACTCCGCCAAAGCCGTCAGCTCGATGAGCCGCGCCTCGTCGATCTGATCGGGATGCACGGCGGTCACGCGAAAGCTGCCGCTGGTGAGCGTTCCCGTCTTGTCAAAGACCACCGTTTCCGTGCGGGCAAGGGTCTCCAAATAGCCGCTGCCCTTGATGAGGATGCCGCGCCGCGAAGCGCCGCCGATGCCGCCAAAGAAGGTCAGCGGAACGGAGATGACCAGCGCGCAGGGGCAGGATACGACAAGGAAGATCAGGCCGCGCTCGATCCATTCGCTAAAAGGAAGCGAGAAAAGCAACGGCGGCAGGACGGCGATCAGCAGCGCCGCCGCGCACACCGCGGGGGTATAGACGCGGGCAAAGCGCGTGATGAACTGTTCGCTGACCGCCTTTTTGTCGGAGGCATTCTCCGCAAGCTCCAAGATGCGGCTGACGGCGGAGGCTTCGTAGGCACGGACGGTGCGCAGCGTGACGGAACCCGTCAGGTTCACCGTGCCGCTTAGGATCTCGTCCCCCACCGAAGCGGAACGCGGCAGGGACTCGCCTGTCAGCGCGGAGGTATCCAGCGTGGTGCTCCCCTCCTCGATGACGCCGTCCAGCGGCACGCGTTCCCCCGCCTTGACAAGGATACGCGCACCCACGGGGACCTGCTCGGGCGCAACGACCGTCAGCACGCCGTCCTTTAGGAGGGTGGCGCTCTCGGGCTTCAGCTCCATCAGCTTGGAGATGGAGCTGCGGGAACGACCCAAGGCATAGTCCTGAAAGAATTCGCCCAGCTGGTAGAACAGCAGCACAAAGACCGCCTCGCTGTACTCCCCCAACGCCAACGCGCCGATGGTGGCAACGCACATCAAAAAGTTTTCGTCAAAAACCTGTCCGTGCAGGATGTTGCGCAAAGCCCGCCACAGCACATCATAGCCCGTGACAAAATAGGGGATGAGATAGAGCGCCAAGGTCAGCAGCGTATCGTAGGGCGCCATGAGCCGCGAAGGCAGCTTCCAAACGGAGCAGAGCAGCAAGACAAGGCCGTACAGCGCGGCGGCAAGAAGGATGCGCCACAGGCGGCGTTTGAGTTTTTCGCTCACAGCACGACCTCGCAGTCCGGCTCCACGCGGCGGCAGACGCGCACGGCCTCCTTTTCGATGGCGGAAAAGTTCTCCTCATCAGCCTCCAGCGTCATGCGCTGCAGCAGAAAATTCACGGATGCGTCCCGAACACCGTCGATGCGCTTGACAGCACGCTCCATCTTGGCGGCGCAGTTGGCGCAGTCCAGATCCCGCAGGGTATAGACCTTCTTCATATCGTCCTCCTACTCCCGAACGTGCGCCAAGGCTTGGGCGATCATGGTGTGCACATGGTCGTCGGACAGGCTGTACAGCACGCTCTTGCCCTCGCGGCGGCAGCTGATGAGCTTTGCCTGCTTGAGGATCTTGAGCTGGTGCGACACGGCGGGCTGCGTCACGCCCAAGAGCGCGGACAGGTCGCACACGCACATGGCCTCGTCCATCAGGGCATACAGGATCTTGATGCGCGTGGTGTCTCCGAAGGTCTTGAACAGGTCGGCAAGGTCGTACAGAAGCTCCTCATCGGGCATGGAAGCGCTCACAAGTTGAAGCGTGTCGTCATGGACGCGGCTCTCATCGCAGACCTCGATGTCATGGTCGATCATACTTGGCTCCTTTCGGATAATCATTTAAACATATGATAATATGTTTTCATCAACTTGTCAAGCCCAACATTCAACAAAACAAACTATGGAAAAAAACCGTCGGATCGCTCCGCCGATCCGGCAACGGTATAAGCAAAGGAACATTCCTAAGCGACCGTCGGATCGCTCCGCCGATCCGACAACGCAAGCAGCAAGGGAACAACCATCAGATCCATCAAAACCGGCGACATGCGCGGCGGTTTTGATACCTTGCTTACCATTTTGGGTCTCCAAAATGGCAAGAGAAAGCCCTGCCGCAGCAGACTCGTCAAAAAGCGCACGCTTTTTGGCGAAGCCGCCCTTTGGCGGCTAAAACCGGCGACATGCGCGGCGGTTTTGATACCTTGCTTACCATTTTGGGTCTCC
>CAZBBX010000036.1:5395-21674 GCA_964490325.1 uncultured Oscillospiraceae bacterium
TGGGTCTCCAAAATGGCAAGAGAAAGCCCTGCCGCAGCAGACTCGTCAAAAAGCGTGTGCTTTTTGACGAAGCCGTCTTTGACGGCAAAAGACCGCTCCCGCTTTTAGGGCGGGAACGGTCTGCTGTTGACTCGTATAAAATGTACTTTATGCGGCGCGGAACCAGATGACATAGCTGTCATCGGGGGAGGAGGGCACGGCGGAAAAAACCAACGCGCCATCGCTGTAGTGCAGGCACTTGCTGCCATCACTGCTTGCCGAAACGAAGAAGGCGCCGTCCGACACGAAGGACGCTTTGAACGTGTCGCCGCTCGTTGCCAGCTTGAGCCCCGTTCCGTTCACGGCCAGATAGCCCTTGGAGCAGTGCAGGGTCACGCCGCCGTTTACCGCAGCGACCGTCCACTTGGCGGCGTCGCTCACGGAGGTGGAGAAGCTTGCATCGTCCTTGAGGTAGTACAGCGTGTCGCCGATCTTGACGGCGATCTGATAGCTGCCTGCCTGCAGCGTCTCGCTGCCGCCGCCGTCGCCGAACAGGTCGTCAAAGCTCACAACGACGCTGTTTTCAAGGGAGGTCTGCCATTCGTCCTCGCTGACGACCATGTTGGAGCTGTCCCAAACGGACGGATCCGGCGTGACCTCCGGCCCCGTATAGGGCGTGGCGGTCACGGCAGCGGCCGTGGCGGTGGCTGTTGCCGCGGCGGTGTTGGCGGGCGTGGCGGTGGCCTTAGCCGTGCTGCCGCTCGTTGCCGCGCTTGTCGCCTTGGCGGTGGAGGCTGCGTCCGTTGCGGCGTCCGTCTGCGTTTGAGGCGTGGCGGTCGCAAGGCCGTGCTCGACCAAATAGTCCTGCTCGGGTACGGCGTCCGGCGGCAGGGTGGCCGCAGGATCGTCTATCTCGTGCCGTTCGTCGCCGATGTAGTACACGATGGGGCCTGCCGTGGGATCCGATCCCGCATCGACGGCCTGTCCCTTGCAGCTGTTATTGCCGATGGCAATGGCTAAAACGATGATGAGCGCAAGCACGATCACACCTAAGCCGATCAGTATATACCATTTCTTATTCATAATCCCTCCAAGGTCCTATGGACCCGACTCAGTATAGCATATTTTGATGTATGCTGTAAACTGTTCCCCCGCCGCAAAAGGTGGCGGTATTGCAAATTCTTGATGAAACGAGGGTGAAAACGTCCTATGCCATGCGCGCTATGCGGTCAAGCGTGGCGTTGTCGCCCACGATGAGCAGGATGTCGCCCTGCTCGAAGGCGGTCTCGGGCATGATGTTGCTGACGATGCGCGCTCCCTTGCGGATGGCGATAACGCTCACGCCGTAGTTGTGACGCACGTTGACGTCGCCTATGGTGCGGTTGAGCCAAGGCTTGGGCACACCCATCTCGGTGACGGACTGATCCTCCGTCAGCTCCAGCGTGTCGATGATGCTGTTGGCGCAGAGGGAACGCGCCAAGCGCTCGCCTGCGATCTTTTCGGGCTGCATGACCTTGTGCGCGCCGACCTTCTCAAGCAGCTTGACGTGGATCTCGTCCTGCGCCTTGGCAACGACAAAGCGCGCCCCCTGCTCCACGCACAGCAGGGTCGTAAGGATGGATGCGCGCAGGTCGCCGCCGATGCTGACGACCACCGCGTCGAAGTCCGCCACGCCCAGCGCCTTGATGACGCGCTCGTCCGTGGTGTCGCACTGCATGGCGTGCATGAAGCGATCCTTGACCGCGTTGATTCGCTCCTCATCGCTGTCAACGACCATCACCTGATGGCCAAGCCTGCGCAGCGTGTCGGCGGTGGCTACGCCGAAGCGTCCCAGTCCGATGATCAAAAAGCTTTGTGCCATAAACTGCCTCCTTGGGTCTTCGGCCTCTCAGCCGATGGAAAGATCCTGTTCGGGACGCCGTATCACCGAGGTCTTCGGCGAACTTGTCAGCGACAGGGCAAAGGTTATCATGCCGATGCGGCCAATGAACATCAGCACCATCAGCAGGACCCGCGTGAACGTGCCCGCACCCGCCGTCACGCCGACGGACAGACCCACGGTACACATGGCGCTGGTCATCTCAAACAAAATATCGACAAAGTCGAAATGCGGTTCGTTTGCCGATGCGATGATGGACAGCACGAACAGCAGCGAAAAGCCGAGGATCAGCACCACCAGCGCTCGCCGTATGGTGCCCATGCCAAGGCGCCGCCCCATCAGATCGACATCCCGCTTGCCGCGTAAAATGGCGTAAACGGTGGCAAAGAGCGTCACGATGGTCGTGGTCTTCAGGCCGCCTGCCGTGCCCGCAGGGGAGCCGCCGATGAGCATCAGCAGGATGCCCACAAACTTGGAAGCCTCGTGCTGCCCCGCCTGATCGATGGTGTTAAAGCCCGCCGTGCGCAGCGTCACGGACTGGAACAGCGACGCCATGAGCTTTTCGCCTGTGGGCAGCTGCCCGAGCGTGGCGGGATTGTCCCACTCGATAAAGCCGATCAGCAGCGCACCGCCTACGATGAGCGCCGCGGTTACGACTAACACCACGCGGCTTTGATAGCCCAGCTTATGCGTGCGGTCGCCCGAACGCCGCGCCAGATCCAGCACCACCGCAAAGCCCAAGCCGCCTATGACGATCAGCAGCATCAGCGTGATGTTCACCACGGGATCCGCCGTATAGCCCGTAAAGGAGCTGTAGCCGCCGAGCAGGTCGAAGCCTGCGTTGCAGAAGGCGGAAACGCTGTGAAAGATCGCGTACCATAGGCCGCGCAGCGGACCGTAGGTCGGCCAAAACCGCGTCCACAGCAGCAGCGCGCCAACGGCCTCGCATATCCAAGTGACGCGCACCGCGTGACGCGTCAGCTGTCCCAAGCCCGACAGCCGCGACTCGCCGATGTTCTCCGCAATGGTCATGCGCTCATAGAGCGAGACCTTCTTGCCCACCATGTACAGCAGCATGGCAGTAACGGTCATGAAGCCCAAGCCGCCGATTTGGATCATCATAAGTATGACGATCTGCCCAAAAAGGGTGAAGGCTGTTCCCGTGTCCGCTACGACCAAGCCTGTTACGCAGGTCGCGCTGGTGGCGGTAAAGAGCGCGTCAAAGAAATGCAGCTCCCCATTGCCCGTCGTTGCAAAGGGCAGGGTCAGCAGCAACGCGCCCAGAAGTATGATGCCCAAGAAGCCCAAGGGCATGATTTGTATGGGTCGCAGCGACAGCCGTTTCATGTTCGTTCAGTGCTTGGGCGTCAGCACGGTGACGCCTAAGCGCAGGGGCAGCTCCGCTTCCGCTTCGTCCGTGCGGTACAGCGGCAGGCCCTGCTCAAGTGCCGCCGCCTGCAGCTCGTCTAAGCCGCAGATGGAAAACTTGTGTCCCTTCATGGCATAGTGCATGGGGATGGCGCTGCCTGCGTTCAGCGCCGTAAACTGCCGCAGCGCCGCCGCAGGATCCAAGGTGAAGGTGCCGCCGACGGGCAGGAGGACGGCGTCAAGCTTGCCAAGGGCGGTAAGCTGCTCATCGGACAGCATATGTCCCAGATCGCCAAGATGCGCCAGTCGCAGGCCATCCGCCTCGAACACATAGATGGTGTTCGATCCGCGCAGAGCGCCTTTTTTGTCGTCGTGCCAGCAGGGGACGCTATAGATATGGAGCGAACCAAAGCTTTCGCACGCGCTGCCGCGCAGCACGGCGGGCTTGCCCAAGACGTTGGTCAGGTCGTTGTGGTCGAAATGCTCGTGGCTGATGGTCACTATGTCACAGGCGCACAGGGGGTGCCCAAATACGTCCTGCGGATAGGGATCCGTCAGCACGCGCACGCCCTCCTTCGTTTCGATGAGGAAGGACGAATGTCCGTAATAGGTCAGCTTCATGTCGTAGTCCTCCACAGGGTCAAAATGGCGGCAGCCGTGCCGCCCACGCTTTGCTCCGCCGACAGCCGCTCCCTGTCCGACAGGGAATGGGTCATGGCAAGCACCGTTCGCTCCGTATCCCGCGTCCACCTGCCGCGGTCATGCGCCGCGCAGCAGCGCCACAGGGCGTTTTGAACGCTTGAATAGACGGGGCAGTCCGCCTTGCCGCCCTTTCGCGCCAGAAGTCCAAGGCGGTTGGCAAAATGGTTTTCCGTCTCGGCGGGCAGGGGCGGGGCAGATACGAGCAGCAACTCCCGCTGCAAAAGAGAAAAGTACGCATCTGTAAAGGAAAACAGCAGCCAAGCGTTCCTTTCCTCCACGCGCTTGAGAACGGGTACGCCGTCTCGAAGGCAGGTCTCCCTGTTCCGATCAAGCAGCTGCGCCGTCTCGGCCGCGTGGCCGCGTGCGCCTGCGTGGGAGAGCTGCGCACCTTCACGCGGCAGCTTCATGCCGCTTATGGAAAGGCAGACGCCGCAGTGCGCCAGCGCCCATTCGCTAAGGCTGCGCACCGTGAGGAAAAAGGGCTGTACCATATCCATAGCATACGCCTTTCGCTCCCGCGCCGTCAAGAGAGCCAAGTTTTCACTTTTGCATAGAATACCTTTTTTCTTCCCAAAAGTCAAGGCTTTCGCAAGCGCTGCGGGAATGGCGCCGCCTGCTGCACAGCAAAAAAACGGCGCTCCCTCCTTCCCCGGGAAGAGCGCCGCTTTGGATGTGCGATTGTATGCAGTAAGAATTGGACCCCATGTGCATCTATCTTACGCAGGCCGCGAACGGGTCGGGCTTTGCGTGCAGGCGGAACGGTTATGGGGCGCCGCCGCCTTTTTGTTCGTTATTATATTGACACGCCGGCTCGACAAAATCTTACTATTTTCTGTAAGATATATTATATATCATTAATTGCTTCCCGCTCTATTTTCTGCTTGACAGCGGCGTCCTGCTCTTCTATGATGAGAAAAGATCGTATGCAGGAGGTTTTTTCATGCTGCAAAAGGTACTTAAGCGCGCTGCATTTGTGCTGCTTTGCGGCGCTGTTTTGGCGCTTTGCTGCTGCTCCCCTGCCTCTGATGCGGCACTTTCCACAGCGACGCCCTCCGCCACGGCAAAAAGCGTTGAGCTGGAGCTGCCTGTCCTGACCCCCGCGCCCACCGTTGAACCGCCTGTGGAGAGCTTTTCTAAGCCCGTACCGCTGACAAGCGCGGACAGCTTGACGGTGGTAACGCCCACCTTTTACCAAGCCGTGGAGAACGGCGAGGGACTCTTGCTGTACGCCTTTGTGGACGAGGCGGGGACGACGCAGTATCGCTTGGCGATGCGCACTGCCCGCTTTCTAAACGGCGTCGAGCAGGAGCAGAGCGATGCGTTCTATCCCGCCGCCTTTGACGGAGATACCGTTGCGGTCGATTCGGACGCCGTCGCCCTTGCGCCAAACGCGGATCGGGCGGGCACGTTTACGGGCTGCACCTTTCCAAGCGAGCTGCGGCTGCGGCGCGGGTATACACAAACGGAGCAGGCGTATGCGTATGAAAAGGCTGCGGACGGGAGCTGTCTTGCCTACGGCACGATGGGGACGGGCGAGGCCGCCTGCTACCCCGCCGACGCCGACGGCTTTGTCATGAGCGGCGCCCTGCCCTCACAGGATGGCTGCACTGTTCCAAGCTATACGCCGACCGACGCGCCCAAGCAGGAGGGGCTGCTCAAGCTGGTCGTGTACATCAAGAGCCAAAGCGTAGTGGCCTTCCGCGCCATCGAGGGCGAATGGATCGCCGAACGCGTGATGATCTGCTCGACGGGACGCACGGACGGCATGACCCCTCGCGGGACGTATTCCATACAGGTCAAGTACGAATTTAAGCGCCTCGGCTCGGCGGGAAATTACTGCTACGGGCAGTATGCCTGCCGCTTCACGGGACCCTATTTGTTCCACTCCGTGCCCATCAGCTTTGGCGCCGACAACGACCCCGCGCTGGGGCGGCACATGATGTACATGGAGAAATACGAGCTGCTTGGCTCCCCCGCCTCGGACGGCTGCGTGCGCCTGACGGTCGAGGACGCAAAGTGGATCTATGACAACAGCGAGATCTACAACACCCGCGTGCTGATCACCGATGCGGAAGGCCCCGTTCCGTCTGCCCCGCCCAAGGTCATCTATGCGGAGCCATATACCGACGCTAACGGTTTGGGCTGGGATCCCACGGATCCCGATCCCGAAAACCCCTATCGAACGAACGGGGAAGGCTGAAACGGAAACTTTGACAACGAAGGGAGCAAGGTATGATCTGTAAAAAATGCGGAAGCAGCAACGTGCAGGCGCAGGTTGTCAACGAGGTGCAGCTTAAAAAGCAGCATCACGGTGTGTTTTGGTGGCTCTTTGTCGGCTGGTGGTGGGTACCGATCAAGTGGATCTTTTTTACGCTGCCTGCCCTCATCGTCAAGCTGTGCCGCAGGCGGGTGAAGGCCGTCAATCGGCAAAAGACCGTTTTTGTGTGTCAAAACTGCGGGCATCGCTGGGACGCCTGACGCGCACAAGGGAATTTATCGGATAGAAAACGCGCCGCGACATTGCATCGCGGCGCGGTTTGTTTTGATCGAATGACCTTACTCCTCGGGCTTGAAGTTTGCAAACAGATCCTTCAAGGAGGTCGTGGTGGAGGTCACGGGGGGCAGCTCGTAATCGCCGTCCTCGTTGTTGCGGCGACGACGGTCGGGACGGGTGTCACGACGCTCGGCGGGAGCCGCTGCGCTGCCGTCCGACGGACGACGCTCGGTGTTGGTGTTGCTGCGTTCCTTGCGCTCGGTGCCGATGCGCTCGCGATCCGCTTCGCGCTGTGCCTTGCGCTCCTGATACAGGCGCTCGCGCTCGGCCTTCTCGGCGGCAAGCTGCGCTGCGATCTCAGGGTTCTCCTCCAGGATGGCGTCCTTGCGGGACAGGCTGATGCGCTTGGCTTCGACATTGACCTCGAGCACCTTGCAGCGCACGATGTCGCCGACCTTCAGCTCGTCCTCAACCTTCTCGATGCGGCGCGTAGCCACCTGCGAGATGTGGATGAGGCCGTCGATGGTGGGCTCCAGCGCCACGAAAGCGCCAAAGGGAACGATGCGGACTACCTTGCCCTCGACGATGGTGCCGATGGGATACTTCTCAGCGGCCTTCGTCCAAGGCTTGGGCTGCAGCTGCTTGTAGCCAAGGCTGATGCGCTTCTTTTCCTTGTCAACGCCAAGGATGAGCACATCGATCTCCTGACCGATGGACAGTGCGTCGGAGGGATGCTTTACGCGACCCCAAGCCGCGTCGGTGACATGCACCAAGCCGTCCAAGCCGCCGATGTCGACGAATGCGCCGAAATCGGTGATGCGGCGAACAACACCGTGCACCTTGCTGCCAACGACCAGTGAATCCCACTTTTCCATCATGCGCTTTTCGGCTTCGTCCAGCAGGACCTGCTTGGCGGAGGCGACGATGCGCTTGCGCTGCTTATCGGCTTCAAGGACCTTGACCTTCATTTCCTTGCCGACAAACTCGTTGAGATTCTCAACATATTTTGTGGAAACATGCGAAGCGGGAATGAAAGCGCGGACGCCGCCCTTGACCTCGGCGATCAGACCGCCCTTCACGACTTCCTTACCGACCGCGTCAAGGACCTTGCCTTCGACATCGCCTGCGAGCAGTTCGTCCCACAGCTTCTTGCCTTCGACATTCTTGCGGGACAGCAGCACGTTGCCCTCGCCGTCATTGACTTTGACCACTTCGACGTCGATGCTGTCGCCCTCTTTGATGACGTCCTCGACCTTGACTTCGGGATCGGAAGAAAATTCGCCCTTGGGGATCATGCCATCGGACTTGTAGCCGACATTGACGAACACTTCCCCGTCAACGATCTGCAGCACGGTTCCGGTGATGACCTGACCCGTGTGGATGCGCTTGACGGTCTTTTCAAAGGCCTTGGAAAAATCATCGGACGCCTCGTCCTCGGCTTCCGCCTCGGGTGCGGCTTCGACAGCAGCGGGTTCGGCCGCGGCTTCTTCCGCGACTGTGGGCTCGGCCTCCGCAGCGGCTTCTTCCGCAGCGGGAGCTTCAGACTCCGCGACAGCTTCTTCCGCAGCGGGAGCTTCGGGCTCCGTGACGGCTTCTTCTGCAACAGGGGCTTCGGCTTCGGGCTCTGCGACCGCTTCTGCGGCGGGAGCCTCGACGGCCTCGGTGGCTTCGGCGACAACCTCAGCGGGAGCTTCCGCTTCGATGGTTTCGATCGTCGTGTTCTCGAGTTCGCTCATTACTTGTATAACCTCCCTAATGATCGCATCGGGTGTCGATGCACCAGCGACATAGCTTATTATATCATTGCTTTCCAAAATATCAAGAGTAATTTTCCCGATATTCTCTATCATTTTGGTTTGTTTGCAGTACATTTTGCAAAGATCCGCCAGCGCCTTGGTGTTTGCGCTCGTCTTGGAGCCTAAAACAAAGACCTTCGTGCTGCGCTTTGCCAACTGCTCCGCTTCCCACTGCCGCTTCTCCGTGGTGTCGCAGATGGTGCATTGGACGCTCAGCTCTCCCACGCGTGTTGCAAGGGCTGTTGCGATGGCTGTAAAGCGCTCCTTGTTGAGCGTCGTCTGTGCGACCAGCACGGCCTTATCCGTATAGGGCGTTTCCGAGGCGTCCAGAGGACTTTCCAGCACCCTTGCGTCCGCACCCGCGTGACCCAGTATGCCGATCACCTCGGGATGCTCCGCCTGCCCCGCCACAAACACGCGCTTGCCCGCCGCCGCTTCCTCGCGCACGATGCGGTGGATGCGCGCTACAAACGGACAGGTCGCATCAAGCACGATGACGCCCTTTTGTTGGCAGTCCGAATAGACCTTGGGCGGCGCGCCATGCGCACGGATCAGCAGTCGGTCGCCCGCCTGCAGCCAAGCCGTGCTCTCCACGGGCGTCACGCCCTTTTTATGCAGCTCCTCAACGACCTGCTCGTTATGGATGAGCTTTCCAAAGCTGTACAGCGGTCCCGATACGGCGGCGCGTTCCGCCAGCTCCACCGCTCGCCTAACGCCAAAGCAGAAGCCGCTGTGTTTTGCAATATAGACCTGCATTACATCGACTCGACCTCGGCGCGCAGCGTCATGAGCGCCTCGGTGATCCTTGCGGTGATGGCGTCAACGGGCTTCTCTTCCCCGCATTGCGCCTTGACCTCGTCGGGATAGATCTTCTCGCCCACGGACATCTTCACGCGGGTGCGTACCCAAGTGGAGGGATCCAGATAGATGGGCACGATGGGCGCGCCGCTCTTTAGGGCGATATACGCAGCGCCGCGCTGCATGCGATCCATCTCGTCGCCCAACGCACTTCTATGCCCCTCGGGGAAGATGCCGAACGCCTTGCCCTTGTCTAAAAGCTTCAGAGCCTTTTTGATGCTGCGCAGATCCGGACTGGAGGGGTTGACGGGAAACACCAGCAGGATCCGATAGAAGAAGCGAGACAGCTTGCTCTTGAACAGCTCCGCCTTCGCCATGAAATGGATGATGCGGGGGCAGACCACGCCCACCGCGATGGGATCCGCCATGGAGAAGTGGTTGCACACATAGATGACCTTGCCCTTGCAGCGCATGTTCCTGCGGCCGCGCACCTTGGGACGCAGGATCAGCCAAAAGAAAGGCCGCAAAACGATCCAGCCAAACAGATACAGCATTACTTATTGACCTCCCTGATGATACGCGCCGCCGCTTCCTCAACGGTGAGCGCCGTGGTGTCGATGCAAACGGCATCCTCGGCCTTGCGCAAGGGCATATAGCTGCGCCCCATGTCCGCCGCGTCCCGCGCCTCGATGTCTAAAAGGATCTTGTCAAGATCGCCGTCCTGTCCCGCCTGCTGAAGCTGCAGGAGCCTGCGGCGGGCGCGCTCGGCGCTTGAGGCGGTGACATAGAACTTGTACGGCGTATCGGGCAGCACGTTGGTGCCGATGTCGCGGCCGTCCATCACAACAGGATAACGCTGTGCCGTCTGCCTTTGCAGCGCGGAAAGGGCGTCGCGCACGCAGGGCCACTTGGACACGGCGGACGCGCCGCTGCCCACCGCCTCCTCGCGCAGACGCTCGGTACAGTCCTTGCCGTTTAAAAGCACGCGCTGTCCGCGCTCATCGTAGCAAAGCTCCAGACTGCTGCTCTTTAAAATTTGCTCCACCGCCTTTTCATCCGCCAGGGACGCACCCGCGTTCATGACCGCAAGCGCGATGGCGCGATACATTGCGCCCGTATCCAAGTAACGGATGCCCAACGCCTTTGCCACCGCCTTTGCAACGGTGCTTTTGCCTGCGCCTGCGGGGCCGTCGATGGCGATCCCCGGAAAATGCTCGTTCATGCTTCCTCCTTGGCGGCGCTGCGTCCCGCCAGCGCACCCGTTGACCAGGCGATCTGCAGATTGTATCCGCCTGTAAAGGCGTCCACGTCGATCAGTTCGCCTGCAAAATACAGTCCGCGTACGCGCTTGCTTTCAAGCGTCGCAGGATCGAGCTCCCGCACCTTTACGCCGCCGCGTGTGATGATGGCTTCCGCAAAGGGGCGTTTGGCCGTGACGGTGAAGCGCAGCGCCTTGATGCTTTGCAGCAGCGCCTGCCGCTGCTCCTTTTTAAACTCGGCGGCAAGCTCCTCGCCCTGTATGCCCGCCGTGTCCATGACGGCGCTCAAAAGTCTTGCGGGCAGCAGTCCGCCCAAGGCGCCCGCAACGCTCTTGCGCGGGGACGCGGCAAGCTCGCGCCGTATGCGCGCATCCAGCGCGTCCCGCTCCACGGCGGGCTTAAGGTCGATCAATACGAACACGCCGCCCGCCGCGATGCGCTTCTCGCTGATCAAGGCGGATGCGGACAGGATCAGCGGCCCCGACAGGCCAAAATGCGTCAGCAGCAGGTCGCCGCGCTCCGTATGGAGCTTTTTCTTGCCGTCAAAGAGGCTCAGCTCCACATTCTCCAGCGTCAGGCCGCTCAAGGCCGTAAAGCGCTGCTCCGCCGTTTCAAAGGGCGTGAGCGAAGGCTCGGCCTCGGTCAGGGCGTGACCCGTGTCTAAGGCAAAGCGCAGCCCGTCGCCCGTGGAACCCGTGGAGGGATAGCTGAGGCCTCCCGTGGCAAGGACGGCGGCGTCGCAGGGCAGCGTTTTCTCCGCGCCCCCGCCCTCGATGCAGCGCACGCCCGAAAGCCTGCCCTCCGTCACGGCAAGCCCCGTCACGCGGGTGTTGAGGCGCACGCGCACGCCCACCTCGCCTAAAAGCTTTGTAAAGGCGCGGATCACATCGCTGGACTTATCCGAAGCGGGAAACACGCGCCTGCCGCGCTCCGTCTTCAGCGGCACGCCTGCGCTCTCCACAAGTGCACACAGCGCCGCAGGGGAGCAGGCCGCCAGTGCGCTGTACAGGAAGCGGGGATTTTGCGGCACGTTCTTTATAAACTCCTCCGTGTCGCAGGCGTTGGTGAGGTTGCAGCGCCCCTTGCCCGTGATGTACAGCTTTTTGCCGAGCTTTTCGTTTTGTTCCAAGAGGGTGACGGCTGCGCCGCTCTTGGCGGCTTCGAGCGCCGCCATCATGCCTGCGGGACCGCCGCCTATGATCAGTATCTCCATTTACGCTTCGTCTCCCGATCCATCGTCTCCGTCCTCGTGTGCGGCGCTCTCATCCCCCGTCATGTAGACGCCTTCAAAGCCCCAGACCTCCTCCAAGGTCTGCAAATGGCGATGCGCCTCGTCCTGACGGGACAGGCCGACCGCCACGATGAGGGCGTTGATGAGGGAAAGCGGCGCTACCAAGGAGTCCGCAAAGGAGGCCATGTCGCTCTTGGCGCAGAGGGTGTAGTCCGCAAACAGACCCACGGGGGATTCCCGCTTGTCCGTCAAAGCCACCACCTGCGCGCCGCGGGACTTGGCATAGCGCGTGGCATCCACCGTGCGGGCGCTGTAACGCGGAAAGCTGATGCCCACCAGCACGTCCTTGTCGCAGATGCGCACCATGCGTTCGCGCAGATCCTGCACAGCGCCGTTGATGAACATGACGTTGTCGCAGACGTAATCCAAGTAGTAGGAAAGAAACTGCGCCATGGGCATGGCGGAACGCAGACCCAGCACATACACGCGTCTTGCCGAAAGCAGCGCATCGATCGCTCCCGAAAACTGATCGTAGTCGATCAGATCCAGCGTGGCGCGGATGTCGTGCATGTCCTTGGTCATCACGTTGCGCAAAACATCCTCGCGCTGCATCCCCGAAGCCATCTGCGCACGCTGCACGGTGGTGAGCTTGTAGCGGATAAGCTCCTGCAGGGCGCTCTGCAGCGCGGGATAGCCGTCCAGCCCCAGTTCGAACGCAAAGCGCACGACGGTGGACTCCGACACGCCCACGGTCGAGCCCAGCTTGGACGCGGTCATAAAGGCCGCCTGCTCATAGGAATGGACGATGTATTCCGCGATGCGCTTCTGCCCCTTAGACAGGGTCGGCAGCCGCTCCTCGATCTGCCGCAGCAACTGTTCCATGCTCCCTCAGCCCTCCCGCTCTTCCGTTTCACACTTGAATAGACCATTGAGCCGCGCCTTGTCGAACCAGCTCGGCTCGGCATTGTTGAAGCTCATGGGCGTGACGGTGGCATAGCCGCGCTTGATCCAGTACTCATCCGTGTCGCGATAGTGCTCGTCGTTGAGACGCTCCCTTGGCGCCCACCAGTACTCATGCCCGATGGTGTCCACGCGGCGCTCATACCGATCCTCGTAGAGCACCTGTCCCAAGCGGGTCAGGCGCAGCCCCTTTAGCTCCGCATGCGGCAGATCCGGTACGTTCACGTTGAGGTAGCAGCCGAAGGGCAGGGGCAGGGTCGCAATGGTGTCGGCAAGCCCGTCGATCAGCGCCGCAGCCGTGTCAAAATATAGTGGGCGGAAGGAGCAGTCGGACAGCGCGATGGAGGGGATGCCTCGAAGCGCCGCCTCCTGCGCCGCCGCGCAGGTACCCGAATACAGCGTATCCGTGCCCAGATTGGGACCTTGGTTCACGCCGGAAATGGCAAGATCGGGCTGTATGGACACAAAATTGCCCAGCCCCAGCCGCACGCAGTCCACGGGCGTACCCTTGATCGCCCAGGCCTCAACGGAGGGGAAGTCGCCAAAGCTGCGCTTCTCGGCGCGCAGCGGTTCGTACAGGGTCAACGCCTTGCTGACGGCGCTTTGCTGCGACTGCGGCGCACACACAAACAGGCGATGCTTGGGCGCCAGTCTGCATACGAGCGCGTAAAGCCCCGCTGCATCGATGCCGTCATCATTTGCAAGGAAAATATTCATAAGCCTCCCTAAAAGCCCCGAAAAAAGGGGTGGTGTTTCCTAATACAATACTCCCTTCCCTTCGTTTTTGCAAGGGCGAAAAGGGAAAAATGCAGGATCTATTGCAGATCCCGCTCGTCTTCGATCGATCGAAGCGTGAACTTGTTGATGCGGTCAAAGGTCAACAGGCCGTTCAACTCGTCCTCCACATCGCTAAGCTGCGTGTACACGGCGGCGCACAGTCCCCGCGCCTTGTTCGGCTCGACCTCTCGCACATAGAGGCGCTTTAGGGCGCACTTTAGAGCCTCCGCATCGGCAAAGCGGCGATAGCCAAAGTCCTTTTCGCTGTAGCTGTGCCCTTTCACGCGAAGATTGAAGCCGCCAAACTCGCTCAGCACCACGGGGCGACCCTTCGCATCTGGGTGAAAGTGATAGGGCTTGAAGTAGACATGCAGGCTCTTGACGTCCCCGCAGCCCTGATCGTGCCAGCCGCTTGTCGAATCGATGAGGCGGGTGGAATCCTTTTCCCGTATGCGCGCCGTCACCTTTTTGGCATCGAACTGTCCCCAGCCCTCGTTGAACGCCGTCCAAAGCCCGATGGACACGCAGTTGTACAGCAGCTCCACCGTTGCGTCCGTCTCCGCCAGATAGCTGCTGCGGCTCTTTGCAGCGGCGCGGCCGAAGGCGCGGTAGGCGCGTGGCGTGTCGTCCCGCCTGTGCGCTCCCGTAAGGAGCGGCAGCGTGACCATGCGGGGGCTGTACGGTCCGCCGCCGCTGACCATGTCCTGCCAGACGATCAGACCCAGCCTGTCGCAATGGTAGTACCAGCGCAGCGGTTCAAGCTTGATGTGCTTTCTGACCATGTTGAAGCCCAAGCGCTTGATGGCCTTGACGTCGTCGATGAGCGCCGCATCGCTTGGCGCGGTCAGCAGGCCGTCCGGCCAGTAGCCCTGATCCAGTACGCCGTTTTGAAAATACGGTTCGTTGTTGAGGAGCAGCCTCGGAATGCCGTTTTCGTCCCGTCCGACGGAGAATTTGCGCAGGCCGAAGTAGCTTGTCACCCTGTCGCTGCCAAGTGCGGCGGTAAAGCCGTACAGCGTGGGGCTTTCGGGCGTCCACGGCGCCGCGTCGGGCGTGGGGAGCGTCAGCGCCTCGTTGCTGCGTCCCGTGATGCAGGTATTGGAAAAACGCAGGGTCACGGGGGCATCCGCCTTTGAACGGACAAGGATGGCAACGCAGCGCGCATCCAAGTCGGGCGTGACGCAAAGCCCCTCGATATACGCCTCGGGTACGCTCTCCAGCCACACGCAGCCCCAGATGCCGCTCTGCGGACGGTACCAGATGCCGCCGGGCTTGACGCTCTGCTTGCCGCGCCCAAAGAAGCTGTCCGCGCTGAGAGGATCCCTGACCGTAACGATAAGCGTGTTCTCGCCCTCTATATAGATCGCGCTGCTCACGTCCAAGGTGAAGGGGAGATAGCCGCCCTCGTGCGTTCCGACCGTTTGACCGTTCAGCCCCACGGTGCAGCACTCGTCCACCGCATCCAGATGCAGAAGGACGCGATCTAAAACAAAGCCCTTGGGCAGGGTGAAGCTGCGCCTGTAGTGCAGCACGGCCTCGGGCTTGTGCGCCTCCTGTACGCCGCTTAGGAGGCTTTCGGGTGGGAAGGGTACAAGGATGTCGCGCTCGGCGCCGTCGTCCACGGCATAGTGCCAGCTCCCGTTGAGGGAAAGATAGCTGTCGCGAACGAGTTGGGGGCGGGGGTATTCCCCGCGAACATGGGCGGGGTCCAAGCCGTCCCCGTAGGAAGTGTGCAGATCCATAGCTGCTCCTTTTATCGTATCGGTAGACCATAAAACTGCCCCCGCTTTTGTGCAGGGGCAGCGGGGAAACGCGGGTATCAGTCCTTGGCGTCGGGCAGGGCGCTTAATGCGGCAAGGATGGCCTCCACCGCCCCCTCCACCCCCGTGACGGAGGTGTTGACGCAAAGGTCGTGGTTGTGCATGTCGCCCCATTTGCGCCCCGTATAGTGCATGTAGTAGCGGGCGCGCCGCCTGTCGATGGCACGGATGTGCCTTTCCATGTCGCCGCCCTCGGGCGTGACGTCCATCTCCACCTTGCGCTGGATGCGATCCGCCATGTCGGCATAGCAGAACACGTTGAACAGGCGCACAGGCTCGCCGCGAAGGACATAGTCGGCGCAGCGCCCCACGATGACGCAGGCGCCGTTCTTGGCAAGGCTGCGGATGACGTCGGTCTGCGCAAAGAAGATGCGGTCCGAAATGGACTCCTGGTAGACGGAAAAGGTGGAATGCGGTCCCGAGAACGCAGGCAGGACAGGCGAGACCTGCTCCTCCCGCGCCGATAGGAAGGATTCGGCAAAGCTGCCGTCCTTCGCAGCCAGCGTGACCAGCTCCTTGTCGTAGAAGGGCACGCTCAGCCGTTTGGCAAGCTGCAGGCCGATCTCGCGTCCGCCGCTGCCGAATTCGCGTCCGATGGTTACGATCCTGTTCATAATAGCCCTCCTCTCGATTGGAAACCCCGCCCCGCCTGCCTTAAAGCAGGGAAGCGCTCTGTAAAAGCAGCATACAGCTGATGGAGATACTTAATCCCGCAATGGAAAGGCCGATGTGCTTGCCGCGCCGATCGCCAAGCAGAAGCCCGATCAGAGACAAAAGAAACGCCAGAATGCACAGTACGCAGGTAAAGACACGGTTGAGGGCAGAGACGTTGCCGCTTACGGCGGAAAACTGAACAGCGGCAAAGAAGCTGATGATGCTCAGCACAAAGCCTGCCACGCCCAAGCCGCTTTGCCCCCTGCGCGCTTCGGTCTGCCGCAGAGGATAGACATAGGGCTCGGAAGGCATATCATCAGGCGGCGTCTCCGCCGCTTGCTGCGGCTGCGGGGCTGCGCTCTGTAAAGCTTGTTCCGTTTTAGGCGCTGCCACGCTTGCTCCGCAGAACGGACAAATGCCGTCCTCCGTTTGGCGTCCGCATTGACGACAGTACATACGAGCCTCCTGATTTTTCATATAGTATACCATTTTTGTCCTGCGCTGTCAAAGTTAGTGTAAAATAATACCGTGTAAACTCATGAGCAGGTTGGGTGAGACGGAA
>CAZBBX010000037.1:0-19440 GCA_964490325.1 uncultured Oscillospiraceae bacterium
AAAGAGCATCTGCAGCTTGGTGTTGGGCAGCGCCTTGCGCAGCTTGCGCAGCCGCTCCCAAGGATCCTCGTTGAGGTATCGCAGGCAGGAATCGAAGGTCGCGCCGCCCCAGACCTCCAACGACCAGTAGCCTATGGCGTCCAAGGCGTCGCAGGCGGGCAGCATATCCGAAAGGGGCATACGCGTCGCCGCCAGAGACTGGTGCGCGTCGCGCAGGATGGTATCCGTAATAAACAGCTTTTCCACGTTTTCCTCCTTAGATTAGTGGGCGAACAGCGACAGGAACACGCCCGCCGCGATCGCCGAACCGATGACGCCCGCAACGTTGGGGCCCATGGCGTGCATCAGCAGGAAGTTGCCGGGGCGAGCCTTCTGTCCCTCGACCTGCGAAACGCGAGCCGCCATGGGAACGGCGGACACGCCTGCCGAACCGATGAGCGGGTTGATCTTGTTCTTGAGAAAGAGGTTCATGAACTTGGCCAGCAGCACGCCGCCTGCGGTGCCGCCTGCAAACGCAAGAACGCCCAGCACCACGATGCCCAGCGTCTGCGGCTGCAAGAAGCTCTCCGCCGTGGCGGTGGCGCCTACGCTCACGCCCAAGAAGATGGTGACAATGTTAATCAGCTCGTTTTGCACCGTCTTGCTGAGGCGCTCGGTCACGCCGCACTCGCGGAACAGGTTGCCCAGCATCAGGCAGCCGATCAGGGACGCCGCGCTGGGAAGCAGCAGCGACGTAAAGACCGTCACCACGATGGGGAAGAGAATGCGCTCCATCTTGGACACGGAACGAAGCTGCGCCATGACGATGCCGCGCTCCTTCTTGGTGGTCAAAAGACGCATGATGGGCGGTTGAATGACGGGCACCAGCGCCATGTAGGAGTAAGCCGCAAGCGCGATGGGTCCCAGCAGCTGCGGCGCTAACTTGGACGCTGTGAGGATGGCCGTCGGACCGTCCGCACCGCCGATGATGCCGATGGAGGCCGCTTCCGCCAGTGTGTAGCTGATGTTGGGGAAGACCTTGCCTATCACCAGCGCCAGCATAAAGGCAATGTAGATGCCAAGCTGCGCCGCTGCGCCAAGCAGCAGGCTCTTGGGGTTGGCGATGAGCGGACCAAAGTCCGTCATGGCGCCTACGCCCATGAAGATGAGGCAGGGATAGACGCCTAACTTAACGCCCAAATACAGGTAGTCCAACAGCCCCGACACCTTGGGGTTGCCGAGGCTTGCCCAGTTCACGCCCAAGCTTCCGTCCGCCAGCGGCATCGCGAAGTACTCGGGATGATATAGCCCAGCGCCCGGGAGGTTGGTGAGGATCATACCAAAGGCGATCGGCACGAGCAGCAGCGGCTCGAACTTCTTGACTATGGCCAAATACAGGAAGAAGCAGCCCAGTGCGATCATCAGCAGTTGCTGCCAGCTGATGTTCACAAAGCCCATTCCCCCCACAAAATCTTGGATCGCTTCCAGCATAGCTCGACCTCTCAGCCGATGGTGGCCAAAAGCGTACCCGTCTCCACGGATGCACCCTTTGCTACGTTGACGCCCGTCACCGTTCCGTCACAGGGCGAGAGGATCTCGTTTTCCATCTTCATGGCTTCCAGCATGAGCAGGATCTGTCCCGCTTTTACCTTGTCGCCGACCTTGACGGCCACAGAGAGGATGTTGCCCGGCATGGGCGCCGTGACGGTCGTGCCGCCTGCGGGAGCCGCTGCCTGCGTCACGGCAGGCTTTACGGGTGCTGCAGGAGCCGCGGCAGGCGCTGCGGGGGTCGCCGTGGGAACGGCCTTCGCGTCGATCTCCTCGACCTCCAGCTCGTACTTGGTTCCGTTTACATTCACCAGAAACTTACGCATGATCTTTATCCCTTCGAATTATTGTACTTTTTTCAGTGAGACGATGCGGATGCCCGCTACGTCCTTGCCCATCACGGTGGCTACGGCGGCGGCCATGACCGCTGTCAACACTTCCCGCTCCTTGGGGTCCTGCGCCGCCAAGGGCGCCTCGCTCGCTTCCGCTGCTGCGGGAGCGGCCTTCTTCTTGCCCGTGAATGCGCGGATCAGCGCGCTCATCAGCCAAATGATGGCGATGAGGCAAACAAGGCCGATGAACACCGTGCCGAATCCCAGCACGAAGGTCTGCCCCGCGTCCACCTGTGCCAAAGCGACAGATGGGATCCATGTTCCTGTCATACGTTCCTCCTATGGCTTCGATGTTCGGAAAGCAAGGGTCAAGGAAACCCTCAATCTCTCCCTCATACAGATATAATACACCAAATTTCCTCTTTCTCCTCTTTGAAATTCCGCATTATTTTATTGCTTTTGCATCGAATTTGAACATATGTGCAAAATATGGGCATGTTGACCTTGTTTTTGCGTGCGATCCTATTATACCTCTTCATCCTGCTGGTCATACGTCTGACGGGAAAACGGCAGATCGCCGACCTGCAGCCCTTCGACCTGCTGATCACGCTGTCCATTGCGGATCTGGCCTCCTGCGCCATTGCGGACACGGACATTCCCCTGCTGTACAGCATCGTGCCGATCCTTGCGCTGTTTTTTGTGCAGCAGGCGGTGGCGAAGCTGTGCCTCAAGAGCCGTACTGCGCGGCGGGTGGTCTGCGGCAGTCCGCTGGTGCTCATCCGCGACGGCGTGCTGCAGCAGAAGCTCATGCGCGAGGCGAACTACACCATTGCGGATGTGATGGACAACCTAAGGGAGAAGGACATCTTTGACCTTGGGCAGGTGGCGTATGCGATCCTGGAGACCAACGGCAGCCTGAGCGTACTACAAAAGGGGGCGTTTCAGCAGCCGACGCTTAAGGATCTGCAGCTTCCCGCCGACGAAGCGGAACTTTCGTCCATGCTGATCTTGGACGGACGGCTCTGCCCCGAATCCCTCAAGATCGCGGGGGTGGACAGGGAGACCGTCCTAAGGGCGCTGCCCAATTTCGGCGTTCGGCGGGTGGAGGAGCTGTTTTATCTGCAGGCCGCGCCCGACGGGGAATGGCGCGCACAACGCGTCAGGGATGACTGCGTGATCGTGCGCAGCAACTGCGCCTCATAGGACGGGAAAGGAGCAAGCCTTATGTTTTTAGCCGTGCGGCGCTGCTTTTTTGTATGCAATGCGCTGCTGTTGATCGCGCTGTTTCTGCTGCCCATACGATACCTGCGGGATACGGAGGCGCTGCTTCGGGAGGATCTCGCCTTGGCAAACGAGGCCTTGGAGCAGGGGGACGCGGCAACAGCCGCCGACGCGTGCAGCCGACTGTGCGGCTGCTACGCCTCGCGCAGTATCCGTTTGAAGTGGTTTTTGAACCATTCGGCGGTGGACGCGGCGGCGCTTTGCTTTGCCTCGGCAGCCACGGCCGCAAAGCTTGGCGACTGCGTTTCGGCAGCCTGCAGCCTAAGCGACGCCGAACAAGCCCTCAAATACATGCTGGGCGTGGAAAGCTTTGATTTTAACGCGTTTTTGTAAGGGCGCAGCCGGAATGTGAGGGGTGAAGGGTGGAGGGTGGAGTTAAGCGATTGCGCCGGAACGTCTCCTCTGCGGCTTTGCGGAGTAAAGTTACCTGAACAAAATAGATCCCTTGCGGAGTCTGTTCAGTGCCGACCGTCATAGGGATCTATCCTATATCATTTGATGCGACAGTATCAAATTTCACACTGCCCGAAGGCAGTATTTCATATCCTAAGGATATTTCATTTCCGTCCGCAAGGCGGACGGAGACAATCCGCCCCTACTTTCGGCCGCGGCCGCGGGAGCGGCGGGCGGATCCGATGGTGCCGGGGCGCGACTTCTTGGGGCTTGCTTTTTGCGCTTCCCCCGTCAATTCCTTGATGGCGTCGCGCAGGCGAGCCGCTTCCTCAAACTCCAACTCGCGGGCGGCCTGCTGCATCTGTCCGCGCAAAAGCTGAATGCGCGCCTCGCGCTTGTCGGGCGACAGCTGCTCCTCCTCCGGCTCGGCCTCCCTTGAGATGGTCAGCCCCTCGGCGATCCCCTTGACGATGCTGTGCGGCACGATGCCGTGCGCCTCGTTGTACGCCTGCTGAATGCTGCGGCGGCGGGAGGTCTCGTCCATGGCGCGGCGCATGGAGGGCGTCACGCTGTCGGCATAGAGGATGACATGGCCGTCCACGTTGCGGGCGGCGCGGCCTATGGTCTGGATCAGGCTGGTCTCGGAGCGCAAAAAGCCCTCCTTATCCGCGTCGAGGATGGCTACCAAGCCCACCTCGGGCAGATCCAGCCCCTCGCGAAGCAGGTTGATGCCGACCAACGCGTCGAACTCGCCCAAGCGCAGGTCGCGAATGATCTCCATGCGATCCAGGGTATCGATGTCGGAGTGCATGTAGCGCACCCGCACCCCCATGCCGTCCAGATACTCGGTCAGATCCTCCGCCATGCGCTTGGTCAGCGTGGTGATGAGCGTGCGATAGCCCCGCGCCGCCTCGCTGCGCACCTCGGACAAAAGGTCGTCCACCTGCCCCTTGACGGGACGCAGCTCCAGCGCGGGATCGATCAGCCCCGTGGGACGGATGAGCTGCTCGGCAATGCGGCTTGCTCTTGAAAGCTCGTAGGCGGCGGGTGTGGCCGACACGCAGATGAGCTGCGGCACACGGGACAAAAATTCATCGAAGGTGAGCGGACGATTGTCGAACGCGGCAGGCAGGCGGAAGCCGTAGCCCACCAGCGCCTCCTTGCGCGCACGGTCGCCGCGGTACATGGCGCCCACCTGCGGCAGGGTGACGTGGCTTTCGTCCACGATCATCAGAAAATCCTTGGGGAAGTAGTCGATCAGGGTGTAGGGCGGCTCCCCCGCCTTTCGGCCGTCAAAGTAGCGGGAATAGTTTTCGATGCCGCTGCAAAAGCCGATCTCCCGCATCATCTCCACATCCTGCGTGACGCGTTGGCTGATGCGCTCCGCCTCCAGCGGCTTGCCCGCCTCCTCGAACGCCGCCGCGCATGCGTCGCGGTCGTTTTCGATCTGCCCAAGCGCAGCGTTCAGCTTCTCCTGCCCCGTGGCATAGTGGGACGCGGGAAAGATGGCCACATGGCTGCGGTCGCACAGGATCTCTCCCGTGACCAAATGCACCTCGCTGATGCGGTCGATCTCATCGCCAAAGTAGCTGATGCGCAGCGCCTTGTCGGTGAAGCTTGCGGGATAGACGTCCACCGTGTCGCCGCGCACACGGAAGCAGCCGCGCTGAAAGTCCATGTCGTTGCGCTTATATTGGTTTTCGACCAAGCGGCGCAAAAGCTGCTCACGGGGAAACTCCGCCCCCTTGCGCAGCGAGATGGACAGGCGCAGGTACTCCTCCGGATCGCCCAAGCCGTAGATGCAGCTCACGGATGCGACGATGATTACGTCGCGCCGCTCATTTAAGGCGCAGGTGGCGCTGTGGCGCAGCTTGTCGATCTCATCGTTGATGTCGATGGTCTTTTCGATGTAGGTGTCCGAGGAGGGGATGTACGCCTCGGGCTGATAATAATCATAATAGGAAACAAAATACTCCACCGCGCTGTCGGGGAAGAAGGCCTTCAGCTCGGAGCAGAGCTGCGCAGCCAGCGTTTTGTTGTGCGCCAAGACCAGCGTGGGCTTCTGCACGCGCTCGATGACCTTCGCCATGGTGTAGGTCTTGCCGCTGCCTGTCACGCCCAGCAGCACCTGCAGGGTTTCGTTGTTCTGCACCCCCGCGGAAAGCGTTTCGATGGCCTGCGGCTGATCGCCCTGCGGGGTGAAGGGCGATACGACGCGAAACTCGTTCATCGTTCGCAATTCTCCTGCGGCCAGCAGTGCGCTGCGGCCTTATCGTAGACCACGGTCTTGCCGTCCAAGCGATGGGGATAGATGAATTTGCGGCATTCCTGATGCAGCGGGTGCGTGTCGTAGACCTTGAGCGCGGCCTCGTCTTGAAAGTCGATCAGCAGCGCCAGATCGTAGCAGCGCTCGTTATCCCAAACGTTTCTGCCCGTTTCCATGCGCAGGATCTCGGGGATCTTCCCCGCCATGCTCATCAGCTTATCCGCCACGGGCCCCGCCCAGCGCTCCGGCTCCTCCAGCTTGAACAGTACGATGTATTGAAGCATACGCCCTCCTATTTTTTGCAGTCGCCGACCCGAACGCCGCCGCAGGGTCGGATGAAGATGGGGTTTACGGCTCCCGCGCCGAAAACGCCGTCTAACTTGGAGCGATAAAGCGGCATCCGCTCCGTCGGCACGAACGCTAAGATGGTCCCCATGAAGCCGCCGCCATGTACGCGGCAGGCGCCTTCGCCGTCCAAGACCTCCTTGCTCAAGGCCAACGCCAAAGCCAGCGAGCGATCGGGTCCGTTGTCGGGGCAGACGTTTTGCAGCAGCTCAAAGGAGCTGGTCCCCGATTCGTTCACAAGCGTCAAAAAGCGCGGCCAGTCCCCCGTCTCCAACGCCGCGCACTGGGCGGGCACACGCTCGGTCTCGTTGAAAAAGTGCAGCGCACGCAGCAGAGCACGGGCGGGCACGCGACCCGTCAGGCGCGGCAGCTCGGCAAGAAAGCGTCCCTTATCCAACTCGCTGAGCTTGCTTTTGCCAAAGCAGCGCGCTACCTGTCCCATCTCGTCCACGATGGCGGCATAGCAGCTCGTCAGTTCCGCATGATCCCCGCCGCAATGCACGACGCAGGCGGTCAGTCCCGCAGCCGTGGGGTCGAAGGGAACGCGCCGCACGAGGGGTGCAGCGGGGTCGATAAAGTCCAGCGCCGCACAGCCGCCCAAGGCGCAGGCCGCCTGATCCATCAGGCCGCAGGGCTTGCCAAAGTAGCGCGTCTCGGCATACTGCCCCACCTTTGCAAGCGTCAGCGGTGATGCCTCGATGCCCAAAAGCTGTGTAAAGACCGTGCCCAGCAGGGTCTCGAACGCGGCGGAGCTGCTCAGCCCCGAGCCTACGCGCACGCGGCTCTCCGCATACAGATCAAAGCCGTCCACGGGCAGTCCTGCGCGCCGCAGTCCCTCGGCCACGCCGTACAGCAGGCGGCAGTTTGCCGAAGCGTCGTTTGGCAGCGGCCGATCCAGCTCCACCGAATAAGGCGGAAAGCCCTCGGAATACACGTTGACGCGGCGGCTGTTGTTGCGCGCCGCCACGCCCAAGGCGTCCTTGGTGATGGCTGCCGCCAACACCCGTCCGTTTTGATGGTCGGTGTGATTGCCCCCCAGCTCCACGCGGCCTCCCGCCGAAAGGAAGGTCGCCGTGTCGTACGCGGGAAAGCAGTGAAAGAAGGCGTCCCTTGCCGCCGCATAGCGCTGCGCAGCCTCGTTTGGCGCCTCGGGATAAAGGGTCTGCAGCGCCTCGAAGGACACGCAGCCATGCTCCATGCTCATACGCTTCCTCCTCTATACCGCAAGCCAGTCCTCCGCCGCCTTGCGTGCGGCTTCGGGCGTCCTGGCGTACTCCGTCCAGCCCTGCTCGCTCTGCCAAACGCCCAACGCACCATCGGCGGGTCGCTCGGCCTCGTCATAGAAGCGCAGCTCCTCATAGCGGATCTGCACCCTGTTGTGCTCCTCGTCCAGGAGAAGCACCGCACGCTGCCTGTCGCCCTCGCGATACAGCACGTCCAAGAGCTGCTCCTCTTCCTTGTTGAGATCCAGACCGCGGCAGGCCTCCGTGGCCGCGTTAAAATCGAAGAAATTGTAGTGATAGCGGATCTTGTCGATCATGCAGTCGGCGATCTCCGTGCGCGAACGGCGGAAGAAATACAGCGCAAAGGCCAAGCCCGCCGCAAAGAGCAGCGGATAGCAAAGCTTCCAAACGGCATAGCTCCCGCTCGTGACGGTCTGAATGCACAGTACCACGCCCGCTATGGCCGCCACCGCGCCAAGCGCCGTCCAAGCGATCTGCTTGGTATAGCGTTTCTTATGCAGCATTGCGTGCTCGTCCGTGTCGAAGGTCAGCGCCATGCCCGCCTCGGTCTTGCCCTCGCCCTTGACAAAGGGTCGTATCAGCGCCCGCGCTGCCTCTTGCTCCAAACCGCCGTTCTTGATCTTTTCGACCAGTTCCTTCTGCCGATCCAGCTCACAGGGTTTTCTCATTTTGAAATCTCGTCCTTTTATTTTGTTTTGGAAAAAAGGCGGGGTCATGCCTCGCCTTTACCTTTAAAAAGTTACCGTCGGATCGCTCCGTCGATCCGACAACGGATAAGACAAGGGAACGACCAAAAGATCCATCGAAACCGGCGACATGTGCGGCGGTTTCGACACCTTGCTTGCCGCTTTGGGTCTCCAAAGGGGCAAGAGTAAGCCCTGCCGCAGCAGTCTCGTCAAAAAACCTTTGCTTTTGACGGTCTTGGCGGGGTTATACCTCGCCTTTCTTTTGTATGTCGTATCTTTTCCCGTGCTTACTTGCGAAGGAACGCGGGAATGTCCAGCTTGTTGGCGGGACGGTCGCGGTAATCGCGGCGGACGTCCTGCTCGGTCACGGTGTTGTCACGGGGAGCGCGGCCCTGCTCGTAGGGGGACGCCGTCTCCGTGGGGTTGCCGTAGGGACGCTGTGCAAAGGGATTCTCCTGCTGCGGCGCGCTGTAGCTCGGCTGCCGGGGGGCGCTGTAGCTCGGCTGCTGGGGGGCACTGTAGCTCGGCTGCTGGGGGGCGCTGCAGCTCGGCTGCGAACCGAAGGGACGCGAGGTCTGCTGCGGCATGGTGGCTCTGGGGAAACCGGAGGGCTGCTGCGGCTTTGCGCCAAAGACCAACGGCTGCTTGCCCGGCGCCTCGGGACCGTTGTCGCGGTCGAAGCCCGTTGCAATGACCGTGATGCGCAGCGCATCGCCCATGTTCTCGTCGATGTCCGCGCCAAAGATGATGTTCGCCTCGGGATCGGCGGTCTCGGAGATGATCTCAGCCGCCTCGTTGACCTCCAGCAGGCTCAGATCTGTGCCGCCGGTAATGTTCATGAGGATGCCCTTGGCGCCGTTGATGCAGGTCTCCAGCAGGGGGCTTTCCACGGCCTGCCGCGCTGCTTCGCTTGCGCGCTTCTCGCCGCAGGCGCTGCCGATGCCCATGTGCGCCATGCCCTTTTCCTTCATGATGGTCTTCACATCCGCAAAGTCTAAATTGATCATGGCGGGGACGGCGATCAGGTCGGAGATGCCCTGGATGCCTTGGCGCAGCACATCGTCCGCAACGCGCAGCGCGTCGGGCAGACTGGCCTTGCCCACCAGAGAGATGAGCTTGTCGTTGGGGATGGTGATGAGCGTATCCACCACGGGCTTGAGCGCGGAGATGCCCGCCTCGGCGTTGCGCATACGCACCTTGCCCTCGAAGGTGAAGGGCTTCGTGACGACACCCACGGTCAAAATGCCCAGCTCCTTGGCGCATTCCGCTACGATGGAGGCTGCGCCCGTGCCCGTGCCGCCGCCCATGCCTGCCGTGATGAACACCATGTCCGCGCCGCGCAGCGCGTCCACGATCATGTCGCGGCTTTCATCGGCTGCCTTACGGCCGACCTCGGGATCGGCGCCGGCGCCCAAGCCCTTGGTCAGCTTTTCGCCGATCTGGATCTTTTTGTCGCAGGTGCTCAGCACCAGCGCCTGCTTGTCGGTATTGCCGGCGATGAACTCTACGCCGCGCATGCCGAAGACCATCATGCGGTTGACGGCATTGCAGCCTGCGCCGCCTACGCCGATGACTTTGATCTGTGCAAAGCTTGTCACGTCGGTATTCTGGTCGTACATCATGCAATATCCCCCTTGTTATTTCGTAAAAAAGTCGAGTAATTTTTTCAACAACGAGCCTTCTTTTGGCTCGGATTGTCCCTTTTTGTCGCCCTCGGACTGCCCCTCCTCGGGATGCCCCGCCCGCAGAACGAAGTCCAGCGCGCCAAACGCGCTGCAGTAGTTGGGCGAACTCAGCCGCGGCGTCCAAGGCATGTCCCGCTTGAGCTGCAGGTTAAGCGCCTTTTTGAGAAAGTCCAGCCCGCCGCGCATCATCAGAAGCCCGCCGCCCGATACATATACGATGGGGCGGGCATCCAAATTGACGCCAAGCCGCTCGATCTCGGCGCGAATGAGGGAGGCCAGCTCCGCGGCTCGCGCCTCGATGATGAAGCTGATGGCCGCAGGGGAAACGCGCTTGGAGCCGCTCTCGGAGCGCAACACCTCGGTCTTGTCCGCGTTGTCCAAGGAAAACACGAAGCGCCGCTTCGCCTGCTCCGCCGAATCCTGCGTCACATCCAGCCCAAACGCAAGGTCGGAGCTGAAATGGTAGCCGCCGCAGGGGATGGAACCCATACCCGTGAGCGCCGCCGCTTCGATGACGCACACATCCGTCTGCATGTAGCCCACGTCGATGAGGACTGCCGGCCGCACGCGCTCCGCGTCGGGAATGAGCATGACCGCCTCGGCAAGCTGCGCGCTGATGCACATGGAGATCTCCACGCCCAGCTCGTCCAAGCAATCGCTTATCAGCGCGATAAATTCCTGCTGGACGAACATATGGGAGATGAGCCCCGAAAGCTCGTCCGTCTCCACGCCCTCGGGCAGCTCCGCGGAGGAAACGCCGTCGACCATGAAGAACACAGGCGTGCTGTGCATGAGGATCGTTCCCTCGGGCTGCTCGCAGCGCTTGAGCGAAAGGGCGATGAGCCTGTCCACATCCGCGCTCTCCACCTCGCGGGCACGGTTGCCCAAGGTGATCGTTGCATCGGCCAAGGCCAACGAAACGAACGCGGAAGGGGTGGACAGCGCCACGTCGCGAATACGGACGCGGCTTTCCTGCTCAGCCTTACGGACAGCTTCCGTGATGGCAAGCTGCAGGCTGTGCCTGTCTGTGACCTTGCCGTCGCGGAAACCGTCGTAGGCGCATACTCCCGCCCCATGTACGACGACGCCGTCCTTTTCTATTACGCTGCCGCAAAGGCACACGACCTTTGAGCTGCCAATGTCCAATATCGCTACGGGTTTCATTCGTTCTCCCAGTAAAGCGCAAGTCTCTACGTTATCAGACATTATAGCACATCGAAATAAGGATGCGCAAGCGGTAAAGCCGCGCCGAAAAGGATTTATTGCTTATATTACCACGAAAATGCGGCGGAAATGTAACAGAATAGGAAGAAATGCATGGCAAATCGTTGGACGACGCCTACAAAAAATTTAAGATCGTCACGGCGACCGCGCCGTAATACACCGCCATCAAAAGCGTGAGCACCAAAAGTGCGGCGCCCAAATTCTTCAGCCACGGACGCAGCAGCCACAGATACAGCAGGTAGCACAGCCCCGTTGCAAACGCCCCTGCGATCACCACCAGTCCCAATCCAAGAAAGCCTTCACCCATGCTTGCTCCGACAACGCCGCCTCACCACGTTCCGTCGGAACGTCCCCTTTGGCGAAAACAGCGACCCTTTTGTGAGATTTCTTAAATTAAGTATAACACAATTTTCCTTTCGCGTCCAGTATGCAGCGCATTTTTGCATAAAATATTTTTCAGTACCGAAAGAATATATTTAGCCGAGGGTGAACGTTCGCCGCCGCGCATTCTTCGCCGAACAGCGCTGTCTTGTCAGTCCTCCCGCTGCGACAGATGATGTCGCGTGCCGTCCGGCTCCACCACAACGGTGTTGTCCAGCTGCTGCTTAAGATCGCGGCAGAACGCCGCCGCATAGTCATGCCGCAAAAGCTTCTGCTCCGCCTTCTCCTCCTCCGTAAGCTCCGTCTCCCGCGCCTTACGCGCCAGTTCGTTGATGCGTTCCAAGTCCTTCGTCTGCATGAGCCGCACATCCTTTCCTATTGCTTCGTTCGACGCCATTGTAGCACGGCTTAGGAGCGCTTACAAGCGCCAAGCGCCATGTTTGCGCCATGATCGCGAATTTCCCTTGCCCGATTTTTGCAACAACTGCGGCGTTTTTCTGCTGCTTTTAGCACTCCGTGAAACAGAGTGCTAAGTTTCACATTTGCATCATGATCGCAACAAACTTTTGTAACAATGGGGTGGTATTCTTTAGGCACAGTCGAAAGACAGGGAGCGGGCTCGAATAGGACCGCGAACGAAAATTTATAAAGCGGCGCAGCCGCCGTGAATGGAGGAATCATTATGTATAGACTTATTCCGTATCAGGGCAAGAATCATTCCGTGAATTGCTATGACCCCTTCCGCGACATCGAGGAGATCGAAAAGAACTTCTTCCGCGAGGGCGGTCTGGCCGAGTTTAAGACCGACATCAAGGACAACGGGGACAGCTTCCTGCTGGAGGCCGATCTGCCCGGCTTCAAGAAAGAGGACATCCACCTCGATCTGGACGACAAGTACCTGACCATCAGCGCCGAGCGGCACTCGGAGTATGAGGACAAGGACAAGAAGGACAACTACCTGCGCTGCGAGCGCAGCTACGGTTCCTACAGCCGCAGCTTCAACGTGACGGAGATCAATACCGACGCCATCGAGGCCAAGTACGACAACGGCGTGCTGCAGCTCAAGCTGCCCAAGAAGGCAAAGGACGTTCCCTCTGCCCGTCAGATCGCCATCCAATAACGCACCATCCCCTGCCCGCCCCGCGCAATGCGCCCGAGGCGGGCTTTTTTTGTGGAAAAAGCAGCACAATGCGGGAAAAACACAGGGACGCCCTCTTGTCCCGTATTCTTTGCGAACCAATGACGGGAAGGCGGAATATTTTTCCTGTTTTGTTCATTTCGGAAGAAAACTCGGGAGCAATTGTAAAGCAAGCGTAAATATTGTGGCATTTTATCAAAGTTTTGCAAATTACGGGCTTGACAAGACATCGGATATTATATACAATGCTAAAAATATTTGACAAGTCGTTTTTCATCGGGTATGCTGTGATTATACATATGGCATTCCCCGAAAGATGTCGCAGTTTTTCCTTATAAATACGGAAAAATCGCGCAAGGACTTGTCGCGAAGATTCATGCGGTCTTACAGCTTGTGCAGGGCCGCACCCACGAACCTGTCGGCAGCCCAAGGCTTGGCCGCCAACAGAGGCCCGAAAGCAAGGGGGTACTACGGCCTTGAAGATGATCAAATATGTCCTAAAACGTTTGGTGCTGGCGGTCTTCACGATCTTTTTGATCACGACGATCACCTTTTTCATTATGCACGCGGTGCCAAGCAGTCCTTTTATCAAGCAAAAGGCCTTGACGCAGGCGGTCATAGACGCGCTGAACGAGAAGTACGGCTTGGATAAACCCTTATTCGAGCAGTACCTCATCTATCTGGGCAACGTTGCCCGCTTCGACTTTGGCGATTCGATCAAGTATCGCGGCTGGTCCGTCATGGATCTGGTGCTGACGGGCTTTAAGACCAGCGCCAAGATCGGTCTGACGGCGGCGGTCATCGCCATCGTGCTGGGCGTGGTGCTGGGCGCCTTGTCCGCCATACGGCGCGACAGCTTTTGGGACAAGTTCATCCTGGTGTTTTCTACGGGGGCGGTATCGCTGCCGAGCTTCATCATAGCCATACTCCTGTTATGGATCTTCGGGGTATGGTTACAGATCCTGCCCACGCGAGGGTCGGAGCCCGGCGGACTGGTCCTTCCCGTGGTGGCGCTTTGCCTCTCCCCCATGGCCTATATCATCCGCCTTACCCGCTCCTCCATGCTGGACGTATTGGGGCAGGACTACATCCGCACCGCCAACGCCAAGGGCGTGTCCAAGCAGAAGGTCATCTTCAAGCACGCGCTCAAAAACGCGCTGACCCCCGTGGTCACCTACGCGGGACCGATGATCGCGTACATCGTCACGGGCAGCATCGTGGTCGAGAAGATCTTTTCCGTGGCAGGCATGGGCGAATACTTTGTTAAAAGCATTCAGGACAGCGACTACCCGATGATCATGGGTACGACGATCTTCCTGTCCATACTGATGATCCTGATGAACCTCTTGTCGGATATCCTCTACAAGGTACTCGACAAGCGGGTCGATTTCTCATAGGAAGGGGGCGAAGATATGTCGGATCTGCCTAAGAAAAACCCACTGAGTTTACAGCTCGATCTGAGCAAGTTTCGCCTTGCCACCGAGGACGAGAAAAAGCAGCAGGTAAGGATGCGCCAAAGCTCCACCTTCTTCCGCGACGGTATGCGCAAGCTGGTGCGAAACCCCTTGGCGATGATAAGCCTTGTGATCATCGTGGTCATCACGCTCATCGCGTTCATCGTGCCGGGCATCTATCCTTATAATTATCAGACAACGGCGGGCAACCGTGACAGCATCACGGTAAAGTATCAAAAGCCCTTTGAGTACAGCGCGGCGGAGCAGGCCATCATCGACGAGGGCGGCTCCATCTTCCCGCACATCTTCGGGACGGACAGCCTGGGCCGCGACTACGCAGCCCGCGTCATCTACGGCACGCGCATCTCGCTGTCGGTCGGCATCATAGCGGCGCTCATCGTGGTGTTGATCGGCGTAACCTACGGCGCCATATCGGGCTACTTTGGAGGCAGGGTCGACCTTGTGATGATGCGCATCGTGGACATCATCTATTCCCTGCCCGACATGCTGGTCATCATCCTTCTGTCGGTGTCCATCAAGGACATCTTGGAGAACGGAGCGCTGGCCAACTCCCAGCTTGCCAAACTTGGCAGCGGCATGGTGAGTATCTTCATCGTGTTCGGCCTATTGTACTGGGTGGGCATGGCAAGGCTGGTGCGCGGTCAGATCCTGAGCATCAAGGAGCAGGAGTTCGTGCTGGCGGCCAAGTCCGTTGGCGCAAGCCCTGCGCGCATCATCCGCAAGCACATGCTGCCCAACTGCGTCTCCGTCATCTTCATCTCGGCGGCGCTGCAGGTGCCGAGCGCCATCTTCACCGAGAGCTACCTGAGCTTTCTGGGCTTGGGCGTATCCATTCCCATGCCGAGCTTGGGCTCGCTGGCCTCGGAGGGCAGGAGCTATCTTTCCATCTACCCCTACCTGCTCATCATCCCCTCGCTGGTGATCTTCCTTTTGATCCTGTCCTTCAACCTGCTGGGCAACGGGCTTAGGGACGCGTTCGATCCGAAGCTGAAGGAGGCGTCCAAATGAGTCTATTGGAAGTACGGCATCTGTGTACCTCGTTCTTCACCCCTTCGGGCGAGGTCAAGGCGGTCAACGACACCTCCTTTGATCTCGATTACGGCAAGGTGCTGGGCATCGTGGGTGAAAGCGGCTCCGGCAAGAGCGTGACCGCTTACTCCATCTTGCAGATCCTTACCGACCCGGGACGCATCGTTTCGGGCAGTATCAAGTTCGACGGGCAGGAGCTGGTCGGCTGCGGCGACGAAGTGATCCGCTCCGTGCGCGGCAACCGCATCAGCATGATCTTCCAAGATCCCATGACGAGCCTGAACCCCGTGTACACAATCGGCAACCAGCTGATGGAGGCCATCCTGCTCCACACCGACCGCAACCGTGAGCAGGCCAAGGAGCGTGCGATCGAAATGCTGACGCTTGTAGGCATCAACGAACCCGATAAGCGCATCAAGCAATACCCGCACGAGCTGTCGGGCGGTATGCGGCAGCGCATCATGATCGCCATGGCGCTCGCCTGCGAGCCTGACATCCTCATTGCGGACGAGCCGACCACCGCGTTGGACGTGACCATCCAAGCGCAGATCCTTGAGCTGATGCAGGAGCTGCAGCACAAGCTGGGCATGGCCATCATCCTCATCACGCACGATTTGGGCGTGGTGGCGGGCATGTGCGACGAGGTCGTCGTCATGTACGGCGGCAAGATCGTGGAGCGCGGCCTCATCGACGAGGTGTTCTATCACCCCGCGCATGAGTACACCAAGGGGCTTTTGCACTCCATCCCCAACATCGATCTGGACGAGAAGAAGGAGCTGGTGCCCATCAGCGGCTCCCCCGTGGATCTATTGTGTATGCCCAAGGGCTGCGCCTTTTCACCGCGCTGTGCAAGGGCAATGGAGATCTGCTTGGAGCAGATCCCGCAGCAGATCTGGGTCAGCGACGACCATGCCGCCGCCTGCTGGCAGACCATAAAAGAGGGGCTGGACGCGGGCCTCGTCAAACTTGAGACAGAGGAGGAGGCAGGCGAAAATGGCTGATAGTACCAAGAAGCCTTCCGAACGGACGGACACACCGCTGGTCGAGGCAAGAAATCTCAAGATGTACTTCCCCGTTACCACGGGTTTCCTGCGCACCCGTCCGCTCAAGGCGGTGGACGATGTGAGCTTTACCATTAAGCGCGGCGAGACGCTGGGCTTGGTGGGCGAATCCGGCTGCGGCAAGACCACCGCGGGACGCACCCTGCTCTTCCTATACAACAAGACAGGCGGCGAGATCTTCTTCAACGGCGAAAAGATCGAGACCAAGCAGCAGATCAAGGCGCTGCGCAGGAAGGCGCAGATGGTCTTTCAGGATCCCTACTCGTCCTTGAACCCGCGCATGACCGTGCAGGACATCATCGGCGAACCCCTGGACGTGCATAAGCTCTACGCCAACAAGGCGGAACGCAGTGCGCGTATCCGCGAGCTGATGGACGCGGTGGAGCTGAGCAGCGACCACGCCACGCGCTATGCCCACGAGTTTTCGGGCGGACAGCGGCAGCGCATCGGCATTGCCCGCGCTCTGGCAGTCAACCCCGAATTTATCGTCTGCGACGAACCCGTGTCCGCGTTGGACGTGTCCATTCAGGCGCAGATCATCAATATGTTCGAGCAGCTGCAGCGGGAGCGCGGCCTGACCTACCTGTTCATCGCGCACGATCTGTCGGTGGTCAAGCATATCTCCAACCGCATCGCGGTGATGTATCTGGGACGCATCGTGGAGCTGGCGGACGCCAACGAGCTGATCCGCACCCCCGTTCACCCATACACCGTGTCCCTGCTGTCCGCCGTGCCCGCCGCCGATCCCGAACGCGAGCGCAAGCGCAAGCGCATCGTCCTAAAAGGCGACATCCCGTCCCCGCTGAACGCACCGAGCGGCTGCAGCTTCCGTCTGCGCTGCCCCTGCGCAACGGAGCAATGCGCGCAGGCCATTCCCCCGCTGACCGAGCGCAGTCCCGGTCACGTCGTGGCCTGCTTCAATAAATAGGGTAGCTGCAGACGCATACACGTCTGTTGTCATACAAAAAAGCAAGGAGGAACCAAAAATGAAGAAACTTATCGCTGTCACGCTTTGTCTGTTGATGGTGGTCGCCGTTCTGGCGGGCTGCAAGGGAGAAAGCGGAAAGACCAGCACGGCGGCGCAGGATCTGACGGTCTGCACCGGTCCCGACCCCGAGACGATCGACCCCGCACTCAACTCCGCGGTCGATGGCTCCATCATGATCACCAACTGCTTCAGCGGCCTGTATGGCTATGTCGCAGGTGACGACGGCAAGCCCGTCATCGCCGCAGACTGCGCCGAGGAGGTCGTCACCCCGACCGAGATCGAGGGCGGCAAGTATCAGTACGTCATCACCCTCAAGGAGGGCCTGAAGTGGTCCGACGGCGTGGAGATGAAGGCTTCCGATTTCATCTATGGATGGAACCGTGCAGTCGATCCCGCCACCGGTGCCGACTACCAGTACATCTTTGACGTCATCGATGGCTACAGCGATTCGACGCCCGCTCTGAACATCTCTGCGGACGACGCTGCGCGCACCATCACCATCGTAACGACGGCCTACTGCGCCTACTTCGATCAGCTGTTGGCCTTCCCGACCTACATGCCCATCCGTAAGGACGTCATCGATCAGTACGGCGACACTTGGGCGACCAGCCCCACAAGCTACATCACCAACGGCGCGTTCAAGATGAGCGACTGGGTCGTTGGCGACAAGATCGTCTTTGTCAAGAATGAGAATTACTGGAATAAGGACAGCGTCAAGCTGGACAGCCTGACCTTCGCCCTCTCCGACGATGATGATTCCATCTTCGCCAACTACTCCAACGGCACCTACATGCTGACCACGAACGTGGCCGTCACGCAGATCCCGATCCTGAAGGCTGACGAGACCCGCTACAACGTGGACTTCTTCCTGGGCGACTACATCGGCACCTACTATCTGGAGTTCAACGTCAACGTTTCCTTCAAGCCCGGCCAGACCGTCGCCACTGATGACGCAAGCTCCTGGGACGGCTGGACCGAAGCGCAGAACTCCGAAGTGCGTCATGCGCTGGGTCTGCTGATCGACCGCAACTACATCGTTGAGGAAGTCACCGGCGGCGGCCAGCAGCCCGCTTACGGCTTTGTCCCCGCAGGCATGGACGACGGCACCGGCACCGACTTCCGCAGCAAGGCTGCCAAGTGGTGGAGCGTTGAGAAGGCGGATTACGACGCCAACGTAGCAGAGGCCATCGAGATCCTCAAGCAGTGGTACACCTACGACGAGACCACCAAGGCCTTCACCGACTTCCCGACCTTCCAGTATTCGTTCAACACCTCCAGCGGCAACGAAGCAATCGCAGTTGCCATTCAGGATATGTGGTCCGCTTACGGCATCAACGTCACCTATGACCAGATGACCTGGGCCACCCTGCTGCCCGTGCTGGATGCAGGCGACTTCACCATGAGCCGCTTGGGCTGGATCGCCGACTACAACGACCCCATCAACTTCTTGGAGATCTTCCTCTCCAGCGGCGGCAACAACCACCCGCGCCTCGGCAAGGATGCTGATGCACACAGCGGCGAAGCCGTCTTCGGCGCCAACAACGACCAGTCTTGGAAGGCGGATTATGACGCGCTGATCGCAGCCATCAAGTCCGAGTCCGATATGGCCGCTCGTGCCGAGCTGATGTATCAGGCGGAGGCAATGGTGCAGACGAGCTACGCGGCGCTCCCGCTGTACTACTACACCAACCCCTACCTGTGCAGCACGAAGCTGATTGACTACCTCTACTCGCCTCTCGGCTGGATCTCCTTCAAGGAGGCCTACATCGCCGAATAAGCGACTATGGCAAACGCAAAACGGGCTCCGAACAGGGGCCCGTTTTCTGTGTTTCGGTATTTGATTCTGCCGTATCAGCGGCGGCAGATCGCGTTGGGATATTTCGCCTTCAAAGCAGCGAACGATTCCGCGTCCTCGGCAGTCCCCAAGCAGCGGCAGCTGAGCACCGAAAGCTTGAAGGAAAAGTTCTTTAGATCGGTCAGCGTCAGTTCCCCGTCACAGCGCTTGCTGAGGATAGCATCGATCCTGTCCAGCTGCGCCTGTCCGCGCTTGCCCTCCTCTGTGCGTCCCATGCGCACCAGACAGTTGAGATCCTGCACCTCCTCCAAGCGAGACAGCAGCTCCCCCGCCGTCTCCCCCGTGAAGAAGTAGTTCATGTTGCCCATCCATGAGCTGAGTTCAAATACGGCTGCGTACATTCCTTTCTTCCTCCTTTATCCAATTACACATGCTATTTGCTTATCGCAGTTTCAGTTTAGCAGATCGTCTGTCCCATAGTACTCCCTTTGCTCTCGGCTTTGAAAGTTTTTTACCTATTTTGAAGTGTTTTTTTCGCTGCAAAGCAGCGGCCGCGGCTTCGAGCCCTCCCTATTTTGTCAAAAAAACAG
>CAZBBX010000038.1:0-17985 GCA_964490325.1 uncultured Oscillospiraceae bacterium
GCAGTTCAACGGCAAAAGCGCTTACGAGATGTTCTCATTCGCCTATTCTGCGGAGTGATTTCCCAAAGTAAATTCCACAGTGCAGAGACGGTGGAACTAAGTGTGGGAAACACGGCGGAATTTACTTTGGCGGCAGCTTGCACTTTTGAACGACCGACACGCGAAGGGGGAACATTGCAGCGCGTTGTATTGACTTAAGCGCCAAAATATGATAGATTTCGTTTGTATCTTTAAGGATGGGCGCATATGTTTGCGTATCACGGGGACTGCGCTGCGGTCTGATTTTTTAGGAGGCAATATGGCAAAATACTTCGGCACGGACGGGTTTCGCGGGGAAGCCAACGTTGGTCTGACCGTGGAGCACGCCTTTGCGGTGGGGCGTTTCTTGGGCAGATACTACGGCGGCGATCACAAGTGCCGCGTGGTCATCGGCAAGGACACGCGCCGCTCCTGCTATATGTTTGAAGGCGCTCTGACCGCGGGACTGACCGCTTCCGGCGCGGATGTATACCTGCTGCATGTGACCACCACGCCCAGTGTCAGCTATGTGGCGCGCACGGAGGCGTTTGACTGCGGCATCATGATCACCGCCAGTCACAATCCCTATTACGACAACGGCATCAAGCTCATCAACAGCAACGGCGAGAAGATGGATGAAGCCGTCATCGACGAGATCGAGCGCTATTTGGACGGTGAATACGGCGAGCTGCCCTACGCCACGCGGGAGGACATCGGCTGCACCATCGACCACGCCGCCGGACGCAACCGCTACATTGGCTACCTCATCACGCTGGCGCTCCACTCCTACAAGGGCGTCCGCATCGGACTGGACTGCGCCAACGGCAGCACTTGGATGATCGCAAAGAGCGTGTTCGACACCCTCGGCGCGGAGACCCACGTCATTGCCAACACGCCCAACGGCGTCAATATCAACAGCGACTGCGGCTCCACCCACATAGGCGCTCTGGCGCGCTATGTGCGCGAGAACAAGCTGGACGTGGGCTTTGCCTTCGACGGCGACGCCGACCGCTGCATGGCTGTGGACGAGAACGGCCGCGTGGTGGACGGGGATCACATCCTCTACCTGTACGCCTGCTACCTAAAGGAGCGCGGCATGCTGCAAAACAACACCGTTGTGACCACCGTCATGTCCAACTTTGGGCTGTACAAGGCACTGGACGCAGCGGGCATCGATTACGAAAAGACCGATGTGGGCGACAAATACGTTTACGCGAACATGCGGCAGAACGGGCATGTCATCGGCGGGGAGCAGTCGGGACACATCATCTTCTCCAACTACGCCAACACAGGCGACGGCGTGCTGACCGCCATCAAGGTGATGGAGGTCATGCTTGCCAAGAAGCTGCCCCTGTCCAAGCTGGTGGAGCCGCTGACGATCTATCCGCAGCTGCTCAAAAACGCCGTGGTCACCGACAAGGACGCGGCTTTAAGCCATCCCGCCGTACGGGAGGCGGTGGCCTTGGCCACCGAGGCCTTGGGCGACGACGGCCGCGTGCTTTTGCGCAAGAGCGGCACCGAACCCGTGCTGCGCGTCATGGCGGAGGCCGCCACCCCCGAGATCTGCGCCCTCCATGTGAACGCCATCCTGGACGCCATGCGTCGGGAAAACCTACTGATCAAGGTGAAGTAAATGCTTACGACAAAGGAACTTTTAGATCTTGACAAGACCCTTGCAGCGCCCCTTTTGGAGCGCGTCCTATACCCCTTTGAGGCGCTCAATGCCATTGCCGCCTTCATCCGCGAGCTTGGCCCCACCCTGCCCGAAGCGGAGTACGAACGCATCGCCGAGGAGGTGTGGGCAGCCCGCGACGCCGTGATCTATCCGAGCGCCTGCATCCACGGCCCCTGCATCATCGGACACGAAACGGAGCTGCGGCATTGCGCCTTTTTGCGCGGTTCGGCGCTGGTGGGCAACGGCTGCGTGGTCGGCAACTCCGTGGAGCTGAAGAACGTCATCCTCTTTGACAAGGTGCAGACGCCGCACTACAACTATGTGGGCGATTCCATCCTGGGCTACCGTGCGCACATGGGCGCAGGCAGCATCACCTCCAACGTCAAAAGCGACAAGAGCGACGTCGTCGTGAAGAACGGCGCGGAGCTGCTGCCCACGGGTCGGCACAAGTTTGGCGCCATCCTTGGCGACTTTGTAGAGATCGGCTGCAACAGCGTGTTAAACCCCGGCACCATCGTGGGACGCAACAGCAGCGTGTATCCCCTGTCAAGCGTGCGCGGCGTCGTCCCGCCCGACAGCATCTATAAGGCGGCGGACAACATCGTTCTGCGCGAAACGCGCAGCTGAGACAAGCCCTATAAAAGACTGCACCGCCGCGCTGTCGGCGGTGTTATTATCTGTCTGCTTTTCTGCCGCTTGGGCTTTGTGCGGATGCTGTCGATTCTACAAGTATTTTGCTTGCCATAGCGCCCGTTCCGTCGTACAATAAGGCTGAAATTAATCTGTCGGAGGACAAGCATGCAGCTTCTGATCGAATGGCTGCGCCTCAGCGCGTGGCCGATGGAGAAACCACGCGCCTATGGGGCGTTTCATCTTGGCTTTTTCTTTGGCGGCTTGGCGGTGTGCGCCCTGCTTTGTTATCTGCTGCGCCGCACCAACGAGAAGCAAAACAAAGCCGTCCTTTTGACGGTCGGCCTGTTCCTGTTTGTCAGCGAGCTGTACAAGCAGCTGTTTTACACCTATGTCATCGGCAACGGCAGCTACCAGTGGTGGATCTTTCCCTTTCAGCTCTGCTCCGTGCCGATGTACCTGTGCCTCATCGCGGCCTTCCTGCCAGACGGCCGTCTGCGCCGCGCCTTCTACAATTTCATGCTCGCCTTCAACCTCATGGGCGGGTTTATAGCGTTCTTGGAGCCGTCAGGCCTTGTGCATGAGTACTGGACGCTCACCCTGCACGCCTTCTTCTGGCACATGTCACTGGTGTTCGTGGGGCTGTATCTGGGTGTGAGCGGTCGTGCGGGGCTGCGCTTCCGCGACTACGGTACGGCGGCGCTCACCTTTGTGGGGCTGTGCGTGGTGGCATTTATCATCAATCTGGCGCTTGCAAGGGTCTCGAACGGCAGCGTCAACATGTTCTATGTAGGGCCTGCCATCTCGCCCATCATCGTGTTCAAGGACATCGCCGCACGCTGGGGCTGGTATGTCAACACGCCGCTGTACATGCTTTGCCTGTGCACGGCCGCGTTTGCGTTCTATGCGCCCTTTGTGCTCATTCATCGCCGCAGGCAGCGCCGCGCCGCGCTGACGGCCTGAACGGGGGAACCATCAATAACGATCAAAAACGCCGAGATCCCTGCCCTTAGCGGCGGTCTCGGCGCTTGTTTACTGCCGCAAGGTTACGGCTCCTTCTTGTCCCCATCGAACTGCAGCCCCGACAAGGCTGCGCCGAAGCGCTCCGCAAGGGTGTAGCCGGTCGTCTTGGGCGCTTCGGGGTGGGCGGCGCGCTCCATGGCGTCGCGCAGACGGTCGGGATCGCGGCTGATGCGATACAGCGTGGCGGTGCTCTCCGCATCGGTCAAGGCGTCGTGGGCGCGTCCCAAGACGTATTCCCCCACGCTCGTAAGCGCCTTGTCCAAGGAGACGGCACGCTTTTGCCCCGTCAAGGTCAAAAATTCCGCCTGAAAATCGACCCAGCGCTCCGCAAGACCCGCAGGCAGGAGCTGCAGCAGCCCCTTGCCCTCCAGCTCCCCCATGAGCTGCTTTAGGTCGCTCTCGCTCCACGCAAACACGCAGGCGTCCGCGCCCAGCCAGTCGAAGAAGCTGCGCATGGCCTCCTCCGTGCTTGGTGCGCGGCGAAGGGCGGCGGCGGAGATGCCCGTCAGGTGAGCGATCTCGGGGCGCAGCTCACCATAGGAGGGGCGCACATAGCAGCGAAAGCTGTCCGCGTTCTCCCTATTCTCGTTCAGCGCGACCGCGCCTATCTCGATGATCTCCGTGGGATACAGGGACGGATGGCTCCTTCGATAGAACGAACTGACGGGCTGCATCTCAAAATCCACAAAAACGCTGCGCATACGGCCTCCCAACGCGATCTTTTTTCCATCATAGCACGTTTATCAATAATTGTCCCCTCCTTTTTCCCACGGCGCAGCCTTTGCAGGCTCGCCCTTCAAGCCGCGCCTGCACGGAAACGGCGTTTGGCGGGAAACGCGGTCTTGCGTTTGACGGCGGCTGTGTTATAATACAAGCTAAGAAACTATCGAGAAGGAGAGAAGAAGGACATGGACAAGTTTACAAACAGCGTCGGCGTATTGGTGCCGAAGGTGATGCTGCCCCCGCAGGGCTCCGATTTTGAAAAGTGGGCCGTGGTAGCCTGCGATCAGTACACCTCCGAGCCTGAATACTGGGACAAGGCACGCGCCATCGTGGGCGATGCGCCCTCGACGCTGGATCTTATCCTCCCCGAAGCCTACTTGGGCAAGCCCAATGAGGCGGAACGCATCGCGCTGATCCGCGACAACATGCGCCGCTACCTGAACGAAGGTCTGCTGACCGAGCTGCCGCAGGGCTTTGTGCTGGTGCGCCGCTCCGTGGCGGGCAAGGAGAGGCTGGGGCTCGTCCTTGCGCTCGATCTGGAGCAGTACGACTATTCAAAGGGCTCTTCGACCCTCATCCGCGCCACCGAGGGCACCATCGTGTCCCGCATCCCGCCGCGCCTGCGCATCCGCGAGGGCGCTCCCATCGAATTGCCGCACATCCTCGTCCTCATCGACGACCCCGCACGCAGCGTCATCGAGCCGCTTGCCAAGCGCGAGAACGAGCTGCCGCTGCTGTATGACACCGAGCTGATGCTTGGCGGCGGTCACATCACGGGACATTTGGTGGACAAGGCGGCGGATGTGCTGGGCGTACTGGCCGCTTTGGCCGCTTTGACCGACGCCGCGGCCTTCCGCGCCAAGTACGGCGACAAGGCTCCCTTACTGTTTGCCATGGGCGACGGCAACCACAGCTTTGCGACCGCCAAGGCCAACTGGGAAAAGATCAAGGCCGCGCTGCCCGCCGCAGAACGCGAAGGGCATCCCGCCCGCTACGCGCTGGTGGAGGTGGAAAACGTCCACGACGAGGGCATTGAGTTTGAGCCGATCCACCGCGTGGTGTTCGGCATGGATGGCGACAAGGCGGCGGACGCCCTCCTACAGCTTTTGAAAGCACAGAATGCGGGGGCGCATATGGAGCTTAGTGACGCCTTGCCCGAGGCTCGCGGCGGCAAGACGCACACCCTGCCTTTCCTGACCGCGACCCGCCGCGGCGCCTTCGTGGTGGAGGGTCCCACCCAGCAGCTTGCGGTAGGCACGCTGCAAAACGCCATTGACGCGCTCCTCAAGGAGAACGCGGGGGCGGAGGTGGACTACATCCACGGCGAGGAGGTCGTGGAGCGCTTGGCTGTTGAAAACAAGGCCATCGGCTTCCTGCTGCCCGCCATGCAAAAGAGCGAGCTGTTCCCCACCGTGGTGTACGACGGGGCGCTGCCCCGCAAGACCTTCTCCATGGGCGAAGCCAACGAAAAGCGCTACTATCTGGAGTGCAGGCGCATCGAGCCGCGCTGAGCCTATGCGAAAGGCCGTCAAGTTCGGAGGAAGCTCTCTGGCCTCTGCCGCCCGCTTCCAACAGGTAAGAAGCATCATCGAAGCCGACCCCTCCCGCAGCTTTGTCGTGGTCAGCGCGCCCGGACGCAGGGATCCCGGGGACGAGAAGATCACCGACCTGCTGTATCGCTGTCAGGCGAATCAGCAGGCAGGCGCTCCCTTTGACCGCGATTTTAACACCGTTGCGGAACGGTTTTTGGGCATCGAGCGGGAGCTTTCGCTGGATGTACACATGGAGCGGGAGCTGCGCGTCATCCGCCGCGCCATCGACAACGGCGCAAGCGCGGACTATGCCGCCTCCCGCGGCGAGTACCTGTGCGCGCTGCTGCTGTCCGCCTACTTGGGCTTTGATTTTGTGGACGCCACGGAGCTGATCTGCTTCCACGAGGACGGCGCTTACGACGACGAGACCACCCAAGGCTGGGCAAGCGCGCTGGAGGGACGCGAACGCGTGGTCATCCCCGGCTTCTACGGACGCAAGCGCAGCGGACAGATCCGCACCTTCTCCCGCGGCGGCTCGGACATCACAGGAGCCATCGTGGCGCGAGCCGTCCAAGCGGATGAATACGAAAACTGGACGGATGTGGACGGCTTTCTCATGGCGGATCCCCGCATCGTGGACGATCCGAAGATCATCGAGTATGTCTCCTATGCGGAGCTGCGCGAGCTGAGCTATATGGGCGCGACCGTGCTGCACGAGGATTCCATCTTTCCCGTGCGCAAGGCGCGCATCCCCATCCATGTGCGCAACACCTTCAACCCCACGGCGGCGGGTACGCACATCGTCACGGACAACGCCATCAACGGCATTGACCGCGGCGGCCCCGTCACGGGCATAGCGGGGCATAAGGGCTTTACGGTCATCACCCTGACCAAGGACAACCTGCACAGTCAGGTGGGCTTCATCTATCGGCTGCTGGGCATCCTCAAGCGCTACAACGTAGCCGTGCAGGGCATCCCCTCGGGCATCGACACCGTTTCGCTCATCCTCAGCGACGATGAGCTGCGCGGCAACATGGACGGCATCTACCACGACCTCAAGACCGAATGCTCCCCCGACACGGTGGAGATCGCAAGCTGCATTGCGCTCATCACCACGGTGGGCCGCGGCATGGTGCGCAGCAAGGGCGTTTCGGCAAGGCTGTTTCGCGCTCTGTACGAGGCAGGCGTGAACGTGCGCATCATCGATCAGGGCAGCTCGGAAATGAACATCATCGTGGGCGTGGAGCAGCGCGACTTCGAACGCGCCATCCGCGCCATCTATAAGGCCTTCGCCTAAACGCTCCACCCCAAAAGACGGTTGGCGCTCCCTAAAACGGAGCGCCTTTTTTGTGCGGAAAAAGGAGGCATCAGGGAAAAGCCCTGCCGCAGCAGACTCGTCAAAAACATCGTTTTTTGACGAAGCCGTCCTTGGCGGCAAAAAAAGGAGCGCCGAAGCGCTCCTTAAGGAATATCCGTGCTTGCGTTTAGTTGAAGCGACGACGACGAATGACGACGTAGCCCAAGCCGACCAGAGCCAGAATGCCCATGCCTGCCAGCGCGAAGATAACGGTGGATTCACCGGTCTTCTTCAGAGCCAGAATGGTGGTGGCGGCGTTGTTGCAGCTGGTCTGCGTATGCGTAAGATTGATCAGCTCGGCCTGTGCGGCTGCCAGAGCGGCGGTCCACTTTGCCTTCAGAGCGTCGGAGCACTTGGTGTAGTCTTCACTTGCGATGAAGGCCTGCGCATAAGCGATGGCGTTGGTGAGGTTGGTCACGTCGATCTTGACAACGGAGGGCGCGATCCAAGCGGCATTCAGCGCGGTCAGGGCTGCGTTGACTTCTTCCTGGGTGGCGTTGGCGTTGTTCAGAACGACCAGAGCGGCCTCGAGGGCTGCCCTATCGGTGGCGGCGTCGGCAACGGTCAGATAGCTGGTGCCATCGACCATGGTCTTGGGATCGCCGACTGCGGCTGCATCGTACAGAGCCTTGTCGGCGTTGTAAGCGGCCTGCAGAGCGCTCTTGTCGATCACGGGAGCGGGCGTTCCGCCAATGGTGATGGCGCCGTTCACGCCTTCGATGGTGTAGGTGGCCGTGTCGATGATCGCCTCATCAGCATTGACCAAGCCCAGCTCGGTGGTGGTGAAGGTGACGGGGATCACATCGCCGTCAACTGCAGCTGCCTTAACGGTGAAGTACAGGGTGTAGATGATCTTGCCTTCCGACTGCGCAACGCCGTGTGCATAGGCGGTGGAAGCCAAGAACTCGTTGCCGGTCGCATTGACGATCCAGTCGGAGGTGTTGTAAAGCTGATAGTTCGCAGCAAGCTCGAGCTTGGTGGTGTCATACTCTACAACGAACTTGCCGCTGCTGATGAGAGCCGCGCCAATGTCGCTCAGGGTGATGTCGTAGCGAACGAACGAGCCCTGCGAAACGACTGCAGCAGCATCCACGCCGTAAGTGGTGGCGATCGCCGCTGCGTTTGCATAGTCGGTGGGGGTGCAGACATAGTCTGTGTACGTCTTGGCCGCTACCTTATAGGTGACTGCAAAGACCTCGACGGTGGCATCGTTGCTGTAAACGGTGGGTGCCGTATAGGTGTAAGCAACGGTATCTGCCAGCGCCAGCACGGGGACGAGCAGCAGCAGGCAGGCAAGAAGTAAGGAGAAGACTTTCTTCATGATTATTACCTCCATTCATTCTAAGAGCGTGATTCACGCACATACCTATTATAATGGGTGCTTCTGCCTTTGTCAACCGCCCACCCTCGGCAGATACGTACAGAAAATGCGTTGAAATTGTAAAAATTAGTCGGTGCTGCATAAATTGTGCCGCTGCCCCGTCTTCCCCCTTCCTGCAAGCGAATAAAAATTCCGTTCGCGCCTGCAATTTCTTTTCAAAAATGTCTTGACAGTTGCGGTTAGAGGTATTAAACTATGTAACGGTTAGAGGTGGCTAACTTACGAGGGAGCCGCACTCTTGAAAGGAGGCAGCAGCTATGCCGCTGACGATGGCAAGGACAGGCGAGACGGTGACGATCCGCAGGATCACGGGCAAAAACGACATTCGCAGGCATCTTGCGGAGCTGGGCTTTGTGGTGGACGAGGAGGTCACCGTGGTAAACGAGATCGCGGGAAACCTCATCCTCAAGGTGAAGGACGCAAGGATTGCGCTGGACAAGACAATGGCAGACCGCATCATGGTATAAGGAGGAAAGAAAGATGAAGACACTGCGGGATGTGCAGGTGGGCAAGACCTGCAGGGTAACAAAGCTCACGGGTGAGGGCGCGGTGAAGCGCCGCATCATGGACATGGGCATCACCAAGGGCGTGGAGATCCTCGTGCGCAAGGTGGCGCCGCTGGGCGATCCGATGGAGCTGAACGTGCGCGGCTATGAGCTGTCCGTCCGCAAGGTCGACGCGGAGATGATCGAAGTCGAATAGGCTTCTTTTTTAGGGCAAGAGGTTAGAGAAGACTAATTAAAAGCAGAGCATGGAGGATTTGGATATGGAAGTAAAGATCGCCCTTGCGGGCAACCCGAACTGCGGCAAGACCACGCTGTTTAACGCGCTTACCGGCGCGAATCAATACGTGGGCAACTGGCCCGGCGTGACGGTGGAAAAAAAGGAAGGCAGGCTGAAGGGGCATAAGGACGTCATCGTGCAGGATCTGCCGGGCATCTATTCCCTCTCCCCCTACACCTTGGAGGAGGTCGTGTCCCGCGAGTACCTTGTGCGGGAAAAGCCCGACGTGATCTTGAACATCGTGGACGGCACGAACATCGAGCGGAACCTGTATTTGACCACGCAGCTCATCGAGCTGGGCATCCCCGTTGTGATGGCGGTCAACATGATGGACGTGGTGCGCAAAAACGGCGACAAGATCGACAGTTTGAAGCTTGGCGAGGCCATGGGCTGCAAGGTCGTGGAGATGAGCGCGCTCAAGGGCGAGGGCGACACGGAAGCCGCCGAAGCAGCGGTCGCCGCCGCAAAAGCCCGCAAAGCGGGGGAGCTGCCCCATGTGTTCACGGGCAGCGTGGAGCACGCCCTTGCGCACATCGAGGAATCGATCCAAGGCTTGGTGGACGAGCGGAACCTCCGCTGGTACGCCATCAAGGTCTTTGAACGGGACGAAAAGGTGCTTGCCGAGCTGAAACTCCCTGCTGCGCTAAGCGAGCATTTGGAGGCGCATATCAGGGACTGCGAGAAGGAGTTGGACGACGATGCGGAGAGCATCATCACCAATCAGCGCTATGCCTACATCAACAAGGTCGTGGACAAGGCGGTCAAAAAGAAGGCCAAAAAGCACAGCCTGTCCGCCTCGGATAAGATCGACCGCATCGTGACGAATCGTTGGCTTGCCCTGCCGATCTTCGCGGCGGTCATGTTCCTTGTATACTACATCTCCATCGGTTCGGTGGGCAGCTTTGTGACCGACTGGACGAACGACACGCTGTTTGGCACTTGGATCATCCCCGGCGTGACCTCTCTGTTGGAGGGTTGGGGCGTGGCGGGGTGGCTTGTGAGCCTCGTTGCGGACGGCATCATCGGCGGCGTGGGCGCAGTGCTGGGCTTTGTCCCGCAGATGCTCATTCTGTTTGTGCTGCTTGCGGTCTTGGAGGACGTCGGCTACATGGCACGCGTGGCGTTCATTATGGATCAGATCTTTAGAAAGTTCGGTCTGTCGGGCAAGAGCTTCATCCCCATGCTGATCTCCTCGGGCTGCGGCGTGCCCGGCATCATGGCAAGCCGCACCATCGAGCAGGATCGTGACCGCAAGATGACCATCATGACCACGACCTTCATTCCCTGCGGCGCAAAGATGCCCATCGTGGGTCTGATCGCGGGGGCGCTGTTCGGCGGCAGCCCGTGGATCGCGGTCTCTGCGTACTTCATCGGCGTGGCGGCGGTGATCGTGTCGGGCATCATCCTCAAGAAGACCAAGGCCTTTGCAGGCGATCCCGCACCGTTCGTGATGGAGCTGCCCGCCTATCACGCCCCCGTTGCAACGAATGTCCTGCGCGCCACTTGGGAGCGCGGTTGGAGCTTCATCAAGCGTGCGGGCACCGTCATCGTGGCGGCAAGCGTGGTGGTATGGGTGCTCAATTCGTTGAGCTTTACAGGCGGTCTCCACTATATTTTGGACGGCGACGCCTCCGTCTCCATATTGCAGGTGGTGGGCGAGGGGCTTGCCTTCCTGTTCATCCCCTTGGGCTTTGGCAAGTGGCAGGCGGCTGTGGCGACCATCTTGGGTCTTGTCGCCAAGGAGGAGGTCGTGGGCGCGTTTGGCACCATGTCGAGCATGTTCGCCGCGGCAAATCCCGAGGCGGCTGCCGATCTTTTAAGCGCCGTAAACGACGGTGCGGTCTCCAACTTGAACCTCATCGGAACGGAATTCTTCGGCGGCAGCGGCCTTGCGGCGTATTCCTTCCTGCTGTTTAACCTGTTGTGCGCACCCTGCTTTGCGGCGATGGGCGCCATCAAGCGCGAGATGAACAGCGCCAAGTGGACCTTTGGCGCGATAGGCTACCTGTGCGGCTTTGCGTACCTCGTGTCGCTCATCGTGTATCAGCTGGGCAGGCTCTTTACGGGGAGCGGCTTCACCATTTGGACGGCTGTGGCGATACTGGCGCTTGCGTTCCTGCTGTATATGCTGCTTCGGAAAAACAGGTATGATGAAAACCACCTCAACACCCGCGCCGTGGACGCGGTGTTCGGGGAAAAGAAGGGGGCTTCGAAATGAATTGGCAGTCGATCGTTGTGTTGGCGGTGGTCGCGGCTCTTGTCGCCGTGATCGTGCTCTTTCGGTTCCGCAAGCGCAAAAAGGGCGGCGGTGCCTGCTCCTGCGGCTGCGAGGGCTGCGCGCTGCGGGACAGCTGTCATGCAAAAAAGGAGTGAGGCGTTCCGCTAAGCCTTGCTTTCATCCTGCGCGGTCCTGTGCCGGCCGCGCTTTTTCTTTTGTTCTGATTTGACCGCCTCCCAAAAGGCGGCGGTGTCCGCGATGGTGTCCGCCAAGGGGCGTGGCCGGAACCCCAGCTCCCGTTCGGCCTTTTCATGGCAAAAATGCGGGGTGCTGCGCAGCAGCTTCACCGAAACACGGGTCAGCGGCGAACGCTTGCCCATCATGCGGCAGATCAGCTTGGAGCAGGGCACGAGGGGACTGAGGACGCCTGTGGGCAGGGTCAGCGCCACGGGCTTTTTGCCCTTGCGCGCCGCCATGAGGTCAAAGACCTCCGTCATGGTGGCAAAGCGTCCCGTCAGAAGGTAGCTTTCGCCGCTCGAATCGCGCCGCGCCGCGGCAGCAACAGCCGCCGCCACGTCGCGCACGTCCACGAAGTCGTAGCCGCCGCCAACCGACAGGCGCGGATAGCAGATGAGGTAGGCGCGGATCAGTACGCTTGTAAAGCCGCCGCCGTGATCGCCGGGGCCTAAGATGCAGCTTGGCAGCACCAGCTCGGCGCAAAGTCCCGCCTTGGCGGCCTCCGCGATCAGGCGCGACGCCTCCGCCTTGGAGCGGGCATAGGCGCCTGTGAGGGACGCGGGATCGTAGGCAAGGGGTTCGCGGACGGTCTCGCCCTCGGGTCGGGGCGGCAGGGCGTCCACGCTCGATACATACAGCAGCTTCTTAACGCCATAGCGCCTGCAGGCGTCGATCACATTTTTGGTGCCGTCTACGTTGACGCGGCGGCAGCGCTCATCCCGCTCGTCAACGGAGACGACGGCAGCCGCGTGGATGAGGGTGACGCTTTCGCCCTCGGCGTGGGCAAAGAGCGGAGCAAGGCTGTCAGGCTCCAACACGCTGCCAGAAACGACCTCCGCCGCAGGGGGCAGAGGCGTAAAGCGCGCAGCGCTCTTGGAATGGGCATGGGTCAGGGCGCGCACGCGTTCGCCCTCCGCCAAGAGCTGCTCGCAGACGGCGCGTCCCAAGTAGCCGCCCGCACCCGTGACGGCAAAGATGTTCCCCCCGTTCATGCTGTCCCCCGTGTTCAAGTTGTATCGTTGGTAAGGCGGGCGGATGGTATCCGCCCCTGCGGTACGTTGGCAAGAAAGCCACGTTCCAACGATCCCATAGGATGCTTTGCAAAGCAAAGCCGCCTTCATTAAGCGTGGCACACGCTTTGCGTCCTGTTGCGTTTATGGCGCAACGCATCATGGCAGACGGCGGTTTGCCGCATCATGCCGCCAACGGCGGCACATCATTCCGTCCGCAAGGCGGGCGGATGGTATCCGCCCCTACGGCGCGTTGGTAAGGAGGACGGACGCCCTCCGCCCCTACAGCACCTGCCGTCCCTCCAAGGCGCGGGTGAGCGTCACCTCGTCGGTGTATTCAAGATTGCCGCCGATGGGGATGCCGCGCGCAATGCGCGTCACCTTCACGTTGAGCGGCTTGATGAGCTTTGCAAGGTAGCTTGCCGTGACATCGCCCTTCACGTCGGAATCCGTGGCAAGAATGACCTCGCGCACCTGTTCCGCCTGCAGCCGCCGCAGCAGCTCGTCGATGCTGAGGTCGGCGGGGCCTATGCCGTCCATGGGCGACAAAGCGCCCATCAGCACATGGTAGCGTCCCATGTAGGCGTGGGTCTTTTCCATGGCAAGCACGTCCTTGGGGTCGGACACCACGCATAAAAGCTCATCGCTGCGGCGCGGGTCGGCGCAAAATTCGCACAGCTCGCCATCGGTATACATCCCGCAGCGGGGGCAATGATGCACGAGCTGCCGCGCCTCCAAGATGGCGTTTGCCAGCGCTTCCGCCTCGTCCTCCTCCGCTGCCAACAGATGGTATGCAAAGCGTGAGGCGGTCTTGCGCCCCACGCCCGGCAGCTTGGCAAGCTGCGTTGTCAGCTTTTCGATCGCTTCGATGGCCATGCGTCAAAAGCCCATGTTCATGCCGCCTGTGACCTTGGACATTTCCTTTTCCACGGTCTCGGCCGCGTTCGTCAGCGCCGCGTTGACGGCGGCGGTGATGAGATCCTGCAGCATCTCCACGTCGTCGGGATCCACGCAGGCGGGATCGATGGTGATGGACTTGAGCATCTTCTCGCCCGTGACGACCGCCTTGATCATACCGCCGCCTGCCGAAGCCTCAAATTCGCGCTCCGCCAGCTCCTGCTGCGTGCGCTGCATATCCTGCTGCATCTTCTGTGCCTGCCGCATGAGCTGCTGCATGTTGCCGCCCATCGGGGGATATCCGCCTTTTGCCATGTTGAACCTCCTGTTTTGTCCGTTGTAGATTCTTATTTATTCGATCGTCAGCCTGTTGCCGAAAAGTCCCTTCAGAAGCTCCTCGTCACCCGTCAGCTGTTCCATACAGTATACAAGCTCCGTGCCGCGCCGCAGGCGCACCAGCTCGGTCTGCGCCACATTGTGATTCTTGGGCGCTCGCGCCGTTTTATACTTGTTTTCGTCGTTCTTGGAGAACTGCACCGTCAGTACGTCCCCGTCCAACGAGATCGCCTTGCCCAGCTTGGCGTAGATATACACCATGGGGTTCTGCTGCTGGATGCCCCGTAAGGCTTCCGCCCAGAGCTTTTCCGCCTCGCCCGCAGGCGCGGTGCCTGGCGCTTTTTGGGCGGCGGGAGCGGGGCTTGCGGCGGGAGCGGGGTCTTCTTCCCCCTCGTACTCCGTTTGCGGCGGCCGGGCAGGCGGTACAAATTCCTCGTCCCAAGGGGGCGCCTCGTCGTTCGGCTCCTCCTCCCGCACCTCGACCGTGGGCGCGGGGACGGCCGCCGCCGTGAAGCTTGGCACGGGGGCGGGGCGGGGGCCTTCGGCTGCAAGAACGGCAAGCTGCCGCTCCAACACGGCGATGCGCGTTTCGAGCGCTAACAGGCGCTTGTCGTCCACGGGGCTGCACAGACGCACAAGAAGGCTCTCGAGCAGCACGCGGGGCGCGGGGAAGTATCTTAGCTCCCCCTGTGCGCGCAGCAGCTCGTCCATGGCGTAGCTGAGCTGCTTTTCATCGGCAGCGTCGGCCTGCTTGCGGTAGCGGCGCATCAGATCGTCGGTGCAGTCCAGAATATCGGCGCAGTCCCCGCAGGTCTTGGCCAGCAGCAGGGCGCGAAAATGGGCGCTCAGATCCCCCGCAAAGACCGCAAGGCTGCGGCCGCCGCGCACCACGCTGTCCAGCGCGGTAAGAGCTTGGGGCGCTTCACCCGAGAGGATATGCTCCGCAAGATCGAACAGGAAGGGCTGCTCCATGCTGCCAAGCACATCGTACACATCGCGGGTGGTGAGCTTCTTGCCGCAAAAGGCAAGGCATTGATCCGTCAAGGAGAGCGCGTCGCGCATTCCGCCGTCGGCGGAGCGGGCGATGAGCTGCAGCCCCTCCTGCTCGATGCTTGCGCCCTCGGCCTTGAGCACATACTTGAGACGGTCGCAGATGTCGCGGATGCTCAGGCGGCGAAAGTCGAAGCGCTGACAGCGGGAGATGACCGTTGCGGGCAGCTTTTGCGGCTCGGTGGTGGCAAGGATGAACAGTACATGGGCGGGCGGCTCCTCCAAGGTCTTCAGAAGGGCGTTGAACGCCGAGCCGGAAAGCATGTGCACCTCATCGATGATGAACACGCGGTAGCGCAGCACCAGCGGCGCAAACTGCGCCTGATCGATCAGCTCGCGAACGCCGTCCACGCCCGTGTTGCTGGCGGCGTCGATCTCTAAAATGTCGGGGCAGTCCCCCTTGGCGGCAAGGCAGGCCTCGCACACGCCGCAGGGCTCGCCGTCAACGGGCTTGAGGCAGCTGACAGCGCGGGCAAGGATCTTTGCGGTGGTGGTCTTGCCCGTTCCGCGGGAACCGCAGAATAGGTAGGCGTGGGAAGGCCGCCCCGCTTTGATCTGATTTTTCAGCGTGGTGGTGATGTGCTCCTGCCCGATCACCTCGGAAAACAGCTTCGGACGGTATGCCCGATACAGTGCGCGATCCGCCATGCGTACATCCCCTCCCATTCTTCGATAGTGTATTATACCAAATTCCCACCCGCGACACAAGGCATAAATGCAAGCCCCCGCGCTTTTGCAGTGTCACCCCGCGCCGCCGTCTTATGAAACAAACGCCGTCGTTTGTCAAATGAAACAAGGCTGCTGGATGAATAAACGCAGGGTTAGTGTTGACTTCGTTTGCTTCTTACTGTATAATTATTATAAATAAACTCATCGAAAGGCGATGATACAAAGCTGTAGGGTCTTCCCAAGGCTTGCTGCTGCCTTCCTGCAAATCAAGATGACGAATCGCCTTGCTTTCTATCGGGCAGTATATGTATATTTGAAGGCATTTATACACGGACTGGTCTTCAGCCGTGATGCGGCAGCGAACACATGGCGCTGCTATCCAATTTACCAATTTCGGCACGGGAGGGGCGCAGATGTCGGAGGAGAAGCTGTTCTTTGCAACCGATATAGTCCACGGAAAAATGTGGCAAGAAGAAGAGCAGATAAAAAATGCGGTATATGCTGTATTAGACGATACTCTTAAGCAGAATGCCGACGCAGTACTGCGCGAAAAAGAATATGTACAGTCCGGGGCATATGAAGACCAGGACGCATTTATGGCGCATGGCGCGCTCACAGGCGCGGTAAAAAATGACCGAAAAAGCAAGCAGGAGCTTGCATCGCTTTTGAAAAAGCCGTACTTTGCGCATGTTGCGTTAAACTGTAATGACGCAAGCTGCCATCAGTGCTTGCTTTCGGACAGTGCCGATCTGGATCGGACGATCAGCATCGGCTCAAATGACTGCATCGTACCGTTCAAAAAAAGCAGCGAAGCACCCATACAGGCAGCTTTATTTCATCAATACCAAGTGCGTGAAGCGTCTCCTTTCACGGTTTCCGTTCCTTCTGATCGCGGCGGGACAATCGATACGGAATATACTTGCCAACTAATCCGCGATGTCGAAGTGAACAATAGAAAGATTGATAACGTTGTCCAACTGCTGCCAAAGCTTGATGACGAACTGTCGGATATTCCGGCAGATGAGCTCTTGGCGCTTCGGCTTGACGAGAACAGGGGCAACGCAACACTTCGCAATATAATTTCCACGCTGCAGCGGCAACAATTCGAAGTCATACAGGCAGATGAGAAGGAAAGCTTCGTTGTGCAGGGCTGTGCCGGCTCCGGAAAAACGCAGTGCCTGATCCATCGGCTGTTCTTTTTACGCGATCAGTTGGGAGAACTTGGATGGGAAAAGGTGCTGTTGATAACTCCTACACAATTATTTCGGAATTATTCTGCCGAGCTGATGCGGCGCTACCACTTGTCTGCCGTAAAAAATTATTCTCTTTCAGAGCTATATCGATCTTTACTTGAAACTTACGACCAAAGATTTAAAGCAAGACAGTACAAGTTTGAGGTGAGCGAAGAATACCTGCCGGATGAGTACCTAAGCAAGGTATACTCCGACGCCCACATTAGGACCATCGAACAGGAGATACGCCGTTCATTGCGTTCCCACATTGAAGAGGGCTGCCGTCTCGTTGGAAGGGATTGCTCTGAGAACTGGTGCACTGCAGACTTTATTTCCAATCTTGTTGAGCAGATCGACGCAGCGATCGGCGAGTTTGACAGCAGGGCTCAAGCTTTGTCGAAGAATGCTGCGTATGCTGAGCACCTGAATGCTCTGGAGAAGGAAGAAAAGCGCCTTGCCGCATTGATGAATCGGCAGCAGGCGTTGTCCGCTGCCAAGGATGAGCTGGAATTGCAAAAAAAGCACTTTGATTCGCTGGTCTCCGAAATTGAATATGCCGAAGAAGAGTTAAGGGCATATCGACAGCAGCGAATAAAAGCACAAAACAAGTGCAAAGAAGAGTACACAAAATCGGTGCGTGAGCTCGATAAAGAAACCGTACCGACGCAAGGTGCTATAATTAGGTACGCTCGCTGCTTGTACAAGCTGCATGGTATCACGTCACCGCGCGGAACGATGTACCTGCATGATGAGAAGGAGCAACGGTTCCTTAACGAAATGGTGGATCTTGCGCAGCAGGATCTTGCGGACTACACAAAAAATCAAACTCGTAAATCGTGGCTTAGCGGGCTCAATGAAAAACGCAAAACCAACGAAACCGGCACGAATGCCGTACAAGGAGAGATCAGCAGCGCAACAGAAGCAATAAATACGCACAAAAAATGGCTTCAAGACTATTTAGACCAAAGTGACAGCATAGAGAATCAAAAGAAGACCTTCCGCAGTGCCTTGGAAAGATCTCGATACTATTTAAGCCGTATCGAGAGCTCGGTTTTTGAGCAGGAAGTTTGGAACGCACTTGCGCCGCTTAAGGACAAATACAGCATTCAAACAGTAGAGATCGAGCAGCTGGACGATAAGCGGCAAAAACAAACCAGAATATGGCTGAGAAAGCACGCACCTATTTCTGTATCGACATGAAATCATTCTACGCA
>CAZBBX010000039.1:0-17862 GCA_964490325.1 uncultured Oscillospiraceae bacterium
CCTCGGTAGCTCAGTTGGTAGAGCAAGGGACTGAAAATCCCTGTGTCGGTGGTTCGACTCCACTCTGAGGCACCATTGCGGGAGTAGCTCATTTGGTAGAGCGCAGCCTTGCCAAGGCTGAGGTGGCGGGTTCGAACCCCGTTTCCCGCTCCATACAAAAGGGGATGTCGTGTCCCCTTTTGTATGGAAACGGTTCCCGCGTTCACAGCGCAAACGGCGCCATAGCCAAGCGGTAAGGCACGGGTCTGCAAAACCCTCACCCCCGGTTCGATTCCGGGTGGCGCCTCCAAAAAAAAGAGCGACTTGTTTCGGCAAGTCGCTTTTTCAGTAGTTTGACCACCAAAAAGCGCAGACCGCAGCGCATACAGCAACAGGCCATCCCTGCACTTTTTGTTCAACATGGGAGGAAAGATGAACGTTTGTATCCTGATGGGCAGCCCCCGTCTGCACGGCAACACAGCGGAGCTGACCAAGCCCTTTATCGATGAACTGCGGCTTGGCGGCGCGCAGGTCTCCTATCTGACCTTAGCAGACAAGCACATTGCGCCCTGCAAGGGCTGCTATGCCTGCCAAAGCGTTGCAGATGCCTATGGCTGCGCACAGAAGGACGATATGGAGCTTGTCGTTCGCGAGATCCTTTCGGCGGAGCTGATCGTATTGGCAACGCCCATCTACTCTTGGTACTGCACGGCGGAGATGAAGGCCGTGCTGGATCGGCATTTCGGCCTGAATAAGTACTATGGAAGCGCGGCGGGTTCGCTGTGGGCGGGAAAGCGCATGGCTCTTTTGCTTACGCACGGCTATGAGCGCGCCTACGCCACAGAGCCGTTTGTTGCGGGCATACAAAGGCTGTGCGAGCATTCCAAGCTCTTATACTGCGGCATGTACAGCGTGCGCGATCTGGACGATCTTGCTTCCTTCCAAACGGAGGAAGCCATACAGGGCGCACGAGCATTTGCACGTTCCCTGCTCGCGGCGGAGCCCCGCTGATTTTACCCGCAAATCAGTAGATACTTTCCCTGCAAATGATGATAATTGCATGTAAATCATAGGATTTACGTCTTGCGGCGCTGGGCTGCAAACCTCTATACTGAAAGCGGTAAATGAAGATCTGTACGCAGACGCTTCAGTACGGGAGAGTGTATACCTATGTATAATGCGACGGTAGCCGTCTGTAAAAACAACGCCGACAGCATCAACGCACGCGTAAGGCGTGCTGTTGCCCTTTTGGGTGGGATCGAAAAATTCATTCATAAGGGCGATACGGTTCTCATCAAGCCGAACGCCACAGGGCCTGCGAGCTTTGAAAAGGGCGTAACGACGCATCCCGAGGTGGTGGAGGCCGTCCTGCAGCTTGCCATGGAGGCGCAGGCGGGACGCATCCTCATAGGGGATGGCACAGGCTCCGCTACCCTTGGCACGCTGAAGGTCTTTGCAAGCTGCGGGTACCTCTATCTAAGTGAGAAGTACGCGGACGCTTTCACCTTTGTGGATCTCAACACGCGTCCGAAGGTCAGTTTGCCTGTTCAGGAACCGTATGTGCTCAGCAGGATCGACGTCATAGAGGATGTTTTAGACTGCGACGTTTTGATCAATTTACCGGTTCTTAAGACGCATTTTATCACCGAGGTCAGCCTTTGCATGAAGAATCTCAAGGGCTGCATCCCGCCTGCGCAGAAGCGGCGGATGCACGAGATCGGCGTGAACAAGTCGGTCGCGGATCTCAACTCCCTTCTGACGCCTACGCTGAACATCGTGGACGGCGTCATCGGCTCGGAGGGCTTGGGTCCCAAGGAGGGGCATCCCGTGGGAGCGGGTCTTATCATTGCGGGAGCGGACGCCGTTGCCGTGGATGCGGTCTGCTGCGATATCATGGGCTTTGACGCGCACAAGATCGAACACATCGCCTTGACCCATGCAAGGGGAAAGGGCGTCATCGACCTTGACAAGATCGAGGTCTTGGGCGAGAGTCTCAAGGAGGTGCATCGCCCCTTTGCACCCGCGATCCCCAAGATCCCCTCGCACCAAGAGGCGCGCATCCTAAACGGCGGCGCCTGCAGCGGCTGCATCAGCTGCGCCGTCATTGCGCAGAGCCGCCTTTTAGACAGCGGCATGCTGGAGCTGCTCAAGAAGCGCGGACACACCGTGACCTTTGCCATCGGACCAAAGCTTTGCGCCGAGGACGACTGGGGGAAGGCGGAGGATACATTCATCATCGGCAACTGTGCGCGTAAGATGCAGAGCAGAGGGCAGTTTTTAAGCGGCTGCGCCCCCGCCTGTCTGGACATCAACCGTGCGATCTGCGCACATTACGGCTTGGACGATTCCGCCTTGGAGACGTTGATAGGAGACGTGGACAAGTAGGACGCCCTTGGGAAAGGAGAACGCGATGGATCAAATTTGGCCGCTGCTTGCAAGCTTACGCGAGCTGAATTTTCCCTCGCTTGTTTTGCGTCTGCTTTTAGCCATGCTCTGCGGCGGCGTCATCGGCATGGAACGGGAGTATCGCCGCAGACCCGCAGGGTTTCGTACCTATATGTTCGTCTGCATCGGCGCGGCGCTTGCAATGCTGCTTGGGCAGTACGGCGCGGCGCTTGCAAGCGGCCTGTACGCGGATAAGGGACTGCAGGCGGACGTGTCCCGCATCGCGGCGCAGGTGGTCAACGGCGTAGGCTTTTTGGGTGCGGGCACGATCCTTGTGACCGAGCATCAGCAGGTAAAGGGCGTGACGACGGCGGCGGGGCTGTGGGCGTCGGCCTGCATGGGGCTGGCGATCGGGGCGGGGTATTATGAATGCGTCCTTATGGGCTTTATCGCCATATTGCTTTGCATGAAGCTGTTTGCACGTTTGGAAAGCCGTATGCTGGAGCACATACGCAACCGCAATCTATTTGTGGAGCTGGACGCAATGGAGCATATCGGTTCGGTGACGAGTTACCTGCGCGGTGCAGGGGTGACGATCTACAGCGTGGAGCTGCACGCCGCTGCCGAGAGCGCGGGACAGTAGGCTGCCGTCGCGGCGCACACCCATGGGCAGGCGGGACGGACTGCTCAGCTGCTCGCCCACCTCATCGGAGCGTGCATAGAAGCCCTCCGCTACGCCCATTAACGTACCGACGGACAGGAGGGGCAAGTTCAAAAAGGCTTGACAGGCGCAGTCCACGGCAACAGCCTTGATGCCAAGCCCGGCAAGGAAGGCACAGGCCTCCAAGGAAAGGGAGAACGCGTTTACCGCACGCGGCGGACAAAGCTCCGCCGTGCGCGAGGCGCAGGTCTTGATCGCCAACAGATCAAAGGAAGGCGGCACGCCAAGAAAGCGCAGCTCGTCAACGCGCACGGGGCAGTCGGCGCGGTACAGATCCAGCACATAGGCGCGGCGCACCAAAAGCGCAGCGGGTATTCGGTCAAACGGAAAAGGCATACGGCTCACTCCCTTGGAAACGAAATGGCCTTGCGCGGATGCAGGGGATACTTTTCGGAGCCGCGCTTGACGAGCTTGCTCTCGAAGGTGATGCGGCGCGCAGGCGTCGGCTCGCGCTTTTTGATATGCTCCATCTTGTCGATGAGGATGCGTGCGCACTCCTCACCCAGCGGCGCGATCGGCTGCGTAACGGAGGTCAGCGTTGCGCTGTACAGCTGCGAGCTGTCCAGATCGCCATAGGAGACAAGGGCAATGTCGTCGGGAATGTGCAGCCCCGCCTCGTAGACGGCGCGGATGCAGCCGGAGGTCATCTCCTTGTTGCAGCTGAACACGGCCGTGACCTCGGGACGCGTGCTGAGGATCGTTCGCATGTGACGATATGCGCTTTCGGACTTGAAGTCGCCGTAATAGACCAGCTCGTGCTCCGTCAGCTTGTTCTGCTGCATGGCGGACAGGTAGCCGTTCAGCCGCTCCAGTCCGGGCTTGGAGTGGAGGGAGCCTGCGATGACGGCAATGTCCCGATGCCCATTTTCGATCAGGCACTGCACGGCAAGGGCGGAGGCGCTGAAATCGTCGCGAAACACGCCGTCCAAACCGATGCCCTTCAGATTGCGATCCAGCAGCACAACGGGGATGCGGGAGCGCTTCAGCTCCTCTACGCAGGCGATGTTGGGGGCGACGTCGTCGGCCACGGGGCAAAAGATGATGCCGCTTACATGCTGCGTGCGCATCAGCTCCAGATTGCGGATCTCCACATTGGGATCGTCATTGCTGTCGCACACGATCACATCGATGCCGTTCTTTGCCGCGATGTTTTGGATCCCCTTGATCGCCTTGGGATAGAAGGAGGTGCCAAGGTCGCTGACCACCACGCCGATGGTGGAGTTGTACACGGACACAGCGGAGCGGTTCTTGTACTTCTTGGGATGGTAGTTCAGCTCCTTGGAGATGCGCATGATGCGTTCGTAGGTCTCGGGGCTGACGGAGGTGTAGTCGCGAAATGCGCGGGAAACGGTCGCACAGGACACCTGTGCTTTTTCGGCGATCTCATTGATGGAAACAGTCATAGCCTCTCCTCCAATATTTGGAAAGTTCAGGATGCCGAACGGGTGAACGCTCACGAAGCAGCTTTTTCCGAGTTTGGCGGCAAAAGAGTTCCGCAAATGGATCCCTATTCGATTTGACAGTATAAAGATAACACATAGCGAGGAAGGAATCAATAGTAAAAGTCAGAAATTTAACGAAAATAAATGCAAATTACAAGTAAATATCAAGATTTACACATTGACACCGTATACGGTAACCAGTATGATGATATTGAAATCAAGCGGGAACTGCGGTGGGGACGCTCTCTTTGCAAGTTGCGAAGGTCAAAAGCGCCGTCGATCCCGAAAGTATTGCATAAGCGAGGATGAAGGAATGGGCGAGATAAAGCTGATCGGCATCAAGAAGGCGTTTTTGAAGGACGTGGTCATCCCGGATCTAAACCTTACCATTGCGGACGGCTCCTTTACGGTGCTCGTAGGCCCGTCGGGCTGCGGCAAATCGACCACCCTGCGCATGATAGCGGGACTGGAGACGCCCACGGCGGGACAGATCCTCATCGACGGCACGGATGTGACCAATATTGCCGCAGGCAAGCGCGGCATCGCCATGGTCTTTCAAAACTACGCCATCTATCCCACGATGACCGTTCGCGGCAACATCGAGTTTGGGCTCATCAACAACAAGGTGCCAAAGGAGGAGCGCAAGCGCCTCATAACGGAGATCGCCGAGATCGTGGGGTTGACGCCTTACCTCGACCGCAAGCCCTCCGCGTTGTCGGGCGGACAAAGGCAGCGTGTTGCGCTGGCTCGCGCCATGGTCAAAAAGCCCAAGGTCTTTCTTTTGGATGAACCCTTGTCCAATCTGGACGCCAAGCTGCGTGCCGCCATGCGCGTAGAGCTCAAGGAGCTGCACGCCCGCTTGGGCACCACCTTCGTGTATGTTACGCACGATCAGATCGAGGCCATGTCCATGGCGGATCGGATCGTACTGATGGACAAGGGCGTCATCCGTCAAAACTCGGAGCCTTCCGCCATCTATAGAGAAGAAAGAGAAAGTAATTGGAGGTAGTATGAAAAAGATCATCGCATTGCTGCTCGTTGCGGCGCTGGTATTGTCCTTTATCGGCTGTGGTGAGAAGACGGACCCGCAGGCAGGCGACACGACGCCTACGGACGCAAAGGTGACGGATGCGCCGAGCACGGGAGATGTTGCTTCCGCAGAGCCTTCCGAGCCCGTTGAGATCGAGTTTTGGATCGGCCTGTCCGGTGCGTACGGCGAAGCCATCCAAGCGCGTGTAGACGCCTACAACGAGTCGCAGTCCAATGTGCATGTGACCGTTGTGTACCAAGGCTCCTACAACGACTGCGCCACCGCAACGCAGGCGGCCATCCTTGCAAACAACCAACCCAACCTTGTGCAGCTTGAGGTCTCCAGGGTCGCACCCTTTGCAGGGGACGGCGCACTGATGGATCTTAGCAAGTACATCGAAGCGGAAAGCTACGACATGAGCGACTTCTACGAGGGGCTGATGAGCTTCTCCTACGGCGAAGACGGCGGCGTGTACTCCATGCCCTTCAACCGTTCCACCTTCATCCTCTACTACAACGCCGACATGTTCGCCGAGAAGGGACTGACCGTCCCCACCACCTGGAGCGAGCTTAAGGAAGTCGGCAAGGCCGTCACGGATCCCGCCAACAAGACTTGGGGTCTGACCGCGCCCGAACAGGGCATCTATCTGGAGCTTTGGGTCATGCAGCTTGGCGGCGAGGTGCTCAATGCCGACCAGACCGACATCGGCTACAACAACGAGACAGGCCTTGAAGCTGCGCAGTATCTGCGTGACGCCGTGGACGACGGCTGGTATCAGGCGGCCTCCGGTCAGGAGTTCGTTTCCAACGAGAACGTCCGCACCGCGTTCATCAACAAGAACGTTGCCATGCTCTACTCGTCCTCAGGCGACATCACGACCCTGCAAAACTCCTGCGACTTCACCGTTGGCACGGCCATCCTGCCCGCAGCGGACGGACATGATCCCGCATCCACCACAGGCGGCGCGAACATCGCGGCTCTGAACGGTCACTCCGACGAGGAGAATGCGGCGACTTGGGACTTCATCAAGTACCTTCTGAGCACCGAGTCCACGGGTGCGTTCGCACAGGCTACCGGCTATCTGCCCGTTCGCAAGAGCGTCATGGAGTCGGCCGAATGGCAGGCGTTCATCGCCGAGAACCCGAACTTCGCCACCCCCGCAAAGATGCTGGAGTACTGCGTAGGCCGTCCGTATAACTACAACTACACGACGTTCTACTATACCTACGAGAACAACGCGCTTGCCAAGATCGTCTCTACGGCGTCCGACCGTGCGGCGCTACAGGACATCCTAAGCGAGCTTTCCACCGCGGCAAAAGCCGTGTTTGCAAGCTAAGATCCCTCCTTCCCTAAGATCCCTGCCAAGGACCGCGCCGACCGAGCCCTTCGATCGGCGCGGGATAAGGCGGAGGCAACAAACAAAACAGCAAGGAGTATGGCATGCCGCACGAGCGCCGACGGCATGCCGCTCTTATGAACGGAGATAGGCGAAAGGCCATGGAAAAGAGCTATGACGAAGCTCCTCAGTAAAAATAACAGGTCGACCCTGCTAAAATTTACGGCGGCGCTTGTACTGCCGCTCATCCTGCTCCTCCTGCCCTGCGGCGAGGTCTACACCCTTGCGATCAAGAAGTTTCTGGCGGTCACGCTGTGGGCGATCATGATGTTTGCAACGGAGGCCATGCACACCACGATCGTGTCGCTGCTATTGATGATCCTCTACGTCATTACGGGTGTAAGCAGCTTTGCGCAGGCGTTCTCGCCTTGGACGCAGGAGCTGCCTTGGATGATGATCGGCAGCTTTATCATCGTGTCGGTCATCCAGCGCACGACCATCCTTAAGCGCATCGCCTACTGGTGCGTCATCCGCGTGGGCGGAACGTATAAGGGACTCATCATGGGCATGGTGCTGCTGGGCATGATCACCTGCATGCTGATCCCCAGTACCAGCGCTGCCGTCATCGTGGCGGCCATCACCTTTGGCATCTGTGAAGCGCTGAATCTTGGCAAATCGACCGACGCGGCGGGGATCATGCTGGCGGGACAGCTTGGTTTTATGGAGTCCTACCTGTTCGTGTATTCACCAACCTTCATTTCGGTCATCTTCAACACGATCGCCGAGATAGCGCCCTACGACATGAACTATTGGACGTTCCTAAAGCACAACGCGATCTTCATTCCCTATGTGTTTTTGGTGGGCTTTTTGATGACCAAGATGATAAAGCCCAAGTGTCCCCGCTTCGACAAGCAGATCTTCGTGGAGCGCCTACACGAGCTTGGCAAGATGAACGGGGACGAGAAGAAGACCTTGGCGGTGCTGCTTGCCCTGATTGCGTATCTCTTTACCTATCAGTGGCACGGTCTGCCGATGGTCTACGGCTTCCTTGTGGCGCCTGCGCTTTTGTACTGCCCGGGCATCAACGTGGGCAAGAGCGAGGATCTACGAAATGTCAACTACGATGCGGTCATCTTCATTGCGGCCTGCCTGAGCATCGGCGTGGCGGCGACCGCGGTGGGCTTGGGCGACGTCATCGTCAATTTGATGACGCCCCTTCTGAGCGGCGTCAGCCCCATCGTGTTCCTTGGCGTGGTGTGGCTGCTCGTGGTGGCGCTCAACTTCCTCATGACGCCTGTGGCGGAGATGACGGCCTTGGGCGTCCCGCTGGCAAGGATCTGCCAAAGCATCGGCATCGAGCCTTTGGTCATGTGCTACACGGTGTTTCAGGGCGGCAGCCAGCTGATTTTGCCGTATGAGGTGACCATGTGGCTGGTGGCGTACGGCTTCGGCAACGTGTCCATCAAGGACTTCATCAAGATCTGCGGCATGAAGATGCTCGTCTGCGGTGCATACCTGATGACGGTCGGTATGCTGTACTGGAAACTGATCGGTTTGATCTGACAAGAACTTTGCGCTTTTATCAAAACTGTGATACGATACCATGATTAGGAGGAATGCACCATGCCCTATGCCTTGATCGACTGGGACAACACCGTCAGAAAAGAAGCGACCCTGTTTGCTTGGATGGCCTTTCTGCATGACGAAAAGCACGTCATCGAGGACAAGTTCATCACAAACAGGCTGAAGATCTGCGAATGCTGCCGTCAGGGTTGGATCAGCCATGACACGCTCTGCGGTCTGTGTACCCTCAACTACGTTGCAAGCGTAAAGGGTATGCGGGAGGAGGACTATTGGGTCTATGTCGAGGAGTACCTCAAGTGGGATAAGGCGCTGGACGTGGCGTTCAACCGCGTGCTGTTCGACTTCATCCGCAAGTACGACATGCCCATGATCATCGCCACAGGATCCCCCGCAAACCTTCTGCACGATTTTTGCGGTCAGATGAAGGTGGACAAGCTCTTTGCGTTCGAGGAGGTCATCGAAAACGGCGTGCTGACAGGCGAAGCCATCAACGATGCGGGAGGCGCCAAGCCCTTGGCGGCTGCCTACGCGTTGGAGCGCTTTCATGGCGAAAAGCCACTCTTGGCGGCGGGGGATTCCGATTCGGACATTCCCATGCTGGACTTGGCAGCGATCAAGATCGTTGTGGGCGATCATCCCGTCCTCTTGGAGCGCTATCCCGACTGCATCCATGTGCATTTGGACGATGAAGGCGCAAAGGAGCTGCGCTTGGCGCTTGAGAAAAAGGAGAAAGAGCTGCATTTACAGCCGTAAGGGCAAAGGAGGCACAGTATGAAGAAGAAACTTTTGGTCATCTCCATCGATTCGATGGTCAAGGAGGACACGCCGCTTCTTAGGAGCCTGCCGAACTTTCAGCGCGTTTTGAACGACGCCTGCGTGGTGGAGGAGATGGAGTCCACCTATCCCACGCTGACGCATTCCATCCATACGTCCATCATGACGGGCTGCTATCCGGAGCATCACCATATCATCAACAACGAGATCTTCCTTCCCGAAACGGGGCCGGGGGACTGGTTTGAACATGCGTCGAGCGTGGGCGTGCCCACCCTGGCGGACGAAGCCAAGCGCGTGGGGCTTAAGAGCGCCTATGTCTATTGGCCGCTGACCTTGGGCGCCAAGCATCCTTGGGTGTTGCACCGTTCGGGCGTACACGGGGGTCTGCCGGGAGAGACCATGCAGGACACCGTCAGGCGCAAGTCCACGCCGGGGCTTTTAGACGAGGTACTGCCCTATGTGGGCGACTGCTGGGAGCAGCCCGATCGCTACCATATCAACGATCTGTTCTGCTGCCGAGCGGTGGCGTACCTGATGCGCAGCTATCGACCCGACGTCATCTACACGCACCTTACGCTCATCGACCGCACAAGGCATACCCGCGGCGTGTTCAGCGATCAGCTCAAGCCTGCCTACGAGTTTTTGGACGCGGGTCTGGGGATCATATTGGACGCTATGGACGAGCTGGGTCTGACGGAGGAGACGATCATCAACATCACCTCAGATCATGGTCATCGCGACATTGACCACGTTACGTCCATCAACCGCTTCCTTGCGCAAAACGGCTTTGTCACCTACGATGCGTCGGGGGTGAAGATCGTTGACTACAAGGCGTACTGCCACACGGCGTCCCTGTCCGCGCAGATCTATGTCAAGGATCACGACCCCGTGGTACGCGATTCGGTGTACAAGCTCCTTAAGGAGAACCAAGCCTATCTGGGGATCGAGGAGATCCTGACGGTCAGGGAGTGCGAACAGCGCTTCCACACCAACGGCGGCTACGATTTTATGATCGAGTCCGACGGCAAGGCCTCCTTCTCTGCAAGGGCAAACTACACGGAGATCTTCACCAAGTGCGACATCAGCGACTACCGCACCAGTGTTGCAACGCACGGGCATATGCCGTTCAAGGGCGTGCAGCCGACCTTCTTTTTGCGCGACCCCTTCCGCAGCCGACCCATCACGCTGCCAAAGGGACGCATCATCGATCAGGCGCCTACGCTTGCCGCCATGCTGGGCTTTGACCTGCCCTGCGCCGACGGGAAGGCGATACGCGAGTTGGTCGAGATCTGACGATGGAAAAGCGCACGGGGTTTTTTGAACTGACGCCGAACAATCCCATCCTTCGCTTTTGCGGCTGGGTGGGCGACTTGGTGATCCTCAATCTCCTTTGGCTCGTCTGCAGCCTGCCTCTTGTGACGCTTGGAGCGGCGACCACCGCCGTCCAGTCCGTGATCCTAAAAAAACTGCGCAAAGAACCCGTGACGACCGTTCGCGGGTTCTTTGCCGCCTTCAAGCTGAACTTCAAGCAGGCAACGCTCCTTTTCATCATCTATGCCGCCTTGGCGGCGGACGCATGGATCCTTTTAAGCCTGTACTGCGGCGGGACGCCCACGCTTGCGGCGCTCAGCCAAAATGTCTTTATCGCCTTTGCCTGCATCGCCTTCTTGGTGCTCTGGTCGTTCACCCTTTTGTACGCGTTTCCCCTGCTTGCCCTCCTCAAGCTCACACTCAAGGAGTGCTTCAAAAACGCCCTGCTGCTGTCCTTCCGCCATGTGTTCAATACGCTGTTGATCCTTGTGACGGCGGTGGCGCTCGTGCTGCTCTTGGAGCAGATCTATGCACTGGCGGTGGTGGTCATCGGCGTGATCTTCTATGTGTGGACGGCGCTGGTGTATAAGACGCTGCTGCCGCTGCTTCCCAAGGAAGCCACGGAGCTGCAAATGCCCGACGAGGGCGAAACGACAAACGGATAGATAGATCTAAGCAAAGGGAAGGGAGGAAGGACAATGCTTTCCATCGGCGGACAGGCGCTGCATGACGGCGTCCTGCTGCTCACACCCACTTCTATCGCCGTGGCCGTCAGCGGCGCGGACGGCAAGCCCCTTGCAGATAAGCTCGAGCGCAAGCCTGTCGGCAAGAGCCTTCGCCGCCTGCTTGCGATCCCCCTGCTGCGGGGACTTGTCAACCTTTTCCTCTCCTTTTCCTGTACCCTTCGCGGCGTTTTGCTTGCGGCGCGACTTCGGCGCAAGGCAGGACTGCGCCCCTCGTTGGCTCCCCTGTGGGGCGTTCTTCTTCTTATCCTGTTCACAGCCGCGCTCTATGGCGCAGAAAGGCTTGCCGCACTGTGCTGTATGCGGCTTGCCCCTGCATTTGCGTACCCCGTCGATGTGCTGCTGACCTTTACCGTCCTTATAACAGGGCTGCTGCTTGTACGGCTGCTCCCGCCCATTCGCCGCCTTCTGCGCTTCCACGGTGCGGAGCACATGCTCATCCACACCTACGAGGCGGGGCTGCCGCTCACAATTGAGGCGGCACAGACGCAGAGCCGCTTTCATAAGCGCTGCGGCACCACGCTGACCATGGGAACGCTGCTTGTTCTGCTTGTCGTGTCGCTGCTCCTACCGCCAAACATGAATGAGACGCTCTCATCGCTCATCCTGCTTGGGGTGACGCTGCTTGCCCTCATGGGGATAGGCGAGGCGCAGCGCGCAAAAAAAGAGACCCTCCCCGTGCGGTTGGGTCTGTGGGCGCAGCGGTATACAACGCTGCAGCCGCAAAGGGAAGAGCTTTGCGGCGCACTTACGGCGCTTTTGACGGTCTTGGGCAGGGAAGAGACCTATAAATAGTATGCCGTGACCTGCCCCACGCTTTCGCCGCAGTCGGCCAGCAGGGGACCCTTTATGCAGCGCGTCTCGCCCTTGGCGTCCTGTAGCATCAAAAAGTTGTTGCAGTAGAGCTGCGAAGCGCAAAGCTCCATGTTCATCGGATCATAGCCAACAATGGTGAAAGGCCCCACATAGCGCATCCTCGGTACGGAAAGGAAGGCGTCGATGCGGGCTTGCTTTTCTTTTATCGCGGTATGAAGAAGTTCACCAATGCAGGGATCGGGCGTGAAAGGTTCAAAGGGTACGGTGGGCAGCAGCTCCATGAGGCGGTCAAAGTGGGGCTTGCTGCGCTCCTTGGCAAGCTCCGGTATAAGTCCCGCCATTTCGGCGGCGCAAAGCAGCAGTACGCCGCTGTCGTAGCAGCTGCGCCTTAGATCGGTCAGCAGAACGGAGGGGCTTGTCAGCCGTTCGGCACAGTCAAGGAGGGCGTTTGCATAGGCGGCGGGATCCAGCGCTTTAAGCGCCATCAGTCCAACAAATTCTGCCGTTCCCTCTATGGTTTCAAAGCGGTTTTCGCAGTCATACAGCTCCAAACCGATACGGCGCTTGCGAACGCGGCGCAGGGCGACGATCTCGCAAAGCAACGGGATCACCTCCTCGGATGAGGCGCTGCAGACGGCTTTTGCGGCAAGCTGTCCTTCCCGCAGGCGCAGCTGCACGCATTCCGCATCCTTGGGATAGCTAAGCGCGATCAGATCGTTTGGAAAGCGCATGTCACCCTGCTCCTTTTGAAAGGCGTGAAACATTTCATGCACGATGGAGGCGGCAAGCCGTGCTCCAAGCTGCTGCCCGTCCTCACACTGCCAAATGGCAATGAACCTGCCGCCTGCCTCGATGGCGGTATTGCCTAAAAAGCGTTCGTCACGCGGGAAGGCTTGTCCGTCCAAAAGGACGGTATCGTTTGTGTACAGGGCAAAGGGAAAGCGATGAAACAGGGGCCAGAGGGCGGAGAAATCCAATTTTGTCAATAGAGCGTCGATCTGATGGTAACAGGCAAACAGCTCGCTGTTGTTCATGCACACCTCCGCAGCGGATATTTTGTAAAGTATATACTATACAACGGGAAATTGCAAGCTTTCGCAGATACTTTGTCGAACCCGCGTCGATCTAAAGCGACAGAGACGAAATACCCCGCGCCCAAGAAGGACACGGGGTATTGCGCATACGCGTATGGGCTGATCAACTGTTCCCGGCGTGTGATCCACAGACTGAGCGAATCACGGGAAAAGTTTTCCGCCTAACGCGAAGCCTTCAACAGAGGCAGCCCTATGCGATAGGCAGCTGCTTCTCCAGCTTGACAGTGTAGCGCAGTATGGCTGCCGCGTCCGCCGTTGTTACACCGGCCTTACCGTCGACGTCGGCGTTGATCATACCCTGTTCGGTCATGACGCTCAGCTTGACCGAGTAGCGCAGGACGTAGGCTGCATCCGCCGTAGTAACAAACCCGTCGCAGTTTGCATCACCGTAGAGCGCCTTGTCATACAGGGTGACAGTGGAGGGCGCGATCCAAGCGGCGTTGAGCGCTGCCAAAGCGGCGTTCACTTCCGTCTGCGTTGCTTCGGCCTTTTTCAGCACGGCCAGTGCCGCATCCAAAGCAGCGCTGTCTACAGCGGCATTCGCCTCTGTAAGGTAGATGGTGCCGACTGCCATTGCGGAGGGATCGCCGATTGCAGCCGCATCGTAGGCAGCCTTGAATGCATCGTAAGCGGCCTGCAGGGCGGTCTTGTCGACCGTGATCTGCGTGGGCGCGATCCAAGCGTCGTTGAGCGCTGTCAGAGCTGCATTAACTTCTGTCTGCGTTGCAGCGGCGTTATCAAGAACGGTCAGCGCAGCAGCCAGAGCCGCGGCGTCCGTTGCGGCGTCCGCCTTGGTCAGGTAGATGGTACCAACGACCATTGTTTCGGGATCACCGATCGTAGCCGTATCGTATGCAGCCTTGTACGCATCGTAGGCGGCCTGCAAGGCGGACTTATCCACCGCGATGGAGGCAGGTGCGATCCAAGCGGCATTGAGCGCTGCCAAAGCATCGTTCACTTCCTTCTGCGTTGCTTCGGCGTCTTCAAGAACCTCCAGCGCAGCGGCAAGAGCCGCGGCGTCCGTTGCAGCGTCCTCTGTCGTAAGGCAGATGGTGTCGTCGGGCAGCACTGCAGGATCGCCGACCGTTGCGGCGTCATAGGCAGCCTTGTACGCATCGTAAGTGCTCTGCAAAGCTGTCTTGTTGATCGCGACCGTGGTGGGCGCGATCCAAGCGGCGTTGAGCGCTGCCAAAGCCTCGTTCACTTCCGCCTGTGTTGCGTCAACGTCTTCAAGGACTGCAAGCGCAGCGGCAAGAGCCGCGGCATCCGTTGCAGCGTCCGCTTCTGTCAAGCAGACCGTTCCGTTTTGCTGCTCCAGCGGATCGCCGAGCTCGGCTGTGTCGTACGCTGCCTTGTCGGCGTCGTAAGCCAATTGCAGGGCGGCCTTATCCACGGCGACTGTGGCAGGTGCGATCCAAGTGGTATTGAGCGCTTCCAAAGCCTCGTTTACTTCCGCCTGTGTTGCATCGACATCTTCAAGGACTGTAAGCGCAGCGGCAAGAGCCGCGGCATCCGTTGCAGCGTCCGCTTCCGTCAAGCAGACCGTTCCATTGGGCTGCTCCATCGGATCGCCGATCTTCGCTGCGTCATATTCTGCCTTGTCGGCATCGTAAGCTGCCTGCAAGGCAGCCTTATCCACGGTGACTGCAGCAGGCGCGACCCAACAGGTATTGAGCGCATTAAGCGCGGCGTTCACTTCCACCTGCGTTGCGATGGGGTTATCCAGAACGGCCAAAGCCGCCTCCAAAGCCGCGGCATCCGTTGCGGCGTCCGCTTCCGTCAAGCACATGGTGCCGTCGGGCATTGCCATGGGATCGCCCTTGGCAGCAGCGTCATAGGCAGCCTTGTATGCATCGTAAGCGTCCTGCAGGGCGGTCTTGTCCGCACTGATGGTGATGCTGCCATCGATACCGGTCAAGGTGTACAAGGACGGATCGACGATGACTTCGTCCGCATCGACCAGACCCAACTCGACCTTGGTGAAGGTGAGGGGGATCACATCATCGCTTGCCGCAGCTTCCAAAACTTGGAAGTACAGCGAGCAGACGATCTCGCTCTTTTGCGCAACACCGTGTGCATATGCAACGGTAGCCGTAATCGTGCTGCCTGCCGTTTCGATGCCCCAAGCAGACGATGCGTTGTAGAGCTTATAGTCCGCAGCAAGCGCGAGCTTGGCAGAATCATACTCCACAATGAACTGGCCATTGTAAAGGAGCGCATCGCCAAGGTCGCTCAGGGTGATGTCACAGCGCAGGAACATGCCCTGCGAAACGACAGCGAAAGCGTCCACGTCATATTCCGCGGCGATCGCTGCCGTGTCCGCATACTCGGTGGGGATGCAGACATAGTCTGTGTACTCCTTGTTCGCCACCTTAAAGGTGACGGCAAAGACCTCGACCATGGCGTCATTGCTGTACACGGTGGGAGCGGTATAGGTGATGGGGAACAGCTTTGCGGCAGGTGCGACCCAAGCAGTGTTGAGCGCATCAAGCGCAGCGTCCACCTGCGTCTGCGTTGCGGCGGGATCGTCGAGAACGGCCAAAGCCGCCTCCAAAGCCGCTGCATCGGCTGCGGCGTCCGCTTCCGGCACATAGACGACGTCGTCACCCGGCGTTGTAGGCGCACCGACCGTTGCCGCCGCAAGCGCAGCGGTATACTCGTCGTACGCGGCCTGCAAAGCGGTCTTATCCACTTCGACCACGGAAGGCACGATCCAAGCATCGTCAAGCGCTGCCAACGCATCGTTCACTTCCTGCTGCGTTGCTTCGGCGTTATCGAGAACGGCCAGCGCAGCTGCAAGAGCGGCTTCATCCGCTTCGGCGTCAGCTTCCGTAAGATAGCTTGTGCCATCGGACAGCATCATTGGATCGCCGCCGATCACAGCCGCATCAATAGCAGCCTTGCACGTGTCATAAGCGGCCGCGAGATCGGTCTTGACCACTTCGACCACGGAAGGCATGATCCAAGCTGCCGCAAGCGCTGCCAACGCATCGTTGACTTGCGTCTGCGTTGCAGTCTCATCGTCAAGAACTTCGAAAGCCGCCTCCAAGGCCGCCGCATCCTTTGTGGCGTCCTCTTCCGTGAGATAGCTCGTGCCGTTGGACAGCGTCAGGGGATCGTCGGTAAGGGCCGCATCATACGCAGCCTCGGCGTCATCGTACGCAGCCTGCAAAACGGACTTGTCCACGCTGACCACGGAAGGTGCGACCCAAGCATCGTTGAGCGCAGTGAGCGCCTCGTTCACTTGTGCCTCCGTTGCGGCGGGGTCTTCAAGGACGAGCAGCGCAACACTCAGAGCCGCTGCATCCGTTTCGGCGTCCTCTGCCGCAAGATAGCTCGCGCCATCGGGCAGATCCATAGGATCGTCGGTCACAGCCGCGTCGAAGGCAGCCTTGTACGCATCGTAAGCCGCCTGTAGATCGGTCTTGTCCACGCTGACCACGTCAGGCGCGATCCAAGCATCGTTGAGCGCTTCCAGCGCGGCGTTGATTTCCGCCTGCGTTGCGGCGGGGTCTTCAAGGACGAGCAGCGCAACACTCAGAGCCGCTGCATCCGTTTCGGCGTCCTCTGCCGCAAGATAGCTCGCGCCATCGGGCAGATCCATAGGATCGTCGGTCACAGCCGCGTCGAAGGCAGCCTTGTAGCTTGCGTTCCACTCGATGTAGGACTTGCCCTTGGTCGCATCAACTGCGGAGAGCAGGAAGGCGTTTTCAGCGCTTCCATGAGCCTCTACGGTCCAGTTGGACAGGGCGCCGCTGGTGGCAAAGCTGTTGTAGCCTTCGCTCTTGACCAGCAGATCCGTGCCGTTTGCAAACTGGAAGGTGCCGTCAGCGTTGACTGTCAGATCCCAGATGCATTTCGTGTCTTCCACGCTCAGCTTGCCTTCGGCAGCCGTCATGGCAACACCTGCTCTGTAGTACGTGTTGAGGATCTCGCTGGACAGTGCCACCGAATAAGCGGGGGCATACAGAACGACCTTATCGCCTGTTGCCAACGTAGTGGGATCCGTCACCAGGGTCGCGGTCTGCGCGTCCGCCAACACAACGGCGGGTACCAGTGCCAGAACCATGAGGATGGAAAGGATCAATGCCAATGCTCTCTTCATAAAGTGAACTTCCTCCTGTTTCATTTTGAATGACTTTTTGTGACCTTGGTCGCAATCGGCATACCCGGCGGCATGGAACACGCCTTTAGGGAAATGCCGCTTGCTTTCGTTCTCGTGATTCGTTCATCGATCCTGCGGGGAGCGATGAACAGGTCGCCGTCTGTCAATGCGGCAACAGCTGCAAGCACAGCTGCGGCCCTTTCTTCTGCAAACGAGGTCGTCGGGATCGGGCAGAACACCGATCAAAAGCAAGGGCTTTTATTAATGTATAGTCATATACCTCCTCATAAAAAATATGTCTGAACCAAAATAATAAAATCATAAAAATACAATTGCAGTATACCAACACAAGATACGAATAGCAACTAAACCATGGCATTTCAGTGAGATTTAACAAATTAACACGAATATCGCATCAATTTCCGCTGGTAAAGGCGCCTTTTTTACCGCGCAAAGGGGCTTTGCGTTTGCTTTCCCGATCCTTGAGGGTTAGTGTAAAATAATACCGTGTAAACTCATGAGCAGGTTGGGTGAGACGGAAG
>CAZBBX010000040.1:0-17344 GCA_964490325.1 uncultured Oscillospiraceae bacterium
ATTCTTCAGATGCCAACGCACGGCGGGTACGCCGATGTGCAGCGTCTCGGCAATGGCGGCATCGGGAAGACCGCGTATGAGCAGGCGCAGCACATCCAGCTCGCCGCGGGTGAACTCGCTGCTTGATGCGTTTCCGATGCGCACGCAGGGTGCGCTTAACGGATAGACCGATTCCCCACGCATCGTGCGATCCATCACCTCGATCAGCTCGCCCGCGCTTGCCTCCTTGTACCAGAAGCTTTCCGCGCCCGCTTCCCGTGCCTTGTCCAAGAACGCGGCGTCCACCATGGAGGTGACGATAATGACGCGGATGTGCGGCAGGCGTCGCTTGATGGCGGCGGCGGCGTCGATGCCGTTCTCCTCGCCCTCGGTGCAGACATCCATCAGGATCAGATCGACAGGGAGACGCGTACACGCTAACTCCGCCAGACCCGCGTTTGCAAGGGACGCGCACAGCGTGTAGCGCCCGCTTGCGCGGATGTAGCCCTCCATGCAGTCGCGGGACATCCTTCGATCCTCCACCAGCAAAACGTTTGTCACAGCTTCTCCTCCCGCAGCGGCAGCGTGATCGTGAGCAGAAAGGCGGGGCTTGCGTCCGCCTGCATCTGCCCGCCTGCCTTTTCTACGCGGCGGCGGAGACCGCCAAGCCCGCCGCCCTCTTTGATCGGCTCACTTGGGGGCGTTCCGTCGTCGTGAACGCGCAGGGTCACGCGATCCACAGCGCTGTCAATGACAACGAACAGCCGACCGCCGTCCGTGTGGCGCAGGGTGTTGACTGCGCTCTCTCTAAGCGCCGCAAGCAGGATGGTGCTCACATCTTCATCCTGCGGCAGCGTTCCGTCGATCGTCAGTGCAAGACCCACCTTGGCGGAAAGCCGTAATAGCTCGTCCAAGCCCTCCTTGGCGGAAGGCTTGTCGGCGTTTGCACCCTCCTCCTTGGAAAGCGCCGCAACAAGGCGCTGCGAGTCCGCGCCGATCGAATGATACTCCTCCAAGGACAGCGTCTCAACAAGGCCGCGCCGTGCGGACAAAAGGCATAGCCCCAGCTCGTCATGCACCCGCAGCTTGAGCGCAAAGGCGGCTTCCTCCCGTACGATCCTGCAAAGCTGCTGATACAGCACCTCTGCACGCGCATTGACCGCTGCAAGCTCCTGATTTTCCCGCTCCAATTTCTCCCGCTCCAGCTCCAGCTCCGTCACATCGGAGGCCACGAGCTGCGTATAAGCCCCGTCCGCAAGGACGCTGCTGCGAAAGCGATAGATCCGTCCATCGGGAAAGCCAAACAGCATTGCATCGCTGCGCAGGCGGCAGACCCCCGTAGGCGGCGCTTTCAGCGCGTCCCACAGGGCAAGGCCGTTTTGCAGATCCCGTCCAAGCAGCGCCTGCGCCAAACGGTGCATCCGCCTGTTGCACAGCAGCACCCGTCCCCTGTTGTCCAAGAAGGCAACGCCGTCGGGCAGCTCGTCCAAGCTCTCCTTGATGGCTTCGGGACCGAGCTTGGGCTTGTACAGGCTGCGCTGCAGGCTGTACCGCAGGACGGGATAGCCTAAAAGGGCAAGGAGCAGCGCATACAGCAGGAGCAGGGGCGGGTCAAGGATCGGCGTAAGATGGGCGGCGTAGCGGTAGTCGGCGCCAAGAAGGGCAGGATCCGAGCCCCTTGCCGCAAGCGCGGCGTGTTCCGAAAACAGGAGCAGGCAAAGGCAGCAAAGCTCACCGAGCGTCAGCACGGCGTCCGTAACAAGAAGCGCCCAATGCCGCCGCCTTTGCAGGTCGTTTAGGAGCGTGGCAAGCTGCACAAGCAGGACAAAAAAGAGCAGCAGCAGCGGCAGGGTCATGTTCAGGCAGTCATATTCGGTAAAATGCCGCATCGCTCAACCCTCCGTTTTGACACAAAGTCGGCAGTAGGACAGCTCGTTCTCCGCGCAGACGGAGCAGCCGACAAACTGTTCTTCAAGCGCGTCAAGCGCCCCTTCCCCCTGCACCGCCATGGACAGCTCACAGTCCGATCCCGTGACGGTCAGCGAGACTAAAAGACCACAGGCGGCGTCCAAGCAAGCCTCCGCAACGGCCTCAAAGCAGTCGTACAGACGCAGCGCGGCCTTTGTCGTCAGCTCGCCCTCACCCTCAAAATGGAGCGCGCAGCAAAGCTGGCAGAGCTTTAGGGTCATGACGGACTCCCCAAGGCAGAGCATCAGCTCGCGCACCGTGACCCGATCCGTCCCCTCGGCAAGAAGACGCAGATTGCTGCGCCGCTTCCGATAGGCGCCCACAACAGCGACCTGTCGCAAAAGAGCCTTTGCCTCCGTCTCGGTCTTTGCAGCCTGCAGCGCCCCCGCAAGTGCGCCAAGATGGGCGCAGATGGGCGCAGTGTCCGCATTCAGCTCCGCATACAGCTTTTGTTCGGCAAGGAGCTTCTCCCGCCGGGCTTTTTGCTTGCTCTCCTCCTGCAATAGAGCGCCGTAGCTTTGCAGCTCCTCGCGCACACGATTCTGTTCGTCCAAAAGCGCCGTCAGCTCGGACACATCCTCCTGCCGATAGCAATGACCGCCATGGATGGCGGCCGCCGAAAGGCGCAGACCGTTTGCATACAGCACAGGCGCATCGTCCGCCTTACACAGCGCGGCAGGCTCCATGGGTTTGGCATTCTTGGTGGAATAGCGCACGGTGTGCGTTTCGTCCGTGATCTGCATGGCAAGGGGAGAGAGCAAAAACAGCTCACCGTAGTTGTCGTTGCAGCCGATGATGCCGCTTGACAGGCAGCTTTCAAAGATGGCGGCGATCATACAGCAGGAAAAAGCGGTCAGATCGCCGAAAAGCGCCATCACAAAGGGGACGCGCAGCGCGTACAGCACCGTGTAGACAAGCAGCACGGAGGTGGGGACGAAGGGGAGCCACACGAGCTTTTTCACATAGGGGATGCGGCAGCGCAAAAGGATCAGCAGGATCGCCGCGATCGACACGAGGCCGATCCATGCGACCACAAGAAAGTAGCCGCCGCTGTAGCTGTACCTGTCAACGGTGAACGGCGCACCGTCGGGAAAACGGAACACCCATTGGTGCAGATCGTTGGTAAACACAAGCAGGATCAGAAGCAGGCTTACGACAAAAAGCAGGCGGGTCCACTTGGGCAGGCGGTACTCGTCCCCCTTGCTAAGCCGCAGCGCCGCACAGAAGGCAAAGGGCGGGATCAGCAGCATGGAGGGGTAAAAGGCATACCACAGGTAGCGCCTTGCCTGTGCGAACAGATTGATCTGGTAAGCGACGGCACGGACGCACAGCCAAAATAGCATCAGCACAACGATCGCCGTCAGCAGCCGCCGCAGGCGCTTTTGAATGACGCGGCGGCGCAGGGACAGACCCCAGGCCATGATAAGACCAATGTATAAAAGGGAGCGCAGTAAGCCCAAAAACAGGTTGATCGGCAGCTTGGTCGCGTCGGGGGGCAGGGAGATCTGCCGCAATATAAGCGCAAGCACTATAACTGCTGCGGCAAGCAGCCACCGTTGCAGCGCCGGTTTGTTCGTTTGCGACATGCTTCGTCCTCCCGCGTTCCAAAAATTGGAAGCTTTCACGGAAACGCGACTTTTTTTCAGTATAGCACAAGCCGCCACTTCTGACAATTCAAAAACGCTTGGGAGCTTCTCTGTGAAAAGGAAAAGTAATGGATGAAAGTTTATCGATAACGGTTGACTTAATGAAACCGCGGCGGTATACTGAAAGCATCAGAACAAGCGGAGGAAAACAGCTGCATGGATACCATTTCTCCCACGACGCTAAGGCGTCTGCCGATTTATCGGCATTATCTTCTTACCGTACGCGATAAGCAAAAGAACGTGTCCGCGTCGATGATCGCGGCGCATTTCGGTCTCAACGACGTACAGGTGCGCAAGGATCTGGGTACGGTCAGCGGCATGGGCAGACCCAAGACGGGCTACGACACCGAGCAGCTCCTGCTGCGCATCGAGGAGTGTTTGGGCTGCGGCAGGACGATGGACGCCATCCTGGTCGGCGCAGGCAAGCTTGGCGGCGCACTGCTGTCCTACAGCGGCTTTTCCGACTACGGCCTGAACATCCTTGCGGCCTTCGATGCGGCGCCTGCGCTTGCGGGGGCGTCGATCGGCGGCAAACCCGTGTACGCGGCCTCGCAGATGGAGGCGTTCTGCTTTGAAAAGGGCATACGCTTGGGCATCATCACCGTGCCGATGGAGGCTGCGCAGGGCGTGTGCGACCGCCTTTGCGCCTGCGGGGTGAAGGCCATCTGGAACTTTGCGCCCACGCTGCTGCGGGCTGCGGAGGGCGTCTTGGTGGAGAACGAAAACCTTGCCTCCTCTCTGGCGATCCTCTCCAAGCACCTTCGGGCGGAGCTGGGGGACGAAGCATGAACCTGCTGCATCTCAAGTACGCGGTGGTGATCGCGGAGACCAACTCCATGACCAAGGCTGCAGAGCGCCTGTACACAGCGCAGCCGAACCTCAGCCGCGCCATCCGCGAGCTGGAGAACACGTTGGGCGTGAGCATCTTCAAGCGCAGCAGCAAGGGCATCTATCCCACGGCGGAGGGGGAGGAGTTCTTGGGCTATGCCCGCAAGATCCTCTCCGAGGTGGACGCCATCGAGGAGCTGTATCGCGGCGCAAAGGAAAGGCCGCTGCATTTTTCCGTGTCCGTGCCTCGCGCAAGCTACATTTCCTGCGCCTTCACGGAGTTTGTAAAGGGCTTGGATCCGCAGGCGGGCAAGGAGCTTTTCTACAAGGAGACCAACGCCCTGCGCGCCATCCGCAACATCATCGAGGCGGATTATCGCTTGGGCGTCATCCGCTATCAGGACGTGTATGACGACAATTTTAAGGAGCTGCTGGCGGAAAAATCCCTGCACAGCGAGGTCATCTTTGAGTTTCAATACTCGCTGCTGTTTGCGAAGGAGCATCCCTTGGCGAAGAAGGAGCGCATTACCCTTGGCGACCTTACGCCCTATACGGAGATCGCCCACGCCGACCCCTTCGTGCCCTCGCTGTCACTGAGCACGGTTCGCAAGAATGAGCTGTCGGAGGACGTCAACAAGCATATCTTCGTGTTTGAGCGCGGCAGTCAGATGGATCTTTTGGCGGGATCGCCCAACACCTTCATGTGGGTGTCGCCCGTTCCCACGCGGCTCATCGAGCGTTACGGCCTGTGTCAGCGCCCCTGCGCGGACAACAAGCGACGGTATCGCGATGTGCTTATCTATAAGGAGGGCTATACCCTCAGCGATTTGGACAAGGCGTTCATCGACAAGCTCATAGCCGTGAAGCGCGAATTGCAGCCTTAGAATCGATTTGCGCATATCGATAAAGATATATCGGAATACAGCTTAGGTATTTTCCTTTTGTTGGGGCATCCTGTATACTGAAACCATCAAGAAATGGAGGCAGTCGATATGAGCGATCGCAAATATCCCATTGTAGACGGCGTTTCCAAGCTGGAGGAACGGCTCGCGCAGGTACGAGCCGCGCAGCGCAGCTTTGCAACGTACACGCAGGAGCAGGTGGACAGGATCTTTCTTGCCGCCGCTTCCGCCGCAGACCGTGCGCGCATCCCGCTTGCAAAGCTTGCGGTGGAGGAGACGGGCATGGGCGTGGTGGAGGACAAGGTCATCAAGAACCACTACGCGGCGGAGTACATCTACAACGCCTATAAGGATGTGAAGACCTGCGGCGTGATCATGGACAACGAAGCCTACGGCTATCGCCGCATCGCGGAGCCCATCGGCGTCATCGCGGCGGTCATACCCACCACGAACCCCACTTCCACAGCGATCTTTAAGACGCTGATCGCTCTTAAGACCCGCAACGGCATCGTGATAAGCCCGCATCCCCGCGCCAAGGATTCCACCATCGCGGCGGCGCGGATCGTGCTTGAAGCGGCTGTGGCGGCGGGTGCGCCGGAAAACATCATCGCATGGATCGATCAGCCCTCGCTGGACATGACCAACCTCATCATGAAGGAAGCGGACATCATCTTGGCGACAGGCGGCCCCGGCATGGTCAAGGCTGCCTACTCCTCAGGCAAGCCCGCCGTGGGCGTAGGCCCCGGCAACACGCCGGCCATCATCACCGAGAGCGCGGATATTCTTTTGGCGGTCAATTCCGTCATCCATTCCAAGACCTTTGACAACGGCGTCATCTGCGCGTCGGAGCAGTCCGTCATCGTGCTGGACAAGGTGTACGACGCGGTCAAGGCGGAGTTCGCGGCGCGGGGCTGCCTGTTCCTCGATCCCGAGGAGACGGAGCGCGTACGCAAGACCATCCTCATCAACGGCGCTTTGAACGCCAAGATCGTTGGACAGAGCGCATATGCCATCGCAAAGCTTGCGGGGGTCACAGCGCCGCAGGGCGTGAAGATCCTTATCGGCGAGGTGGAGAGCACCGAGCTTAGCGAGGAGTTCGCACACGAAAAGCTTTCCCCCGTACTGGCTATGTATCGGGCAAGCGACGTCGAGGACGCCTTCAAAAAGGCGGAACGGCTCATCGCCGACGGCGGCTACGGCCACACCTCCTCCATCTATCTGGACACGGTGCGCGACAGCGCCACGCTTGACGAGTTCCAAGCGCGCATGAAGACCTGCCGCATCCTCGTCAACACCCCCGCCTCACAGGGCGGCATCGGCGACATCTACAACTTCATGCTCACGCCCTCGCTGACCCTCGGCTGCGGCTCTTGGGGCGGCAACTCCGTTTCGGAGAACGTAGGCGTCAAGCAGCTGCTCAACATCAAGACGGTCGCCGAGAGGAGGGAGAACATGCTTTGGTTCCGCGCACCCGAAAAGGTCTACATTAAAAACGGCTGCCTGCCCGTCGCATTGGACGAGCTTGGCAAGGTTCTGCACAAGAAAAAGGCGTTTATCGTCACAGATGGCTTCCTGTATGCAAACGGCTACACCAAGCCCATCGAGAGCAAGCTGGACGAGCTGAACATCATGCACAGCACCTTCTCCAACGTGGCGCCCGATCCCACACTGGCCTGCGCAAAGCAGGGCGCGGCGCTGATGACAGCCTTTATGCCGGACGTCATTATCGCGGTGGGCGGCGGCTCCGCCATGGACGCCGCCAAGATCATGTGGGTGCTCTACGAGCATCCCGAGGTGGACTTTATGGACATGGCGATGCGCTTTATGGACATCCGCAAGCGCGTCTACACCTTCCCGCACATGGGCGACAAGGCGTACTTCATCGCCATTCCCACCTCTGCGGGCACAGGCTCCGAGGTCACGCCCTTTGCCGTCATCACCGACGAGACGAGCGGCGTGAAGTATCCCCTTGCGGACTATGAGCTGCTGCCCAAGATGGCCATTGTGGACGCAGATCTGATGCTGCACGCACCCAAGGGCCTGACCTCCGCTTCGGGCATCGACGCGGTGTCCCACGCGCTGGAGGCCTACGCCTCCGTCATGGCGACGGACTACACCGACGGTCTTGCCCTTAGGAGCCTGAAGATGATCTTCGAGTACCTCCCCAGAGCCTATGACAGCGCGGTATCGGGCATTGTCGATCCCGAGGCGCGGGAGAAGATGGCCAACGCCGCCACGATGGCAGGCATGGCCTTTGCCAACGCCTTCTTGGGCGTGATGCACTCCATGGCGCACAAGCTGGGCGCTTTCCACCACATCCCGCACGGCGTTGCAAACGCGCTGATGATGGACGAGGTGCTGCGCTTTAACGCCTGCGAGATCCCCACCAAGATGGGTACCTTCCCGCAGTACGATCATCCGCATACGCTGGCGCGCTATGCCGAGATCGCGGATTATCTGGGCGTACAGGGCGCGACCGACGAGGAGAAGCTTGCGGGGCTCATTAAGAAGATCGATGCGCTGAAGGCATACATTGGCATTAAGCCGACCATCCGCGACTATGCGCCCGACGAGGCGGACTTCCTTGCCCGCTTGGACGCCATGACGGAGCAGGCCTTTGACGACCAGTGCACGGGAGCCAACCCGCGCTACCCGCTGATGAGCGAGATCAAGCAGATGTATCTGAACGCGTACTACGGCGACGGCTTCATTGAGACGGACAAGCCGGAGAGCACGCCTGCGGAAAAGGCCAACGCCAACGACTATAAACGCCTGTATCGCCGCGGCAGGAACGCTGCGAACGGCGCCAGATAAGGAGGTAGCAAGATGGGTATGCAAGCTGACAGGATCCTTGCGGTACGCACGGGAAAGACGATCTATCGTGACGGCGACACGGTGCTGAAGGTTTTCGACAACGACTACAAGAAGGCGGACATCCTCAACGAAGCGCTCAATCAGGCGCGCATCGAGGAGACGGGGCTGAACGTTCCCAAACTGATCGAGGTGACCATGCTGGACGGCAAATGGGCCATCCGTTCCGAGTTCATCGAGGGCAAGACCCTGCAGCGCCTCATGGACGAGGATGAAACGCGCATGGACGAGTATTTGGATCTGTTCGTGAACATCCAAGCGGAGATCTTCGCGCATGAAGCGCCGCTCATCACCAAGCTCAAGGACAAGATGGACAGAAAGATCGGGCAGAGCGGGCTGGACGCCACCACGCGCTACGACCTGCGCACACGCCTGAACGGGATGCCTACGCATAAGAAGATCTGCCACGGCGACTTCAACCCCTCCAACATCATCATCAAGCCGGACGGCACGCATTTTGTGCTGGACTGGTCGCATGTGACGCAGGGCAACGCCTCGGCGGACGCGGCAAGGAGCTATCTGCTGTTCTGGCTGGCGGGAAGCATCGACGGTGCGGAGGCATACCTGAGCCGCTTCTGCAAGCGCAACGACATTGCAAAGCAGTATGTGCAGAGCTGGATGCCCATTGTGGCAGCTTCGCAGCTGGTCAAGGGCAAGCCCATGGAGCGGGAGTTCCTGCTGCGCTGGGTCAACGTGATCGATTTTGAATGAGGAGGAAGGGAACATGAGGATCACCATTTGTATCGGCAGCTCCTGCCACATCAAGGGTTCGCGGCAGGTCGTGGAGCAGCTGCAGTATCTGGTCGCACAAAACGGCCTTAAGGATAAGGTGGAGCTTGCAGGCACCTTCTGCATGGGCAAGTGTCAAACAGGCGTCAACGTAACCGTGGACGGCGAATGCTTCTCCGTTTCACCCGACACCACCAAGGATTTCTTCGAGAGCGAAGTCCTAAAAAGGCTCTCCTGACGAACGGCTATGGTACGGGAAGGGATTAAAAATCAAAAGTATCTCACCGTCACGGAGGCGCAGACGGCGCTTAGGATGGGCAGCGGAACGCTGCCCGTCTTTGCAACGCCGGCTATGATCGCATTGATGGAGGCGACGGCTGCCGAGAGCATCGAATGTGAGTTAGAGGCGGGGCAGACCAGCGTGGGCGTGCGGATCGACATCATGCATCTGTCCGCCGTACCCGTGGGCGGCACGGTGCTTTGCAAAAGCGAACTGACAAAGGTCGACGGACGGCGCTGCAGCTTTCAAATGACGGTGGAGGACAAGCACGGCGTCGTGGGCGAGGGTACGCATGAGCGTATCGCGGTGGACGCAATGCGCTTTATGGACAAGGTGAACGCAAAAAAGAACGCGGGGAGGAACTGAACCATGGTGGAGTTTCTGAAGTTTCAAAAATCCAACTGCAAAAACTGTTATAAATGTATCCGCAACTGTCCCGTCAAATCCATTCGGTTTTCGGGAAATCTGGCAAGCGTGATCGCGGATGAGTGCATCCTTTGCGGCCAGTGCTATGTGGTCTGTCCGCAGAACGCCAAGAAGATCGCGGACGAAACGGAGATCGTGGGCGTACTGCTCATGGACGACGCCCCCGTCATAGTCAGCATGGCGCCCTCCTTTACGGCGTACTTCAACGGCGCAGGGGTGCAGGCCATGGAAAAGGCGCTCAAGCAGCTGGGCTTTTTTGCGGTGGAGGAGACGGCGTTGGGCGCGACCATGGTCAAGACGGCCTACGAACGCCTTTTGGCGGAGGGAGCGGGGGACGTGGTCATCAGCTCCTGCTGTCATACCGTGAACCTCTTGGTGGAAAAGTATTATCCGCAGCTGGTCGGCGACCTTGCCCCCGTGATGACGCCCATGCAGGCGCATTGCAAGGACATCAAGCGCAGGTATCCAAACGCCAAGACGGTGTTCATCGGACCCTGCCTGTCCAAAAAGGACGAGGCGGCGCGGGACGGGATCGACGCGGCGCTGACCTTTGACGAGCTGGCGGACATGCTTGCCGCCAAGCACATCACCATCGAGCAGCAGGAGGAGACGGGAGAGCAGGGGCTTGCAAGGCTGTTTCCCACGAACGGCGGCATCCTCAAGACCATGCAGCGGCGCGAGCCGACCTATACCTACCTGTCGGTGGACGGCTTGGAAAACTGCAAGAACGTGTTAGACGACATACAGGCGGGGGGCATCCACCGCTGCTTCATCGAAATGTCCGCCTGCGTGGGGAGCTGCGCCGGCGGTCCCATCCTGCAAAAGCATCACAACACGCCGCTGCGCAACTACCGCGCCGTGACGGCGTATGCAAAAAAGGCGGATTTTACCGTCGACCAGCCCGCTCCCGCCAAGATCGCGGCGGAGTACCTTGCCTCCATCAAGGAGAAGCGGCAGCCCGGCGAGCAGGAGATACGCGACATCCTTGCCAAGATGGGCAAGACCAAGCCGGAGGACGAGCTGAACTGCGGCACCTGCGGCTACAACAGCTGCCGCGAGAAGGCGATCGCGGTCTATCAGGGCAAGGCGGAGATCGGCATGTGCCTGCCCTACCTGATGGAGCAGTCCGAGCGCTTCACGGGCAACATCTTGGACAATACGCCCAACGGCATCCTTGTCGTCAACGAGTATTACGAGATCCAGCAGATTAACAAGGCCGCGCTCACCATGCTGCGCATTCGCGAACGTTCCGACGTTCTGGGCGAGCCGTTGGTGCGCATCCTAAATCCCGCGGACTTTTTGAGCGTCATGGAGGACGGCAAGCGCGTTGTCAACAAGCGCGATTACTATTCCGAGTTCGATAAGTACTTGGAGCTGACCATCGTCTTGGATCGAGTCGCCAAGCATATGATCGCCTTCCTTCGCGATGTGACGGAGGAGGAAAAGAGCAGAAAGAGCAAGGAGACGTTCAGCCGTCAGACGGTCGAGACGGCGGACAAGGTCGTGGACAAGCAAATGCGCATCGTGCAGGAGATCGCATCGCTGCTGGGCGAAACGGCTGCGGAGACAAAGATCGCCTTGACCAAGCTGAAGGAGTCGATACTCGATGACGACGAATAATCTTTGCGCGGACGTCGGCTTCCTAAGCATCAATCACACGGGGGAGCAGCTCTGCGGCGACCATGTGGAGGTCTTGGACACGCCCGACAAGAACCAGACCGTTGTCGTACTGGCGGACGGCTTGGGCAGCGGCGTAAAGGCCAACATCCTGTCCATCCTCACCTCCAAGATCCTCTCGACCATGCTGGCGGCGGGGATGACGCTGGAGGAGTCGGTCAAGACCGTCGTGGAGACCCTGCCCGTGTGCAAGGAGCGGGGCGTTGCCTACTCCACCTTCACCATCCTGCGCATCCGCAACAACAGCAAGGCGGAGATCATCCAGTACGACAACCCGCGCACGGTCATGTTTCGCGACGGGGAAAACCGCGAACTGCCGTTTAGCGAGGTACAGATCGGGGACAAGAAGATCGTGCGCGCCGAGACGGACATCCGCGAGGGTGATGTGTTTGTGGCGTTTTCAGACGGCGTGGAGCACGCAGGCGTGGGGATCAGCTACAACTTCGGCTGGAGACGCAGCGAGATCATCGACTTTATATCCACCTTCCGCGATGTGGGCTTCACCGCAAAGACCCTCTGCACCATCCTCTTGGACGAGACGAACAAGCTGTACGAGGGAAAGCCCGGGGATGACGCCACGGTCTGCACCGTAAAGATCCGTGCCCGTGAGCCTGTCAACCTCATCATCGGCCCACCCTCCAACCGTGACGACTGCAAAAAGATGATGTCCCTGTTCTTCGCCAAGGAGGGCAAGCATATCGTCTGCGGCGGGACCACCTCGTCCATCGCGGCGGACTACCTTAAAAAGCCGCTCCTGCCCGACCTCACCTTTTTCGATCTCGATATTCCGCCAACGGCGGAGCTGGAGGGCTGCGATCTGGTGACGGAGGGCGTGGTGACGATCAACCGCGTGTTGGAGTATGCCAAGAATTACCTTGCGGACAACAGCTCGTTTGAGCAATGGTGCTACAAGAAGGACGGCGCGTCCAAGATCGCAAGGATGCTCTTTGAGGACGCCACGGACGTCAACTTCTTTGTTGGAAGGGCGGTCAATCCCGCGCATCAAAACAGCGAGCTGCCCATCAACTTCACAATCAAGATGCAGCTCGTGCGCGAGCTGACGGTCTGCCTCGAACGGATGGGCAAACGCATCCAAGTCAGCTATTTTTAGGGGGGAGCGCACATGCGCAAATTTGACACAAAGGTACAATACCTCAAGTATAAGGTGCTCAGGGAGGTCGCCCGCCATGCGTGGAAGGGCGATCTGATGGAAAGGATCACGGACATCCCCAAGGAGATCATCCCGGGCAAAACGCCCACCATGCGCTGCTGCGTGTACAAGGAGCGCGCCATCCTTGCGGAGCGGATCAAGCTGGCGGTCGGCGGCGATAAGAGCAACAAAAATGTCATCGAGGTCATCGACATCGCCTGTGACGACTGTCCCAAGGGCGGGTATCAGGTCACGGACGCCTGCCGCGGCTGCCTTGCGCATCGCTGCGAGGACGTCTGTCCCCGCGGCGCTTTGACGTATGACGAGCATCAAAAGGCACATATCGACAAGTCCAAATGCATCAACTGCGGCAAGTGCGCGGCGGTCTGCCCCTATTCCGCCATCGTCAACCGCAAGCGTCCCTGCGAGAACGCCTGCAAGATCAAGGCCATCTCCGCAGGTCCCGAGGGCGGCGCCGTCATCGATAACGACAAGTGCGTCTCCTGCGGCGCCTGCGTGTACCAGTGTCCCTTCGGCGCGATCGGCGACAAGTCCTACATCCTCAATGTCATCGATCTGATCCGCCGCAGCGAGGGCAACAGCAAGTACCGCGTGTATGCGCTGGTGGCGCCCAGTATCTCCAGCCAGTTCGTGTACGCCAAGCTGGGGCAGGTGATCACGGGGATCAAGCAGCTTGGCTTCCACACCGTTGTCGAAGCGGCGCTGGGTGCTGACATGGTGGCGTATACCGAGTGTGCAGAGCTTAAGGAAAAGGGCTTCTTGACCAGCTCCTGCTGTCCCGCCTTCGTTGCGTATCTGCGCAAGAATTTTCCAAGCCTTGTGGGGCATATCTCCCACAACCCCTCGCCTATGGCGGCGATCGCACAGTACATCAAGGATGGCGATCCAAACGCCAAGCTCGTGTTCATCGGACCCTGCACCGCAAAGAAGGCGGAGCGGGAGCAGCCCAACGTTTGCCGCTTGGTGGACGCGGTTTTGACCTTCGAGGAGCTGCAGGCGCTGTTCGACAGCCGCGACCTTGCTCTGGAAACGATGGAGGAGAGCGTACTGGACAACGCCTCCTACTTTGGACGCATCTTTGCGCGCAGCGGCGGCTTGTCCGACGCGGTCGCACAGGGGCTCAAGGAGCGCGGACTGGACAAGGATTTCACGCTTGCTCCCGTGCGCTGCGACGGCATCGAGGCCTGCCGCACGGCGCTGCTGAAGACGCGGCAGGGCAGGCCCGACGGCAATTTCCTTGAGGGCATGGCCTGCGTGGGCGGCTGCATCAACGGGGCGGGCTGCCTCACCCACGGCGACAAGAACCGTGCCGAGGTGGATGAGTATGGCCGCGAGGCGTTGGAAAAGACAATCTCGGACGCCGTGGCCGTGCTGCATCTGACGGATGAGGTCTCACGGGCTTAATACGATAATACTGTATCGATAAAGATATAGCGTAATACGCTTTAGGCATTTCCCTTTCGGCGCTTCTTCATTTACAATGAAGACAACAAAACAAGATGGCGAAAGGAGAATGCAAGTATGGCACGTTTTACATTACCGAGGGATCTGTATCACGGCAAGGGTTCGCTGCAGGCGCTTAAGACGCTGGAGGGCAAGCGCGCAATGGTCTGCGTAGGCGGCGGCAGCATGAAGCGCTTTGGTTTCTTGGATAAGGCGGTCGCGTATCTCAAGGAAGCGGGCATGGAGGTCGAGGTGCTGGAGGGCATCGAGTCCGATCCCTCCGTGGAGACCGTCATGAAGGGCGCAGAAGCTATGCTGCGCTTTGAGCCGGACTGGATCGTTGCAATGGGCGGCGGCTCGCCGATCGATGCGGCAAAGGCAATGTGGATCAAGTACGAGTATCCCGAGACGAGCTTTGCGGACATGTGCAAGGTGTTCGGTCTGCCCAAGCTGCGCAGGAAGGCACACTTCTGCGCCATCTCCTCCACCTCAGGCACGGCAACGGAGGTGACGGCGTTCTCCATCATCACCGACTATCAAAAGGGCGTCAAGTACCCCATTGCGGACTTTGAGATCACGCCCGATGTGGCCATCGTCGATCCCGATCTGGCGGAGACCATGCCCAAGAAACTGGTGGCGCACACGGGCATGGACGCCATGACGCACGCGATCGAGGCGTATGTGTCCACGGCCAACAGTGATTTTACCGATCCGCTGGCGCTGTACGCCATTCGCATGATCAAGAATGACCTGATCGACTCCTACAACGGCGACATGGCAAAGCGGGACAGTATGCACAACGCACAGTGCTTGGCGGGTATGGCGTTCTCCAACGCTCTGCTTGGCATCGTCCACTCCATGGCGCACAAGACGGGCGCGGCCTTTGCAGACTGCGGCGCGCACATCATCCACGGCGCTGCAAACGCCATGTATCTGCCAAAGGTCATCGCGTTCAACGCGAAGGACGCAGCAGCAAAGCAGCGTTACGGCTGCATCGCAGACGATCTGGGCTTGGGCGGCAAGGACGACGACGAGAAGGTCAAAAGGCTTATCGCCTTCCTGCGCGGCATGAACGAACGGCTCAACATCCCGCAGTGCATCAAAAACTACGGCGCGGACAGCTATCCTGCGGCGCAGGGCTTCGTCCCCGAGGACGTCTTCCTTGAGAGACTGCCCCTGATCGCCAAGAACGCCATCGCAGACGCCTGCACGGGGTCCAACCCCCGTCGGCCCGATCAGGCGGAGATGGAAAAGCTGCTCAAGTGCTGCTACTATGATACCGAGGTAGACTTCTAAGATACACGCACAATACGTAACGGCAAGGGCGGTCTCGCAAGGGATCGCCTTTTGCTATTCTTGGAACCGAACTGTTCTGTTCAAGGCAACGAGACTGTGTGATAAGGGACGGCGATCAGCAGTACAGCAGCAAGAGGTAGCCGAGGATGGTGGCGCCAAGACCGATGCCGCAGCTCAGGATGGTCAGGCGATGCCCCAAGTACTGCCTGTAGGGGATCATCAAAAGGTTGCATAGGCCAAGGCCTATCCCGATGGGGCCCAAGAAATACAGATAGACGCCAAGAGCCATATACGCAAAGTTTTGAACAGAGCTGCTGTCGGACAGGCAGGGAAGCGTGTAAATGGCAAGGAGCACGGCCAAGGCGATGGGCACGATGATCGATAAGACGATGCCAACGACAGCCAACGCGTACAGGAAGGGATGCTCATGCCGAAGGGCGTCGTCGTAATGCGGTGAGAAGTAGGCGCGGGCATTCTCGGGCGCTTTCCACAGATGTTTCCAATCGTAAGGCTCTGTTGGCATGCGTGCAGCTCCTTTCAAAGGCGACCGCTCCCCAAAATGGAATGAGCCGCTTTAGCGTCGATCTCGGGAGTTCCCCATCGTTCATTTCACCTTTGCCGCTTGGTCAGGCTCGAACGGCGTACCACAAAAAACTTGATCGACCCTGCAAGTATAGATTGCGGGTATCCTTTTGTCAATCGACCCAGCCCCGTTTCGATCCAACATGGAGCATGGCAGATGGTTTTACATGTGCGCCCTTTTGCGTGAGGAGCGGCAGTTCCTACGGATCCGTTCGGTAAAAAAACAAATTCTGCGCGTAATAGATCCAATACTGCATACATTAATTGACAGTAAATTTAGATGAATGCTATATTTACAATACTAAAGAGAGGGGGACAAAGAGGATGGCCGCATATGCAACAAAGGAGAGCACGAAGTCCATCTATATAGCCTTTCGCTGCAGCCGCTGCGGAGAGCTGAACATCGTTGAGCATTTCGTCATAGGACAGGCTGTACGACGTATTGGTCTTGGCTATTACTTAAGCAAAAGCAGACAAGAATCTACGGATGAATATATGGCACAGGAAGCGAAAGCGAGTTGTGATGAGGATGTGGACTACAGTATCAGTGCACTGAATGAACGTACAGACTTCGATCTGGGACTGCGATATGGCTGCTGCAAGTGCGGAGAGAGACAACCTTGGGCAAGGCTGCATTTTATCGGCAAAGGCTTAAAGACAGTACTCTGGTGCTGGGTGATAACTGCTGTCTTACATGGGATAAGGATGTTGATAACCAGCTTGATTCAGTCGGAGCCGCTCATAGCCGTGATATGTTTTTTTGTCATAGTCTTATTGCCGCCGGCGATCATTTGGATTATTGATTACTGCCTCTGTGAGAAGAAAAAAGCGTTGATCAAACAGCTGCCGGATAGGGACTTGCCCATCGCAGCAAAGGACTTTATAGGGCTGTTGATGCTGCTGGATAAAAGAGACATGTTCACCTCTGCCGACACGGAGATCGTCTATAGGCAGAAGGATGAAGTTACGGGCATTCCGATGGATGAAGCGCGGCGAATGATTGAAGCCCAAAGGGAAGCGGAACGGCAGGCTTTCGCGGAGCAGCAGCGTATCGAGGAAGTGCGCAGGCTCGCTGCGGAAGAAGCCAAGCGAGAATTGATAAAACAAATCGGGGGATTGATCCCAATCAAAGAGGGAAGGATGATCCGCTGCCCCAATTGTAATACCTTGCAGAGACCCGAACGTACGCACTGCTGGAACTGTGGCGGCGAGTTCGTCCCATAGTATACGCATATGCCATAAAAGGTGCGCTCCCTGCGCATGCTGCCTAAGTGAAGCGGAGAAACTTGATCCGCCATTGCTTTTCGCAAGGACGCACATACCAAGCCAAAACGGCTATTGGACGATCAGAAGCAGTCCGATCGCCTTTTTTTGACCTAAAGGATCTCAAGATCGCAGCAGTTCAAGAGGCATATTTATTCAAAAATTCAAAAAACCACGGATCTTCGATCCCAAGACATATCGGCTTTGTTCTAAAGACATATCGACTATGTTAGTGTAAAATAATACCGTGTAAACTCATGAGCAGGTTGGGTGAGACGGAAGA
>CAZBBX010000041.1:0-16761 GCA_964490325.1 uncultured Oscillospiraceae bacterium
CTTCCGTCTCACCCAACCTGCTCATGAGTTTACACGGTATTATTTTACACTAACCTTGTTGTCAATACGCGTCTGTGCTATACTTGCGGCATGAAGGACAGGATGCTTGTATTTTCGGGGAATCGGCTGTATGGGGAGGATCATCGCTTTCACTGCGGTGCTTTTGTTGTACAAAAAGGGCGTATCACCGCCTTTTATGACGATGCGGCAACGCTTTTAAAACTTGATCCTGTTGATCGTATCGACTTTGGCGACAGCTATGTCATCCCATCCCCCATCGACCTGCACACCCACGGCAACAGCGGCTTTGACTTCACCCATGCAAACAGCGCTGCGTTTTCGACCTGTGCAAGCTATCTTGCATCCCGCGGCGTAGGCGCGTTCCTGCCGATCCTTGCTTCCGCAAGCATTGACACGCTTCTTGCCGCCTGCAGGCAGACGGCGGACTTCATGCGCAGTCACCGCAACAAGTCCGCGGCCGTCTGCGGACTGTATCTGGAAGCGCCTTTTCTTTCACAAAATAAATGCGGCGCACAGAACGCAGCCTTCCTCGCCGCGCCCGACATTGACCTTTTTATGCGCCTGTGGGACGCTTCCCAAGGACAGATCCTGCTCGTCTGCATCGCTCCCGAATTGGAAGGTGCGCTGCCGTTCATTCGAGAAGTCAGCAAAAAGACGCATGTTTCGCTTGCGCACACGCTTGCCTCCTATGAGCTTGCCTCTGCCGCCTTTGACGCGGGTGCGGATCACTTGACGCATATGTGGAACGCCATGCCGCCTCTGCTGCACCGCGCCCCCGGGCCGATCGCCGCTGCTGCGGAGCGGGACAACATCACGGTCGAATTGATCGCGGACGGCGTGCATGTGCATCCCACCATGCTGCGCTTGGCCTTCCGTCTCTTTGGCGCGGCGCGCATCTGCCTAATCAGCGATTCCCTGTCCCTTTGCGGCGCAAAAACAGAGCAGGGGCTGCTTGCGGATGTTCCCATTCATCGGGAGGGAAGTACTGCACGCCTTTGTGACGGCACCTTGGCGGGAAGCGCGGTCGACCTAACAGAACTTATCCGCATTGCTGTCGGTAACGGCGTTCCCTTGGTGCAGGCCGTGTGTGCCGCCGCGGATACGCCCGCAGTGTATTTGGGCATGGAAAAGGAGCGGGGACGCCTTGCTGTCGGCAGAAGGGCGGATCTGACCGTTTTGAACGCGGCACTTGAACGCGAGGCCGTCTATCTGGGCGGCGAACGCGTGTTTCCCGCATAAAGGAGGAAGACATGGCTCGGTATTACTATCTTGCAAAAAGCAACGACGCGTATATGAATCTGTCCATGGACGAGGCGCTGCTTGAAAGCCTGCAGCCCGACGATTTTTTGCTGTATTTCTATTGCAATGCCCGCGCCGTCATCATCGGACGCAATCAAAACGCTTGGCGGGAATGTGATTTAGCGGCGCTGCAGCGTGACAAGGTGCAGCTCGTCCGTCGCTGCTCGGGCGGCGGCGCGGTCTATCACGATCTTGGTAACCTCAATTTTTCCTTCATGACGGGACGAGCCCACTATGACCTGTCGCGGCAGTTCTCCCTTGTATGCGATGCGCTTATGGAATTTGATCTTGCCGCAGAACTTTCAGGCCGCAACGACCTGACCTTGAACGGTCGCAAGTTTTCGGGCAACGCCTTTTTGACGCGTGGAGAGATCCGCCAGCACCACGGAACGCTGCTTGTGAACGGCGATCTTGGCGTGATGCAGCGCTACTTGAAGCCCGATCCCGAAAAGTTGCGCTCTAAGGGCGTCGCCTCGGTGCGCGCACGCGTCTGTAACCTCAATGAATTTGATCCGCGCATCACGGTCGAAGCCCTTCAAACCGCCTTGCTGCGCGCCTGCGAACGAAACGGCGGCGCTCTTGCCCCCTACGCCCCGTCCAAAGCTGTGTTGGAAAAGGCGGAACACCTGCGCATGCTGCGTTCCGCCGCCGCTTGGGTGCTGGGCGAAAGCCCCGCCTTTGACTTTCGCTGCGCGAGACGATTCAGCTTTGGACAGGCGGAGCTTTGCCTTACGATCAAGCGCGGCGTTGTGGAAAGCGCCGTGCTGTACACGGATGCGCTGGATCCAAACCTCTCAGACGAGATCCGCGCTGCACTGATCGGCGTCCCCTTTCTCCCCTCCGCCTTGGCGGAAGCGCTTTCCTTTTGCCCCGAGCTTGCCGCCTTTGTCAGCGAACAAGCAACTTAGCGCAGGGCAGGATCGCCATTTTTATTCGGAATACAGCAAAGGAAGCCCCCAAAAGAAAGGAGCTTCCTGTTGTTATGGACGTGCTTATGCTATTCTGCCGGGATATCGGCAAGCTGTGCGCTGTAGTCTCTGCCGCTGTACATAACGCGAACAATGCTCACAACGCTTCTTTTCGTATCCGAGATATAGAAAACGCAGAAATTATCCACCGACATGCTGCGTAGACCGCGAGAACGCCATGGCTCTCTGCCATACAGTTGATACCTCTCAGGCATTTCGTCCAATCCGCAGATGCTTTTCTCAAGCCTTTTGAGCTGACCGTCTGCGTTCTGTATGGATCTTAGCTCAAAGGCGATATATTCAAAGATTCCTCGCAGATCTGCTTCCGCCTGATCGGACATTTCTACGACGTACTTCATACACCATACTCTTTGTGGATCGAATCGAACACCTCTCCTGCCTGCTTTGTTCGTCCTGACGCGACGTCCGCACATCCCTTTTCGAGTTCCGCGTCAAGCTGATCGCTTGTCAGCCGACGCATGTCAAGGACTTGTGCAGCGGGCAGCTTCATTTCAAATGGTATCCCACGTTGCAGAATGATCTGCTTGTAATACATATTGATGGCGTTAGATACAGGGATGCCAAGAGCATTTAGGATCGCCTCAGCCTGCTCCTTTACTTCCGGCTCGATGCGAGCGTACAGGTTTGATGTTTTCGCCATAGCGTTTTGCTCCTTTCTGCGACAGCGACTATTATCAAGCTAATTATACGCTATTGTCCGCACAATCGCAAGGCATTTTTGAAGTTTTCTGCCTTGCTTTGCGCTTATTCCCAGCATCCTGTCTTAGCGCAGCGTCTGGCTGCTGTTCAGGATCAAGGTGCTGTACAGGAACAGCACATCGGCGTCGCTGAAGTCTACAAAGCCGCCTACCGCATCGGTCGTCATGTACCTAAGATCGACAAGGGTGATACTTTCGTAAGACGGGATCAGCCACGGAATCAGCGAGGATGCGAACGAGTCGCGGAAGACGATCAGCTTGCGTCCGCTTGTTGCCTGCGGGTTCTCAATGGTCAGCAGCGGACAGGCCCCCGAAAGGTACACGTCATAGCCGTCCGTCCCGTTGAAAAGCTCCTCTTGATAGACCCCTGTCGTCTTTCCCGTCTCGTAGTTGTACACGGTACAGGCTGCAAGTTCGTTGTTCGTTAAGTACGTCAGGGTATCGGGCTTGAGCGGCAGCGCCGCCTGTCCGTAATACACGCCGTAAAACGGGGAAAGCGTGTGGCTTTCATAGCTTTCGTCTGCAAGCGTTCTGTCCAGATCGAAAGCCGCGGCAAGGCGCTGTGCCACGGACGCCAGCCTTTCCTGCCGCCAATGCGTGTCCGTGACATAGTAGTCCGATCCGTCAAGCAGCTCCCTTAGGTCGACCCTTTCGATGGAAGACGTCAAGCCCTCCTCTATCAGTTCGTACAGCCTGTTATAATCCATGGCGGGATAGCCGTTCTTGTCTGCAAGGTAATAGTTTTTGTCGGGAACGACAGCCAGCACCGCCTTGCAGCCGGAGCCTTGCACATAACGTTCGTAAATGATGTTGATCTTCACGGCAGCCGTAGTGATAGAGCTTTCGCTCAAAGGATATTCGATCTTGCCGACACTCCCGTCCGCCAAGTACACGCCGTTGACATCCCGCTGCAGGAACACATACCTGCGCAGGATGGAATTGAGGGTGCGGAAGCTCTCGCGCAGCGGAAACTGGTCAAGGCTGTAGCTTTCCAGATCCTCCATTGCGCTTGTGTCCAGCACGGTAGAGAGCGTCAGTTTGGGAAACTGCGCAAGCTTGCGCCTTTCGCTTTTTGACGTTGCGTCAGGTGTGCGCACGACGCCCCATACGGCAAGGATGCACAGGAAGGCCGCAAGCAGGATCACGCTTATTCTGTCTCGTAGACTATGTTTCATAAACGCCTCCTAAAAGCGGAAATACAGGAAGGGGTTGAAGCTGCCGTTGACCAGATACGCGGTGACGGCGATCAGGATCAGGATTAAGCCGATCGGATACAGTATGCTCATGGCCTTTGCGCCGCCTATCGTTTGGTCGATCCGACGATACACAAAACGGACAAGAGGCGTACTGCCGATCGCAGCAAGCAGCAAAATGGGCGCGAAGCTGCGTAGATAGTACAGGGTCACGCTGTTGCACAGTGGGAGTCCGCCGCCGCCGAACAGTCCCGCAAAGTCGCTTCCCGCCTGCACCAAGCCGTTTGCGTTGAACAGCACGAAGCTCAGAACGATCGCCAGCAGTACATAGACGTGACGGAAGAACGATGGGATCCTGTCCAAAAGCTTATTAAGAAAGAGCTTTTCTGCAACCAGTAATACCGCAAAATACAGACCCCACAGGACAAAATTCCAATCTGCGCCGTGCCACAGTCCCGTCAGCATCCAAACGATGAGAATGTTGAGGATCCAGCGCGGCAGCTTGACGCGATTGCCGCCCAGCGGGATGTAGACGTAATCGCGGAAGAAGCTTGAAAGGGTCATGTGCCAGCGCCGCCAAAACTCCGAAACGCTCGCCGAAATATACGGGTAGTTGAAGTTCTCGGGAAAGTGGAAGCCAAAGATGCGGCCAAGGCCTATCGCCATGTCGCTGTAGCCCGAAAAGTCAAAGTAGATCTGCAGCGTAAAGGCCAGCGCATAGATCCAGTAGAACAGCACGGACTTGTCTGCGCAGGCGCGAAAGCTTGTGATCAATTCGCCAAGCACATTTGCAAGAAGCACCTTTTTCCCAAGGCCTATGAGGAAGCGCATCGCGCCGTAGGACGCGTCTGCAAAGCTGTGGGTTCGCTCCTGCAGCTCCTTTTCCACGTCCACATAGCGCACGATGGGTCCTGCGATAAGCTGCGGGAACAAGGCAACATAGGTAGCCAGCGTGAAGAAGTTGCGCTGCACCTTAGCGCGTCCGCGATACACGTCCACCGAATAGCTGATGGTCTGAAAGCTGTAAAAGCTGATGCCGATGGGCAGCGCCAGCTTGAGCAGTGGGATGCTCGTTCCGACCAATCCGTTGAAATTGCTGAGCGCAAAGTCCGCATACTTGAAAAAGGCAAGCGCAGACAGCGTGATCGCAACGGAAAGGATCAAAAACAGCTTTGCGCCGCGTTTTCCCCTGAATCTGTCGATGAGTAAGCCGAAGATCCAGCCGCAGAACGCCACACCGATGAGCAGCAGCGTGTAAACGGGTTCGCCCCAAAAATAGAAAAAGAGGCTTGCCGCAAGCAGCACTGCGTTCTTGCCTGCACGCGGTACCAAAAAGTACAGGAGCAGCACGATGGGCAGGAAATAATATAGAAAAGGTATGCTTGAAAACAGCATTCTTGCCTCCGTTGCAGGTACGATCTTGCCTAATATAAAGGGGGCGGCTCATATATGGACCGCCCCACAGGGTCTTTCGTTTCTCAGTCGTTCTCGCCGCTGCGGGAGATCGCTTTGCCGACATTCCCGCCGTTCAGCTCGGTAAAGGCGTTCTGCACGTCCGTGACAAGCTCCTCGCTGCTCATGACCAGCAGAATGACGTCGCCGCCGTCGATCGCAAGGACGCGATCCGCCGCCACGCAGATCCATTTCCGCGCATTGACGCCATTGACGATGGCGGACTTGAGCGCCTCTTGATCCGTTCCGCTTTCTACGCGGATGAGGCAGAGCGAGAAGGCCTGCGAGCTCATCAGCGGCTCAGCGTACACGGCTTCCTTGATCCCATCTGCGTTGCTCAGCCCCAGATAGTAGCTGAGGGAATCCGCGTTGGTCAGGTCGATCTCGGTAGGCTCGGAGAGCATGAACTCCACCGTTGTTGCCTTTTCAAGGATGGCGCTCTCCAGCTCCGCAAGCGTGGCGTAGGCTTCCGCCTCGGTGGTGGGCGCTGCACTCGGCTCCTCTGTAGGCGTTGCTTCGCTCGTAGGTTCGACGCTTGCCGTAGGCGTTGAGGTGGATGGTTCGCTCTTTTTACAAGCGGCGGCTCCCAGCAAAAGCAGGATGATCAGGATCGGCAGGATCCATTTTTTCATTGTAGTTACCTCCGTTTCATGCTGTGCAATTTTGCTCGCACAGATTTAATACCCGCCAAAGGGCGTTTTCGTTGCACACGAAACAAATATATTGTTTAGTGTTCTGTTTGGATGCTTACATCGGTCCCGTTGAGCAGAATGGTGATCGTCCCTTTTTCATCCGTTCTGTACAGGGGGATCTTGTAGCGCTCCAGTATCTCCAGCGTCTCGCTGTGCGGATGCCCGTAATCGTTGCCTGCGCCCACGGAGCAGACGGCGTACTTGGGAGAGACCGCCTTTAGGAAGATCTCGCTCGTCGCCGTGGAGGAGCCGTGATGCCCCAGCTTCAATACGTCCGCATCCAGCAGGGAAGCGTCCCAGTTGGAAAGCATCCGCTTTTCCGCATCCGTTCCCGCGTCTCCCGTGAGGAGGATGGAGGTGTTGCCGTAGCTGACGCGCAGCACGATGCTGGAATCGTTGCAGTCGTCCCCGATCTCTCCCGCGAACGGCGAAAGCACCGTTACCGTGCAGCTTTCGTCCCATTCGATCTTGGTCGTTGTGTCCGTCGCGTACACCGGTACATTCTTCTCCTCCAGCGCCTCCAGCATCTTTTCGTAGCCTGTCGTCGTTGCGGTGAACTCCGTCATGTAGAAGGCGCCGATCGGATAGCTGCGAATGATCTTTGCCATGCAGCCGATATGGTCGGCATGGGGATGCGTCGCCACGACCACATCCAAGCTTGTAATGCCCAGCGCAGCAAGATCGTTGCAGATGGTGTCATAGGCGCTCAAGGTGCTGACGTCCACCAGCATGGTCTTGCCCTGCGGCGATACCAACAGGATGGAATCTCCCTGTCCCACATCGAGCACATAGACCGTCAGTACACCGTTTAACTTTGACTGTGCGCTTGGCGCTGCCGAGGCCTTCGCCGTCGGTACAAGCGTTGGCGTGGCTTGCGGCGTGGCTGTTGCATCCTCCGCAAGCAGGACGTCTGCAATGTCCATTGCCAAGTTCCAGTCCTCATCGGTACAGGCGGTGAAGCTGAGAGCCACAAGGAGCGTAAGGAGGATGCACACCATAGTCTTCCCCATTTGCAGCTTCCTATGTTTCATTCGTTCCCTCCTTGCTTTCGTTCCAAGATGCGCTTATACACACTGTTTCGCGGCAGATCCAAGGCCTTTGCGGCGACCGCCGCGGCGTCCTTATCGGACAAGCATTCCAACAGAGGCGACAAAAGCTTGTCCAGCTGCCTGCTGTCGGCCGAAACCGCCGCCTTGCGCTTGGGCAGGACGGCAATGACGCACTCGCCCTTAGGCTCTGTTTGGAAGCGTTCGGTCAGCTCCGACAGCGTACCGCGCTCCGCCGTTTCAAACTTTTTTGTTAACTCGCGCAAAACGGCTGCGGGCACATCGCCAAGGGTCTCAAGCAAGAGCTGCAGAGTCTCCAAAACGCGGTGCGGACTTTCGTACAGCAGCACGAGGTGCGGCGTTTGCGCTATGTCCATAAGGACTTGCTTGCGCTCCTTGCCCTCTCGCGGCAAAAAGCCGAAGAAGCTGAAGGGCTGCGGTGTAAGGCCGCTCATCACAGCGGCTGTCAGCACCGCCGACGCCCCGGGCAGCACCGTAAACGGTAAACCCTTTTCCACGCAGGTCGTCACCAGCAGATAACCGGGGTCGGATACGGCAGGCATACCCGCATCGGACACATAGACGATCTCGCGTCCGTCTGCGAGCGCTTGTGCCAACAGCTCTGCACGGCTGCGTTCGTTGTGTTCATGGCAGGAATATAGCTTTTTTTCGATCTTCAGATGATTGAGCAGCTGCGCCGTACGCCGCGTGTCCTCGCACCAGACCTCATCGCAGACCGCAAGCGTTTCCACGGCGCGATAGCTGATATCGCCCAAATTACCGATCGGCGTTGCACACAGATACAGCATCAGCCATTTCTCCTTAGGTTGTCGCCCTCCAAGCACAGCGCCGCCGTCTCGCGCTTGTCGCACAAGCGGGAACTGAGGCGTTCGCCATAGCGCTCCTGCAGCGCTGCGGGGGACAGATTTGTGATGACTACGGTCGGCAAGCGCCGCGCCTGCCGTTCGTTTATCAGCGAGAACAGGCTTTCAAAGGTAATGTTTGGGATCATTGGTTCTACGCCCAGATCGTCCAGCACCAAAAAGCCGACATGCATATAGCGGTCGATCCCGTCCTCGCGGCGCTGGATGCCGTTCAAGGCTTCCTGCACAAAGCGATAGGCGGTAAGAAAGCTTGCGTTCACGCCATGCTCGATGGCTCGCCTTGCCATGGCATTGCCCAAATAGCTCTTTCCGCTCCCCGCCGTGCCAAAGAGCAAAAGGTTCATCGGCTGCGGCGTTGGCAAGGCATCGGCGTAGCGCCTGCAAAAGACCTTTGCATTACTGTGTTGCTTGCGCTGCTCCTCGCTTGTGTAGATGTCCTCGCGAAAATTTTCGAAGGTCTCTCGATCGTTGACACTGGAGGCGCTTGCCGCGACCTTATGCATTTGCTGAAGACGGCACGCGCAGGGACTTTGCAGCGTATCGCCCACCCACCCCGTATCATGACAGGCGGAGCAGCTGTAGATCGGATCCAAATAGTCGGACGGAAGATGGTTTGCTCCGAGCAGCCTGCGCCTATCTTCTCCGATCGACTGCAGCCTGTGGGCGGCCTCGATATAGCTGTATTTTCCCCTTGCGGCATCCGAAAGGATCGTTGCCTGCGCCTGCTCTAACTTTGCAAAGCCCTCGTCCAGAGCGCTCGCTTCCGATAGGCGGCGCTTATGTTCTATTAGATTCCTGCTGCGCAGGTCACCATAGTAGCGTTCGATATCCGCATTCATAGAATATCCTCATTCAGATCTACCAGAATGTTTTTCAGCTCGTCCTCGTTGACGGGATGCTCCGCATAGTTGTGCGCGACGCTGCTGCTTTTGCGGCGCTTTTGCGTTGTTAAAGCAGTAGGAAGCAGCGCGGCCTTGGCCTTCTCCATGCTGTCTACTCCCCTTTCGCTCCAGTCGCTCAGGATGGCCTTGAGCTTGCCAAAGGGTCTGTCCGCGCCAAGGCAATTGTCCGCCGCAAACAGGATCAGCTCGCGCGGCAAGGCCTTCTCATGCAAGAACAGCCCGATCTGCGCGATATTCGTGGGCGTAGGCGGTTCGATCTTTCCCATGCGCGCAAAGACGAGGCGCGCAAACTCGCGGTCGCTCTCCCCCGCCTGCAGCGCGTCCGCTACCTGCTCGCTGCTCACGCGGTGCTGCTCGAACAGAGCACGCAGTCTGTCGTTTAGGATGTCGAAGGTAGGGCTGCCTACAGCCGTGAGCTGCGTGCAAACGGACAGGATCGCCTCCTGATCGAAGCCCCATTCCCCACTCCAGCGCTCATAGAGCTGCATCTCGTCCTCCGTGGGTTCGCGTCGGCGGTTCCAGCGGCGCAGTACCTCTGCGGCGCCATGCCTGCGGACGCGATACGCGTCCAAATAATTCTGCGCAGCCTGCGCCGTCTTGATGCCGTCCAACGACCAGCTCTGCGCGACCGACTCCACATAGTTGAGGGAGACTCGCTTTCCCTTTTGACTGATACAATGCGACAGCAGCTCCAATAAGGCCGCTTCGTCGATGCCGTACAGCTCAATGCAGTCGTACAGCAGCTTCAGTTCCCTTGGCTTGAGGCTGCGCGGCGCAAAAAGAGCGTTCGCGCTCTCGGAAAAGCCCCGATACTTGATGGGCGTCTCCGTGGTGACGGCGGGCTGCTCCGTCAAAAGGTATTCGACCGTGAGCGGTTCATCGCAAACGATGCGCACAAGGCCACGCGACTGCCAATACACAAAGGCGCATTGTACGGCAGAAGGCGTGAGCCGAAGCGCCGTTGCAACATCCTGCTCGCGGAAGGCGTCGTGGTAGCACTGCATTAGGCCGTACAGGTAGACCTTCACAGCCGTGCCGTCCGCATCGGGCATGAACTCCGTCAAGAATAAATTGTCCACAGGCGTCAGTTCACGCCGTGTCGCTTCGGAGGAAAACCTACAAATCATGGGAACAGTATACCATATCCGTGGCGCAAGGGCAACGCCCTTCCGCTTTCGGCAGAAAGTTTCTTTTCTAAAGGACGCCGACAATACGCGGCCTTGTGTGCCGCAGGCAATAAAAAAACCTCTCTCGCCTTGATCGGCAAAAGAGGTTTTGCTTGTGGTGGGGATGCACGGGCTCGAACCGTGGACCTCTGCGATGTGAACACAGCGCTCTGACCAGCTGAGCTACATCCCCGCAACATTGTATAGTTTACAGCATGGGCTTTCAAAATGCAAGACTTTTTTTCGTGGTTCTTAACTCTATCCTGTTCCCTATCGTGTTTCGGTTCCCTTTCCTTCGTTTTATATACTTTATCTGCTGCACCAAAGTTAATTATTCCTATGGCTTGACATTTATCCGAAATCGGATTATCCTATCAAAGTCCGATTTCGGATGAACTTGAAACTGTGAGGTATTACCATGCAAGCGATGCCCTCCGCCCCCTTGGCGGCCTTCAACCAAGCGCAAAAGGAAAACGATAACTGCTATCGCAGCTATGCAAGATCGGTGGGGCTGTCGGATACCGCATTTTGGATCCTCTACTCCGTTGCGGAACGGGAAATGCCCTACACACAAAAGGAACTTTGCAGCGGCTGGTTCTTCCCCATGCAGACGATCAACTCCGCCCTCAAGGAGCTTTGCAAGCGAGGCATCCTGCAGCTGGAGCCATTGCCCACCAACCGCAAAGCAAAGCTGATCCGCTTGACAGCAGAGGGTGAGCAGCTCGTATTGCATGCGATCGCTCCCCTGTTCGACGCCGAGGATCGCGCTCTAACGCGCATGGGCAAGGCGGAGTATGAGCGATACTTGGAGATGACCAGACGGCATGTAGCGCTGTTTCATGAGGAGATCGACACGCTCCTACAAACGAAAGATTAGCTGCGCTTATCAAAGCGCCGCAGCAAGAGGAGATATGGATTACCGTAACGATACGATCAGACCCCTGTATTGGAAGTGCCTGCGCGCTTCCTTTGGCAGTGCGCTCATAGGCATCATCTACAGCATCGTCGATATGGCCATGGCGGGACAATACCACGGCCCCGTCGGTTCGGCCGCGCTCGCGGTGGCGTCGCCCATTTGGAACATGATCTACAGCTTGGGGCTGCTCATGGGCGTCGGCGGCTCGGTGCTGTTTTCCAACCTGCGCGGAAGGTCGGACGATGAGCGCGGCGAATCCAACGCCTACTTCACGACGGCGGTCATCGGCGTGAGCGTGCTTGCGGCGGCGTCATGGATCCTTGTGGCCTTCTTTGACAAGGAGCTGCTGACTCTGTTTGGAGCGAACGAATCGCTGTTGCCTTTGGCGCAAAGCTATGTGCGTCCCATCAAGTACGCCGTCCCGCTGTTTTTGTTCAACCAGCTGTTGAGCGCCTTTTTGCGCAACGACGGCAACCCATCGCTTGCCGCCAAAGGCGTTTTGTTCGGCGGACTGTTCAACGTGGTCGGCGATTACTTCTTTGTGTTTACGCTGGACATGGGGATCTACGGCGCGGGGCTTGCAACGGCGATCGGCTCGGCGATGACCTTCCTCATTCTGATGACGCACTTCCTCTCAAAGAAGAACACGCTGCGCCTTGTCCGCCCCAAGCGGCTTATGTATAAGCTCCGCAAGATCGGGACGATCGGCTTTTCCACCTTCTTCATCGATATTGCAATGGGTATACTCACCGTGCTGTTCAACCGTCAGGTGCTGGCGCTGCTTGGTGAGAACGCATTGGCGGTCTACGGCGTCATCATCAACGTCTCCACCACCATCCAGTGCTGCGCCTACAGCATCGGACAGGCGTCGCAGCCCATCCTGTCGGTCAATTACGGGGCGAGCCGCGGCGATCGCATACGGGAGACGCTTCGCTGTGCGTTGTGGACGGTCGCAGCGTTCTCACTGGTGCTGACCGCGATCTGCATGGCTGCGCCCAACCTGCTTGTGCGCGTGTTTATGAAGCCTACGGAGGCTGTACTGCAGATCGCTCCCGCCATCATCCGCTGCTACAGTCTGTCCTTCCTGCTCCTGCCGTTCAACGTGTTCTCAACCTACTATTTCCAGTCCGTCATGCGTCCCGCCACCGCCTTTGCCGTCTCCGTGACCCGCGGCGCGCTCCTGAGCGGCCTAATGATCTTTCTGTTGCCCGCCCTGTTTGGTGCAGACGCGATATGGTTCACCATGCCGCTCACAGAACTTGCCGTGGCGGTCTATGCGGGGATCCATATGCGGCGAAGCGCCAAACACCTGCCCATGGAAACGGCAAGCCTGCCAACGAGCGACTGACCGCGCTCGCATGATGCAAACTGCATAACTGCTCATCAGAGGACCGCCTATCGGAATAGGACGGTCGAGGAAGATGTCGGGTGCGCCCTGTCATAGGAAAGGATGACCCGGGCGCGATTTTTTTGTGTTTGAAAGAAAGGATCATAATGTCAAGTTACGGATTGAAGACCCTTGTTAAGTACGTTGTCCCCACGCTCTTGGGAAGCGTCAGCTTTTTCCTGTTCACCATTGTGGACGGTATCTTTGTAGGACGCGGGGTCGGCACCAACGCCTTGGGCGCAGTCAATTTGATGATGCCCTTTATCATGGTCGTCAACGCTCTCTTTCAGCTTGCGACCGTCGGCGGCGTCACCGTGGTGGCCATCCGCTTAGGGCGCGGGGACGAAGAAGGCGCAAACGCCGCCTTTTTGCACGCGCTTTTCGCCGCGCTGCTGATCTCCGTCTGCCTGTGCGTGACCGGCACCTGCCTGACGGGTCCTCTCTGCCGCCTGTTGGGCGCAAACGAGACCTATGCCGCCCTTGCCGAGGAGTACCTATTTTGGTATTCCGTGTTCATCATCCCGTCCGGCCTGTCCACCGCGCTGCAGGGCTTTTGCCGCAACGACGGCTCGCCGCTTTTGGTCAGCGAGGCGGTCGTGTTCGGCGCGGCGCTCAATATCTTTGGCGACTGGCTGCTGGTCTTTCCGCTGCAAATGGGTCTTGCGGGCGCAGCCATTGCAACAGGCGTTTCGCAGACGATGACGCTCATCATCCTGCTGTTTCATTTTTTCAAGAAGCGGGGACGCCTTCGCATCCGTCCTTTCCGTCCGCAGGCTGCCCTGTTTCAAAAGATCGCCATGCGCGGCCTGCCCGAATGTATCGCGCAGTTTGCTACGCCCGTTACAACGCTGTGGATGAACATGGTGCTCATCACAAGGGTCGGGGATGTTGGCGTCAACGCGTACTCGATCATCTCCTATGTGGCTTCGTTCTCCGTGGCGATCTTTTTTGGCACCTCCGAGGGCTTGCAGCCCCTCATCGGCTACTGTTACGGGGCAAAGGACGATAAGGGGCTTCACTACTACTTCCGCGCGGGCTTGCTCATCAACTTTTGTGGCAGCGCGCTCATCAACATTCTGCTGTTCTTCTTTGGCGAGCATGTCTGCCTGCTGTTTGGCGCGGACGCGGCGACCTTGGCGTACACCGAAACGGCAATGCCCATCTATTCGCTTGGCTTCTTGGTCATGGCGTTCAACACCATGATCTCGGCCTACCTCTACTCCACCAAACGGACGAAGCAGGCGGACGTCATCAACGTGCTGAGAAGCTTTATCGTCAATTCCGTCGTGATCCTTCTGACGCCTGTGCTGTTCGGCGGCGAATCCGTATGGTTTGCTTTTGCCGTCTATGAGGCAATCGTGCTGCTGGTCGCGGTCGTTCTGCTGCGGCGTTCCGAACGAAACGGGATCGTGTACCGATAGGCGCCGTCCCTGTTCAACAGTCTCTTTGGCCGCTCCCCCGCAGGGCGCGGCCTTTTTTTGATATACACATACTATACAATTTGTCGTTTACCCTCCTTTACATATTATTTACTTGATTTATCCTAAGTACTGTGCTAAGATGCGTCTATTCGCGATAGCATAATTATACCTCTTAACTTGGATATATATGCGTTTGTGAAGGGAATGATCGTATGGGAGGAACACACATGAAGAAGTGGATCGCTTGCCTGTTGGCACTCGTTCTGGCGCTGTCCTTTACGGCCTGCAAGAGCACGGTGGAGGAAACATGGGAGGATCAGCTGGGGACGAAGGGAAAGATCCGTATCGGCATCAGCCCCGATTATGCCCCGTATGAGATCTATGACGAGGGCGGCAATATCGTAGGTTTCGATCCCGCGATGGCGCAGTACCTTGCGGAATATCTGGGCGTGGAGGCGGAATTTGTACCTATGGATTTTGAGGCCATCATCTCCGCCGTCAGTCTCGGGACGATCGACATTGGGATCTCCTGCTTCTCCTATAAAGAGGATCGCGCAGGCTCCGTGCTGTTCTCGGACACCTATTTGACCTCCGCACAGGCGTTCTTTGCGTCCACGCAGTACGGCGTTGCAAGCTTATCGGACTGTGCAGGCAAGGTCGTCGGCGCCGCTGTGGGAACGACAGGCATGGACTGTGCGCAGGGCTTGCAGGAGGAGTACGGCTACACGGAGGTGCGCGGCGGGCAGGTACCCGTGCTGGCGGAGCAGCTGCGCGTAGGTGCGATAGCGGCGGTGTGCGCGGAGCAGTCCGTCTGTGAAGCATACGCGAAGAACAATCCCGACGACTTTGTCGTCATCACCGACGCGCTGACCCATGAGGAGATCAAGTGCATCGTCAATTTGAACAACGCCACGCTGCTAAGCAAGATCAATGAAGCGATCGCCGCGTTCATGGCCGAGCCCGATTATGCAGCGCTTATCGTGGAATGGTTCAATTCATAGGAAAGGATGAACGGCCGGATCCATCTTGCCTGTAAAGAGGCGGATCCTACGGAGGGTATATGAGCGCGATCGAAAAGATCCTAACGGGAGAAAATCTCCTCTATATGCTGAAAGGGGCGGGCTGCTCTCTGCTGGTAGCCGTCTGTGCGCTGCTGGGTGGTTCCGCCTTGGGGCTGCTGGCGGCCGGCTGCAAGATGAGCAAGAAGCGCGGACTAAGATGGCTTGCCAACGTCTATGTGGAGTTTTTCCGCGGCACGCCCATGATGCTGCAGATCCTGCTGCTGTATTTGGGCGGGCCCGTCGTCACCAAGGCGCTGTTCAACTATGTGTATACGCCGGATCCGATCGTGGTCGGCAGTATCGCCATCGGGCTAAATTCGGGCGCATACACCACGGAGCTGTTTCGCTCCGCGATCCAGTCCATCGACAAGGGACAATGGGAGGCGGCCAAGACCATCGGCTTGAACCATGCGCAGACCATGAAGGAGATCATCCTGCCGCAGGCATTCAAGCGCATCCTGCCGCCGTATATCAACGAGTTCATCATCCTCATCAAGGATTCGTCCCTGCTGTCCACCATCGGCGCTGTGGAGCTGCTGCACAGCGCCCAGGTGCTGGGAACGAACTACTATAACTATCTGCTCCCGCTTTTGTGCGCCGCAGGCATGTATCTGGTGATGACGATGACCATTTCATCCTTTGCAAGAAAGCTTGAAAGGAGGCTGACAGCAAGTGATTAACGCGGTGCATATCAGCAAGCGCTTCGGCACAGTGGACGCCATCGACGACGTGTCGCTGCACATCAAAAAGGGGGAACGCGTCTGCATCATCGGACCCTCCGGCAGTGGCAAGAGCACGCTGATCCGCTGTCTGCACGGGTTGGAAATCCCCGACGAGGGCGAATGTATCATCAACGGAGAGCGCATAAACTTCGCGGAAAAGAAGGAGCGGACGCTGTCGCATGTGGGGTTCGTGTTCCAGCTTTTCAATCTGTTTCCGCATATAACGGTGCTTAAAAACCTCACGCTTGGGCCTGTGAAGGCGTTTCATGTGAAAAAGGAGCAGGCGCAGGCAAACGCAAGGAAACTATTGGATCGGGTCGGTCTTTCCGACAAGGCCGACGCCTATCCCAATCAGCTGTCGGGCGGACAGAAGCAGCGCGTTGCCATTGCGCGTGCGCTGTGCCAAAGCCCCGAGATCATCCTCTTTGACGAACCGACCTCCGCCTTGGATCCCGAAATGATCGGCGAGGTCCTGAGCGTGATGAAGGAGTTGGCGCTGGAGGGCATGACCATGGCCGTTGTCACGCATGAGATGGGCTTTGCGCGTGAGGTCGCAAGCCGCGTGGTCTTTATGGATAAGGGGAAGATCGTTGAGGAGGGCACGCCTGAGCAGATCTTCGGACACCCCAAAAGCGAGCGCCTGCAATCCTTTTTATCCCAAGTCATCCATGTTTGAAGACGAGGTTTGTGAGTGCCGTTCAAAATATCTATAGCTGATCAATCCTGCCGTAATCTAACGAATCTATGCGCTTGCGGAGCGCTTGTGTGCGGCGTCTCTCTCTCACTTCGTTCGCTGTTCTCGTCCGCCCTGATTATAATTATAACAAAAAGCACCCACTTTCGGGTGCCTTTTGTTATGTGTTTCCTACGATACTTTGATACAATGCACCATTTTCTGTTGTCGGCGGGCTT
>CAZBBX010000042.1:0-15492 GCA_964490325.1 uncultured Oscillospiraceae bacterium
GCCGTTCCCAACGCCTTCTGCTCCTAATTTACCCGGAACAACTTGACACGGTCCACAGCTGCCCCGACCTTGCCTTTTACGGAAAATCTGCTATAATAGCGTGGAATGTTGAATTGGATCGTAGGGAGGATGTATGCGCTTTTGTCCCCTTTGCAGCGGCTCGTCAGGTAACGCTTCCTATTTAGAAGCGGGAGATGTGCGCCTGCTCATCGACGCGGGTCTGTCCTGCCGCCGCCTCTGTGCGCTCTTGGACGAGATCGGCGCCTCCGCCTCGCAGCTCAGCGGCATCCTTGTCACCCATGAGCACATCGACCATGTGCGCGGCATCGATGTGCTGGCGCGGCGCTACGATCTGCCCGTATACGCCAACGCAGCCTGCTTTGCCGCCATGCGTCCCTATGTCAAGAACCTTTTGCCGCAGAACATCCGCGTGTTCGAGTCGGACAAGCCCTTTCTTATCGGCAAGCTGACGGTGCTGCCCTTCACCACCCCGCATGACGCGGCGCACTCGGTGGGCTATCGCTTCACCCACGAGGGACGAAGCCTTGCCGTCGTCACCGACCTTGGTCACATGGACGGACGGCTGCTTGGCCTGCTGGACGGCGTGAGCCTGCTGCTCATCGAGGCCAACCACGATGTGGACATGCTCATGTCGGGCGACTATCCCTATGCGCTCAAGAAACGCATCCTCTCCGCCAACGGGCATCTGTGCAACGAGGACTGCGGCCTTGCCCTTGCGGAGCTGTACGCCCACGGCGCCAAGACGGCGATCCTTGGGCATTTGAGCAAGGAGAACAACACCCCCGCGCTTGCGCTTGTCACGGTGGAAAGCGAGCTGAAGCAGCACGGCGTTCCGCCTGAGGCGCTGCGCGTTCTGGTCGCCAAGCGCGACGAGCCGACGGGCTATTTCACGGCGTAATACAGTAGGAGGAACCGATATGTTGGATCTGGAAACGGCTAAGCGCATCACCGATGCGCAGATACAGTCTCCGCAGCTGCGGGCGCACTGCTTAGCGGTCTCCGCCGCCATGGGCGCAATGGCGTCCTACTTTGGCAGCGACAGCGAGTATTGGCAGGCCATAGGCTATCTGCACGATGTGGATTATGAAAAATGGCCTGAGGAGCATCTCAAGCACACGCGGGAGATCCTGGAGCCGGAGGGCATCGACGAGGAGGACATCCGCGCCGTCCTGTCCCACGGCTGGGGTCTTTGCACCGATGTGGAGCCGCTGTCCGTGGTGGAACGTTCGCTGTACACCGTCGACGAGCTGACGGGCATCGTCACAGCCGCCGCCCTGATGCGCCCAACGGGCATCGAGGGCATGGAGGTGTCGAGCCTCAAAAAGAAATTCAAGGACAAGGGCTTTGCCAAAAAGTGCGACCGCAGCGTCATCCAACACGGCTGCGAGCTGTTGGGGCTTCCCTTAGAGACCGTCATGGCGCTGACCATCGACGGGATGCGGCAACAGGCCGAGGCGCTGGGTCTTGCGCCAAAGGAGGACTCCCATGGATAAGCGCATCCGCTCCCTTGCCCTTGGCGGCGTGTTCTGCGCGCTGACCCTGCTTTTAACGCTCCTGTCCGTCCCCCTGCCCTCCTCGCTGGGCTATATCAACGCAGGCGATGTGGGCGTGTTCCTGTGCGCAACGGTGCTGCCCCTGCCCTTCGCGGCCTTGGCGGCGGCCATCGGCGCGGCCTTGGCGGACGTCATCTTAGGCTATGCCATCTATGCCCCCGCAACGCTCCTCATCAAGGGCGCGGCGGCGCTGGTTGCTGCGCTTTTACTGAAGCGCTTTTCGGGTCGCCTCCGCATCATCGCGCTGCTGGTGGGCGCGTTGGCGATCCCCTTGGGCTATTTGGGCTATGAGCTGCTGCTGGGCTACGGCGCGGCGGCCTTGGCAAACGTACCGCTCAACGCCCTGCAGGCCTGCGCGGGAGCGGGCTTGGCGTATGCCATCGGCTTTGCCCTGCCCAAGCTTGGCGTGGGAGAGGACGGCAGGCCCAAAGCATAGCGTATCCGACAAGCTAAACGGCGGGAGCGATCCCGCCTTTTTCCTACTGCGGACTGCGGATAATATACAGAAAAAGTTGTAAGCAGGCGTATAAACTTGCGTTTTGCTTGACAAGCGAGGAGCTTTTTTGTATACTGGCTGTGTCACAAATGTGACGGATACTACGAGAGAAAAGGAAGGAATCACATCGTATGAAGAAGTTTTGGGCAATCCTGCTGGCAGTTTTGCTGCTGACGACCCTGCTGGTCGCCTGCAAGGCCGATACGACGCCTGCTGACGACAGCGGCAAGACCGGCACCGACGCCAAGGTCTACAACGTGGTCAATTTGGTCAACGGCAACCTGGGCGACAAATCGTTCTTTGACTCGGCGGAAGCGGGCTTGAAGGAGCTGGCCGATGCGGGCCGCATCACCTACAAGACCATCGAAATGGGCGGCACCGACGAAGACCAGCCCAAGTGGAAGGACACCCTGTATGAGGTCTCCGAGGATGGCAGCTACGATCTGATCATCTGCGGAACGTACCAGATGCCGGATTTCCTCAACGAGGTCGCTGCAAAGTATCCCGACCAGAAGTACCTGATCTATGACTCCGAGTCCAATCAGCCCAACGTGGTCAACATCAACTACAAGCAGAACGACATGGGCTATCTGGTCGGTGTGTTCGCGGCCTGCATGACGGCTGACACCAACGTGGAAAAGATCAACGAGGACGCTGTGGTCGGCTTCATCGGCGGCGTGGACAGCCCCGTCATCAACGACTTCCTGGTGGGCTTCATTGAGGGCGCACAGTCCGTCAATGCCGACATCAAGATCGACACCCGCTACACCAACGACTATGTGGACACCGCCATCGCCAAGGAATACGGCCTGTCCATGATCAATGACAACAAGTGCGACATCATCTGGGGCGTCGCGGGCAATGCCGGCAACGGCGGCGCAGAAGCTGCTCTGGAGACGGGCAAGGCTTGGTTCATCGGCGTTGACTCCGACCAGGAGCTGACCCTGTCGAGCGATCTGGCTGCGCTGACCCTCACCAGCGGCCTGAAGAACATCGGCAACTCCATCATCTGGATCTTTGACGAGTGGGATAAGGGCAACGAGCACTGGGGCGAGAACATCGCGCTGGGCATCAGCGAAGGCGGCGTCGGCATCGTGACCGACAAGAACTATGCCACCTACGCTTCCGCCGACACCAAGGCTAAGGTGCAGGCGGCGCAGGACGCCATCGTGGCAGGGACCATCGTGGTCGATTCCGCGTTCGGCGACAAAGCCATCGACGCAACTGCACTGCGCGAGTCCGTCCGTCCGTAAGAACCAACAAGTACGGAAAGGGAGCTGTTTACGGCGGCTCCCTTTCTTTATAAAACGGGGCAGGCAGAAACGTATCGGATCAGGGAAGGAGCCGTACTATGGCAGAAAACGCTTACGTTGTGGAGATGATCGGCATCAACAAGGTCTATCCCAACGGCATTGCCGCCAATCAGGACGTAGATTTCTTCGTTAAGCGCGGAGAGATCCACGCGCTGATGGGCGAAAACGGCGCGGGGAAATCCACGCTGATGAAGATGCTCTTTGGGCTGGAGCAGCCCACAAGCGGCGTCATCAAGGTCAACGGCGAGGAGGTGGCGCTCAGTTCGCCCACCATCGCCATCGAAAAAGGGATCGGCATGGTCCATCAGCATTTCATGCTGGTGCCCAGTCTGACGGTCGCGGAGAACATGGTGCTGGGCATGGCGCCCCGCAAGAAGGGCGTGTTCATCGACTACAAGAAGGCCGTCGCGCTGACCCGAGAATTTTCCGAAAAATACAACCTTAAGGTGGATCCAGACGCAAAGGTGATGGACATCCCCGTCGGCATGAAGCAAAAGGTTGAAATTTTGAAGGCGCTGGTGCGCGGGGCAAAGATCCTCATTTTGGACGAGCCGACCGCCGTGCTGACCACGCAGGAGACCGTTGAGCTGTTCCGCGAGCTGAAGAATCTCAAGGAGCAGGGCTACACCATCATCTTCATCTCCCATAAGCTCAACGAGATCGTGGAGATCACCGACCGCATGACCATCCTGCGCGGCGGCAAGTCCATGGGCGTATACGACACCAAGGACGTGTCCATGCAGGAGATCTCCCGCCTGATGGTGGGACGCGACGTCATCCTCACCGTGGAAAAGGACAAGGCGCAGCCCAAGGAAACGGTGCTGAACGTTCAGCACATGAGCTACACCAACGAGTGGCACAAGAAGGTCTTGAACGACCTGTCCTTCTCGGTGCGCGCAGGTGAGATCTTGGGCGTAGCGGGCGTGGAGGGCAACGGGCAGAAGGAGCTTGTCGAGATGCTCTTTGGCCTAAACCGGCCCAACACAGGCAGCGCCACCGTCAACGGCACGGAGATACTTGGCAAGTCGCAGCAGGCGCTGCGCGAGCTGGGCGTGTCGCTGGTGCCTGAGGATCGTATGCTCTACGGCATCGCGGGGGAGGGCACGGTCGAGGAGAACGTCCTTTCCGACCGCTTTTCCAAGAAGAAATTTAACCACGGCCCGCTGTTCAACATAAAGGCGATGCACGCCGAAAGCGACCGACTGATCGATGAATTTACGGTGCTTTGCAAGTCGCGCAAGCAGCAGGTCAAGATGCTCTCCGGCGGCAACATCCAAAAGGTCGTTGTGGCGCGGGAGTTTTCGGGTGATCCCAAGCTCATCATCGCCGACCAGCCCACCCGCGGCATCGACGTGGGCGCGACGGAGTTCATCCGCAAAAAGCTGGTGGAGCTGAGCCGCAGCGGGATCGCGGTGCTCTTGGTGTCCGCCGACCTCAACGAGGTGATGGAGCTGTCGGACAGCCTCATCGTCCTCTACGGCGGCCGCATCGCGGCGTACTTCGAGGACAGCTCCGCGCTCAACGACGAGCTGATGGGCGAGTATATGCTCGGCCTGCGCCGTCAAAGCGACGAGGAGATAGGGAGGGTCTGCCATGAATAAGAAACGGGAGCTGTTGTTCAACTTTATCCGCGGCCTGACGGCGATCCTGATCGCGCTCTTTGTGGCGACCATCTTCATCTTCATCAGCGTCGAGGCCACGGGCGTGGGCGACCGCTTTGTGCAAACGGGCAAGGCGCTGCGCTACATGCTCATTTCCCCGCTGTTTACGGACAGCGGCTTCTCCGTGCGCAGCTTCACGCAGATCCTTGCGGCGATGATCCCCATTATGTTCACGGGTCTTGCCGTGTGCGTGATGTTCTCCGCCAACCAGTTCAATCTGGCGGGCGAGGGCAGCGTGCTGCTGGGCGGCTTCACCGCGGCGCTGTGCGCCATCTACATCACGGGACTGCCGCCTGTGCTGCACGTCATCGTGTGCCTGCTGGCCGCCTCCCTTGTGTGCGGACTGGTGATGCTGATTCCTGCGCTGCTGAAGGTCAAGCTGGGCGCAAGCGAAATGGTCAGCTCGCTGATGCTCAACTACGTCATCCTGTATGTGGTGATGTACCTGCTCAACAGCTTCTTTGCCGACCGCAGCAAGGGGCAGACCCAGACCTTCAGCTTCCCCGCCACCGCAAAGCTGCACCAGCTGGTGGACAACGGCTCCATGCTCAGCAGCGGCTTTGTCATTGCCATCATCTGCGTGGTGCTCATCGGCCTGTTCCTTTATCGCACCCGCTGGGGCTACTCCATCCGCATGATCGGCTTCAACCAAGCCTTCTCCCGCTACTCCGGCATGAAGGTCGGCGGCGTGGTCGTGCTTTCGCAGGTCGTGGGCGGACTGCTTTCGGGCTTGGGCGGCGGCATCGAGATCATCGGCCGCTACAACAGCTTCTCATGGAAGACCCTGCCCGGCTACGGCTGGACGGGCATCACGGTGGCGATCCTTGCCAAGAACAATCCCCTGTTCGTGCCGCTTGCGGCGTTCTTCATGGCGTATCTGGACAAGGGCTGCTCGCTGATGTCCACCTATACCTCCGTTCCGTCCCAGATGATCGACATCATTCAGGCGGTCATCTTCCTGTTCTTCGCGGCGGAGCAGTTCCTGAGCCGCTACCGTCAGAAGATGGTCGTCAAGGGCGCCAAGGAGGAGCTGCGCGCACAGGCTGCCGCAGCCAAGGCGGAAGGAGGCGTTGCAAATGTTTAGTTCTCTGCAGGCTGTGACCGACTTTTTGTTCTCTATCGTCCGCATCACCTCGCCCATCCTCTTTGCAGCGCTGGGCGCGGTCATCGCCGAGAAGGCAGGCGTCTGCAACATCGGCTTGGAGGGCACAATGATGATCGCCGCGCTGTTCGGCTCCCTCGTCAGCTACTGGACGGGAAGCTGGGTGGTCGGCGTACTGGCGGCGCTCATCGTGGGCGTACTGATCGCCCTGATGATGGGCTTCTTCGCCTTCAAGCTCAAAACGGACGTCATCCTGTCGGGCATCGCGGTCAACATGATCGGCGCGGGAGGCACCATCTTCCTGTGCAAGATCATCACCGACCGCGCCTCCACCGACGCGCTCATCACGCAGAGCCTGTGCATCCCCGCCATCAATATCCCGCTCATACAGGATATTCCCATCCTCAGCGGCATCCTATCGGGGCACAGCGTGTTGACCTATGTGGCCTTTCTGCTGGTGTTTTTGATGTGGCTGCTGCTGTACAAGACCCCGCTGGGGTTGAACATCCGCGCCGTTGGCGAGAACCCCAACGCCGCAGAGAGCGTGGGCGTCAGCGTGCTGAAGATCAAGTATGCCGCCATCGGTCTGAGCGGTCTGATGGCGGGCTTCGGCGGCGCCTTCATGTCCATGTACTATGCGCAGGGCTGGAGCCAGAACATGGTCGCAGGCCGCGGCTTCATAGCGCTGGCGGCGCAGGCCATGGGCAACGGCGAGCCGCTGGGCGCGATGCTCAGCTCCCTGCTGTTCGGCTTTGCGCAGGCGTTCGGCATCAAGATGTCCGCCTTTGGTCTGGACTCCAACCTGGTGTCCGCCATCCCCTACGCGGTGACCATCTTGGGTCTTGTCATCTACGCCATCGGCGCACGCAACAAGCTGCGCCGCCACCGCGCCGCCTTGGCACGGATGAACGGCGAGCACGCGGGACAATAGCGCTTTCCGCTCAATAACGACGACCGATCAAACTGCGTTCCCCCGTTCCTGTAACGGGGGAATCTTCCGAAAGGAGCCATATGCACAAAATTCCCGTGATCCTTGACGGCGATCCCGGACACGACGACGCCATCGCTTGGGTACTGGCGGCGGCCTCACCCCAACTGGACGTGTTGGGCATCGTTGCCTCGGCGGGCAATCAGACGCTGGAGAAAACGAGCTACAACGCCCTGCGCATCGCCGCGCTGACGGGGCTTACGGTCCCCGTTGCCAAGGGACGCGCCTGCCCGCTCATCGAAACGCCCATGAACGCCCCCACCGTCCACGGCAAGTCGGGACTGGACGGTCCCGTCCTGCCCGAGCCCGCCTTTCCTCTTTCCCCCCTGCCCGCAGTGGCGCTGATGGAAAAGCTGGTGCGCGAGGCGAAGGAGCCGGTCACCCTTGTGTGCACAGGGCCCGAGACCAACGTGGCGGCCTTCCTGCTCGCCTGCCCCGAGCTGAAGTCCAAGATCGCCTGCATCTCCGTGATGGGCGGCGGCTTGGCGTACGGCAACTGGACGCCCGCAGCGGAGTTCAACATCCTTGCCGACCCAGAGGCGGCCAAGTTAGTGTTTGAAAGCGGCATCCCGCTCATCCAATGCGGACTGGACGTGACCGAAAAGGCCTTGGTGTTTCCGCAGGACTTTCAACGCATCCGCGCCTTGGGCAACCCCGTTGCCTTGGTCGTGGCGGACTGGCTGGAGTTCTTTTACGGCTTTCACCGCGAAAAGGGCTATGCGGGAGCGCCCGTACACGATGCGGTCGCGGTGGCGGCGCTTGTTCGGCCGTCGCTCCTTACGTTTCGTGAGCTGCATGTTGACGTGGACACCGAGGGGCAGTACACCCGCGGAACGACCGTGGGCGACCTGTACGGCGTGACGGGACGCACGAAGAACGTCCGCGCCGTCATGGACATCGACCGCGAAGGCTTCATCGACCTGTTGGCGGAGGCCGTCGCTGCATACGGGGAGGCAAAGGCATGACAAGACAGCCCTTTTTCATGGATTGCGACACGGGTGTGGACGACGCCCTTGCCCTGCTGCTGGCGGGACGCCTGCCCGATTGGTGGCTTGTGGGCGTTTCCACCGTTGCGGGCAACGTGCAGCTATGTCACACCTTCGAGAACACACGCCGCGTGCTTGCCTTGATGGGTCTTAGCGACGTTCCCGTGTATAAGGGAGCAAAAGCGCCCCTCCTGCGCGAATATGTGGACGGCGCACACATCCACGGGGAAAACGGCATGGGCGGCATCGAGCTGCCCGCATCCGCCGCCCCCGTTGAGACGCTGCCCGCATGGGACGCGCTCTACGCTGCCGCCGTCGCCGCCGACGGGGAGCTGACCCTTGTTCCCACGGGACCGCTGACCAACGTGGCGATCGCCCTTGCAAAGTATCCCGACCTTGCGGCAAGGCTCAAGCGCATCGTCTTGATGGGCGGCTCCTCCACCTTCGGAAACCGCACCCCCGCCGCCGAGTACAACATCTATGCCGACCCCGAGGCCGCCGAGTTAGTGCTGAAAAGCGGCGTGCAGACCGTCCTTTGCGGACTGGATGTGACCACCAAGGCCTACCTGACAGACGAGGAATTGGATGCGCTGGCGGCCTGCGGCTCCAAGGAGGCGCGCTTCTTTCGGGACGCCTGCGTCTTTGGCAAGCGCTTTGCCGCGCGCTTCGGCTTTGCGGGGATGCTCCTGCACGACCCCTGCCCCGTGCTGTACCTGCAGTATCCAAAGCTGTTTCGCGGCAAGGCCTGCGGCGTTCGGGTGGAGACGCGCTCCGCGCTGTGCCGCGGCAAGACCGTGACCGACCTGTGGTCGGACTCCTCCTTCTCGGAGCAAAACGCCTTTGTCGTCACCGACGTGGACAGGGACGCCTTTGTGCGGGTCGTCACCGACCGTATGCAGCGCCCCGCTATCCGCAGCTAAGCGCAAAAACCCTAAAGCTACTGCAAAAAGTCCGCTGCTTTGCGGGCTTTTTTAGTTGCGTTCACAAATTGTTTCATTGTCAGCCGCAAAGGGGGGTGGTACAATTCTGGTACAAGTAAGCGCCGCAGGATGAGCCTGCGACAAAAGGAAGGGCTGTATGGGTATCTTTCGTTCGAGCGACATCGGGCTGGATCTGGGCACCAGCATGGTGTTGGCATATGTGCGCGGCAAGGGCATCGTCCTAAGGGAGCCTTGCGTGGTGGCGATCGAGCGCGGCACGGGCAAGCTGGCCGCCGTGGGAGCCCCCGCCAAGGAGATGCTGGGTCGCGCACCCGACGAGCTGATCGTTCTGCGTCCCTTGGAGGACGGCGTGATCTCCGCCTTCGACGCCACCGAGCGGATGCTTGCCAACTACTTCACCCGCGTGGTGGGCAACCGCGTCTTCTTCAAGCCCCGCGTGGTGGCGGCTGTGCCGTCAAGAGCCACCGAGGTCGAAAAGCGTGCTGTCATCGAGACCGCCGAGGGCGCGGGTGCGCGCTATACCTACCTGATCGAGGAGCCGCTGGCGGCTGCCATCGGCGCGGGACTGGACATCTTCTCCGCAAGGGGCAATTTAGTGCTGGACATCGGCGCAGGAACCAGCGATATGATCGTCACCTCTCTGGGCAAGGCGGCGGTGTCCTACTCGCTGCGCATGGGCGGCGACAAGTTTGACGCGTCCATCGTGCGCTACTTCAAGCGGCAGCACGGCATCGTCATTGGCTTGGGGCAGGCGGAGGAGCTGAAGCTGCAATTTGCATCGGCGTATCCGCGCAAGGGTGATGAGGAACCGCTGATGGACGTCAAGGGGCGTTCGTTGGGCGGCGGTATGCCGCAGTCGCTGCAGCTTGGCAGCAACGAGCTGACCTATGCGCTCAGCGAACCGCTGCACGCCATCGTCGAGAGCCTCAAGGAGCTTTTGGAGCGCACACCGCCTGAGCTGTGCGGCGATCTGACCGAGTCGGGCGTGTGCCTGACGGGGGGCGGCGCGCTGCTGTACGGCTTGGACAAGTATATCACCGAGCAGACGGGTCTGCCCTGCTATGTTGCGGAGGATCCCACCGCCTGCGTAGCCATTGGCTGCGGCAAGGCGCTGGAGCAGTTCAAACTGTACGAGGACGTTCTGTACGACTATCATCGCGGCGATTACTACGAGGAGTAGGACGCGGCAAGGGGGAAGGCTGCATGACGGAAATGATGGGAAAAAAGGCGCTGTCGCTGTGCATTTTGCGCATCCTTGAAGGGTACGCCTCCAAGGACGCGCCGCTGTCCACGCGGGAGATCATCACGCATCTACAGGAGGAATACGGGCTGGAAGCCGAACGCAAGGCGGTGGGGCGCAACCTTGTGCTGCTTGGGGAAATGGGCTTTCCGCTGTCCACCTATCAGCAGAACGGCCGCGGCTACTACCTCACAAGCGAGACGCAGGCGCAGGTGCAAAAAGCGGCGCCCGTCCTGCCGAAGGCGGAAGATCTTACGGACGCGGAACGAGCCGTCCTCTTGGACGCCGTACTGCGTGCGCCCGATTCCGAGCTGATCGAGCGGGCAAGGCAAAGGCTGCAAACGCCGCAGGCGCCCATCTATGCGGAACCACCCGTGGCGCTGCGGTCGGATGAACGGCTTTTACGAAACCTTTCGCTCTTAAAGCAGGCGATCGGCGAGAAGCGGCAGCTCTCCTTCCTGTACAACAACCGCCGCGCGGACGGCACGCTCACGCCGCAGCGCAGCACGCCCTTTGTCGCGTCGCCCTACGCGCTGTTCTTTGCGGAGGGGCTGTACTATGTGATCGTGGCCATATCGGGCTATGGTCGGGCGCTGCATTACCGCTGCGACCTGATGAGCGAGCTGACGCTTTTGGACGAGCCTGCACGGGACGCCGCGGAGCTGAGCGATTTTGAAGCGGGCATGGATGTGCATAGCTATGTGCTGCGCAATTTTTACGGACAGCGGGACGCGGAACGCTTCACGCTGCTGTGTGCGCGGCACTTGGTTGGCGAGCTGTTCGAGCGCTTTGGCGAAGGGCTTACCATCACCGAGGCGGGGGACAATCTGCAGGTCGAAACGGACGCGCCTTGGACGCGGGTCAAGGACTTTGTGCTGTGCAATCTGCGCTATGTCGTGCTGCTGGAGCCGCTGTCGCGCCGCAAGCTGCTCACCGACGAGCTATCCTACGCGCTGCGCAGCCTGCCGCAGGCATAAAAGCCGACAGGATGGGGCAAAAGTTGCAGTTCTGTCTCGGTTTGTTAGTAAATCGGACAAAACTACGTTACATTTTTTCGGTATACTAAAGTCGCATCAGAGTCGATCGCAAAGATCGGAAAGGATACGCTATGACCAATCTTCCGGAACGCTGTGCGGAGAAGCTGAACAAGGCGGGCGATACGCTCGGCGGCTTCTTTCGCCGTCTTGGAAAACGCTTAAAGTATACGCTGCGGCGCGTCCTTCGCGCCCTTGTTCGTTTTTTCCGCAGGGTCAAAAAGACCTTCCTGTCCCTGTCCAAGCCCCTGCGCATCGCCATCCCCGCAGGCTTTTGCTGCCTGCTTGTGGGCGTGATCCTGCTGGCTGCCTTTGGCGGCAGCCGCAATGCAAGCACGGCGGACGCGGGACTTTTGTCCAACGGCGCCACGCCCGATCCCTACGGCGGCACGCAGGACTATTCCGTCACGCAGCAGCTGCCGAACGACGTGTCCATCGACGCGCAGCCGACGGACGGACCCGGCGCTGCGCCCACTACGGCGGCGCCCACGGCGCACCCCTTGGCCTACGGCGTGCTGCAAAAGGGCGACAGCGACCCCTTGATCGCCTCCGTGCAGACGCGGCTGATGCAGCTGGGCTATATGGACGACGATGAGCCGACGGAGTACTTCGGCAGTCACACGGCGGACGCGCTGGAGAGCTTTCAACGCCACAATGGGCTGACGGCGGACGGCGTGCTGGGCATGGTCACCTATGATACGCTCATCAGCGACGACGCCAAGCAATATGTCATGCAGCAGGGCGACGTGGGCGAGGACGTCGAGAGCGTCCAGACCCGACTGTACGAGCTGGGCTATCTTGCAAAGGGGCTCATCACGGGTACCTTTGGCGAAAACACGCAGCTGGCCGTGACCGATTTTCAAACCCGCAACAAGCTCAACTCCGACGGCAAGGTGGGCGAAAAGACGCTCTACCGCCTGTACAGCGAGGACGTTGTGGGCAACTACTTTGAAAAGGGCGACAAGAACGACACCATCCTCAAGTACCAAAAGCGCCTGAAGGCGCTGGGCTACTTGGCAAGCGATTACGACTGCACGGGTGAGATGGACTCCGCCACCATCAGCGCCATCAAAAAGTTTCAGGACGGCAACGCCATCGTCAAGGACGGCTGCCTTGGCCCCGAGACCATGGCCATGCTCGATTCCGGCGACGCCTCGGGCTATGCGCTGCGCTTGGGCATGAGCGGCAGCGACGTCAAGACGGTGCAAAAGCGGCTGTATACGCTGGGCTACCTCACCAGCTCGCAGGTGACGGGCTACTACGGCGAAAAGACGCAGGCGGCAGTGTTGAGCTTTCAAAAGCGCAACAGCCTTTCGCAGGACGGTACCATCGGCAGCAAGACCTTGGCCAAGCTGAACAGCGACAGCGCCAAGAAGGCCGCCGCCACCGCCACGGCAAAGGCTACGGCCAAGGCCACCGCCAAGGCGACAAGCGGCACGACCACGGACGATGGCAGCAGCAGCTCCTCCGGCGTGGAGAAGTTCATCGAGATCGCGTTGAGCAAGGTGGGCTGCAGCTATGTGCGCGGCGCAAAGGGTCCCAATACCTTCGACTGCTCCGGCTTCGTGTACTGGTGCCTCAACAAGGCGGGGGTCAAGCAGAGCTACATGACCAGCATCACTTGGCGCTCCTGCTCCAAGTACAAGAAGATCACCTCCATGAGCGACCTCAAGCGCGGAGACGTGCTGGTGTTCTACGGCAGCAGCTCCTCCACGGGACACGTTGGCATCTATCTGGGCAGCGGCAAGATGGTGGACGCGGGCAGCGGCTCGGGTCAGGTGGTCATTCGCAGCTCCATCAACACCACCTACTGGAAGGGTCACTTCTGCTGCGCCTTCCGCATTTGGGACTGATCTAAAGTACAAAAAGACAGTGTCTGTCGGGACTGCCGCGTTTTGCGGCGGTCCTTTTATTTGCGGCTGCGGCGCGGGCTCCTATGCACAAATATCACCTTCTTATAGTGGATATGCCATTGACAGGGCTTTTGCAGGGTGATACGATTTCGTATAGGAAAAGGAGGTAAGATCCATGAAAGCAAAACGGATCCTTGCTGCTCTTGTTGCAGTGCTGCTCTTGGCCGCAGTGGCGCCTGTGGGCGCGATGCGCTCGGCCCTTGCGAGCGATGATGAACGCTTTTATCAATACGAACTTACGGACGGGGAAGCCACCATCACGGGATATACGGGCACGAACACGGTGCTTACCATTCCGTCCACCTTGGGCGGCTATCCCGTGGTCGCCATTGACAACTATTTTGAAATTACACATAAAAACTCGATCACTCAGGTGACCATCCCCGACAGCGTGTTGTCCATCGGTAACGCGGCTTTTTATGGCTTTAGTTCTTTGGAAAGCGTGACCCTTCCCGCCGGCCTTACTGCGATCAGCGGCAGTCTGTTTTACGGCTGCATCGCCTTGACAACGTTGGAGCTGCCCGCAAGCGTTACGAGCATCGGATCGTCCGCGTTTTACAACTGCAGCTCCCTGAAGGAGCTGACCCTTCCCGCCTCCCTTTCATCGATCGGCGAGTATGCGTTTAGCAACTGCAGCTCCCTTGCGAGCTATTCGATCGACAGCAGCAATGAAAACTTCAGCTGCGTTGACGGCGTCCTGTTCAACAAGCAGCAGACCCTGCTGGTCATGTATCCCGCGGGAAAGACCGATACAAGCTACACCATTCCCGAAGGCGTCACGAGCATTCAGGGGTGCGCCTTTTACGGCTGCAAGTATCTTACTGCGGTGGATCTGCCCGTTTCCATGACAACGCTCAGCCGAAGCGCCTTTGAGGGCTTCCACTCCCTTAAGAGCTACACCGTTCCCGCATGGATCACAAGCATCGAAAACAGAGCCTTTACGGCCTGCGATTCGTTGACAAGCGTGACCATCGGCAGCGGGGTGACGAGCATCGGCATGCGAGTGTTCGCAGACTGCAGCTCGCTTAGCGCCATCACCATCCCCGCAACCGTGACAAGCATTGGGGACGACGTCTTCATGAACGATCCTTCCCTGCAAAGCATCCTTGTTGACAGCGGCAGCGCGAACTTCACAAGCGTGGACGGCGTACTGTTCAGCAAGGACATGACCACCCTGCTTGCCTATCCCAACGGCAAAGCGGCCGTAAGCTACACCGTTCCCTCCGGCGTCACAACACTTGGATACGATTCGTTTGCGTACAGCAATACGCTTGTCAGCGTGAACATTGCCGACAGCGTAACAACGCTTGCACAGGGCGTGTTCTATTACTGCTCCGCGCTCAAGAACGTATACTTCCGCGGCGAAGCGCCCGCCGAATGTCCCCCGTTCGTGTTTTACGGCTGCGGCGCGAACCTCACCCTGTACTACCCCAACACGCTGGCCGCCTCTTGGGAGCCCAACGGGGAGACAAAATGGCACAATCTGCCGATCCTGCCCTATACGGAAGCGCCCTATTTCAAGCTGACCGATCCAAACGGCGTGCGCGTACGCCAGTATGTCAAGATCGACACGGAGGCGGGACAGATCGGGAAGCTGCCGCCCGCAACTACGACTGCGGACTTGGAAGAGGTCATGCATGCGGAGCTGACGAGCGCAACGGGCGCTTTGAAGACGGGCGACACGGTGACCTACAACGGCGCTGCCTATCGCGTGGTCGTCATGGGCGATGTGGACAAGAACGGCAAGGTGACCTCTGCCGACGCCGCCATGCTGCTGCGCGCCACCGTCCGATTGACTGTCTTGGACGAGCTGCAAACGGCCGCCGCGAGTATCTTTTCTCATGGCAGCTTCGACACCACCGACGCCGCCAAGATCCTGCGCTACATCGTCAAATTGGAGTACACGCTCGGCGAAACGGAATGACCCTATCAAAAAAACGTACTTGCGCCTGTCTCGGTCTTACCGCGGCAGGCGCAACTTTATTTCAGATTATTAAATAAGCAACACGAAAAGCAAAGGAACGATCCTAAGCAGCCGTCGGATCGCTCCATCGATCTGAGGACGAAAAAAGGACATCCTTAAGTGACCGTCGGATCGCTCCGCCGATCCGACAACGGAACAAACAAAGGAACAACCATCCAATCCATCAAATCCGGCGACATGTGCGGCGGTTTTGATACCTTGCTTACCCTTTTGGGTCTCCAAAAGGGTAAGAGAAAGCCCTGCCGCAGCAGTCTCGTCAA
>CAZBBX010000043.1:0-14387 GCA_964490325.1 uncultured Oscillospiraceae bacterium
TCCGTGCCCCGTCGTTCAAAAGAAGACCATCGAGGTCGATGGGTACCAAGCCGTTCAGCTGGGCTTTGCCGAGCTGCGCGAGAAGCTCGCCAACAAGCCCGCGACCGGGCATTGCACCAAGGCGGGTGTGAAGCCGATGCGCTATCTGCGCGAGTTCAAGCTCGACGACGCCGCATCCTACGAACAGGGCCAAGTGCTCAAGGCGGACGTGTTCGCCGAGGGCGACAAGGTCGACGTATCCGGCAAGAGCAAGGGCAAGGGTTTCCAGGGCGTCATCAAGCGCTACAACCAAGGCCGCGGCCGCATGACGCATGGTTCGCATTATCATCGCAGGGTCGGCTCCATGAGCGCCTGCTCCGATCCGAGCCGCGTCTTTAAGACCAAGAACCTGCCCGGTCATATGGGCAGCGAGAACGTCACCGTACAGAACCTTGAGATCGTACGCGTGGACGCGCAGCGCAATCTGCTCCTCATCAAAGGCGCCATCCCCGGTGCCAAGGGAACGCTGGTCGCTGTGAAAAGCACGGTAAAGTAAGGAGGAAGCAGAAAGATGCCTAAGGTATCCTTGTATGATAAGACCGGTCGGGTGATCGGCGACATCGAGCTTTCCGAAAACACCTTTGGACAGCCCGTAAACAAGTCGGTGCTGCATCAGGTCGTTGTGGCGCATCTTGCCAACTGCCGTCAGGGCACGCAGAGCGCCAAGACCCGCAGCGAAGTCTCCGGCGGCGGCAAGAAGCCGTGGCGCCAAAAGGGGACGGGCCGCGCACGGCAGGGTTCCACCCGCGCACCCCAGTGGCGGCACGGCGGGATCGTCTTCGCGCCGAAGCCCCGCGACTATACCCAGCAGGTCAACAAAAAGATGCGCCGCATCGCCATGAAGTCGGCGCTCTCCTCCAAGGTCGAAAACAGCGAGCTGATCGTGTTCGATGCACTGGACATTGAAGCCGCCAAGACCAAGGAAATGATCAAGGTTCTGAACGCCGTTGAGGCCAAGAAGGCTCTGATCGTGTTGGCCGACAAGGACGAGACCGTGGAACGCGCCAGCTCCAACATCCCCAACGTGAAGACCACGCTGGTGAACACGCTGAGCGTCTACGAGATCCTGAAGTACGAAAAGCTGATCCTCACCAAGGAATCGGCTGCAAAAATCGAGGAGGTGTATGTTTGATGAAGAGCGCATACGACATCATCAAGGCTCCGATCCTGACCGAAAAGAGCTATGACTACATCGCCCACAAGATCTACACGTTTGAAGTCGCGAAGGACGCAAACAAGATCGAGATCCGCAAGGCGATCGAAGAGATCTTCGGCGTAGAAGTCGAAAGCGTCCGCACCGTGAACCGTCTGGGCAAGATGAAGCGCCAGGGTCGTTTCGAGGGTCGCAGGGCGTCCGGCAAGAAGGCGTACGTTAAGCTGACCAAGACCTCCAAGGGCATCGATCAGTTCGACGGCATCGCGCAGTAAGGAGGCAAGCATGGGCATTCGTAAGATCAATCCGACCACTCCCGGTCAGCGCGGCATGACGGTCTCCACCTTTGAGGAGATCACCAAGACCACGCCCGAGCGTTCCCTCGTAGAGGACATGCGCTCCCGTGCGGGCCGCAACAATCAGGGCCGCATCACCGTCCGTCACCAGGGCGGCGGCGCCAAGCGCAAGTATCGTATCATCGATTTCAAGCGCGACAAGGACAACGTCCCCGCGAAGGTCTATTCCATCGAATACGACCCGAATCGCTCGGCGAACATCGCCCTGCTGCACTATGCGGACGGCGAGAAGCGCTACATCATCGCTCCGCTGGGCCTCAAGGTCGGCGACAGCGTGATCTCGGGCGACACGGCTGACATCAAGGTCGGCAACGCGTTGGAGATCCGTCTCATCCCCGTCGGCACGATGATCCACTGCATCGAAATGAAGCCGGGCAAGGGCGCGCAGATCGCTCGCTCCGCGGGCAACGCCGCGCAGCTGATGGCAAAGGAAGGCAAGTACGCACAGGTGCGTCTGCCCAGCGGCGAGGTTCGCCTGCTGCCCATCAATGCGAAAGCGACCATCGGCCAGGTCGGCAACATCGATCATCAGAACATCATGATCGGCAAAGCGGGCAGAACGCGTCACATGGGCATCCGCCCGACCGTGCGCGGTTCCGTCATGAACCCCAACGACCATCCCCATGGCGGCGGCGAGGGCAAAGCCCCCATCGGCCATCCGGGTCCGGTCACGCCGTGGGGCAAGCCCGCGCTGGGTTACAAGACCCGCAAGAAGAAGAATCAGAGCAACAAGTACATCGTCCGTCGCAGCACGAGCGAGAAGTAAGGAAAGGGAGTAAAGAAATGAGCAGATCGGTTAAGAAAGGCCCGTTTGTTTGTGAGCGCCTCTATGCACGCATTGCGGCGATGAACGAAAGCGGCAAGAAGACCGTCGTCAAGACGTGGTCCCGTTCCTCCACCATCTTCCCTGAGTTTGTCGGACACACCATCGCCATCCATGACGGACGCAAGCATGTCCCCGTGTATGTGACCGAAGAGATGGTCGGACATAAGCTGGGCGAGTTCGCCCCCACCCGTACCTTCCGTGGCCATAGAGGCTCCGAGAAGTCGAGCGCTGCGAAGTAAGGAGGAGCAACATGGCTAAGAGAAGCAAGGAAAAGACGGAAGCACGTCGGGCAAGCGCCGAGAAGCGTCCCCACGCGTCCGCCCGCTATATCAGGATCTCCGCCCGCAAGGTCAAGATCGTCATCGATCTGATCCGCGGCAAGAGCGTCAAGGAGGCTGTCGCCATCCTGCGCTACACGCCGAAAGCGGCAAGCGAGCCCGTCCTGAAGCTGTTGAACTCCGCCATCGCAAATGCGGAGAACAACCTGGAGATGAACCGCGACGAGCTGTACGTGGCTGAAGTGTACGCCGATCAGGGCCCGACCCTGAAGCGCTTCCGCGCTCGTGCTCGTGGCTCCGCCTCCCCCATCAGGAAGCGCACCAGCCACATCTCGATCGTGTTGGATCAGGTCAAGTAAGAGGAGGAAAGTATGGGTCAGAAAGTTAATCCGAACGGCTTCCGCGTTGGCGTCATCAGGGATTGGAATACCCGCTGGTATGCGTCCAAGAAGGACTATGCCGACTTCCTCGTAGAAGATCACAAGATCCGCGAGTACGTCAAGAAGAAGTATTACGCCGCGTCGATCTCCCGCATCGAGATCGAGCGTGCGGCGGGCAAGATCAGCCTGAGCATCTACACGGCGCGTCCGGGTATGCTCATCGGCAAGGGCGGCACGGGCATCGAGACCATTCGTGCCGACGTGCAGAGCGTGATCGGCAAGCCCGTTGCAGTCAACATCATGGAGATCCGCGACGCCGATTCCGACGCGCAGCTGGTGGCCGAGAACATCGCAGCCCAGCTCGAGAAGCGCATCAGCTTCCGCCGCGCGATGAAGCAGTCCATGCAGCGCGCCATGCAGAAGCCCGGCGTAAAGGGCATCAAGCTCATGTGCGGCGGCCGCTTGGGCGGCGCCGAGATCGCCCGCACCGAGGGCTATCACGACGGATCCATCCCCCTGCAGACCATCCGCGCCGACATCCAATACGGCTTTGCCGAGGCGCACACGACCTATGGCCGCATCGGCATCAAGGTCTGGATCTACAAGGGCGAAGTCCTGGGCAAGTCCAGGCGCAAGGAAGGAGGCAAGTAAACCATGTTAATGCCGAAGAGAGTGAAGCGCCGCAGAGTGTTCCGCGGCCGCATGAAGGGGTCCGCGCATCGCGGCAACACCGTCACCTACGGCGATTACGGTCTTGTCGCCCTCGAGCCAAGCTGGGTGACCAGCAACCAGATCGAGGCCGCCCGTATCGCCATGACGCGTTACATCAAGCGTGGCGGTCAGGTATGGATCAAGATCTTCCCTGACAAGCCCGTTACCGAAAAGCCGGCCGAGACCCGCATGGGTTCCGGCAAGGGCTCGCCCGAATACTGGGTGTCCGTCGTAAAGCCCGGCCGCGTGATGTTTGAGATCGCAGGCGTGAGCGACGAGGACGCACGCGAGGCCCTGAGGCTTGCCAGCCATAAGCTTCCCATCAAGACGAAGATCGTCAAGAAGGAAGAAGACCGGGAAGGAGCAGAACAATGAAGGCAGAGAAGTTAAGAGCCATGACCGCCGATGAGCTGGTCGCGCAGGAGAAAGACCTGAAGGCTGAGTTGTTTAACCTCCGCTTCCAGTCCGTTACGGGACAGATCAGCAATTCCAACCGTATCACGGAATGCAAGAAGGACATTGCACGCATCAAGACCATCCTGCGTCAGCGGGAGTTGGCCGACGCCGAATAAGGAGGACAGCATGGAAGAGAACAGAGGGTATCGCAAGACCCGTATCGGCGTCGTCGTGAGCGACAAGATGGACAAGACGATCGTTGTGGCCATCCACACGAAGGTTCGCCATCCCCTGTACGGCAAGATGGTCAACCGCACGCACAAGTTCAAGGCGCATGACGAAGAGAACCAGTGCGGCATCGGCGACACCGTGAAGATCATGGAGACCCGCCCGATCTCCAAGGACAAGCGCTGGCGTCTCGTAGAGATCGTCGAAAAGGCGAAGTAAGAGGAGGAAATTAGAATGATCCAGCCTCAAACCAGATTGAAGGTCGCGGACAACAGCGGCGCCAAGGAGATCATGTGCATTCGCGTGCTCGGCGGCTCCCATGTCAAGTCCGCAAGCATAGGCGACGTGATCGTCGCATCCGTCAAGACTGCCACCCCCGGCGGAGCGGTCAAGAAGAAGGACGTTGTCAAGGCTGTCGTGGTTCGCACCGTGGCCGAAACGTCCCGTCCCGATGGCAGCCACATTCGTTTCGACGATAACGCAGCCGTCATCATCAACGATGCAAAGCAGCCCCGCGGCACCCGTATCTTTGGGCCGGTCGCAAGAGAGCTGCGCGAGAAGGATTACATGAAGATCATCTCGCTCGCACCCGAAGTGCTGTAAGGAGGAAGACATGAACAAATTGAATGTCAAGAAAGACGATACCGTTATCGTCATCTCCGGTCAAGACGAGGGCAAGAAGGGAAAGATCCTGTCCGCAGATCCCGCCAAGGAAAGCGTTAAGGTGCAGGGCGTCAACATGATCACAAAGCATGTCAAGCCCCGTCGTCAGGGCGAAGCAGGCGGCCGTATCGAGCAGGAGGGCAACATCCACGTCAGCAACGTGATGCTGGTCTGCCCCGAGTGCGGCAAGCCCACCCGTGTCGGCCATACCACGGTCGAGAAGGACGGCAAGAAGAAGAACGCCCGCGTTTGCAAAAAGTGCGGCAAGGTCATGGACTGAGCGTCGGAAGGAGGATAATTAAGAATGGCTAAGAAGCAGCAAGAGACCGCAGCCAAGAAAAAGAAGGCAGTCGTCGAAGCAAAGCCCTTTACCGGCGCGCCCCGTCTGAAGGAGAAGTATCAAAGCGAGGTCGCTCCCGCTCTTAAGGAACAGTTCCATTACGAGAACGTGATGGAGATTCCCAAGCTGGAGAAGATCATCCTGAACATGGGTCTGGGCTCCGAGAAGGAAAACCCCAAGGGTATCGAGCAGGCAGCCGAGGAGCTGAGCACCATCGCCGGCCAGAAGGCGATCATCACCAAGGCAAAGAAGTCCGTCGCAAACTTTAAGGTGCGCGAGGGCATGAACATCGGCGCCAAGGTAACGCTGCGCGGCGACCGCATGTACTATTTTGCCGACAAGCTGATGAACATCGTTCTGCCCCGCGTCCGCGACTTCCGCGGCGTGTCGGACACCTCGTTCGACGGCAGAGGCAACTACGCGATGGGCGTCCGCGAGCAGCTGATCTTCCCGGAGATCAACTACGACGACGTGGAGAAGGTGCGCGGCATGAACATCGTGTTCGTGACCAGCGCCAAGAGCGACGAGGAAGCCAAGGCTCTCCTTGCAGCTCTGGGCATGCCCTACGTACAGGACTAACAGGAGGCACGATTTATGGCTAAGACAAGCATGAAACTGAAGCAGGCAGCCGCACCCAAGTACAGCACCCGCGCCTACACCCGCTGCCGTATCTGCGGCCGTCCGCACAGCGTGCTGCGCAAGTATGGCATCTGCCGCATCTGCTTCCGCAATGAAGCGTACAAGGGCAACATCCCCGGCGTGCGCAAGGCAAGCTGGTAAAGGAGGAACGCAGAAATGACTGACACCATTGCCGATATGCTCACTCGCATCAGGAACGCCCTGATCGCCAAGCACGAGACCGTCGACGTACCCGCCTCTACCATCAAGAAGGCGATCGCGCAGATCCTCGTCGAGGAAGGCTACATCAAGGATTTCAGCATCGTTGAGGACGGTATCTTCAAGACCATCCGCATCCAGCTGAAGTACGGCCCGAACAAGCAGCGGGTCATCGTGGGAATCAAGCGCATCTCCCGTCCGGGTCTGCGCGTGTATGCCCGCAAGGACGAGATCCCCAAGGTCTTAAACGGCTTGGGCATCGCGATCCTGTCCACCTCTCGCGGCGTCATGACGGATCGCGAGGCAAGAAAGCTCGGCGTCGGCGGCGAAGTGCTCGCTTACGTCTGGTAAATACACAGGAGGAAAGAAATGTCTCGAATCGGAAAACTTCCTGTCAAGATCTTGGCAGGAGTGACAATCACGGTCAACGAGCAGAACGTTGTGACCGTGAAAGGCCCCAAGGGCGAGCTGACGCAGCATATGTCGCCCGATATGATTATCGAGCAGGACGCCGGCATTTTGACCGTCAAGCGTCCCAGCGACGATAAGGCGCACCGTGCGCTGCACGGCCTGACCCGTACGCTCATCAACAACATGGTGACGGGCGTGACCAGCGGCTTTGAGAAGAAGCTGGAGATCGTGGGCACGGGCTATAAGGCACAGATGCAGGGGACGACCCTGGTCATCAACGTGGGCTATTCCCATCCCGTGGAAGTTGCGCCCGAAGAGGGCATCAGCTTTGAGACTCCCGCACCCAACCATATCACGGTCAAGGGAGCCGATAAGCAGCAGGTCGGGCAGGTGGCCGCGGACATCCGCGCCATCCGCAAGCCGGAACCGTACAAGGGCAAAGGCATCCGTTATGCGGGCGAGGTCGTCCGTCATAAGGAAGGCAAGACCGGCAAGTAAGGCAGGAAGGAGTGACTGTAGATGTTTTCTAAGAACGATAAAAATGCTGTGCGCAAAGCGCGCCACCATCGTCAGCGCAGAAATATATTTGGTACGCCCGAGCGTCCAAGGCTGAATGTGTATCGCAGCACCAGCCACATTTATGCGCAGGTCATCGATGACAGCACCGGGAACACCTTGGTCGCCGCTTCCACGCTGGAAGCTGCCATCAAGGCCGAGCTGACCGACAAGACCAAGACCCAAGAAAGCAAGCTGATCGGCAAGCTGATCGGCGAGCGCGCCATGGAAAAGGGCATCACCAAGGTCGTCTTCGACCGCGGCGGTTACCTCTACACCGGTCGCGTTGCGGCGCTGGCCGAAGGCGCAAGAGAAGCCGGCCTGCAATTCTAAGGAGGAAACGAGATGCGTAACGATAGAAAATTCGAGCGTGAAGTCCCTGAATTCACCGAGCGGTTGGTCTACATCAACCGTGTCGCGAAGGTCGTCAAGGGCGGCAAGAACTTCCGCTTCACCGCGCTGATGGTCATCGGCAACGAGAAGGGCAAAGTCGGCGTAGGACTTGGCAAGGCCGTCGAGATCCCCGAGGCGGTGCGCAAGGGCGTCGAGGACGCCAAGCGCCACATGATCGAGGTCCCCATCGTGGGCACCACGATCCCGCATCAGGTCGAAGGCAAGTTTGGCAAGGGCCACGTCCGTATGCTTCCCGCCGAGGAAGGCTGCGGCGTTATCGCGGGCGGTCCCGTCCGTGCCGTGCTGGAGATGGCAGGCATCAAGGATATCCGCACCAAGTCCTTTGGCTCCAACAACCCCAGCAACTGCGTCAAGGCGGCGCTGGATGGTCTGAGCCAGCTTCGCACGGCAGAGCAGATCGCCTCTCTCCGCGGCAAGTCCGTGGATGAGATCCTTAACTAAGGGGGACGGAAGCATGAAGATCACGCTTATCAAGAGTCCGATCAGCAGCCTCCGCGATCAGCAGGACACGATCAAGGCCCTGGGCCTGCACAAGATCGGTCAGACCGTGGAAAAGCCCGACAACGCCTGTGTGCGCGGGCAGATCTTCAAGGTAAAGCACCTTGTCAAGGTCGAAGAAAATTAGGAGGTAGCGGCATGAAGATCCATGAATTACAGCCCGCAGAAGGCGCCAAGCAGGCCGACAAGCGCGTAGGACGCGGTATCGGCAGCGGCATGGGCAAGACCTCGGCGAAGGGCCATAAGGGTCAGAAGGCGCGCAGCGGCAGCAAGAAGAACGGCTTTGAAGGCGGCCAGATGCCCCTTACCCGCCGTCTGCCCAAGCGTGGGTTCGTCAACCACTTTGCCAAGGAGTACACCATCATCAATATTTCCGACCTCGAAAGGTTGGAGAACGACACCGAAGTCACGGCTGAATCCCTCAAGGCTTGCGGTCTTATCAGCAAGATCGAAAAGGATGGCCTGAAGGTCCTTGGTAAGGGCAGCCTGACCAAGAAGCTCGTCGTCAAGGCAGCGAAGTTCTCTGAGTCCGCGAAGGCCGCTATCGAGGCAGCGGGCGGAAGTATTGAGGTGCTCGATGTTTAAGACCTTCTACAACGCGTTCAAGATCAAAGACCTGAGAAAGAAGATCCTCATGACCCTCCTTCTCATCGTGGTCTATCGTCTTGGCAGCGCGATCCCGATCCCGGGCATCGATGTAGCGGCGTGGCAAACGGCGATCCAGGGCTATGCCCTGTTCGACTTCATGAGCCTCTTATCAGGCTCCGCGCTGTCGCAGTTCACCATCTTTGCCATGGGTATCTCGCCGTACATTACGGCAAGCATTATTCTGCAGCTGTTGACCATCGCTATCCCCGCTCTCGAAAAGATGAGCAAGGACGAAGACGGTCGGCAAAAGATCGAGCAGATCACCCGCTATTCGGGCGTCGCATTGGCGCTCGTACAGGCGATCGGTATCATCGTCACATACGGCTCCTCCGCCAACATCGTCACCGATCAGTCCTTCATGGGCTATGCGACGATCGCGATCTGCGCAGCCGGCGGCACCGCTTTCCTGATGTGGTTGGGCGAGCGCATCACCGAGAAGGGCATCGGCAACGGCGTTTCCATGCTGATCTTTGCCTCCATCGTGGCTCGCGTTCCCGACTTCATCACCGAGCGCTTCAGCATGCTCTTCTCCGGTGAGCAGATCTGGCAGTTCTTCGTGGCGATCATCATCATCGTTGCGTTGATCTCCTTCGTGGTCTACATCGAGAAGGCAGTCCGTAAGATCCCCATTCAGTACGCCAAGCGCGTGGTCGGCCGTAAGATGTACGGCGGCCAAAGCACGCATCTGCCCCTCAAGGCCAATGCGAACGGCGTTCTGCCGCTGATCTTCGCCATGACGCTGATGCAGTTCCCGACGATGATCTTCCAGTTCGCGTCCAACACCGAGGGCTGGTTCTACAATGCCGGTCAGTGGTGGGAGAGCAACATGAGTTCCAGCGCATCCATGCCGATTGCGTACTATGTTATCTACTTCCTGCTGATCATCGCATTCGGCTATTTCTACTCCTCGATCACCTTCAACCCGGTGGAGATGAGCAAGAATCTGCAGCAGAACGGCGGCTTCATCCCGGGCATCCGTCCCGGCAAGCCGACGGGAGAGTATCTGGGCAAGGTCAGCAACCGCTTGACGCTGTTCGGCTCCCTGTATCTGGCTGTTATCGCCATCATCCCGACCATACTGCTAAATCAGCTCAAGATCACCAGTATGTTCGGTGCGACTTCCGTACTCATCATGGTCAGCGTTGCGCTTGAGACCACCGAGCATCTGGAGAACCAGATGCTGATGCGTCACTACAAGGGCTTCCTGAACTAAAGCCATGAAGCTGATCTTTCTGGGCCCGCCGGGCGCCGGCAAAGGCACGCAGGCGGAACAGATCGCCAAAAGTTATGGCATTGCGCACATCTCCACGGGGGATATGCTCCGTCAAGAGATACGCAATGCCAGCCCTCTGGGGCTTGCCGCCAAGGCAATGATCGACAGAGGCGAGCTGGTACCCGATGACGTGGTCATCGCCATGGTGCAACAGCGCATCTTGGCGGCGGACTGCGAAAAGGGTTTCCTCTTTGACGGTTTCCCGCGCACGGTCGAACAGGCGGAGGCGCTTGCCGCCTTCACCGATATCGATCGCGTGGTGAACATCGACGTTCCCTCCGAGCGGCTGATACGCCGCATCGTGGGACGCAGGATGTGCCCCGACTGCGGCGCCGCCTACCACGTTTCGCGCTATGACAAGCCCAACTGCAGCTGCGGCGGCAAACTCTATCAGCGCGACGACGATCGGGAGGAGACCGTTCGCAACCGCCTGACCGTGTACGAGGCAAAGACCAAGCCGCTGATCGATTATTACGAGAAGCGCGGCCTTCTGTCCACCGTCGACGGCGACGCCGACATCGACACGGTCGCAGCCGCCATCCGAGCGGTACTCGGCGCATGATCACGCTCAAGTCACCCGCCGACATCGAAAAGATGTACAAGGCGGGGCAGGTCGTGGCGGAAACGCTGCGGCAGCTTGGCGAAGCGGTGCGTCCGGGCGTGACGACCGAGGAGCTGAACGATCTGGCCGACAGGGTCATCCGCAGCTACGGCGCGTATCCCTCCAGTTTACACTTTGAGGGTTATCCGAAAAGCATCTGCGTTTCGGTCAACGAGGAAGTCGTGCACGGCATTCCCTCAAAAAGGAAGCTCCGTGAGGGGGACATCGTCAGCTGCGACGTGGTCGCAAAGCTCAACGGTTTCCACGGCGACGCGACCCGCACCTTTTTTGTCGGGGCGGTCGACCCGGAGGTACGGCTGCTGGTGGAACGCACCGAGGCCTGCTTCTTTGAAGCGCTCAAGTACTGCAGGGTGGGGTATCGCCTCTCCGACGTCTCCACCGCCATCCAACGCAAGGCGGAGAGCTACGGCTACGGCGTTGTGCGGGAGCTGACGGGTCACGGGATCGGGCGAGAAATGCACGAGGATCCCGAGGTGCCCAACTACTACTCGCCGCGTGCAAGAACGCGGCTGCAGCAGGGCATGACGATCGCGATCGAGCCGATGATCAACATGGGCACGGCGCAGGTATGGCAGCTGGACGACGGCTGGACGGTGGTCACGCGAGACCGTAAACCGTCCGCGCATTACGAGAACACGGTCGCGATCACCGATGGCGATCCGATCGTACTGACGATCTTGGAGGCGCAGGATGGCAAAGACGGAGTTTAGCGTGGGCGACGTGGTCGTATCAAGAGCGGGCAGGGACAAGGGACGGCCTTTCGTCATACTGGCAAGACCCGAGTCCGAGTATGCGCTCCTCGTTGACGGCTCCCTGCGCAGGCTGGAGCGACCCAAGAGGAAGAAGCTGATGCATCTTATGGCGGCGCCGCAGGGCGATTCGGCAAGGATGCAGGCGCTGACGCTGGGCAAACAGGTGTGCGACGCGGACATTCGCAGGCACCTCGCGGCTCACGGCGGTAGTAAGACCGAAAGCAGTAAGGAGGGATAGCTTGTCCAAACAGGATGTCATTGAAGTAGAGGGCGTCGTGACGGAAGCGTACCCCAACGCGATGTTCCAGGTGAAGCTACAGAACGACCACACGATCCTTGCAACGATCTCAGGAAAGCTTCGGATGCACTACATCCGCATCCTTCCGGGCGACAAGGTAACGGTCGAGATGTCGATCTACGATTTTACCCGCGGCCGTATTACCTGGCGCGGAAAGCACTAAACGAGATTAAGGAGAAAAAGAAATGAAAGTCAGACCTTCTGTAAAACCGATCTGTGAGAAGTGCAAGATCATCAAGCGCAAGGGCCACGTTATGGTCATCTGCGAGAATCCCAAGCACAAGCAGAAGCAGGGCTGAGCCGACAGGCGAAGGAAAATACTCGCGGGGCGGCTGGCGCAAACTGCGCTTCCCGCGGGCTGAGATACATTGAGAAAAATTTAACGGAGGAAAGAAAACGATATGGCACGAATCGCTGGCGTAGACCTTCCGAGAGATAAGCGGGTCGAGATCGGCCTGACCTACATCTTCGGCATCGGTCGCAGCTCCGCTATGAACATTCTGGCCGCCACGGGCGTGGATCCCGATATCCGCGTGCGCGACCTGTCCGAGAGCGATGTCAACAAGCTCAGAGAGTATATCGACCACAATGTGAAGGTGGAGGGCGACCTCCGACGCGAAACGTCGATGAACATTAAGCGGCTGATCGAGATCGGCTGCTACCGCGGCGTCCGTCATCGTAAGGGCCTGCCCGTTCGCGGACAGAGCACCAAGCAGAACGCCCGTACCCGCAAGGGGCCTAAGCGCACCCAAGGCGGAAAAAAGAAGTAAGGAGGGAACGCGAAAATGGCAGCTACCAAGGGTAAGGTCAAGAAAGCAACGACGCGTAAGCGCCGCGAAAGAAAGAACATTGAGCGCGGCCAGGCGCACATTCGTTCCTCCTTCAACAACACGCTGGTCACCATCACCGACCTGCAGGGCAACGCGATCGCATGGTCGAGCGCAGGCTCGCTGGGCTTCCGCGGTTCCCGCAAGTCCACGCCGTTTGCGGCGCAGTCGGCTTCCGAGACGGCGGCAAAGGCCGCTATGGAGCGCGGCCTCAAGTTTGTTGAGGTCTACATCAAGGGGCCCGGTTCCGGCCGTGAATCCGCGATCCGCGCTCTGCAGAGCGCAGGTCTGACCGTTGAGCTGATTAAGGACGTCACGCCCATTCCGCACAACGGCTGCCGCCCGCCGAAGCGCAGAAGAGTCTAAGGAGGCAAGAAGATGGCAAGATATACCGATTCCGTTTGCAGACAGTGCCGCAGAGAAGGCACCAAGCTGTTTTTGAAGGGTGACCGCTGCTACAGCGAGAAGTGCTCGCTGACGCTGCGTCACACGCCTCCGGGAATGCACGGTCAGGGACGCAGAAAGCAGTCCAACTACGGCGTGCAGCTCCGCGAGAAGCAAAAGGTCCGCCGTGCCTACGGCATCATGGAGAAGCAGTTCGCGCAGTATTACGAGAAGGCTTCCAACATGCGCGGCATCACGGGCGACAACATGCTCTCCCTCATCGAGCGTCGTTTGGACAACGCGGCCTACCGCCTGAACTTTGGCGAGTCCCGTCCCATGGCGCGTCAGATGGTGACCCACGGTCACATTCTGGTCAACGGCAAGAAGGTCGACATCGCTTCCTACGAGATCAAGCTGGGCGACGTCATCTCCGTACGCGACGCCAGCAAGGACGTCCCGTTCTTCAAGACCCTTCGCGAGCAGGGCGCAAAGCGCTCTATCCCCCAGTGGTTGGAGTTGGACGCCGAGAACCTCTCCGGCAAGGTCGTTGCGCTGCCCAAGCGCGAGGACATCGACCTGACGATCGAGGAGCATCTCATTGTTGAGTACTACTCCAGGTAAGCCGTAAGACGAACCGAACGAGACATCACCGAAGGAGGGTCAATCATGTTAGAGATCGAAAAACCAAAACTGGAATGCGTTGAGCTTTCGGACAAATACGGCAAGTTTGTCGTCGAACCGTTAGAGCGCGGGTTTGGCACCACGCTGGGCAACTCCATGCGTCGTGTGCTTCTTTCCAGCCTCCCCGGCGTTGCGGCTACGTCCATCCGTATCGATGGCGTATTGCACGAGTTCTCCACCATCGAGGGCGTGAAGGAGGATGTGACGGAGATCATCCTGAACATCAAGGGCCTTGTCTGCAAACTGCACAGCACAGGCCCAAAAAAGATCGTCATCGACGCGATCGGACCGTGTGAAGTAACGGCGGCGGACATCCTCCCCGATGCTGATGTGGAGATCATCAATCCCGAGCTGCATATCGCGACTCTGGACACCAACGGCAAGCTCCATATGGAGATGAACCTCGACCATGGTCGGGGCTACGTCGTGGCCGACCGCAACAAGCGGCCCGATATGCCTATCGGCGAGATCGCGGTGGACTCCATCTATACGCCCATCACCAAGGTCAACTTCTCGGTGGACAACACCCGTATCGGGCAGATCACCGACTTTGACAAGCTGACGTTGGAACTGTGGACGGACGGCAGCATCAAGCCCGATGAAGCGGCGTCGCTGGCGGCCAAGATCCTGACCGAGCACCTCATGCTCTTCATCAATCTCACCGACCATGTACAGGGCGTTGAGATCCTGGTGGAGAAGGAGGAGAGCAAGAAGGAAAAGATCCTGGAGATGAACATCGAGGATCTCGATCTGTCGGTTCGTTCCTACAACTGCCTCAAGCGCGCAGGCATCAACACCGTCGAGGAGCTGGTGCAGC
>CAZBBX010000044.1:0-13767 GCA_964490325.1 uncultured Oscillospiraceae bacterium
TGCCGCCCTCCCCGTGCGGAACGCGCAGGGAGGTGTCGCGCACGTCGCGCGCCTTCTCGCCGAAGATGGCGCGCAGCAGGCGCTCCTCCGCCGTCAGCTCCGTCTCGCCCTTGGGCGTGACCTTGCCGACCAGAATGTCGCCCGAACGCACCTCTGCACCGGGACGAATGATGCCGCGCTCGTCCAGCTGCGCCAAGGCGTCCTCGCCGATGTTGGGGATGTCGCGGGTGATCTCCTCCGGCCCCAGCTTGGTGTCGCGAGCCTCCAGCTCGCGCTCCTCGATGTGGATGGAGGTGTAAACGTCCTCCTTGACCAGCTTTTCACTGATCAGAACGGCGTCCTCGTAGTTGTAGCCCTCCCAGGTCATAAAGCCTATGAGGATGTTTCTGCCCAACGCGATCTCGCCGCCCTGCGTGGAAGCGCCGTCCGCTATGACGTCGTTCTTCTTGACCCGCTCCCCCTTCTTGACGATGGGGCGCTGGTTTAGGCAGGTGCCTTGGTTGCTGCGCTGGAACTTGAGCAGGCGGTAGTTGTGCGGCACGCCCGCTTCGCTTTCAATGACGATCTTCTCCGCGTCCACATAGCTGACCACACCATCCTCCTTGGCAAGGATGACGATGCCGGAGTCGGAAGCCGCCTTGTACTCCATGCCCGTTGCCACGATGGGCGCTTCGGGCTTGAGCAGAGGCACGGCCTGTCGCTGCATGTTGGAGCCCATCAGCGCACGGTTTGCGTCGTCGTTCTCCAAGAAGGGGATCATGGCCGTCGCCACGGAAACGAGCTGCTTGGGCGAAACGTCCAAATAGTCCACCTCGTCCGCCTTGACCTCGATGATCTGATCCAAGCGGCGCGCCACGATGCGCTCCTTGACGAACCAATGCGTGTTCCCATCGATGGCTTCGGTGGCCTGCCCAACGATCATGCCGTCCTCCTCGTCCGCCGTCAGATACACGATCTCATCGGTGACGATGTGGTTCTTTCTGTCCACCACGCGATACGGCGCCTCGATGAAGCCGTACTCGTTGATGCGGGCATAGGTGGACAGGGAGTTGATAAGGCCGATGTTGGGACCTTCAGGCGTCTCGATGGGGCACATGCGTCCGTAGTGGGAGTAGTGCACGTCTCGCACCTCGAAGGTGGCGCGGTCACGGTTCAAGCCGCCGGGGCCAAGAGCCGACAGACGGCGCTTATGCGTCAGCTCGGACAGAGGGTTGGTCTGATCCATGAACTGCGAAAGCTGGGAGGAACCGAAAAATTCCTTGATGGCAGCCGTCACGGGACGGATGTTGATGAGGTTGGAGGGCATCACCACGTCCATGTCCTGCAGACCCATGCGCTCGCGCACCACGCGCTCCAAGCGCGTCAGCCCCACGCGGATCTGGTTTTGCAGCAGCTCACCCACCGAACGGATGCGGCGGTTGCCCAAGTGGTCGATGTCGTCGGTCTTGCCGACGTCGTAGGGCAGGCCGATTAAATAGGATACGGAAGCCACCATGTCGTCCTCGACGATATGGCGGGGGATCAGATCGTTGTAATGGCTGCGCAGGAAGTCCTTCTGCGCCTCCACGTCCTCCAAGGCCTCCATCTCGGGCAGAAGCTGCTTGAGGGTGGGCAGGTGGACGTCCTCGTTGAGACCTGCATCGATGGGAGCAAAGGGCAGGAACGCCGCAGCGGAGGCAAAGTGGTTGCCCACGACCTTCACGCGGTGATCCTCCTCGCCTACGCGCACCCAGACCGCGTTGACGCCGGCATTTTGGATCTCGGCAGCCTTTTGACGCGTGACGCGCTCCCCCGCCTCGGCAAGGATCTCTCCCGTCAGCGGCGAAACAACGTCCTCGTCCAAGCGCTGTCCCGCAAGACGCGCCTTGAGCGATAATTTTTTGTTGAACTTGTACCGACCCACGCGAGCCAGATCGTAACGGTTGTCAAAGAACAGCGCGTGCATCAGGCTGCGTGCGCTCTCCTCCGTTGGCGGCTCGCCGGGGCGCTGCCGCTTGTAGATCTCGATCAGGCCGTCCGCAACGGTGCGATTGGGATCCTTGGCAAGGGTCGCAGCCAAGCGTTCGTCGTCGCCCAAAAGCTCCACGATCTCGGCGTTGCTGCCGTAGCCGATGGCACGGATGAGCGAGCTGATGTAGATCTTGCGCTGACGGTCAACCTTGACGTAGAGGATGCCGTTGCTGTCTGTTTCGTACTCCAGCCAAGCGCCGCGGTTGGGAATGACCTGCGCCGCAAAGAGCTTTTTGCCCATCTTGTCGGTGGTGTAGGTGTAATATGCACCCGGGGAACGCACGAGCTGCGAAACGATGACGCGCTCCGCGCCGTTGATGATGAAGGTGCCCTGCGGCGTCATGAGCGGAAAATCGCCCATGAAGACCTCCTGCTGCTTCACCTCGCCCGTCTCCTTGTTGATGAGGCGCACGGTCACGCGCAGAGGCGCCGCAAAGTTTACGTCGCGCTCCTTGCTTTCCTCCTGTGAATATTTCGGCTTGTCAAGGTCGATGCGGTAGTCGACAAACTCCAGAACAAGCTTTCCGGAATAGTCGACGATCGGAGAGATGTCGTCGAAGACCTCATGCAGATCCTCTTTGAGGAAGCGGTAGTAGGAATTCTTTTGCACCTCAATGAGATCGGGCATACTCAGAACTTCTGAAATGTGAGAAAAGCTCTTGCGTGTCCGCCTTCCCATTTTTACGTCATGCATCATCACGTTCACTCCTTGCTATGTTTTTCCGCGGCGAACCCTCGCCGTTGCCGATTGACGGTCCTCTCGTCCCCGATCCGCAAACGTCCCCTTATCCCCGCCGGATGGCGCGGATGTTGACAATTTTGGGCATACCGGCACAGATTACCTATCATAATGCAGTTTAACATGATACCACAGTGATTTTAAGCTGTCAAGCATTTATAGGGAAAAATATTTTTATTTTTCTTAATTTTTTTGTTTCATTTTGCATAAGTTGGTATACGAACAAGGGGTTCACGGAAAACTGTACACATCAAGTATGGAGAGGTGATGTGCCATGATGAAACGAAGCAGCGGCTGGTCGGCCGCGGAGGATGCGCGCTTGATGGAGCTGGCGGACGCGGCGCAGGCGGAACGCCTGCCTCTGTCCACCGTGTTTGCCGAGCTTGCAAGTGAGTTGGGGCGGCAGCCCAACAGCGTGCGCAATCGCTATTATGCGCGGCGCAGGGAGCTGCGGCGGCCAAGTACCGCCTTTGTACCCTTCACTGAGGCGGAGTCTGACGCCTTGGTGCGCGAGGTGCTTCGCGCGCAGGCAAGGGGCGAAAGCGTGCGCGCCTGTACGCTGCGCCTGGCAAACGGCGACAGCGCGCTCTCGCTGCGATACCAGAACAAGTATCGGGCGCTGCTGCGCTCCCACCCGACAAGCGTGAGCGCCGCCATGCGCGAGCTGGAAGCCTGCGGCGAAGCGACCTTCGATCCCTACCGTGCCCGTCCCGGCCGCGTAGGACGCCCCCGCAAGTCCGAACCCGAGCTGAAGCCCTTGGTGGAGGATCTTGCCCGCGCCCTCTACGAGACGCTGCTGGATCTGGCCAAACGGGCGTAGTCGGAGCCGAAGCGCTTGGCGAAGGATTCTGCCCGCGCACCAAGCAGCGCTGCCGGAGCCGAGCAAGCGGGCGCAGCAGGGACAAACATTGAAATTCTACAGGCAAAGCGCGGCAGCGGCGTATTCTTCCTCGCGTCCTGCCGCGTTTTGCCGCCTTGATTCCGCAGCGGCCTTCCCGTACCGTCCGTATCGAATTTCCCGTAAACGCGGCAGGAGGCTTTTTTCTCGTTTCTGCTTGCACGGGCGCGTACGCCGTGCTATACTATTTACGCAGTAAGCGCCCGTAGCCCAGCTGGATAGAGCGACAGACTCCGACTCTGTAGGCCGCACGTTCGAACCGTGTCGGGCGCGCCAATGCCGTGAACCACTTTGGTTCGCGGCTTTTTTTACGTTTGATGGGCGGTCGTGAGGCGGCAGCGGCGCAGCGCTCCTTTGATCGCTCGTTTAGAAAGAACAGCCCCGCTCTTGCAATAAGAGCGGGTCGCGTATTCCGTCAAAAAAGTTGATTTTTGACGGGTCTGCTGCGGCAGGGCTTTCTCTTGCCTCTTTGGAGACCCAAAGCGGCAAGCAAGGTGTCAAAACCGCCGCATATTCGCCGTTTTTGACGGATCTTGTGGTTGATCCCTTGCTTTTCGCGTTGTCGGATCGGCGCAGCGATCCGACGGTCACTTCAAAAGAACAGCCCCGCTCTTGCAATAAGAGCGGGGCTGCGTTTTGGTTGGAAAGGATCAGACGGGAGCGGGAAGGGTGGCTCCGCCCAAGATGAACATCTGCACCAACGATGCGTCTGCACTGTTGACATTGCCTGTGCAATTGACGTCGGCTACGATCAGACCGATCGCATCGATCACGGCTGCACTGTTGCCCAGCACATAGCCCTGGATCAGCGCTACATCCGACGAGGTGACCAGCCCATCGCCGTTAGCGTCGCCCCAGAGGCGATAGCCTGCGGTCACGGTGTAATCCATGGTGATCGCCACATTCGTCAGGTCGATATCCCAGTAGGCATAGTTCTCAGCCTTGGCGGGCACCGTGGGAATGGTGGTCAGCGTCTCGCCGTCGTTGACGGTGTAGCTGTAGACCGTTGCGCCGTTCGCCACGAAGTTGACCGTCCAGCTCGTTACGGGGATCACGGGAGCCGTGGTGTAGGTAATGCTGCCTTGGCTGACGTAGATACTGCCCTTGAAGATGGTGGTGCTGGTGCTCGTGGACGAGTACGCGGAGAAGATCGGCGAACCATTGTTGTAGTTGAAGCGCAGATCGTTGCGAGAGTTGGCGCCCTGCGCAAGGATGGTGGCAACGTAATTCGCATCCAAGTTGATCGCCCACTCGCCGTTGGCGTCCAGTGTGGTCTCACTGCGCAGGTAGTTACTGCCGCTGCTCGCCGCATACAGATAGCCGCTGCCGTCCTTGAAGGTGTAGGCCGTGGCCGTGGTCACGCCCATGCCGACTTCCAAGGAGCTTGCGCCCTCGCTGCCCGTTAGGGTGATGACGTCATTCACAGGCGTGGGGACTGCGACCGCGGAACGGTTGTTGCCGTTTTGCGTGGTACCAAGCGCGTAGTAAGTGGTAACAGACTCCGCCGTATGGCTGCCGACCAGCAGCACATGCAAGCCCGCCGTCAGATTGTTGACGTCGGTCAGCAGCGCATACTGCATCGGGTCGCCCACAGCCAGGCTGTAGACTGCCGCCAAGCTGATGTTTGCCGTAGGCGCATAGCTGCCCGTGTACAGGGTGGGCGCCACGGTGGTGTCGGCAAAGGCTGCGTCCTGCACCATCCAGCCTGCGAAGGTATACCCCTCCACCGCGTCCGCCGTGGGCAGCGTGATGGAAGTGCCTTCCGTTGCCGTCATGTCCGCGATCGCCGTAAGACCCGTGGGTACGCTGAAGCTCACAGTGAAGGTCTCCGCTGCACGGAAGGTGGCAACGATGGTCACAGCCGAGCTGACCGTCCAGTTCTTGGGCGAGGTGAAGCTGTAGCCGTTGATGGTGAAGGTATCCGTCACATAGCCCTCAGCGGGGGTGACGGTAACGTTGATCTTGTTGAAATGGTCGACAAGGTCGCCGTTATTGACCGGGGTGCCGTCCTCCAGCGCTGCGGTGATGGCGCCGTTTTCAGGCTCCGTCCAAGTGACCGCGTAGCTGTTAATCGTCCAGATGGCGTACAGGGTGACGTCCTCGGTCACGGTGAAGCTCGCGCCTGCCGCGTAGGTGTCGCCGTTTTGATCTGCCGCGGTGTTCCAACCGCCGAAGGTGTAGCCCGTGCGGGTGGGTTCGGTGGCGGACAGGGTGACGGAGGCGTTGGCTGCGATGCCGCTCACGGCTGCCGGCAGGTTCGTGACGGTGCCCGTGGTGTTGGCGTCATAGGTCAGGGTGTAGGTCGTGGCGCCTGTGGGGTTCACCGTATAGCTGATCGAGCCTTGGCAGACGTAGATGCTGCACTGCTTCATTGTAGTACTGCTGCTTTCATACGCAGCAAACAGAGGTGAACCGCCGTTGTAGTTGAAGCGCAGATCGTTGTGGGTGTAGCTGCCCTGTGCAAGGATGGTGGCCACGTTGTCCGCAAGCGTGATCGCCCACTCGCCGTTGCCGTCCAGTGTGGTCTGGCTGCGCAGGTAGTTGCTGCCGCTGCTTGCCGCGTACAGATAGCCGCTACCGTCCTTGAAGGTGTAGGCCGTGGTCGTGGTCTCGCCTCTGCCGATTTCGAGCGAGCTTGCGCTTTCGCTGCCTGTCAGGGTGATGACGTTATCCACGGGTGTGGGGACCGCAACACCTTCGCGGTTGTTCGATTTCTGATTGCTCCCAAGCGCATAATAGGTGGTGACATCGCTTACCGTGTTTGTGCTGACCAGCAGCACCTTCGCGCCCGTAGTCAATCCGCTGATGTCTGTCAGCAGTGCGTACTGCGTCGGGGAACCCATGGTAGAGCTGTATACAGCCACCAAGGTAACGTCAGCAGTCGGGGTGTAGCTGTCCGTGTACAGAGTCGGGGCAAGGGTCGAATCCGTGAAGGAAGCATCCTGCACCATCCAACCGACAAAGCTGTATCCCGCCACAGCGTCCGCGGTGGGCAGCGTCACGGAAGCGCCTTCAAGCGCGGTCATGTCCGCGATCGCCGTAAGACCCGTGGGTACGCTGAAGCTCACAGTGTAGCTTGCGCGAGCTGCGAAGGTCGCCGCGATCGTGGTGGCGCCTGTGACCGTGTAGTTCACGGTGGCAGCCTCGCCCACAGCGGTCGTGCCCAGCACATCCTCGCCGTTGACGGTCAGCGCGGTGATCTTGTAGCCTTCGGCGGGGGTCGCGGTGATGGTCAGCGCGGTGTCGTAGTCAACACGCGTGCCGCTCGTGACGGCGGTCGTGCCGTTTTGTACGGTCAGCGTGCCGTTTTCGCCTGCGGAGATGGTGACGGCATAGCTGTTGACGCTCCAGATGGCGTACAGCGTGACGTCAGCCGAAATGCCGCTGATCGTATCCTCTGGGTCGTAGGAGGTGCCGCCGTTGTCCGCGGCGGTGTTCCAATTTTGGAAGGTATAGCCCGTGCGCGTGGGGATGTTGTCAGGAATGCTTACAGAACCGCCTGCGGCAATCCCCGTGACTGTGGCGGGCATGTTCGCCGTGGTCTCGACGGTGTTGGCGTCAAAGATCAGGTTGTAGCTGGACACATCTACCGTGGTGCAGAAGCCGGACACAGCGCCAAGGTTCTGCTTGTACAGGTAAATGGATGTCTGCCCTGAGGTATAGGTTGAAAAGCGGGGGTTGCTCGAATTGTATTGCAGATTGCGCGTGGTTTCGCCCTTATTGTTCACGGTCGCTGCGAAGGACGTAGAATCAATGGTGATCGTCCACAGCGCGTAATTACCAGTAGCGCTGTAATTTATTGTATTTTTGCCGCCGGTTTTCCAGCCGAAAGCCGCGTTTTGAGAGGTGGAGGTGAACGAGTAGCCCTCCGCTGTGCCGCCCAGCGTGAAGGTATCCACCAGTTCCGTTCCGATTGTTATGACATCGTCAACGGGAGCCGTGATAGCTACGTTCTTTAGATAGGTGTCGCCGTTGGCATTGGGCGCGCCCGCCGCAAAGTAGTTGCTTGAAGCAATTGCTACGATAAGGTACTTGCTGCCCACCGTCAGATCGGCTGCGGAGGACGCCAGTTTGTATGCATTCTCACTGCCGCCGCTGGACTCCACACCGTAGACCGCATAGTAGTCAACGCTTGCAGTGGGGATGGTGGCCGTGGTGATGTAGGCGGGCGCGGTGCTTTGGCTGCCCGTGATGGTGCCTGCCATCCAGCCTTGGAAGCAATAGCTGCCAAGATCTGTCGTGGTGGGCAGTGTGCCCAACGCGTCGCCGTCGTAGACGGTGCGGGTCTCAGCGGTCGTACCGTTTGCGATGAAGTTGACCGTGTACGCCGTGCGCGCAACAAAGTTGATCTGTACCGTCACATCCGCCGTGGCGGTGACGATGAAGGTGTTGCCGTCCTGCGCGACCGTGGCCGAGCCGCTGACGATGGTGTACGGGGTGGTCGGATCCACCATGTACCCCGTTGCAGGTGTGGCATAGATGATGTTGCTGGCAGCTTCGACCGTGCCGTACGCCGCGTTGTTGGACTGCGCGGAGACGGTGTAGCTGAGCGCCTCCTTGATGTAGGCGTCGCCTGCGGTGGCTCTGTAGCCCACGCGGAGCTGATAGGTGGTGCTGTACAAGCCATAGGACGCATACAGCGTGACCTCGTCCCCTGCTGCCACGCCGGCAGCATAGGACGCCGCCTTATAGGCGCTGAGGGAGCCTGTGCTGTCCGTCATGGTCGTGTTTCCCGAGGCAGCATAGGTGCCCAGCGTGACGCCCTCGATGCAGACCAGCTCGCCAACGTATTCGGCTGCGTTTGCCGCAAGCTGTGCAAAGGTCATTACCTGCGCTGCGGGGCAGGTCTTGCCTGTGGGCGCAGTCGCCGCCGTGATGGTGGGACTTGTCAGCTGCGGTACGGTGCCGAAAGCGCCGACCGTGCCCGTGACCTCAACATAATCGCCAACGGAAAGCGAGCTGGCGCTGAGGAAGGTCGATCCCGCGGTGGCTCCCGCATAGACGATCAGCGCGTTAATGCTGCTGTCCGTGCCGGAATAGTCCTCCAAGACATAGGTGTCGACGGTATCGGCGGCGCCGTAGCGGTAGACTACCCAACCGCCGACGGTGACGCTTGTCCCGGATGTGGCGACCTTCGCTGCCGCGATGTCGATCGTCTCCGCAGAGGCGGTGATCGCCACTGCGGGAAGCAGCGTCAGGATCATCAACAGGGACAGGAATATTGCCCAAAAACGTTTCATAAGTTTCCTCCTTTTTTCCTCACGGAACTAAGCCGTTAAGCTACAGATATTATATAGGTAAATATAGTGTAAAGTCAAGCAAACGCTTGCAGTATTTGGCAGGCTGTGGGAAAAAACACAAAAAAACACGGTTCCTGCTCAAGAACCGTGTAGGTAACAGCACCAACGGAAAGAAGGGCTCCCCCTTCTTCCCGTCAGCAAAGATCCCACCCGCCGCGCTTATGAGGGCGCAGCGGGCACTATTTTTCTTTTACGGTTCGTCCCACCAATCGGGAGGCGTGGTGGCTACTACGCCGCCGCCGCCGGTCTCGCCGCCGGGATAGTCAGGGCCGGTCCACTGGCTGGAGTCGCTCAAAATATCGCGCTGCTCCAAGCGGTTCAACTCAAAGTCGGGAGCAATGTACTGCTTTTTCATGTTCTTATCCTCCCCCACATCAGTTGCCCTGCTGCGCCAAGGCGGCGGCAAGCTGTGTCTCCATACTCGGGGCGTACTTGCTCCAACCATCCGAGCCACTGTTGTAGTAGTAATCAAACACGCGCTGCGCGCTGTTGATCTTCTGGTAGGTGTAGTTGACCGTGTAAGCGCCGTCGCTCAAGCGAACGAACACGCCGCGGTAGGCGATCTCGCGGTTCGCCTGCGCGATCCGTGTCGTTGCATCCGTGCTGAACATCATGTAGGTGCAGTACTGGATGGCGCCGCCGTCCTTATCCACACAGAAGATGGTCATGCCCGCAGTGGCAAGCAGAGACGCAAGGTCGCTGTCGGTTGCGGCATTCTCCATTTCCAAGGTCCACTGCATCATGTTGGAGGCGGTCAACGCCGTGTAGGTGGTGACGCCGGTTTCGCTGTTATAGGTGAAACCGTTGGTGGCGTTGGGATTGGTGACCCACGTCACGGCAACGGCCGCCTTTGCGGTCTTGGCACTTGCGCTCGTGCTCCAGCAGTTGGTCGGCGTGAAGGAGAACACGCCCGTGCTCGCATCCATCGACATCTGCATCAGATCCAGATCGTTCAAGCCATCGCTCAGGCTGAAGGCCGCCGTCTGCGTGAGGCGGTTGCCCGGCGACATCATCGTACCAAGTGCGAAGTAGTCGCCAACCTCCAAGCGATCCTGCAGCGAGGAGAGGTTGACCTGCACGCCGAAGCGGATGCCGTCGGTGTACAGCGCCGTGGTGAAGGCCAGGTCGGAGTACAGAACGTGCGCCTGTGCGCCCAGAGCGTTGAACTTCAACGCAATGGACGAGCTGAGTCTTACGGCGAAGGCCACGCCCGTGTTGGTGTAGTCGGTGATGCCGCTGATCGCGCCTGCCGCCGTTGTGACAAGGGGCTGATACAGCTTGGTCGTCACCACGGAGGTCGTATCCTCCGTTTCGGGATCGGACCAGTAGCCTGCATCGGTAATGGATGCGCTGCTCGTGTTGCTGCCTGTGCCTGCCAATACCGTATAGCTCGTTGCGGGGCTGAACAGAACGTAACCATCGGGCACGTCCTCTCCGCCGTAGATGGTGTAGCTGTTGTTCAAGGCGAAGGTACGATAGCCGCTGCTGATGATCGTGCGCTCGCTGAACGGGACGACCGTTCCTTCGGTATTAACAGGCTGACCTGTCGTATTGACCAGATAGTACTGGTAGTTGACACGGCTCTGTCCCCAAGACAGCTGCGGAACGGGGAAGGTCTGCGCCGCCGTGACACCTGCAAAGTTCGTGTACACGATCTTTGCGGACTTGTTGGTGGGGTAGGTGCCCTGCGTGCGGTACGCGGCAATGGTCGTACCCGTGCCATCGTCCCTTGCCATGGTGCCCGTCAGGTAGACGTAGTAGCGCATGACCAGCTCGGCCGCGTCCTTGATCTCGATGCCCGTCCAAGTGAACTTCTCGATGGTCCGATCGTAGGTGACGTACTTACCGACGATGGTGTTGTCCGTGGCGTTGTAGATGTTCGTTGCGCCGCTGCCGATCTCGCTGGAATAGGCCGCCGTCAGGTTGCCGTGCGTGTCAGTGGTGAAGGTGATGGTCTCCAGCGCCGTCATGTCGCCGGTGCGCACACGCGTGGTATCATCCAACGCGTAGGTGCCGATGACAAGGGTGGGCGTCGTGTTGCTGCCAAAGGTACCGATCTGCAGATCGTACTGGCTGCCCATGTAGTCGCTGACGGTCGCGTCGGACACTGCCGCGTTGATGGTCTCGGCAATGGACACGTAGGCCGCGGTCAGAGCGGCGGGGGTGTCTGCGTCGTAGAACAGGCGGGTGGTACCATCGTCCGCAGTATCCGCCATCTGCGTAAGCAGGTTGGTGCACTGGGTGCTGGTGAAGCCGATCACGGAAGACGAGTAATTGGTGTCCAGTGTGATAATATCCGATCCGTTCGCCAATCCAAAACCAATGGTATAGAGTTTGCAGTTGCTCAATTGCCCGCTGAGACTCCACGTCGTCAGCTGTGAGCTTGACAACGCTCCCTTGAGCTGTGCGCCATAGATGTTGTCATTGTAGACATAGGTGGTCAGACCCGAGGGTGCGGAATCCATGCTGCCGCCGTTGGAATATCCGGTCGTTCCTCCCGACTTAATGATCGACCAGTCGGAGGTCAAGAAGTTACCCATGCAGAAATCGTACCAATACTGGTTCATAAACGTCGAATACCCTGCGTAGTTCGACGGTTGTACCACACCGGTACCCTTGTAATTGTAAGATCCATAGTAGAAAGTAGTACCGCTGGTGCTAACAGCGAACAGGTAATTCGTCTGCCCGCTCGTTGTATAGCGGAAGTAATCATCTATCTTTACGCCGCTGGCGCCGGTATAGTCCGTATCCGAATACAAGTTGACGTCGTTGTAATGCCCGGGCGCGCCGTCCGTCATGAAGATGACGTACTGCTTGTGTCCGTCCGCCTCTGCGGCGGAAAGGATCGTGTAAGCAGCCTTGAGTGCGGCGTCGTAGTTGGTGCCCGAATCCGCCGCCAAGCCATCAATGGCGCTTAGCACGCTCGCCTTTCCTGTACTCGTCAGTTCGGTCAAACCGAGCACCGTTGTTGCCGTCGTGCTGAAGGAAACGACCGCAACGCGGTTGTAGGAATGCGTCGACAAGCCGTTGACGAACTCGGTAGCAGAGGTCTTCGCTGCGGCCAACTTGACCGTCGAATCCGTGGTGGAAACCGCGTTCGACATGGAGCCGGAAACATCCATGATAATGACCACGTCCGCGGGATCCGCATCGGGGATGCCGCGCACGCTCAGTTCGACCTGAGCAACACCCGTGCTTGTAAACTGCGACGAGTCGATGACGCTCTTGTCGATGCTGACCGAGCCGGGGTTGGGGTACTCGGGGAAGGTGTCCTTATCCGTGGGGCTCTCCACAGGGGTGTACTCGTTGGTCATGGAGATCGTGAGCTTCTCGTGGTCTGTGACATAGTAGACCTTGCCTGCATAGAGGAAGCCGACCGTGATGGTGAACTCCACTTCGCCCTCGCCGCCGACCAACGTGATAAGACCCGTCTGGCTGACGGTCGCTACGCTCTCATTGGAGGACTCAAAGGTGGTGGACACGATGGTGGCATTTTGGAGATCCGCCGACTGCTGCCACACGGCCTGCCAGGATTGACCCACCGAGCAGTTGTTCAGCTGCGTAAGGGTCTGGCTGACGGAGCTGTCGTTGCGCATCAGCGTAACATAGTAGTCGCTCGTCTGGGTCGTTGGAACCGGCTCGTAGAAGTAGAGGTACGAGTCTGTCGGGGAAATGGTGCCCCTCGAATCCCATCCGCTTGATGAATAGTCTAAGTACGGATAAGTGGAATTAGTCCATCCGGAGCTGTATGTCTTACAGGTCAGCAGGGTCTTGCCGTTCGTATCCATAGCAACATCAAACGAGCAGACGGCTGTGGTCAAGGAAGGATAACTGGAGGCCTTCAGGTTCAAATACAGTTCGGAGCCCGTCCCCGTGTTCTCGAAGCAGTAGTAACCGGTGCTTTCACCGCTGAGCGTCGTACCATACGGGGAATAGGTGTAAGCGGACAGATCGCTGGTGCTGGTGATCAGGTAATCCGTACCATCGTTGGACAGCGTTCCGGCATCTATTCTCGTAATATAGTTACCGGTCTTGGTATTGCCCATGACATAGGCTGTTCCGCTCGAGCCAATGTTGTATGCGAGCAGGTACGGTGTACCCGTCGTAAGCGACGTTACCTTGCGATACACGTATGTACCGCTTGGCTGCACCGTAGTTGTGATATGGTAGCCGTAGGATTCCGTCAGGCCATAACGCGCAGCGGAGCTGACATAGCGTTCGATCGTAATGTCATTGCTGAGGTACACCGCGTAGAAAGCGGTGTTGGCGTCGATAGGCGTTGAGGCGACAGTCACCACAGCGCCATCCTGCGTCAGCGCCCAGCCTCTGAAGGTGTAGCCCGTGCGCGTGGGGCTGGTGGGTGCGGTGGCAAAAGTGCCTGCGGTGATGCCCGTCTGCGTGCTCAGTACCGTCGTACCGTTGTAGTCGTAGAAGGTGGCGGTATAGGTACGGTTGGTGTCCAGCGTTGCCTCTGCAATGATGGTGATGGGGTCCGTAGCCGTCTTGGTGATGCTCAAAACGCCCGTCGTGCTGTCGTAGGTATAGTCGGTACCCGCCGTCAGCGTCGTGCCGTTCATGTTGACGGTGATCGCTGTGGGCAGGACATAACCGTCAGCGGCGGTCAGCGTGGTGCTGTAGGTCGCGCCGTGGGTGATGGTCGCTGCCGTGTTGCTGCTCGTGCAGTTGGTGAGCGTATACGTGATGGGGTAGGTCGCCACGGCCGTTGCAGCGGTGATGACGATGTTGCCGCTGACGGACGGAATGGAAATGGCGCCCGTCGTGCTGTCGTAGGTATAACCCGTCCCCGCCGTCAGCGCCGT
>CAZBBX010000045.1:0-13380 GCA_964490325.1 uncultured Oscillospiraceae bacterium
TTGAAGCAACATGCTTCTCTTTTTTCTCCTTACCCCAATATTTAGTATAGAGCCAATAAAAGAGGCGCGATCCCAAACGGGGTCGCGCCTTTTTGCTGTCAAGGACGGCTTTGCCAAAAAGCGCACGCTTTTTGACGAGTCTGCTGCGGCAGGGTCTTTGATGGGTGTTCCCTTGCTTTTTCCGTTGTCGGATCGGCGGAACGATCCGCGACTGCTTATTTGACGGGCTGCTCCTCCGTCTGTTCGGGCGGGGTGGTCTGCGCCTTTTTTGCGCTGATACGGAAGCCGCCCGAGACCGCGTTTGTGGGGCAGGCGCTGATGCAGTCGCCGCAGCGGATGCACTCCATAGCGTTTGCCTGCTTGGTCACATCCACGCCCATTTTGCAGGCACGGGCACAGGCGCCGCAGTGGATGCAGCTTTGCTCGTTCACATCCATCCGATAGAGCGCCACGCGGTTGAACAATGCATAGAACGCGCCCAACGGGCAGAGGTACTTGCAAAACGGTCGGTACACGAACAGCGAAAGGGTCAAAATGGCCACGAGCAGGGACAGCTTCCACCAAAACAGGAAGCCCAGTCCCTCGCGCAGGCTTGCGTTGCGAATGACCAAGGGGATCCCCGCGCCCAGCGTCCCCGCAGGGCACAGGAGCTTGCAAAAGTAGGGTGCGCCCACGCCGTACGCATTCGTCAGGGTGATGGGCAGCACGATCACCAGCACGACAAGGATGACGTATTTGAGGTAACGCAGGGGTCGGTCGACCGCCTTTGGTATGGTCAGGCGCTTGACCTTGATGCGATGGATCAGATCCTGCACCAGTCCGAACGGGCACAGAAAGCCGCAGACGAGCCTGCCGAACAGCGCCGCAAAGAGCAGCAGAAAGCCCAGCACATAGAAGCTGAAATCGTGCTTCCTGCCGCCGATGACAGCCTGCAGCGAACCGACGGGGCAGGAGCCGACCGCTCCCGGGCAGGAGTAGCAGTTCAGTCCCGGTACGCAGACGTACTTGCTCACGCCCTGATGGATGCTGCCCGACACATAGCCGCGCACATCCGCATTATACAGGATCGTTGCCGCGATCTGCACTAAGAGCCGCCTTGTTCCCCGCTTTACACGGGGCTTTTTTACCTGTAACTTTTCCATATTTTTACCCCACCCCTATGCACTCGAGACAAACGCGAATGGCCTTTTGCAGCACCTCGCCCGCCTCGCCGCCAAGGATCCCCACAACAAGGAACGCCACACCCGTAAGCGCCAACGCAAGCGTCAGAAAGGGTCGTAAACGCTTGAACATACTCCCTCGCCTCCTTATAGATCGAATAGACTGATCTGCTTGGTCTTTGGAAGACCGTTGAAGCAGCCGCAGCCCTCCAAAGCTGTCATTACGCCGCTGTTGGCGCCTGTGACCGCGGCAAAGTCCTGCTGTGTAGCAAAGCGCTGCGTGCCGCGCCGCTCGGCAATGCCCTCCGCAGCCGTTGCGCCTATGCCCGGAATGGCGTTGAAGGGCGGACGGATGGCGTTGCCCTCGATGATAAAGCGCGTCGCCTGCGACTTGTAGATGTCCACAGGCAGCAGATCGATCCCGCGCAGGTACATCTCATAGACGACCTCCAGAATGGTCTGCAGCTCCTTGCTCTTTTTGCGTTCCGCCGTCTCCATGGTGAGCGCCGCCTTGTCCATCTCCAAGATGGTGGCAAGCACCATCTCGGGTTCGCCCAACGCCTTGGTGATGTCGAATGCGTCGGCACGGACGGTGTAGTAGACCGCATAGAAGGGCAAGGGATAATGCACCTTGAAGTACGCCACGTCAAACGCCATCATGGTGTACGCAACCGCATGGCCGCGGGGGAACATGTACTTGATCTTCTTGCACGAGTCGATGAACCACGCGGGGATGTTGCCCTTCTTCATCGCGTCCTCCATCTCGTCGGTCAGCCCCCGCCCCTTGCGGACGCGTTCCATGATGGAGAAGGACAGCGAGGCCTCCATGTTATGCGCGATGAGGTAGTTCATGATGTCGTCTCTGGTACAGAGCACCTCGTTGAGCTTGGCTATGCCCTTGGTGACCAAGGGCTCCGCGTTGTTCAGCCATACGTCCGTGCCGTGGGTCAGTCCCGCGATGCGCACCAGCTCCTCGATGGTCTTTGGCCGCGTCTGCTCCAAGACCTGCCGCACGAAACCCGTGCCAAATTCGGGTACGCCAAGGGTGCCGACCGAGCAGTTCAAGGGCGTAAGGTCGATTCCAAGCGGCGCAAACGAGGAGAAGATGCCCCTTGTATCGGGATCGTCCAGCGGGATGCTGTGGGGGCTGACGCCCGTCAGATCCTCCATCATACGCAGCGCGGTCGGGTCGTCATGCCCTAAGATATCCAGCTTGACCAGACGGTCGTCCATGGCGTGGAAGTCGAAATGCGTGGTGATCGTCGACTGATCCACCTTGTCCGCAGGCCGCTGAATGGGCGTGTAGTCGTAGATCTCGTCCTCCTTGGGGACGATGACGATGCCGCCCGGATGCTGTCCCGTGGTGACCTTGACGTCCATGCAGCCCTTGGACAGGCGCTCCAGCTCGGCGTTTCCGTAGTGCAGACCCTTGCCCTCCATGTAATGATACACATACTCAAAGGCGGTTTTTTCCGCGATACCGGAGATCGTTCCCGCACGGAAGGCGTGTCCCTTGCCGAACATGACCTCCACGTACTTGTGCGCCTCGGGCTGGTACTCGCCTGAAAAGTTCAGGTCGATATCGGGGGTCTTGTCGCCCTTGAAGCCCAAGAACACCTCAAAGGGGATCTCAAAGCCCGCCTTCTTGTAGGGTGTGCCGCAGACGGGGCAGTCCTTGTCGGGCATGTCCGCTCCCGTGGTGTACAGGCTGCGGTCGATGTCGAAGTCGCTGTGCTTGCACTTGGGGCAGACATAGTGCGGCTGCAGCGGGTTCACCTCGGTGATCCCCGCCATCGTCGCAACGAAGGAGGAGCCGACCGAGCCTCGCGAACCGACGATGTAGCCGTCTGAATTGGACTTATGCACCAGGCGCTGCGCCATCAGGTACAGCGAGGCATAGCCGTTGCCGATGATGCTGTTAAGTTCGCGGTCCAAGCGCGCCTGTACGACCTCGGGCAGCGGGTCACCATAGATCTCGTGCGCACGGTTTACCGCCATGCTGCGCAGCTCCTCGGAGGCGTTTGGGATCTCGGGGGCATGCGTGCCGTCGGGGAAGGGCTTGAGCGTGTCGCACAGATCCGCTATGCGGTTGGGCGCGTCCACGACCAGCTCCTTGGCCTTCTCCTCGCCCAAATAGGAAAACTCCTCCAACATCTCCTCGGTGGTCTTGAAATACAGCGGCGCTTGGTAATCGGTGTCCTCAAAGCCCTGCTTGTAGAGGATGATCTGCCGATAGATCCCATCCTCCGGCTCCAAAAAGTGGACGTCTCCCGTTGCAACGACGGGCTTGTGCAGCTTCTCACCCAACGCCACGATCCTGCGGTTGAGATCCCTTAGTCCCTCGTCGTCCTTGACCTGCCCCTCGCGCACCAAAAAGCGGTTATTGGCAATGGGTTGGATCTCCAAAAAATCATAGAAGGAGGCGATGCGCAAAAGCGTCTCCTCGTCCTTGCCCTCCAGTACGGCACGGAACAGTTCCCCCGCCTCACAGGCGCTGCCGATGAGCAGATGCTCGCGATAAATGGTGAGCAGGCTGCGCGGAATGCGCGGTCTTTGATGGAAGTAGTCCAAATGCGAATAGCTGATGATGCGGTACAGATCCTTCATGCCCGCCTGCGTACGCGCAAGGATGATGATATGCTTGGTCTTTTGCCGCTCCTTGGACTTGCCCTCCGGCTTTTCCTCCGAGGCGTCGGGCACAACGGGGATGGTGTGCACGCCCCGTTCGCGCATGAGGGCGCTCAGCTGCAGAAAGATCTGCGCGCAGGAGCAGGCGTCGTCGTCGGCACGGTGGTGACTGCCCATGTCGACGTTGAAGTAGGCGCAGAGCGTGTCGAGCTTGTGGTTCTCCACCTTGTCCCGAAGGAGACAGCGGGAAAGCGTAAGGGTGTCCGCATAGGGCTGATGGAATGCAATGCCAAACTTTGCACCGTGCGTGGTGATAAAGCCCACATCAAAGCGGGCGTTGTGCGCGATGAGGCAGCTGTCGCCTGCAAACGCCTGAAAGGCGGTGAGCGCCTCACGGGTGGAGGGCGCGCCTTCGAGCATCTTGGTGGTGATGCCTGTCAGCTTGGTGATCTCGGGCGGGACGACCTCGCCGTCGGACACGAAGGTTTGAAAACGTTTGGTGATCCTGCCGTCCTCCAAGCGCACCGCGCCGATCTCGATGATCTCGCAGCGCTCCGCCTTGAGGCCTGTGGTCTCAATATCGAAGGCGACAAGGCTGCCGCCCATCTGACATTGCTCGGTATCGGGCAGCAGGTAGCCTTCCACGCCGAACAGTGCCTTCACACCCGTCTTTGCGGACGCCTTGGCCGCCTCGGGAAAGGCCTGCACGACCCCGTGATCCGTGACGGCCAGCGCCTTATGACCCCAGCGCTTTGCCGTCAGGAAGGCCTGTGTCAGGTCGGTGATGCCGTCCTTGTTGGACATTTTGCTGTGCAGATGCAGCTCCACGCGCTTCTCCGCCGCGTTGTCCATGCGGTATTCGCGGTCGATCACGTTGACGTCATATGCGGCGAAGGACAGCTCTCCCGTCTTCTTGAACAGGTGAACGCCGCCGCGCACCAGCAGCCGCTTGTCCTTCTTTTGGACGATGCCGAGCCAGTAGCTGAAGCGCTGCGCCTTCCACTCCTGCGGAAAGCTGACGGAGCAGTAGATGGAACTTTGCTCGTCCGTCAGGTTGAAGCGAACGCGCCAGCTCTTTTCGCCCTTGTCAAACTTGTTGCCCCAGCCCTCCTTGAGCTCCTCCGATACGATGCGCCCCTCTATGACGGCCTTCTTGTCGTCCTCGTTGAGCGCTTGAATGGCTTTGCAGCTGTGCGCCCCGATGGGCACGCCTGCGATCGCTCCGTTTTCGGGCAGCTCCGCCTCGATGACGGGCTTGCGCGCCGCAACAGGCGCACAGGGTGCGCTTGCGGCGGGAGCAGCTGCGCTTACGGAAACAGGCGCGGCCTCCTCGCGCTCGCTGTACGAAAACGCCACCTGTACCATGGGCAGCAGCTCCCGTACCGCGCTCTCCCACAGAGGCAGCGCCTCCTCGTTGAGCGTGGACGTCTTGACGGCTTGGATCTTTAGCAGCTTGTCCTCACGCAAATAACGGGCCGCCAGAATGGGCAAGTCCGCCATGTCGATATTTGCTTTGCGATAGGCCAGTTCCAGTTCCGCTTGCATCCGCTCTCTATGCGCCCCCCGACGCCAAAAGCTCGTTCGCCTCCGCGATGAGCCGCTCGATCAATTCGTCATAGCTGCCGTTTGCCACGATCCTGCCCGCCTTGAACAGCACGCCGTTGCCCTTGCCAAACGCAATGCCTATGTCGGCGTCCCCCGCCTCGCCAACGCCGTTGACGGCGCAGCCCATGACGGCGATCTTGAGATAACCCGCGTTGTGCCGTACGCCGCAATCCACGCGCTCCACCGCCCGCATCAGATCCACCTTTGTGCGGCCGCAGGTGGGGCAGGCGATGATGTCCACATCGTCGCGCCGCAGATCCAACGCCCGAAGGAGCTTGAGGCCGACCTCGACCTCGCGCACGGGAGGCGCGGACAGGGAGACGCGAATGGTGTCGCCGATCCCGTCCAAAAGGAGCGCGCCTATGCCCGCCGCCGACTTGATGATCCCCGCCTCGACCGTACCCGTCTCCGTGATACCCAGATGCAGCGGATACGAGCAGCGTTCGGACAACAGGCGGTAAGCGCGCACCGTGACGGGTACGGCGCTGGCCTTTACCGAAAGCACGATATCAAAAAAGCCTTCCTTTTCGAGCAGCGCCGCGTGGCGCAGCGCGCTTTCGACCATGGCCAAGGCCAAGTCGCCCCCGCAGCGCTCCCGCAGCCCCTTTTCCAAGGAGCCGCCGTTCACGCCGATGCGGATGGGCACATGGTGGAGCTTGGCGCAGTCCGCAACGGCGCGGACATGGGCGTCATCCCCGATGTTGCCGGGGTTGAAGCGGATCTTGTCCGCTCCGTTCTCCATGGCTGCGATCGCCATGCGATAGTCAAAATGAATGTCTGCGGCCAAGGGGATGCGGATCGCGGGACGGATGACCGACAGCGCCTTTGCCGCCGCAAGATCGGGCACGGTGCAGCGCACCAGCTCACAGCCCGCCGCCTCCAAGGAGTGGATCTGGCTGATCGTGGCGTCCGTATCCCTTGTATCGGTATTGGTCATGGACTGTACCAATACGGGCGCGCCGCCGCCTATGCACCTGTCGCCTATGCGTACCTGCTTTGTCATTACCAGCTACCGTTTGCGCAGCTGCTCACATCGCCTATGGTGACAGCCACGATCAAAATCATCAGCAGGATGAAGCCCACAAAGTGCACGATGGCCTCGGTCTCGGCCTTGACGGGCTTGCCGCGTATGGCCTCGATGCCCACGAACACCAGCCTGCCGCCATCCAATGCGGGCAGGGGAAGCAGGTTGACCACGCCCAAATTGGCGCTGATGAGCACGATCAGGTACAGCAGGAACTCCGCGTTGCCCCGAATGGCGGTGCTTACGCCATCCGAGATATACTTGACGATGCGCGTCGGCCCCGCCAGATCGTTGATACCTGCCTGACCCGTCAGCAGCATCCAAAGGGACTTGTACACCAAAACGACGACCTCGCCGCAGTAGCCGAAGCTGCGCCCCAGTGCGCCAAAAAAGCCGTATTCGATGTGGCCGTAGTTGATCTGTATGCCCATCAAACGCTTGTTTGCCTCATTTTCGGCACTCATGCCGTGCAGGGCAAGCGTCAGGCTCTCGCCGCCGCGATCGACGGTGACGGTGGCGTCCGCCGCCGTACCGGCCGCAAGCTGCTCGTCTAACGCGTCATAGCTGTCGATGCGTACGCCGTCAAAGCTTGTGATCTGATCGCCTGCCTGCATACCCGCGGCCTGTGCGGGGGAACCGTCGTTGACCGACTCGACAAGGATGGTCGAGGCATCGTACTCGCCATAGCAGAGCAGCAGGATGAAGGCTACCACCAACGCCGTCAGAATGTTCATCAGAGCACCCGACACCAGCACCACGGCGCGGCGCCACTTGGGCTGCGCGGAGAAGCAGCGTTCGTCCTTGACCTCCTGATCCTCCCCGTAGAAGCGGCAGCTCCCGCCAAGGGGCAGGGCGCGCAGGGAGTAGTCGATGCCGTTGACAGTCTTGTGCAGCAGGCGAGGCCCCATCCCGATGGAATACTCCAGTATGGTGAAGCCCAGCTTGCGTCCCGCAAAGAAATGCCCCAGCTCGTGCAGAGCGATCATGACGCCCAGTATGAGGATGGCTATGATAACACTTAAAACAGTTGACAAGCGTTTACTTCCTTTCCGCGCCCCTTTTCGGAGCGCCGCAGCAGTAGGTCTATAATGCCGCGTCCACCAGCATACGCGCCGTTTTGTCGGCCAGCAGTATGCTTTCCAAGTCGTCTGCGCGGCCGCCTGTATAGCGATCCAGCGCGGCTCTTACGAGGCGTTCGATGTCCAAAAAGCCGATGCGCTCCGCAAGATACAGCTGCGCAGCACGCTCATTCGCCCCGTTATAGACGGTGGGGTACCCGCCCCCCGCCTTGAGCGCCGCATAGGCCAGCGGCAGTGCGCCAAAACGCGCAGGATCGGGGCGAAAGAAGCTGAGAGAGCCAAGCTTTGACAGGTCAAGTGCCTCCCCCGTGAACGGCAGCCGCTTGGGATAGCTCAACGCATATTGAATGGGCAGGCGCATGTCGGGCAAGCTCAGATCCGCCAGCACCGTGCCGTCGCAAAAGCGCACCATGGAATGGACGATGGACTGCGGATGGATCAGCACCTCGATCTGCTCGCCCGAAACATGGAACAGCCGCGCCGCTTCGATGACCTCCAGCCCCTTGTTGAACAGGGTGGCGGAATCCAGCGTGATCTTTCTGCCCATGCTCCAGGTCGGATGCGCAAAGACCCGTTCGCGGGGTACATTTTCGAGAGACGAGAGCGGCTCCTGCCAAAATGGACCGCCCGACGCCGTAAGGATGAGGCTTTGCAGCTCCTCACGCTTGCCCCCCTGCAGGCATTGAAAGATGGCGGACTGCTCGCTGTCGATGGGCACAAGCTCCGCACCGCTCCTATTAAGCGCCGCGTCCACCACATCCCCGCCGCAGACCAAGCTCTCCTTGTTGGCAATGGCGATGCGCTTGCCGTTTTTGACGGCTGCAAGCAGAGGCTGAAGCGCCGCAATGCCGCTGATGGCCAGCACCACGACATCCGCCGCCTTGTCTGCGGCAAGCGCCATTAGACCCTCCTCACCCGCAAGGTACTCCGTACCCTCAGGCAGCTCCCTTGGATCGAGCGGGGCAAGACTTGCGACGGCGTGGGGGTGAAAGGCCTTGGCCTGCTCGATCAACAGCTTTGTGTTGGAGCCTGCACTGAGGCCGATCAGCTCGAAATCGTCACGGTTTGCCGCGACAACCTGAAGCGTTTGACGCCCTATGGAACCTGTGCTGCCCAGCAGGATCAGCTTCTTCTTCATTCTATGCGGCACCATTCGTCAAATCTTAACGGAAAAATAACTTAGTATCATGAAAAACGCAAGCACCATCGGCGCGCAAAGGACGACGCTGTCGATGCGGTCCATGAAGCCGCCATGCCCCGGCAGGACGCTGGAAAAGTCCTTGATGCCTGCGGCGCGCTTGATGCAGGAGGCGAACAGGTCGCCAAACTGTCCGATGATGCCGCAGAGCAGTCCCAACGAAAGCATAGGCCAAAGCTGAACCTCGCCGCCCCAAACGCTTTGGATGGCGTAGAGGATGAGCGCCATCAGTACGCCCCCCAACAGCGAAAACGCCGAGCCCTCGACCGTCTTTTTAGGGCTGATGGACGGGCAGAGCTTGTGCTTGCCAAAGAGCGTGCCGCCAAAGTAGGCCATCACGTCCGCAGCCTGCGGCGCAAGGATGGCAAGCGAGCAGGCGGTCAGCGCGTAGCGCGGCTCCAGTCCGTAATACAGGATGTACAGCGCGCACAGCGACAGCAGCGGATACGCATAGGGGATGACGCAGTAGGGAACGGCGGAGAACTCGTCCTTGGTGATGAGCACCTGCCCGATCACGGACGCGACCAAGCAGATCAGGCCGAACACGAACAGGATGACCGCGTTGTACTCGGAAAAATAGTAGCAGATCCCCGCGCTTGCCGCAAAAACGTAGGCCGGCCAGAAGAAGACGCGCTTGCCCATGGCCAAGAAGGCGCGATGCAGCTCAAAGGTCGCCGCAAGGAAGACCAGTGCAAACACGATGAGGAAGACGATCTCCCCCAAATACAGGCTGACAACCAAGGCCACCGCGATCAACAGCCCCATCAGCGTTCGTGTCAGCATGCGCTCAAACCTCCGTATCTGCGGTCATGCCGCCCAAATTCTTTGAGAGCCTTGATGTATTCCGCCTGCGTGAAATCCGGCCAGAATACAGGGGTGAAGTACAGCTCGGCATATGCGAGCTGGTAGAGGAGGAAGTTGGAGAGCCGCTTCTCCCCGCTCGTTCTGATGAGATAGTCCACGGACGGAGAATCAGCGGTATACAGCTCCGCCTCGAACGCGGCGCGGTCGGGCAGCTCCCCCGTCTCCATCGCCTGCTTTGCAAGCGCTCTTGCCGCCTGCAAAAGCTCCGCCTGTGCGCCGTAGTTCAGCGCGATGTTCAGCTTCAGGCCGTCGTTATGCTTGGTGCGCTCCATGGCGTTTGTGACGGCTTTTTGCACGGCGTCGGGGAACAGGCTGATGTCGCCTATCGCCTTGATGCGCACGGCGTTGGCGTCCAGCTCGTCGATCTCCCGACTGAAGTATTCCACAAGCAGTCCGCACAGAACGGAGATCTCGTCGGCGGGACGCTTCCAATTCTCTGTGGAAAAGGCATAGATGGTCAGCGCCTCCATGCCTGCGTCCGAGCTGAAACGGATGATCTCGCGCAGGCGGTTGACCCCCGCACGATGCCCCGCAGCCCTTGGCAGACCGCGCTGCTTGGCCCAACGGCCATTGCCGTCCATGATGACGGCGGTGTGGCGCGGGATGCGCTGCGGATCCAAACCGAGCGACGTAAGCTGCTCTTCGGTATAGTGTGCCATGAAACCTCCCGAATAAAGCAGGATGCAAAGCAGGGGCGCTTTGCATCATGCAGCTATTCCTTGTTAAGGATCTCCGTAGGGAAATAGGCGTATACGATCAGTACGCTCCCATCCTGCAAAAACGTTGCACGAAGCACACGCGCTTCTCCGCCGTCCACACCCTTCTTGGATCGCAATTCCTTGGTGCTTGCCATGAGGTGGGCATCGGCGAGCTTTTTTAGCGCCGTATCGAGCGACAGCCCCGCAAGCTCGTTCAGCTTCAAACCGCCAGGATCTCCTTTTCTTTGGCGGCAACGATGGAATCGATCTCCTTGATGAACTCGTCGGTGGCCTTTTGCACCTTGTCGTTGAGATCCTTCTGATCGTCCTCCGTGATGTCGCTGTCCTTCTTTTGTTTTTTGATCTGCTCGATCGCATCGCGGCGAATGGAACGGATGGCGACCTTGCTTTCCTCGCCCTTGGTGCGGACGACCTTGACCAGATCCTTGCGGCGCTCCTCGGTCAGTTCGGGGAACAGGAGTCGGATGATCTTGCCGTCGTTGGAAGGATTGATGCCGAGGTCGGACTTTTGAATGGCCTTCTCGACTGCGGAGATCATCTTCGGCTCCCAAGGGGAGATGACGAGCATGCGCGGCTCCGGTGTGGAAATGTTGCCGATCTGCGGGATCGGCGTGGGCGTTCCGTAGTAATCGACCATTATGCGGTCGAGCACCTGCGCGTTTGCGCGTCCTGCCCGAAGGCCGCTCAGCTCCTGCTTGTAGACCGAAATGGTCTTTTTCATTTTGTCCTTCATGATATCCAAAATTTCGTCGGCCATGATTCCTACCTCCTTTTGTGTTGCTATTTTACCGTATTCTTCTTATTTTAGCAAGCCCTGTGCCGCGTGTTTCACAGCACGTTCACTTGGCGTCGATCAGAGTGCCCGCCGCGCCGCCTTCGGCCACGGCATGGAGCTTGTCCAAGGCAAAAACGAGAATGGGGATGCTCTGCTCACGGCAGAGGGTGATGGCGGTCAGGTCGGTGGCCTGCAGCTTCCGCTCGATCACCTCATCGTAGGAGATGTGCTCTATGCGTACGGCGTTTTTGTCCTTGTGCGGATCCGCGCTGTACACGGCATCGATGTTCTTGGCCAAGAGCAGCGCGTCCGCGCCGATCTCCGCCGAACGAAGCGCCGCCGCGGTGTCCGTGGAAAAGTAGGGGCAGCCCGTTCCGCAGGCAAAGACTACCACCTTGCCCGCTTTGAGAGCCGCCTGCGCGGCACGAGAGGAGTAGCTGTCACAAAAGCGCTGCATCTCGATGGGCGAGAGAACAACGGCGGGTACGCCGACACTGATAAGAGCATCTGCAAGCGCGAGGGCGTTGATGGCTGTCGCCAGCATGCCCATGTTGTCCATGGTGTTGCGATCCTGTGAGACGGTGTTGCGTCCACGCATGATGTTGCCGCCGCCTACGACCACGCCCAGCTCCATGCCGCTTGCGTTAAGTACGGCGATGTCCTGCGCGGTCTTTTGGATCTTCTCGAAGCAAAGCGGCTTGTCCGTGTCCGACAACGCTTCCCCGCTGATCTTGAGCAATACCCGATGAAACATACTCTCTCCTTTACCATGAAAAGCCGAAAATGCTATCTTTTTGACCTTTTTACAGTATACCAAACAGAGACCGTAAAAACAACAAAAAATCGCAGATTCTTTTCTTTTGCGCTCGCCGCGAGAGTGAAAGCAGGCGTTGAACGGGTATGGCAGGCGGCGAGAGGGGGTCGCATGGACAAGGCGGGCGGATGGTATCCGCACATATGGGATGTGGGGGAAAGAGGTTGCGCGGGCAAGGCGGGCGGATGGTATCCGCCCCTACGGATCGTGGGCGAAAGGGGGAAGACGGCATAGATATGCAAGGTCGGTCTTCCCTCCGTTTCCATTTCGTGATAGAATCTAAGGGAAACGGGAGGTCATCCATATGCTGTATCCGTATGCCAAGCTGCGCCGTCAGATCGTGGAAGTGGGGCGCAAGCTGTATGAAAAGGGCTTTGTCGCCTCGAACGATGGGAACATCAGTGTTCGTTTGCCGAACGGCAACATCCTCATCACCCCTACGGGCGTGTCCAAGGGCAGCCTGCGCGCAGGGGGACTATGCGTCATCGACCCGAACGGGAAGCTCCTGTCGGGCCGCGCTCGCCCTTCCAGTGAATATAAGATGCATCTGGAGGTCTATAAACGCCGCCCCGATGTGAACGCCTGCGTCCATGCCCATCCGCAAAAGGCGACCGCCTTTGCCGCCGCAGGTCTGCGTTTCCAAACCCTTGCCCTGCCCGAGGCGCTGTTCTCCTTGGGAACGGTCGCCCTGACGGACTATGCCACGCCCTCCTCCGACGAGCTGCCTAAGCGCATCGGCGAAAAGGTCGGCGCTTCCGACGCCCTCCTCCTTGCCAACCACGGCGCCTTGACCCTCGGCAGAGACGTCATGGAGGCGTATTACCGCATGGAGGCGCTGGAGCATGTGGCCGCCATCACCCTGTATGCGCGGCTGCTGGGCGGGGAAAAGCCCCTGCCCCCTTCGGAACGGGAACGCCTTGTGCAGGTGCTGACGGAGGTGTATGGTAAGCCTATCCCGCCTGATCTGCGGTAAGTGCTGCGCTTGCGCGGGGATGGTGCGAGGGTGCGGATCGTCAGCCGCCGCCGAAGCAAGTCCGCTGTGTTTGCGGGATGATGGCGAAGCCTGTACCGCCTGACCTGCGGTAAGGCGCGCTTGCGCGGGGATGATGCGAGGTGTACCTGCTGCCAAAGCAAGTCCGCTGTGTTTGCGGGGTGATGACGAAGCCTGTACCGCCTGATCTGCGGTAAGGCGCGCTTGCGCGGGGATGACGCGGGGGTACAGATCGTCAGCCGCCGCCGAACCAAGTCCGCTGTGTTTGCGGGATGATGGCGAAGCCTGTACCGACTGATCTGCGGTAAGTGCTGCGCTTGCGCGGGGATGACGCGGGGGTACAGATCGTCAGCCGCCGCCGAACCAAGTCCGCTGTGCTTGCAGGGGATGATGAAGCTGTACCGCCGAAACTTTTCTTCGCCTCGTTTATGGGAAAACACGGGAAAAGAACTTGCGGCGGCAGCGTCCGGTTAGTGTAAAATAATACCGTGTAAACTCATGAGCAGGTTGGGTGAGACGGAAG
>CAZBBX010000046.1:0-12536 GCA_964490325.1 uncultured Oscillospiraceae bacterium
GTTCCTCAGTGCCGATCTTGTATTCCTCAACGTTATTTTGGATTCCTCAGAGCCGTCTTGCCTGCGCATCGCCAAGGTTGGAGCAGCTGCCCACCTCAAAATACTTCTTTTGCCGCGGCGACCACGCCTCCACATCGCAGCTTTTGACCTTCAGATCGGCAAGATCGCCCGAGCAGCACTCCAGCGTGCGCACGGGGATGTCCAGCGAGCGGAAGAAGGCGACGCTGTTTTGCCACAGCTCATCGTACATCGCCTTGCTCTCATCGGGACGGCAGACAACGATCATCTCCTGCTTTTCAAACTGATGGATGCGATACACCCCGCGCTCCTCGATGCCGTGCGCGCCCACCTCCTTGCGGAAGCAGGGGGAGTAGCTGGTCAGGCGGCGGGGGAGGCTGTCCTCCTCCAAGAAGCTGTCCGCAAAGCGGCCGATCATGGAGTGCTCACTGGTGCCGATGAGGTAGAGATCCTCGCCCTCGATCTTGTACATCATGTTCTCCATCTCGGTGAAGCTCATCACGCCGTTGACCACATCGCCGCGGATCATGTACGGCGGGATGACGTAGGTGTAACCGCGATCGATCATAAAGTCGCGGGCATAGCTCAGGATGCCGCTGTGCAGGCGGGCAATGTCGCCCATCAGGTAGTAAAAGCCATTGCCGCTGGTACGGCGGGCATTGTCCAGATCGATGCCGTGGAGCGCTTCCATGATGTCCACATGGTAGGGGATGGGGAAGTCGGGCACGACAGGCTCGCCGAAGCGCTCGATCTCCACGTTCTCAGAGTCGTCCTTGCCGATGGGCACGCTCTCGTCGATGATGTTGGGAATGACGAGCATACGCCTGCGGATCTCCTCCTTTAGCTCCTCCTCGCGGACGGTCAGGGCGGCCATTTCATCCGCCATGGAGACGACCTCGCGCTTAGCCTGCTCGGCCTCCTCGCGCTGCCCCTTTGCCATCATGCCGCCGATCTGCTTGGACAGCACATTGCGCCGATTGCGCAGACCGTCGCAGCGCGTGGTGCAGTCGCGATACTCGTTGTCCAAGGCAATGACCTCGTCCACCAAGGGCAGCTTTTCAAACTGAAACTTTTTTTTGATGTTCTCACGAACCAGCTCGGGTTCCTGACGGATCAAACGAATGTCGATCATATTACATCCTTTCGGGCGCTTGTACGCCAATGAGGTAGAGACCGTTTTGAAGCGTGATGCGGGTCGCATCGGTCAAAGCCAAACGTGCTGCGCGCACGGCAGGCTCGTCCACCATGATGCGCTGCTCGTAGTAAAACTTGTTGTACGCGGCGGCAATGGCGACGGTCGCACGGGAAACAAGGTACGGCTCGTACTTGTCGAAGGCAGACTTGACGGCTTCGGGGAAGTCGGCAAGCGCCTTGAGCAGCGCCTGTGCGGAGGGATCGGACAGGGCGGCGGCGTCCATGTCGTCTATACTGTAGGCGCCCGCCTTGCGCAGCACCGAGCAGCAGCGCGCATGGGTGTACTGCACATACGGACCCGTCTCGCCGTCGAAGTTCAGCGCCTTGTCGTAACTGAAATCCACGTCCTTGATGCGGCTGTTGTACAGCACCGTGAACAGCAGCGCGCCCACGCCGACCTGCTCGGCGATCTCGTCCTTGCCCTCCAAGTCGGGACTTTTCTCCTCCATGATGGCGCGAGCCTTGCTGACGGCGGTGCTGACAACGTCGTCCAAGTAGACCACATGTCCGTGCCGCGTGGACAGGGTGGAGCCTTCAAAGGACATCATGCCAAAGTTCACATGCACGCAGTCCTTGGCCCAGTCCCGCCCCATCAGCTCCAGCACCTTGAAGAACTGGCGAAAATGCAGATCCTGCTGGTAAGCCACGACGTACAGGGACTTTTGAAAGTCGTAGGTCGTCTTGCGATAGCAGGCGGCGGCCAAGTCGCGGGTGGCGTAGATGGTGCTGCCGTCGCTCTTGAGGATGATGCAGGGGGGCATGTTCCATTCGGAAAGATCCACGATGGTCGCGCCCTTGTCCACCTTGGAGATGCCTTTTTCCCGCAGCTCCTCGATGATGGCGGGCATCTTGTCCTCATAGAAGGCTTCGCCGTTGTAGCTGTCAAAGTGAACGCCCAGCCGCTCATAGACCTTGGCGTCCTCATCGAGCGTGACCTTCTTCATGGCGGCCCAAAGCGTCTGCGCCTCCGCATCGCCCTGCTCTAATTTCTTGAACCAAGCGCGAGCCTCGTCGTCGATGGCGGGGGTCTTTTCCGCTTCCTCGTGATAGCGCACATACAGCCCCACCAGCTCGCGCACGGTGTAGGCCTCGATGGGCTTATCGCCCCAAGCCTTGTATGCGTAGATCATCTTGCCAAACTGCGTGCCCCAGTCGCCCAAGTGGTTGATGGACACGGGCTTATAGCCGTTGAAGTCCACGATGCGCGCCAAGCTGTTGCCTATGGCGGTGGTGGGCAGATGGCTGATGGAGAAGGGCTTGGCGATGTTGATGGACGAAAACTCCACGCAGACCGTGCCGCCCCTGCCGTTCGCATTGGAGCCATAGCGCGTCTGTTCGGCCAGGATGCGGCGCAGCACGTTTGCGGCGCGATCCTGCTTGTCCAAGAAGAAGTTGACATAGGGGCCGGCTGCCTCGGCACGTTCGACGCCCTCTATGGCAGTGAGCTTTTCAGCAAGCTCTCCCGCGATGACGGCGGGACTTTTATGCAGCGTCTTGGCAAGGCGGAAGCAGGGAAAGGCAAGGTCGCCCAGCTCGGCATTCTTAGGCTTTTCCAAGCTGCTTTGCACCGTCGCTTCCTCCAAGCCGATCAGCGGCGTCAGAGCGGCGGCTATGCGCGTTTTTACGTCCATGAGATCCTCCAAAATTTTTCCTGTATTGTTTATTATAGCAAAAGCATGTCCAAAAGAAAAGGGTGCGCGCGGAATTTCTTGACGTTCGGCCAAAAACAAGATATGATACAGGGAAATGACGCGAAAATTCGGAGGTATGGAATGAAGAGGACACTTAGGGCGATCTTGGCGGCGCTGCTGGCGCTGACGCTTCTGATCGGCCTTGCACCTGCCAACACGCGGCAGGCGAGCGCTTACGCTTACAACACGGGGGCACGCGGCGTCAACTGCACGAGCCTTTCTACCGCAGCCAAGGCCTACTATACGGGCAGCTATACATACGAGATCCTGTCCAAGCAGAGCGGCACGACGCTGAAAAGCTCTCTCTGCACCCTGATGACGAGCACCCATAAGAAGATCACCTCGTACAACGACCTGCGCAGCTACCTTGCCTATTCGGACACGGATCCCACGAACAGCAGCAAGATCATGCTGCTGTACACGGGAGCTTCCGTGACCGCCGCTTGGGACGGCGGCACCACTTGGAACCGCGAGCATGTCTGGTGCCAGTCGCTGGGCAGCTTCACCACCTCCAACGCAGGCGCGGACATGCACCACCTTCGTCCCGCCGACAACGGCGTCAACTCCTCCCGCGGCAACAAGCCCTTCAGCGAGGTGCGTTCGGGACAGTACACCACCAAGACGACCACCATCAACGGCGCAAGCTATACGGCGGGCTACTACAACAGTACCTATTGGGAGCCTACGGACAACGTAAAGGGCGATGTTGCCCGTATCCTCATGTACGTTTACGTTCGCTGGAGCGAGACGAACCTATCGGGTATCATTGCAAGCACGGAATACCTGATGAGCTGGTCGAAGCTCGATCCCGTGGACGAGTGGGAGATGCAGCGCAACGACATCATCCAGTCCATTCAGGGCAACCGCAACGTGTTCGTGGACTATCCCGAATACACTTGGCTCATCTTCAACAAGACGATCCCCGCCGACCTCATTACGCCGAGCGGCTCCGCAAGCACCGCAACGGCCACGCCCACAGCGACCGCAACGCCTACCGCAACGCCTACACCCACGCCTACCGCAACGCCTACGCATGCAGCAGGAACGAGCCTGTACGGCGATGCCGACTGCAACACAAAGGTCGAGTCTGCGGACGCGGCCTGCATCCTGCGCTATACGGTCAAGCTCAACGATCTGAGCGAGCAGGGACTCATCAATGCCGATGTTGACGGCGCAGAGGGCGTGAGCACAGCAGACGCTGCCTGCATCCTGCGCTACACGGTCAAGCTCGTCCTCGTCTTCCCTGTGGAGGAGAAGCCGTAAGCGCCCATCCAATAGAGCGATCCATAAGCCGCCGCAGGAGCTTCCGCGGCGGTTTTTCGTCCCACAAAAAAGTCCCGCCGAAGGATACGGCGGGACGGGGATCAGGGAGGTCAATGAAGCTTAATAGTTGGTCGCACGCAGCTTGAAGTAGGCCTGCGGATGCGCGCAGACGGGGCAGACGGCGGGCGCCTTGGGGCCATAGTGCAGATGACCGCAGTTGGCGCATTCCCAGACCTGCTCGTCGTAGCGGGCAAAGACCTTGCCCTGCTCGATGTTCTCAAGCAGCTTGTTATAGCGCTCCTCGTGGGTCTTCTCGATCTTGGCTACCGCGTCAAACAGGAACGCGATGCGGGTGAAGCCTTCCTCCTTGGCGACCTTGGCGAACTCGGCATACATCTCGGTCCACTCATAGTTCTCGCCTGCGGCGGCGTCCTTGAGGTTGGTCATGGTGTCGGGAACGGCGTCGCCATGCAGGATCTTGAACCACAGCTTGGCATGTTCCTTCTCGTTGTCGGCGGTATCCTGGAAGAAGCCGGCGATCTGCTCGTAGCCTTCCTTACGGGCGGCGGAGGCATAGTAGGTGTACTTGTTGCGCGCTTGGGATTCTCCCGCAAATGCGGTCATCAGGTTTTGTTCGGTCTTTGAGCCTTTCAGTTCCATGTTCATACTCCTTTTTTGTATTTCATAATGAATTTAACTGTATAACGGCGCACTTGCGTGCGATCGCTTTGCGTTCCATGCTATCCTTCGGCTTAGTACAGTCGGGGCACAGCCCTTCGATGGTCAATACATAGCTTTCCACCTTGGCGCCGGATTCACGCTCGATGACCCCCTTGAGCGAGGGAACACTGATGTCCAAGTAGCGTCCGCAGGCGCGGCAAAGCATATGGTCGTGCGGGATCACGTTCTTGTCGTAGCGATCCGCCCCCTTGGCGGAGGGGATCTTCACGATGTCGCCGTCTGCGCTCATCAGCTTGAGGTTGCGATAGACCGTGCCCACCGCCATGGAGGGCAGCAGCTCCTTGGCCCTTTGATAGATCTCATCGGCGGTCAGGTGTTCGCCTGCCTCCCGTATCACGCGGAGGATGATGCTGCGTTGAAGGGTCATACCTATCTCCTAAAAATAAGAATAATTCTTACTATTAAAATAGCAGGCTTCATGACGTTTGTCAAGGGAAAGTTCCAAAAATATTTTGTTCTGTTTTATAAAAGTTCATCCTATGAGATATAGCGCAGCGGGTTGTAGGGAATGCCGTTGATAAGCAGCTCGTAATGGAAGGTGGTCTTCACGTTCTCGTCGCCCTTGAGGTAGGCGACGGTCGCGCCATTTTCCACGCGCTGCCACAGCTCAACGTTGATATTTGAGCAATGGGTCAGGCGGGAAACAAAGCCGCCCTCGTCATGCAGGATGTCGATGACAAAGCCGTAAGCGCCGCGTTCGCCGCAATAGATCACTACGCCGTCGGCGGGAGCGACAATGCGCGCATTTGCGGTCGCCTCATAGTCCACGCCGTTGTGCATCGTTCCGCGGCGCATACCAAAGTAGGAGCGGATCTTGCCGTTGATGGGGCGTTCGGGCTTTGTGGACAGGGTGGGGCCGGTCTCGCCTTCGTTGCGGCCCGGCTCCTCGTTTGGATGCTTGGAGGTATAGGTGCCCAGCGTCACCGAGGCGGCGGTGCCGACCTGTACGGGAAAGCGGTTGGTCTCGGTGGCGGACAGCTCGCGCCCACCGCGCTCCACCGTTTCGGTGTAGACAAGCACCGTGTCGGGGCAGCCCAACGTGAGTAGGCGGCTGCCAACGGGCAGGGCGTCGCTGACGGCGCTGACGGCCTCGCGCTCGGCCGATACCACGCTGCAGCGTGCGATGGTGCGGGTGACGGGGATGCGGGTGGGATCCTGCACGAGGGCAAGATAGGCCTCGTCATAGCTGAGCGCATTGGCGCCCTCCTGGGCGGGGCTTAGGCTCAGCTCCTGCGCGTAGGCAGCGCGGATGAGCCATTCGTTGGCTTCCAAGCCTTCGTAAGCGGCATACTGCAAGTAGGTCTCCAACAGCTGCCTTGCCGCCTCGTCGCTTTCGACCACCAAGAGCGTGGTTCCCTTGCTCATGATGGCCGCGGCGTTCGACTTTGGTGCAGCAATGTTCAGGGGAACGGCGGTGGGCGCAGGGGTGAGCAGGATGCTCTGCGGCGTGGGTTCGGGGGTGGGGGAGGGCGTTGCAGGCGCTTGCGTGATCCCCCATTTGGGCTGCGGATCGGACAAGAGACCGATCAAAAGCGAGGAGAGCAGGATGCACAGGGCGACAAGACCAAACAGAACGGGGGCGATCGCACGCGCAGCCTTCGGCGAACCCGCCTTAACGGGACGCTTGCGTGCAGCGCGTTTCTGCTTTATGGGAGGGGCGTCCTTGGACGCCGCCTGTTTTGGAGGAGTTTGCTTCTTGGGCATTTAAGCCTCCCGTGTGTTTGCGGTGATATCCAAATAGGGGATGGCGTTAAGATCCAAGTCACTGCGTTGTCCCGCCATCAGCAGGTAGTAGCCCGCCGAGCCGATCATGGCGGCGTTGTCGGTACAGTACTTCAGGTCGGGACAGTAGAAGGGCAGTCCCTTCTTCCTGCATTTTTGCGCCAGCATGGCGCGCAGAGCCCCGTTTGCGGACACGCCTCCCGCCAACGCCAGCTTGCTCTTTGCGGCTCGAACCGCCTTGTCGGAAAGGATGTCGCAGACCGCCTGCTGAAACGAAGCGGCGACATCGGGTCGGGACAGGGGCGATCCCGTCTGCTCCGCCTTATGCACTAAGTTGATGACGGCGGTCTTCAGCCCTGAAAAGCTCATGTCGAAGGAATCGCTTGCGTTGAATGCAGAGTGGAACACGAACGCGTGGGGATCTCCGTCCTTGGCGAGGCGTTCCAGCTCGGGGCCGCCGGGATAGGGCAGACCCAGTACGCGCGCGATCTTGTCAAAGGCCTCTCCCGCCGCGTCGTCGCGGGTGCGTCCGATCAGGCGGTAGCGGTCATAGTCCTCCACCTCCACGATGTGGCTGTGTCCGCCGGAGGCCACAAGGCAGGTGAAGGGGGGCGTCAGTTCGGGATAGGTCAGATAGTTCGCCGCAATATGCCCCATGATGTGGTGTGTGCCCACAAGGGGCAGCCCCGTGGCAAACGCCAAGCCCTTGGCGCAGCTCACGCCCACCAGCAGCGCACCGACTAAGCCGGGGCCGTGGGTGACGGCAATGGCGTCTATCTCGTTTAGGCTAAGCTCCGCCTCGTCCAGAGCCGCCTGTACGGTGGGACCGACCTGATCGACATGGTTGCGGCTTGCCAGCTCGGGCACCACGCCGCCAAAGCGTCGATGCAGGGGGATCTGCGTGTAGACGGCGCTGCCAAGCACCTCTCGTCCGTCGCGCACAACGGCAGCAGCGGTCTCGTCGCAGGAGCTTTCAATGGCCAACAGGGTCGCGTGACCCGCTTTGCGCAGCGCATCGGCGCGCAGCGCGGCCTCCTCGCTATAGCGCATGGGTCTCGTCTCCGTCGTCCGTGGGTGCAGCGGGCTTGTCGTCAACGGAGGCGTCCGCCTTGGGAGCCGCTGCTTCCGCTGCGGGCTTCGTATCGGCAGCGTTCGCCTTTATAGTCGCAGTATCGGCGTTGTCCTTGGCGCTCTGCGGCTTTTCAGCCCCGTCCGCCTTTTTAGGCGTATCGTCGGCGTCGCCATCGGCGACCTTCTGCTTCTTTGCCTCGTCCTCGTCCGCGGGCTTCGTCTCACGGTACGGCCTGTTGCTGCGATCCATGCGCACAGGTTCGGGCGCGGCAGGCGTTTCGCCATCGTAGCTGTCGGTATAGGGGTCGAAGGGCGAGGCAGGCTCGCTCTCCTCCTTGCCGAAGGTCTCCACATCCTCGCGAATGGCCTTCTCCCGTTCGTAGGCCTCGTCAAAGCGTCCCCGCATGCGCACGGGCATGTTCTGCCGCTTATGCACGGCTAAAAGGTCGGGGCCGTCCTCTACGGGCTTGGGCTGGGCGTCCCGTATCGCTTGCTCCGCCGCCAGATCCGCCTCGCTGTACTTGATGGCGCTGCGGCGGCGGCTCCTGCGTGCAAACAGGATGGCAACGAGCAGCAGTACAACAAGACCCGCCAGCGCATACAGCACGGCGCGCAGCACCAGTGCGGAGAACAGCTCCTCCGGCAGCATGGTGATCATCATGGAGTTGCCGGGCAGCAGCCAAGTGTCCGTCCCGGGAAAGAGGATGCGATGCACCAGCGTCCAAAAGCTTGTAAAGTTCAGTCCCGCCCAGGTGCCGAGGAAGGCTGCAAAGAACCCGAACACGGCGGCGCCGTAGAGCGTGCCGCGGCCGAACACGCCGCCTGCGTCCTTGGGGCAGATGAGCACGCCCATCATATACAGCAGGGCTGCAACGACCAGTCCCGCGTTGCGAGCCGTACGGCATAGCTGCCAAAGTGCGCGCACATCGACCATGTGGACGTGTTCGATCTCCAGGGAGTACAGCTCCATGGACTCGCCGTTTTTGACGACGGTCAGGTCGATGCTGTCCACGCGGCCGTACATGTAGTCGATGAGGCGTTGGATGCCCGCCGACAGCGTGCTGATGTCCAAGCCCGTCTTCTCATCCAACTTGAGGGTCTTGAACTCCTGCTCGTAAAAGGTCGTGTCGCCTGCGGCGATCTGGATGCAGGTGAACAGGATGCAGAGAATCAGCAAAAAAGCGGCGATGGCGGTCAGGGTCGTAGCGATAGCCTTGCGCATGGGCAGACCCTCCTTTCTCAGCGATAGAAGCTGTTGCCGCCGACGAACTCCCGCAGGATGCTGGTGGGCGGTATCTCGTCGTCCACGTCGGCGACCTTGATGTAGTTGAGGAACTTGATGATGGAACGGACCTCATCGTAGCAGGGACTTTCGGGCTGGACGGTCTTGAGCAGGGGATAGATACGCTTTTTAAGCACCGCCAGTTCGTAGACGAGAGCGGAGTTAAAGATGTCGTCCGCGCCCTCCTGGTAGGGGAAGATCCAGCGCGCCTCGCCTGCGCGCACGCTGTCCCACATCAGCAGCGTCCGTTCGAGCGACGCTCCCCGCGTCTCGTAATCGCGCACCATGCGCCGTAAAAGGCGCACGTCCGTGGTGGGGATGCGGTTGTGGTCGTCATAGTTCAGGGTGGTCAGCGCCGAGATATACAGGCGGAAGACCAGTGCGTGATCGATGCGCGGGGTCAGCAGGGCGGGGTTGAGCGCGTGCAGACCCTCGATGACAAGGACGGTGTCCTCGTCCATGCACACGAAATGTCCGTTCATCTCGCGGCAGCCCGTCTTGAAGTTGAAGAAGGGGATCTCCACCCGTTCGCCGTTCAGCAGCGCCTCCAGATCGGCGTTGAACTGCGGCACATCGATGGTGTTGATATGCTCCAGATCCACCTTGCCGTTCTCGTCGGGCAGCACCAGACGGCGGTCAATGTAGTAATCGTCCAAGGACAGCAGCACGGGGCTCTTGCCCAATACGCGCAGCTGTACGGCAAGACGGTTGGCGCTGGTGGTCTTGCCGGAGCTGGAGGGTCCCGCGATCAAGACGGCCTTTGCCCCGCGCTGAACGATCTCGCCCGAGATCTCGGCAAAGCGCCGCTCATGCAGCGCCTCGTTGACGCGGATCAGCTCGCGGATGTGACCGCTCTCCACAAGGTCGTTGAGGTCGGCGATGCAGGTGCAGTGCATCAGCTCGCCCCAGCGGTCGCTTTGGCGGAACACGGCGGTGAAGTTGGGGGAGTAGACATAGCGCGCAGCCGTATTGGGCTCGTCATCCTGCGGCCGCAGCAGGAACAGCCCCTCGGCATGATACTGCAGATCGAACACCGGCACATAGCCCGTCGACGGCGCCATCTCGCCGTAAAAATAGTCCGCGTAGTCCCCGTGGCGGTACACGTCGAAGTAGGTGAACTGCCGCCACTCCAAAAGGCGGACCTTGTCGGTCTGCCCATCGCGGGTGAACAGCTCGATGGCTTCGTCGATGTCCAGCCGCTTGCGCTCCAAGCGATAATCGGCGGCAACGATGGCACGGCAGCGATCGCGCAAAAGATCGACCTCGCCTGCCGTCAGCGGAAACTCCTTTTCCACGGTGATGAACAGCCCCGCGCCGATGGCGTAGTTGACCTTCACCCGCGCTTTGGGCATTAGCTCACGCACGGCAAGGAAGAACACAAAGAGCATCGTGCGCTCATACACGCGCTTGCCGCGGTCGTCGCTGTAGCGGATCAAGCGGATCTTGCCCTCGCTGCGGCGGATGGCGCGGCGGGTGCGGAAGCGCACGGCGTCCTCGCCGCTCTCCAGATCCACGCTGCGCACGGGAACATAGCCGAGGGTGAACACCTCGCCCGCTATCTCGGCGGCCAAAGGACGCTCCGAAAGCCGTTCTCGATCCAGCCCCAGTCTTTTTACCATATCGGCAAGGCTTTCGCCCACCTGCGGTACGGCGCGTACGCCGTCCAGTGTCAATTCCTGCATAAAATTTACCCCCAAAGTACGGAGAGTGCGGGCACGACCTGCTTCTTGCGCGAGATGACGCCCGCCAAAAATACGGCGTTATTTTCGATCTTTACGTTGAAGGCCTGCTCCACGGTGGCAACGTCGCCCACCACCAGAAGCAGTGTGCCCTCCTTGAGCACGTCCGTGAGCATCATCAGCAGCATCTCATAGCCGCGCGCACTGCGCTCCGCCTCAAGGATCTTGAGGATCTCGTCACGCCGCGCATCGAACTCACCGCTGTCGGTGCAGGTGATCTGCCCGATGCCAAAGACGTGTCCCGCGATCTGGAACTGCTTGAAGTCGGAAAACAGAAGACTCTTTAGGTCGTGTCCCGCCGTGCCGTTGGCGGAGAAGATCTCACGTCCCAGCTCGTCCAAGGACAGCCCCGCTATGCGCGCCATGCGCTCCGCCATCACGCGGTCACGCTCCGTGCAGGTGGGGGATTTGAACTGGATGGTGTCGGACACGATGCCCGCCGCCAGCAGTCCCGCTACCTTCTTGGCGGGCATGACGCCGCGCTCCTGATACATGGAGGCGATGATGGTGCAGGTCGCGCCCACAGGCTCGTTGCGAACATAGACGGGGGCGACGGTCTGCACATCGGCAAGGCGGTGGTGGTCGATGATCTCCAATATATCGGCCTGCTCCAATCCGGGGATGGACTGCACCAGCTCGTTGTGATCGACTAAAACGACCTTCTTGCGGTTGGGACGCAGCAGATGGTAGCGGGACAGCGTCCCCGCAACATGCTCCGTTTCGTCTAAGATGGGATAGCTGCGGTAGCGCGACTTGAGGGTCAGCTCGCGCACCTCGTCCACATAATCGGAAAGGTGAAAGCTGACCAACTCCTCGGTGTGCGCCACGCGGCTGACGGGAATGGATTGGATGAGCAGCCGCGCTGCACGATACGCGTCGAGCGGGGTGGCGATGATGACCGTGTCGCCGCTGCCGCAAAAGGCGCTCTCATCGATCTGCGATTCACAGATGATCACGCAGGACGCCTTGCAGCGGAAGGCCTCCTGCAGGGTGGACGGTTCGTTGCCTGTCAAGACGATGGCGCCGTTGGGAAAGCCCAGCGTGGCCTTTTCGGTCTTGGGCAGGGCAATGACCAGCTCGCCCGAAACATCCGTGACGGGGACGCTGCTCCACAGCTGCCCGTCCAGTGAGGAGACCAGATTGAACAGGGGCACGGCCGTGAGGCGGGCATTTTCCACAAAGGTCAGGTCGTAGGCGGCAATGTCGGCGGCGGTGACCATGCCGAACAGCTTGCCGTCGTCGTCCGCAACGGGGAGGGCGGAGGAATGCTCCGCGTCCAGCTGCATGGTGTCGAACGCCCGATGCACCGTGACGGAGCAGCCCAGCACGGGGGGGTGGTCGTAGTTGAGATCCTTCACCTGCGTTTTGACGTTGTACAGGCGCAGGGGGGGCTTGGCGTCGAACAGATCCAGTATGTGCTGGGTCTCGTCGCTCAGTTCACCGATGCGCGCCGCAACGTACTGTCGGTCGCCCAGCTCCCCGCGCAGCGCGGCGTAGGCGATGGCGGATACGATGGAATCGGTATCGGGGTTCTTATGCCCTGTGATATAGACGGGTTCCATGCCGTGCCTCCTAACTTTTATTCCACACGTTACCTTGAATATTCAGTATAGCAGAAAACCCGTAAAAGGGCAATCCCGACGCAACAAAAAGGGGTCAAGTACAGGAAGCGAAAAAAACGAAAAAAGCAAAAAATATTTCCCGCGAACATGTTGACTTTTATTTTCGGATGATGTATATTGAACAAGTCGCGAAAAGAAGTGTGCCTGACGGGGTGTAGCGCAGTCCGGTAGCGCACGTGCTTTGGGAGCATGG
>CAZBBX010000047.1:0-10970 GCA_964490325.1 uncultured Oscillospiraceae bacterium
ATGGCTCCCTGTGCTACTTAACATTCACACTACCCCAACTATTGACATTGAACCCAAATAACGTCGGATGAGCGCGGTCGATGGTATGGATACTGCTCTTGCTGTGAGGGCGTCCTGCCGCCGCTGCGGCTCTTAGCTGCGAAAAAAGCTGTCGGATGGGGACAGCTTTGTTAAGGAGCAAGGTTTTTAACGGTCCGGCTCAGCTCTCCTCGTACAGGGGCAGCACGTTGACGGGGGCGACGCCCAGTGCGCTTGGCAGCACCGCGGGACGGCGCTCCTTGGGCAGACGCCACCAAAGCGGCGCACTGTCCTCTTGCTGTCCTGCATAGCGGAAGGGCAAGATCAGCTCAAAGGGCTCCTCCACCGCCTCTCCAAAGGTCACGGGGAGCAGATTGTGGCGGGTATGCTCGCCAAAGTAGTGGGCGCGGATGCCCACGGCGCAAAGCCCCTCCGTAAGCGTCTCGGCGCAGGTCAGGGTCACGTCCCAGTCGGGCACATACAGCTCGTGCTCGCCCCGCTTGACCGCCCTTGCGATGTTCTTGCAGCCCGTCATGGCGGCTGCGTTCACGCTGCGCGGCGCGGCAAAGAGCTGTTTGGTGGGCTGCGTCTCCAAGATGCGTCCGCCCTCCATCAGCGCGATGCGGCCGCAGAGACGGTAGGCCTCATCGCGGCTGTGCGTGACCAACAGGCTCAGGCCGTCGTAACCCTCCAGCAGCTCGCGAAGCTCCACCTGCAGACGCTCCCTAAGGTGGGTGTCCAGCGCGGAGAAGGGCTCGTCCAGCATGAGGAGCTTGGGACGACTCACCAAGATGCGCGCCAGCGCCACGCGCTGCTGCTGTCCGCCCGACAGGCGGTCGGGGCGCTGCTTTTCCAAGCCCGTCAGGTCGAAGCGGCGGATCGAAGTCGTCAGCAGGCTCTCGCGCTGCGCCCTGTCGCGCTCGTGCTTGAGGCCGCAAAGGATGTTTTGCCTGACCGTCATATTGGGAAATAGGGCATAATTTTGAAACAGATAGCCCACGCGCCGCTTCTGCGGCGGCAGGTCGATACGGCGCTTGCTGTCGAACAGGACGACGCCGTCCAGCTCGATGTGTCCCCTGTCGGGGCGCTCGATGCCTGCAATGCACTTGAGCGTAAGGCTCTTGCCACAGCCGGAAGCGCCCAGTATCCCCAGCGTGCCGCTGTCGGACTCCAGCTGCGAGCTAAGGTGAAAGCGCCCCAGATCCTTCTCGACGTCTACAAGCAGGCTCATGTGCGCGCCCCCCCTCCGCTGCGGCGCTCCAGCATGTTGACAACCAGCAGCACGACCGCAGAGATGGCAAGGTTGACCATCACCCAGAAGAACGCGCCCGACTCGTCGTTGGTGCGCCAAAGCTGATAGACAGTCGTGGCGATGGTCGCCGTTCGCCCCGGCGTGTAGCCGATGAGCATACTCGTTGCCCCATACTCGCCCAATGCGCGGGCAAAGGCCAACACCGTGCCCGCTAGGATGCCCTGCCTGCAGTAGGGCATGCGAATGCGCCAAAAAATGAAGCTGTTGGACAGGCCGAGGGTCTGCCCCGAATAGGCCAGCGTGCGGTCGAAGCTCTCGAACGCGCCGCGAGCCGTGCGGTACATCAACGGAAAGGCCACCACGGAGGCCGCCAAAATGCCGCCGTACCAGGTCATGACAAAGCGGATGCCAAATTGGTTGAGAAAGGCGCCCAAGGGTCGCTTGACGCCGAACACCAGCAGGATGCAGTAGCCCACCACCGTGGGCGGCAGCACCATGGGCAGGGTGAGGATGACGTCCAAAACGCCCTTGATGATGCGCGGCAGCCGCGCCACATAGTACGCCGCAAAGATGCCCACAAAGAACACCAGTACGCAGCTGATGGCAGCGATGCGCAGGGAATTGAGAAGGGGAAACCAGTCCATGTATGCACCCCCGCTAAAAGAATAAGAGGCGACCCGTCCGTCAAGCGGCGGACGGGTCTGACTTGAAACGCGTTGTTTTATGCGACGGGTGCGAAGCCTACCGCCTCAAACACGGCCATGGCCGCATCGGTGGTGAGGAAGTCCAAGAAGGCCTGCGCGGCTTCGGGCTGCGCTGCGGTCTTGAGCACGGCTGCGGGGTAGATGACCTGCCCACACATGTCCTTGGTGGCATAATCCACCACGGTCAGCTTGGCGCTGTACGCATCGGTGCAGTACACAACGCCGCAGTCCACGCTGCTCTCGGCGACCTGCGTGGTGACTTCCTTGACGTTGGAGCCGTAGGTGATCTTGCCTGCGTTGGCAAGCGCGGTCTCATCCAGCTCGTAATAGGTAAGGATCTTCTGCGTGTACTGTCCCACGGGGACGTCGCTGTTGCCCATGGCCAGCAGCACTTCGCCGTTTCGGAGCAGCTCGGCAAGGTCGTCAAAGCTGTTGATGTTCTTGGGGTTGCCCTCCGCAACGCAGAGGGTCACGCGGTTCTCCAAGAGGTTGATGCGGCTGTTCGCCACAACAAAGTCCAGCCCGTCCGTGTTGACCTCGGCGGAGGCGTTGATGTCCAGCTGGTTCATCTGCTTTTGACCCGCAGAGATGAACAGGTCGCAGTCTGCACCCTCTTGGATCTGGGTCTTGAGCGTGCCGGAGGAGTCGAAGTTGAACTGGATGGTCACGTTGGGCGCGACCTCCTTGTACAGCTCGGCCACCGCGGTCAAGGTCTCGGTCATGGAGGCCGCCGCAAAGACGATCAGCTCGACGGGCTCGGCGGTGGGTTCCTCGGTGGGCGCCTCGGTGGGGGCGTCGGTCGCGGGAGCGTCAGTCGCCTCGATGGGCGCATCAGTGGGGGTCACGTCGGCTGTTTGGCCGCCGTTTGCACAGGCTGCAAAGCTTGCGACCAACGCAAGCACCAGCAGCAAAGCAAGGATTTTCTTCATAAGTGTTCTTTCCTTTCTGCCGTTCTTTCACGGCAAGCGTATCAAAACGCGGCTTTACGCGTCTTGCTCCTTTCATTGCGGGATCCTCCCGCTGCCCGATCCGCTTTTACAGACCCTTCCCAAAGCCGCAGTTGGGGTAGCGGCAGTCCTCGCAGTTGAGGCACAGACCCCCCACGCCCAAGCGGGACAGGCGTTCCGCCGTGACGGGCTCGTCCGCCAGGAGGAAGGGCAGGATAAGGTCGAAGACCGTGCGCTTGGCGTACATCACGCAGCCCGGCAGGCCGCAGATGGGTACGCCCTCGTTTGTATAGGCCAGCAGGAACATGGCGCCCGGCAGTACAGGCGCGCCGTAGCTGACAATCCTTGCCCCGCTGTTGCGGATGGCCAAGGGGCTGCGGTCGTCGGGATCCACGCTCATGCCGCCTGTGACAAGGATCAGCTCCATGCCCTCCGCCAGCATTGCACGGATCTCCGCCGTGATACCCGCGTCATCGTCGTCCATGATGCGCGCCTTGTCGATCGTGCAGCCGTACTCCGAAAGCTTTGTGCGCACTACAGGCGTGAACTTGTCCGTGATGCGTCCCTTAAAGACCTCGCTGCCCGTGGTGATGACGCCGCAGCGCTTTTTACGGAGGGGCAAAAGCCGCAGCAGCGGCTCGCTCCCCGCGACGCTGCGCGCCTGCTCCATGGCTGCCTTCTCGATGACGAGCGGGATGATGCGCGTGCCCGCAAGCTTGTCCCCCGCGTGCACCGTAAAGCCCGAGCTGCGCGTGGCGATCATCATACGTCCCAAGGCGTTGACCGCGTTTATGCGCGCCGTGTCCGCCAAAAACAGACCGTCCGTCTCGGCGATCAGCTCGATCTTGCCCTCCTTGGGCTGGGTGGCGCGCATGTTTTGTCCCCTGCACAGGTCGCGCAGGATCTCCGCCGCCTCGTTCTCATGCAGGCTGTTTTCGTCCGTCTCCCAGATGTAGAGATGCTCCTTGCCCACGCTGAGCAGCACGGGGATGTCCGCCTCGGTGACGATATGTCCCTTTTTGAACACCGCGTCCTTGGTCACGCCCGGAATGATCTGCGTAATGTCATGGCAGAGCACCTGCCCCACCGCGTCCTCGGTTCGGATAAGCTTCATGTAGACCACCCCTTTTTCCGTTTGCGATAAAGCGTTATCTTTTGAAATAAATAACGCTTATCAAAAAGTGCGGCGTTCCCGCCGTCATCTATATTTTAGACATTGTGGGCTTGCTTGTCAACAAAAAAGGGGAAAATTGGCGGCTGCGGCGCAAAAATTCGGCGGCTGCGGCCGTTCTTTGCGGCTTAACGTCCGCTTTCCCAAGGGCGCAGCGCGGCACGAGCAGAGCATAAAAAGACCCGCAGCGCTGCCGCTGCGGGACATGGTTGTCAAATCTTTGGTTTAAAGCTCAATACTTGCGCTTACGAGCCGCTTCGGCCTTCTTCTTGCGCTTGACGCTGGGCTTTTCATAATGCTCACGTTTGCGGACTTCGGCCAGCACGCCGCTGCGCGCGCACTTACGCTTCCATCTCTTCAGAGCGCTTTCCAGGGATTCATTCTCTCCAACCCGGATCTCCATTTCTTTCCCCCCTCTCCTGAGCAAACATAAGAACGTCTCAAGGACGCTAACAGTGATTATAGCCCACAGCGCGCCTTTCGTCAATCCTTTTTTTTGAAAAGTAAAATTTAACGGCTCAGACTCGCTGCAGCATAAGGATGCAGATGGGAACGGCCACTTGCAGCATTAGCCCTGCAAGGTTCACCGCCCAAAAGTACCAATGCTTTGTCTTGTGCCGAAAAACGCTCATGGCGACAAGCGCGCCTATGGCGCCGCCAAAGAAGCCCACAAGCAGCAGTGCTGCCTCCGAGATGCGCCATGCATGGCGTTTGGCCTTGGCCTTGTCCACGCCGTACAGCACAAAGGCCAGCACGCTCATCACGCCGATGACGATCAAATAGTATCGCATACGTTCTCTCCGTTCACTCGTAGTCCGCCTCGATGGCTTCCACCGTGACGCGGCCCGTTGCCAGCGCCTCGTTCAGCTCGCCTGTCAACAGACCGCTCCAGTACTCCTCCGCCTGCAGGAACTTGTCCCGCAGCGGCAGCGCGGCACGGTCGGGCAGCAGCGCCGCGTCCCCCATAAAGCAGCTGCCCTCGACCCTGAGACGAACGAGCTGCTTGGCGGGACGATGCTCCCGAACAAGAAGCTGCCGCCACAGCTCCGCCTCCTCGCGGCTTTTGCAGCCATACAGGCAGCACAGGCGTGAAGGCAGGCGGGGATGCTGCCAAAGGCGCACAAGCTCCAAGACAAGCTCGCTTTCCGCGCACAGCGCAGAGGAAAAATACTCGCGCAGCTTGGCGCTCTCCTCCTCGTCGGGATGAAGGGCTTCCGCTTGGTCGTTCTCCTCCATTAGCGCGCTCAGGTCGCGGCCGTCACGCAGGCGAACCTCCTTGTTGAAAAGCGCCTTGCTGTAGGGCGAGGGCTCTTCGCCGTCCACCAAAAATTGCTGCCCCGCCGCAAGGGGCGTGCCCGTGACCAAATGGTACAGTGTAAAGCTTTTTGCCATTGCCCCGTTCCTTTCTATTGCAGCTGCAGCGATTCGTTGGAGCAGCTCTCCTCCGTCTCGCGCAGCACCACAAAGGCGTTATGATCGAAATGTCCATGCTCCACGGCACGGAACACCGCCGCTACAAGATCCGTCAGCGCCTTCGTGTTTGGCAGCCGCTCCCCGTTGCCCACGCAGAGCAGATGCAAAAATCCCGCAAGTCCGCTCAAGGCGGCATACGCCTCGGAAACGGAATGGGTATCGGGGTTGAAGGGAAAGCGCACATAGAACATGTGGTTGACGAGCAGCTGCTCCATCATCACGCTCATGTGGGGAAAGCGCTTGCCAAACGCATCCGCCGCCTGTCCAAACTCTCGGGGCGTTTTGCCCCGCAGACGAGCAAGCGCAACGGCGCAGTACTCGCCGAGGGAAGGACTGATCGTGCGATACAGCTCGGTCAGCTCGGTGAGCGCTCTGAGGCGCTGCTCAAAGGGCGTGTATTGAGGGGGAGCGGAGTCGATCAGCCGTCCCAGCTCCAAAATGCGATAGCGCAGGTTCAGCCGCCGATCCTGCATCTGCTCGATGCACTTGAGGCGCAGGGTCAGACGCTGCGGGGTCTCGCTCCCCGTTGCGGGCAGCGGCAGCTGCTGACGGGTCAGGCGATAGGGCATATAGCGATGCAGCAGCAATGAGGCCACAGCCTCGCAGCTGGCGGACAGGGCGGCCTCGCCAAGCTCCGGATGGATGCTGCGCGGATACAGGCGGCACACGGCAGGCAGGCTGTCCTCGCCAAGCTCGCGCTGCAGGGCACACAGTCCGTCCTCGCGCTGCAGGGGGCAGCTGCCCAGATAGTTGCGGTTCAGCAGGGCATAGGCCTCGGGATCGGCGTCGTTTGGCACACTGAAGGCGCCGTCCAGCTTGCGGCGCAGCGCAGCGGAGCAATCGCAGCCAAGCAGACGGAAGTATTCCGCCTCGGAAATGCGCACCTCCCAACCGCCGCAGCAGCAGTGGCGGCACTTCCCGCATAGGCAGCGGAAGCGCTTGTAAAAGTCAGGCGCCAGATATCGATCGCTCATGGCGACAGTATAGCATAAAACGTTGCATTTTCCAACGTTTTTTGCACGCGGTTTCCGTTTTTGTACGTTTTGTGCTATACTCCCTATAGGGGACGGTTGCCCCTTTATCGGAAAGGAGCGCTGCGGGGAATTTGCCTGCGGCGATACAACGATATGAAACAAAAGACGAAGATCCTTGCCGCAGTTGCAGGCGTAGTGACCGCCCTTGGCCTGGTCGTACACGGTCTTGTGCCAACGGCGGCGGAGCTGACGCAGGCGGAGCCTGTGCCTGCCGCCATCGTCAGCGTGCAAATGGAGCAGGCCGTTACGGACACGGAGCCTGCCGAACCTGTTTTGCAAAAGAAACGCAGCCTTACGGAGCGTCTGCGGGCTGCGCTTTTGGGTCTGCCCCAAGCCGTGCGCATCCTGCTTGCGCTGCCTCTGTGGGCGGTGGGAGCGGCGGCCGCCGCCTTGGGCTCGGCGCTGTGGACGGCGTTAGGCTCCGTATGGGGCGGCATAGTGGGCTTTCTTGTCCTTGTCGTCCTGCTCGTGGCGGGCTATGCCTTTGGCGCAAAATGCCTCTTTCCCGACAAGCCCCTGCGCGAGATCCTAAAACCCCGCTCCGTCTGCGGTATCGCGGTCTTGGCGGCAGTGCTGATCGCGTTGGACAAGCTGCTGCCCCTGTTTGTCGAAAAGTATCCCGTGTGGCGGGCGGCAATGGGCGCGCTGTGCGTTGCCGTGCTGTTTCTGCTGTTGTATCTGCGGCTCGGAAAGAACAAGCGCCAAAAGCGCCAGTCCGCCTGAGCCATGCGCCTTGCCGTATACGCTTCCTCGCAGGACGACAAAACGCGTATGGCGCCCCTTCTGGAGGCGCTTTGTAGGCGCGGGGACAAGCTGCAGATCCATACGCTGCCAGACAGGAAGCGGACGGACTGCGACGCGGCGCTGCTGCTCGGCAGCGCTTCGGTCTTGTCCTTGGGTCTTGCCTGCCTGCTGCGCGCTCAGCCCTATATCGTCCTATTGGACGAGCCGCCGCCAAAGGACATCCTTCGTCTGTGGCTGCTTCGGCGCCTGCTTGCAAAGGCAGAAAGCGTGCAGCACTTCGATCCGCCGAGCCTTCTGAAGCTCTGCGATCACGGCTGGCGCGGCGACAACGCCCGCCTGCACCGCGGCTTCGGCGTGGATCTGACCGCCTTTCCCTTTTTGCCCTATCCGCAAAAAAGCCGCCGTCTCCTCGTCCTTGGCGAGGAGGACGAGGCGCTTTGCAGCCTGCTGACGAGCTTGGATCGGCAGTATCCCGACTATCCGCTTGAGCCCTTCTATCTGACCGCGGAACAGGAAAAAGACCCCGCGCTGCGCCGCGAGGCCTATCAGAGCGCCGCCGCCGTCCTTGCGACAGCTGAGCGGAACGCGGCGTTTTTGACGGAAGCCGCCGCCTGCGGAAGACCGCTCCTTGCGCCTGCCGTCGGCCTGTGCCGTGAGCTGTGCCGCGAGGATGTGAACGGCTTTTGCTATGCGCCAAATGATGCAGACGCCCGCAGGGACGCCGTCAAGAGTTTGCTCCTTATGCCCCCGCCCTTTCGGCAGGTCATGGGCGTGCGTTCCCGTGAGTGGGCGGAGGAGCACTTCGATCGCCGCCTGTCGCTGCTGGCCGCAGAGCATGAATTGAACCGCCTGCGCCGCCGCCTGCGAAAGGAGCGGTGATCCGCCGCGTCCTTGTGCCGCTGTCACCGTCCTTGCGGTAAACGAGCGGAGCGCGGTGCTTTTGAAGGAAACCGCCGCCTGCGAAAAGCGCAGTGATCCGCACGCCCTTGTGCCGCTGCCGCCGTTCTTGCGGTAAATGAGCGGAGCGCGGTATTTTTACGCAAACCGCCGCCTGCGAAAAGCGCGGTGACGCGTTACGCCTTTGTATCGTTGCTCGCTGCTGTGCTGTTGGCGTTTTCGGCCGGCTCCTCGTAGCAAAGCGCCTGCGCGCTGTCGCACATTCCCTTGGTCGTCGGGTCGGACACGATGCCCAAGCCTGCCAAGAGCTGGATGAGCGCCAGCACCACGTTGACCACAACGCTCTCCGACACCGGCGGAACCACCTTGAATAAGCCCAGCACCGTATACACAAACGTGATCACAAGCGTGCCAAAGGTCACCAAAAACGTCCCGTTCTTGAATCGTACTTTCCAGTTGATCTTCAAATTTCCTCACACCCCTTTCCCTTGAAGGCTATGCAAAAACAGGCAAGATCCGCACAGTCTCCATGAAAAAAGGGCAAGCCCTTGGTGCTTACGGGTGCTCAGACCTCGTTTTGGCGCTGCAAAGCCTCTTTAAGGAACGCAGCGGAGCCCTTGCCCGCGTGTTCATCGTAGTAGGCGGTGAAGCGCGGATCGCCCACATAGGTCTCCGCAAGGCAAAGCTGCATGCTTGGCGTACAGCCGCCCTTGCCAAAGAAGCAGCACAGCCAAGCGCGATGCAGCCTGATCGCACGTCTTGCGGCGGGGGAGCAGGGATCGCCCTCGCCAAGCGCCTCCCGCAGGCTCTCCTCCGCCTCGACCCGCAGCTGCTCCGCCTGCCGCCAAGCCTCGTCCGTCATACCCGTCAGGCGCGACTGCACCGCGTTCACTTGGTCATTTCCGTACAGCGCCCTTGCTTCCTTGCCGTATTGCGCCTCGTTCTCCCTTGCGGCTCGTTCCCCAAGCCCGCGAAACTTATCCGTATCGTTCATACCAATTCCTTTCTCCGCTGCCGCAAGTGTGCGCCGCAGCGTCTCGATCCGTTCGTCCAAGCGCTCCCGTTCCCTAAGGAGCGCCTCCTGTTGAAAAAGCAGCTGTTCCCTTACAGCCGTCCCGTTCAGATAGGCCGCGATGCTCTCCGCCTGCATACCCAGCGTTCGGCAAAACAGGATGCGCTGCAGGCGATCCACCGCCGCCTCGTCGTACAGGCGGTAGCCGTTTTCTGCCCGCTTGCTTGGCGACAGCAAAGAGATCTGCTCATAGTAGCGCAGTGTGCGCACGCTTATCCCCGCCAGCTTTGCCAAGGCTCCAATGGTGTATTCCATCGTCCTCGCCTCCCTTCCTGCCCATAGTAAACCCTGACGCCGCGTCAAGGTCAATACCCAAATACAACTTTTTTCAAGAAATTCTTCGCGGCATAAAAAAGACCGACCGCAGGGCTCTGCGATCGGTCTTACGATAGGTTGGTCTTACTTTACGCCGCGCCGCACCAGCTCGTTGACGGCAAAGGACGCCACGTCCTCGGCATACTTCTTGGCGCCGAAGCCCGCGTCATAGCCCAGCTCCTTGGCCAGTTCATGCGTGATGCGTGCGCCGCCGCAGATGAGCACGAAGCGTTCCCGCAGTCCCTCCGCCTCCAACAGCTCCACCAGCGCGGTGAGGTTTTGGATGTGGATGTCCTTCTGCGTGACCGTCTGCGACACCAGCAGCACATCGGCGTTCAGCTCCACGGCCTTGCGCACGAACTCCTCGTTGGGGACCTGTGCGCCCAGATTGTACGCCTCGATCATCTCGTAGCGCTCCAAGCCGTAATGCCCCGCAAAGCCCTTGCGGTTCATGATGGCGTCGATGCCCACGGTGTGCGCGTCCGTACCCGTCGAAGCGCCCACCACCACGATCTTGCGGCCGATATAGCTGCGGATGAAGGCGTCCGTTTCGTGCATGTCCATCACCTCGTTGTCCACGGTCTGCACGGTGATGTTCTCATAGTCCACGCTGTGGATGCAGGAGCCGTACACGACATAGAAGGTGAAGGAGCGATCCAGCTTGCGGGAGAGCGCCACGTTCGGCTCCTCCAAGCCCATCTTGCGTGCAAGGATGCGCGCCGCTTCCTCGCCCTTGTCGTCGTCGGGCACGGGCAGGGTGAAGGAAAGCTGCACCTTGCCGTCGTTCATGGTGTCGCCGTAGGCTCTGACAGCGTGCGCGTCATAGCTGCGGTCAAAGCTCTTTACGGAGGTATCGTACAGTCCGCCGCTCATACCCGTCCCTCCTTTGCACCCTTCTGCATCAAGGCAAGGAAGGGGTTAAAGTACAGCGCGTCCTTTTGCACCACGCCGTCCAGACCCTTGCCGCCTGTGCGCTGCCGCTTGATGTCGGCAAAGACGCCGCGCTCCAGGGTCGTGAACAGGCCGATGCTCTCGATCTCGCCAAGCAGCACCCGCGCCTTGTGCAGCACCTCGGCGGCTCTCGTTTCGATGATGCCGCCCTCCTTGAAGCGCAGCTCGTCACCAAGGTCCGCCATGGTGTTGAAGATGTACTGCGCGTTCTCGATGGACAGCGCACGGTCGGACATGAAGGGCGTGTGGATGGCCTCGGTCATCATGCCCAGAAGGTGGATCTTCTGTCCCGTCAGGATCGTCACCATGTTGAACAGCGCGTCCTGCACATGGCCGCGGAAGATGTTGCCCGTCATGAACTTGGTGGGCGGCATGTACTTGAGCGGCGCGTT
>CAZBBX010000048.1:0-10244 GCA_964490325.1 uncultured Oscillospiraceae bacterium
CGCCGTTCCCAACGCCTTCTGCTCCTAATTTACCCGGAACAACTTGACACGGTCCTGTCAAATGCAAGCCTTTACCGAAAGCGATGTGCATGGTATACTGTTTCCATCGAAATGACGCGGCAAAGCGTCGAAATAACGGAGGCGCATATGCTTCGGGAGCAACTAAAGATCGGTGTGGATGTGGACGATGTGCTGTATGACTGCAACCGCCACGCAGTGGAACGACTGAATCGGGAACGCAACGAACAGACGCTGAGCATCTATGACATCAACGACTGGGGAGAGTTGGGCGGTCTGGCCGATGAACGCTTGGCCTACTTTTCCGACCCCGTTTTTGTGGAAGGACAGCCCATCCTTGCGGGAGCGCAGGCCTTTATACACGAGCTTAGCAAGAGGGGCGAGGTCTTCTTTATCACGGCGGTCAGTCCCGCCTGCATGAGCGCACGCGCCGAACGGCTGATCCGCGATTTTCCCGAGGTGCCGCCGCGCAATATCCTCATAGCCGCACGCAAGGATCTTGTCAAGCTCGACCTGCTGCTGGACGACGGCGCACACAACATCCTTGGCTCCGCCGCGACCTATCCCGTGCTGTTTCGGCGGCCTTGGAACAACCATCTGACGGGGCTGCTGGCAGTGAATGGCTACGACGACTTTCTGCGCCTGGTGGACAGGCTTGCCCACCCCTTCCCCACGGGGAGCTTTTGCCTGAATAACGGCGGCGTGCTGTGCCTCATCGGTCCAAGCGGCAGCGGTAAGACCGAGCTGGCGCGAGCGCTGCTGAAGGATCCTCGCTTTGATAAGCCCGTGACGACAACAACGCGCAGACCGCGCTCGGGCGAAACGGGCAAGTATCACTTTTTAGATCGCCGCAGCTTTGAACTGAACGCGGAGGCAGGCGCCTTCTTGGAGAGCACCGTATACGGCGGCGAATACTACGGCGCTGCGCGGGAAGCGGTCGATCGCTGCGTGGACGCGGGGCGCATCGCGGTCATGCCCGTGGACATCTGCGGCGGCATCTCGCTCAAGAACGCGTATCCCGACACCTGTATGCTGCTGTTTGTGAAGCGACCCCGCAGCGCCGTGATCAACGCCATACTGGACAAGGACTGTCCGCGCCAAGAGAAGATCCTGCGCCTGCTGGGTTTGGACGCCGAGTATCGCAACGAAGCCGTCTGCGACGAGACCCTGCGCGTGACGGGCGAGCCGATCGACGCCCTGCCTTCGCTTATGGCGTTGTTGGCTGCGGTGTAGCAGACCTTTGCCGTTAGGGAAGGTGGGGGAAGAAGATTGCGTTTGTAAGGCTGGCGGATGCTATCCGCCCCTACAGGATGAGGGCGAGAGAGGGTTCCGTCCGCAAGGCGGGCGGATACGGCGGCGGATGCTATCCGCCCCTACAGATGCGGGGGAAATAGGGTCACAGCACACCGATTTGATGAGATGCTTTGCGGAGCAAAGCTACATGAATTAAGCGTGTCTTGCGTGCAGGACACGCTTAACATCATATTGTGCCATAGGCGCAACGCAGCATGGCAGACGAAGGTCTGCCGCATCATGCCGCCAAGGTCGGCGCATCATTTCCGTCCGCACGGCGGGCGGATACGGCGGGCGGATGCTATCCGCCCCTACGGATGAGAGGGAAAGAGGGTTGAGAGGGCGGACGAATGGGTTTCTCCCTACTCCAGCTCGAATGCGCCCGTATAGAGCTGATAGTACTTCCCTTTCTTACTAAGCAGCTTTTCATGGCTTCCGCGCTCGATGATACGTCCATGCTCCAGTACGATGATGACGTCACTGTTCTTGACCGTGGACAGACGGTGCGCAATGACGAACACGGTGCGCCCCTCCATCAGCGCATCCATGCCCCGCTGCACGATGGCCTCGGTGCGGGTGTCGATGGAGCTGGTCGCCTCGTCCAGGATCATCACGGGAGGATTCGCCACCGCCGCACGCGCAATGGACAGCAGCTGCCTTTGCCCTTGGCTGAGGCCGCTGCCGTCGCCCTCCAGCAGCGTGTCATAGCCCTGCGGCAGCATCCGAATGAAGCCGTCCGCGTTTGCACGCTCCGCTGCACGGATACATTCCTCGTCGGTGGCGTCCAGCTTGCCATAGCGGATGTTGTCCATGACCGTACCTGTAAAGAGGTTCACATCCTGCAGCACCACGCCCAAGCTCCTGCGCAGATCCGCCTTCTTGATCTTGTTGATGTTGATGCCGTCGTAACGGATCTTGCCTTCCGCTATGTCATAAAAGCGATTGATGAGGTTGGTGATCGTCGTCTTGCCTGCGCCTGTTGCACCCACCAGCGCGACCTTTTGCCCCGGCTCGGCATAGATGGAGACGTCGTAGAGCACCTGCTTGTCGGGCACATATCCAAAGTCCACGTCCTCCATGACGATATGCCCCTTCAGCTCGGTATAGGTCAGCGTGCCGTCTCCGTGGGGATGCTTCCACGCCCACAGACCCGTATGGTGGTCTGCTTCCTGCAGCTTGCCGTCCACATACGCGGCGTTCACCAGCGTCACATAGCCGTTGTCCGTTTCCGGCTCCTCGTCCATCAGCGCAAAGATACGCGTTGCGCCTGCCAGCGCCATGATGATGGAGTTGAGCTGGTTTGCGACCTGCGACAAGGGGTTTGTGAAGCTGCGGGTCAGCGTCAGGAAGGAGGCGATCATGCCCAAGGTAAGGACGTTTGTGCCGACCAAGGAAAGGTTGCCCATTTCCTTGATGGCCATGTAGCCGCCCGCTATGGCCACCACGATGTACAGCAGATACCCAAGCGCGTTCATAATAGGCATCAGCACGTTGGCATAGGCATTTGCCGCGGTGGAGTTCTCCCGCCAAGCGCCGTTCTTGTCGCGAAAGCTCTCCCGTGCCTTATCCTCGTGGCAGAAGACCTTGACGACCTTTTGCCCGTTGACCATCTCCTCCACATAGCCGTTGAGCTTGCCTAAGGTGTTCTGCTGCGCAATGAAGTAGCTGCCGCTCTTTCCCGCGATCTTTCCCGCCACCAGCAGCATGACCGCTATGGACGCAAGGACGATGATCGTGAGCCATACGCTGACATACAGCATGGCAAGGAACACCGCAACGATGGTGATGAGCGAGGAGATGATCTGCGGCAGGGACTGCGAGATCATCTGGCGCAGCGTGTCGGTATCGTTTGTATAGCAGCTCATCACATCGCCATGCGTGTGCGTGTCAAAATACTTGAGCGGCAGGCTCTGCATGTTGCCGAACATCGTATCACGGATGCGCTTGAGCGTGCCCTGCGCCACCGAGACCATGACCCGATTGTAGATGAGGCTCGCCAATGCGCCTGTGCAGTACACGCAGCCCATGACGAGGATGATGCGGATCAGCCCCGAAAAATCGGGCACGGCTTCCACAAGCAGCGGCGTGATGTAATCGTCGATGAGGGTCTGCAAAAACAGCGAGGACGCAACGCTGACAACAGCGGAAACAAGGATGCAGACGGTCACCAGTATGAGCTTTAAGCGGTAGGGCTTGAGGTAGCCAAGCAGCCGCTTGACGGTGGTCGGATCGATCCGCCCCGTACCGCCCCTTTGCCCCTTAGATTGCTCCTTACGCATCTTCCTGCCCTCCCTTCTGCTGCGAATCGTACACTTCGCGATAGATCGAACAGCTTGCCATCAGCTCGTCGTGCTTTCCAACGGCCTCGATCCTGCCGTCGTCCATGACCACGATCAGATCGCAGTCCCGAACGGAGGAGACACGCTGTGAAATGACGATCTTGGTCGTGTCCGGGATGGTCTTCTCAAACGCCCTTTGGATCAGCGCGTCGGTCTTGGTGTCCACCGCCGAGGTGGAATCGTCCAAAATGAGGATCTTTGGCTTTTTGAGCAGCGCCCTTGCGATGCACAAGCGCTGCTTTTGACCGCCTGAGACATTCGTGCCTCCCTGCTCGATGTGCGTGTCATAGCCGTCGGGCAGCTCCGAAATGAAGCCGTCCGCCTGCGCCAGTTCGCAGGCCTGCTTCAGCTCGTCGTCGGTGGCGTTTTCGTTGCCCCAGCGCAGGTTCTCGCGGATCGTCCCCGCGAACAGCTCGTTCTTTTGCAGCACCATGGACACGGCATCGCGAAGACTCGTCAGGTCGTATGCCTTTACGTCCACGCCGCCCACCAGTACGCTGCCGCTGCTTGCATCGTACAGCCTTGGGATGAGCTGCACCAGCGAGGACTTGGAGGAGCCTGTGCTGCCGATGATGCCCACGCTCTGCCCCGAGGCGACGCTAAGCTCGATGTTCTGCAGTACGGGCTTTTCCGCCCGAGAGGAGTAACGGAAGCTCACGTTCTTGAACTGTACGGAGCCGTCCTTGACGGTGTAAACGGGATCGGGTCCGTTGGTGATGTCGGGCTTTTCGTTGATAAGCTCCGCGATGCGCTCGGCAGAGGATCGTGCCATGGTGATCATGACGAACACCATCGAGAGCATCATCAGGCTGGTCAGGATCTGCATAGCATAGGTGATGAGGCTCATCAGCTGCCCCGTGGTCAGACCCAGCGAAGGATCGTTGCCGCTTGCCACGATGGCTCTTGCGCCGAACCACGCGATGAGCAGCATACAGGCGTACATGCAGAACTGCATCAGCGGCATGTTGAGGGAAATGAGCTTCGACGCCTTGGAAAAGTCCTTGTAGATCTTCTGCGAGACCCCGCCGAACTTTTCCTTTTCGTGCTCCTCACGGCAGAAGGATTTGACGACGCGGATGCCCCTCAGATCCTCCTGCACCACGTTGTTGAGCTTGTCGTAGGTGGCGAACACGCGGGTGAAAAGCGGGTGCGCCTTGGTCATGATGAAGTACAGCGCGACCGCAAGGACGGGGATGCATACCAAGAACACCAGCGAGATCTGTGCGCTGATGCGGAAGGATACGATGAGCGCAAAGAGCATCATCAGCGGACCGCGAAACGCCATGCGAATGATCATCTGGTAGGCGGACTGCACGTTGGTCACATCCGTGGTGAGTCTGGTCACAATGGAAGCGGTGGAAAACTTGTCGATATTGGAAAAGGAAAAGTTCTGCACGCTGTCATAGGCGTCGTCCCGAAGATTTGCGGCAAAACCCGTGGACGCCTTGGCCGCCGACCGTCCCGCGCACGCGCCCACGACCAGTTCGATCAAGGCCGAAAGCAGCAGCGCAAGGCCGTACTTGAGTACGACGTTCATGTTGCCCTGATCGATGCCGTAGTCGATCAGATCCGCCATCAAAAGCGGGATCAGGATCTCCAGCACGACCTCCGCCGCCACCAGCAGCGGGGTCGCAAGGGAGGAGCGCTTGTATTGTCTGACGCTCTTTAGTAAGGTCTTTATCACGTCGATCATCCTCCTGTCTATGTGTAGCAGGCTACACATTATCGTAAAAAAATAGTTGGTTGGGGCGGCAAGGCCCCTTAGGTCACGTTTTGATAGACCACCATGAGAAGGCGCGCAAGCTCCGCCACCTCCGCTTCGGACAGACCCCGAAGCAGGATCTCGTCCTGCGTTGCCATGGCGTGAACCATTTCCGTGCCTGTTTCCTTTGCCTTGTCCGTGAGCGTCACGAGCTTGCTGACGCGCTCATAGGAACAGGTCAGAAAACCGTTCTTCTCCATGCGGGATACGATCCCCACCACCGTGGGATGCGCTACCTTGAGGAAATCCTCGATCGCCTTTTGCGTCGCCTGCCCGCCGCGCTCCACAAGGAAGGCCAAGACGCGGCTTTGCGTGAGCGTAAGGCCAAGACTTTTGAGATGACCGTCCGCTCCTGTCTTGATCTTGTCCACGGTGATCTTCAGCAGATACGGGATCGGTAGGTTTTCCATGGTTCTTACCCCCTGTTGTGTAGTACGCTACACATTGTAGCGTGCTACGCTTCCTTTGTCAAGCGTGTGAACCGCGTTTTTTGCCTGCAAAACCCCTTTTTGAGCCGTTCAAAGCGAATGCCACCGTTTTTTCACAATCCGAATATTGACCGATCGGTCTGATCGTGCTATGCTTCAATAAATTAGACCGTTTGGTCTGTTTTATGAAAGGGAGTACAACATGAAGCGGGATGAAAAGACTGCGCTTTCGCGGCAGCGCGTGTTGGACGCCGCGCTCGAGGCGTTTTCCGAGAAGGGCTATGAGGGGGCGTCGCTGAACACGGCCTTTGCTCAAAACGACATCTCCAAGGGCGTCGTCTACCACCATTTCAAGGACAAGGATGCGCTTTATCTGCTGTGCGTGGAGAAGTGCTTTGCTGCGCTGACGGTGTTTTTGCGCGGCACGGTCGGTTCGCTCACGGGAACGGCGGAGGAGCAGCTGTCCGTATACTTTGACGCGAGGCTGCGCTTCTTTACGGAGCAGCCCCAATACTTGGGGATCTTCTGCGACGCCGTCTTTATGCCTCCCGCAAAGCTGGAGTCCGCCATCCGTGAGCGGCGGCAGGCGTTTGACGCGCTGAACATCCAAGTCCTTACAGCGCTTTTAGAGAGCGCGCCGCTGCGGGAAGGGCTGTCCGTAAACGAGGTCGTGGAGGATCTTCGGCTGTATATGGACTATTTCAACCTGCGCTTCAAAAGCGTCTGCCTAAGCTGCGACTCGCCACAAAGCGCGCTGCGGGAGCATGAGAAAAGCTGTCATCGTTGGCTCGCCGTCCTGCTGTACGGCGTATGGGCGTAAAGCTATGCGCAGCGATAAAAACGCAGGAAAAGAATCTCTGCTTTCGATGGTCAAGCCGTCGATCGCCATTTTTAAGCTGTCCCTGCCCGCAACGCTGGCGCTGCTTGCCAAGGCTGTGTACAACATCGTGGACACGGCGTACATCGGTATGCTGGACAGCGACGCCGCGCTGGCCGCGGTGAGCGTGACCCTGCCCCTGCTGCTTTTGATGGTGTCCATCGAAAATATCTTTGCAGCCGGCGCCGCCGTTTTGGCGGGACGGCAGCTGGGTGCGGGTGACAAGGAGGGGGCGGGTCGCACCGTGACGACCATCGTGGGACTGTCCATGGGGATAGGCGTTCTGCTGTGCCTGGTGGGGATCCTGCTGATGGATCCTCTGCTCACCGCCTTTGGCGCTTCCGCCGAAGTGCTGCCGCTTGCCAAGGAGTATGCGCTTTGGATGTTCATTGCGGCCATCTTCAACCTGCCTGCGCAAAGTCTCAACTGCGCGGCAAGGGCGGAATCCTCCGTGAAGATCTCCTCGATCGCGGTCATCACAGGCGCCGTCTTGAACGTGGCGCTCGATCCCGTATTCATGTTCTCATGGGGTCTTGACATGGGCGTGGAGGGCGCGTCGCTTGCAACGAGCGTCTCGCAGTTTGTCACCTTTGCCATCCTTGCGTGGTACTATCTGAGCGGCCGTTCCCTCATCAAGCTCCGTCCAAAGCTGTTTCGCCTCTCTTGGAAGCTCGTGTGGGCTGTCGTTTCCATCGGCATCCCTACGGCGATCATACAGATCTGCCTTGCCGTGGCGACCTCGCTGACCAACATCGCCGCCAAGTCCCTGCAAAACTCCGATCAGATCATTGCCGCCTATGGCGTCGTGCAGCGGCTGGTCCTCATCGGCTGCTACCTTATCATGGGCTTTATGCAGGGCTATCAGCCTGTGGCGTCCTATGCGTTCGGCGCAAGGAACGAGGAGCGCTTCCACGCCTCCGCCCGCTTTGCCCTGCGGGGGTCGCTGCTGCTGACCGTCTTTGTGGCCGTGCTGTACATCCTGCTTGCAAAACCCCTCATCCTGCTGTTCAACCGCAACCCCGCCATCGTGGAGTACGGCAGGCTGCTGCTCATCTCGCAGGTGGCGCTGTACCCCGCCTTTGGCCTTTGCTACATGATGACCATTACCTTCCAAACCATCGGCTCCTCCAAGATGGGCCTGTTCCTCTCGCTCCTGCGGCAGGGGATCTTCTATGTTCCCCTGATCCTGCTGCTTCCCAAGTACCTTGGGATACGCGGCATTTACCTGACCCAGCCCCTTGCCGACGTACTGACGATCCTGCTTTGCGTTTTTCTCATTAAGCCCATGAAGCGGATCGCCTCCGAAAACATGCGCCGCGCCGCGGACTTGGAGACGCTCTGAAGGGAAAACTATGGACAAAAAAGTGGGCGCGCATCCTGTGTTTAGGATACGCGTCCGCCCTTTGGTCGAAGTTCGTCCTTTTATCAGCCCTCCAGCTGCCGCGCCAGATACAGCGCCGCCGTCTTGAGCGCCTGCAGCTCTCCCGTTCCCATGGGCTGACGCGCCTCGTTTGCGCACAGCAGCACGCCGCCCATCACGTCCCCATTGACAAGGATGGGCACGATGAGCTGCATCAGAAACGGGCTTGCCTGATCGCCTGTGAGCAGCAGCGTCTTCTCCTTCTCCTCCTGCTGCAGGAGGATGGTCTTGGAGAGGAGCTGCTCCCTTAGAAGCGGGGTGATCGCTTTGTCCGCAAGGGTCTTCTTGTGCTGCCCCGCCGCCGCCACGATCCATTCTGTGTCGCAGACCGCCGCCGTGTGTCCAAACACGCCGTTGAGCGCCTGCACATACTCCCGCGCAAGCTCGCCCAGTTCGCGCACGGGCGAATACTTTTGGAGCACGATGCTCCCGTCCCCGCTCGTATAGATCTCCATGGGGTCGCTCTCGCGTATCCTTAGGGTGCGCCGTATCTCCTTAGGGATCACGATGCGACCCAGTTCATCGATGCGTCTGACAATGCCTGTTGCCTTCATGCAAAGCTCCTTTGCTGTTTTCCTGCTGCTATTGTTTGCAAGCCCTTGAAAAATTATCCTTGCGTGAAAACGGAAGACGATTGTTTTTTGCGGGAAAAAGGGGTTTGTAAAGGCTCGGCTTTTTTGCGGTAAAATGGGTGAAAGGAGCGGGGATTTCGTTCCATTTGTGTACGGAAGGTTAAATTTGTAAAAAGCCAAATTGGGATATTGACGCGTGCGGGCGGATACGCTACATTGATGGCAGCGTTTCGCGGGAGGTACTTATGCAGGATCTGTTGGCCCTGTTTTCCAACGCCGTCGCCTTCAACTGGAAGCAGTTGGTGATGCTGGCCGTAGGCGCTCTGCTCATCTACTTGGCCATTACCAAGAAGATGGAGCCTGCCCTGCTGCTGCCCATGGGCTTTGGCGCAATCTTGGTGAATCTTCCCTTTGTGGACACCCCCGCCATTCAAACCCTGTTTGAAGCGGGACTTGCAAACGAGCTGTTTCCCCTGCTGCTGTTCATCGGCATCGGCGCGATGATCGACTTTGGCCCCCTGCTTTCCAATCCCAAACTGCTGCTCTTTGGCGCGGCCGCGCAGCTGGGCGTCTTTTTGACCCTGCTGATCGCCTCCCTGTTGGGCTTCGACCTCAAGGACGCCGCGTCCATTGCCATCATAGGCGCTGCCGACGGACCGACAGCCATCTATGTTTCGCAATACTTCGGCTCGCAGTACCAAGGCGCTATCCTTGTGGCGGCCTACTCCTATATGGCGCTGGTGCCCATCATTCAGCCGCCTGTCATTCGTCTGCTGACGACCAAGCAGGAACGCTTGATCCGCATGGACAATCATCAAAGACCCGTTTCGCGCTTGACGCGCATTCTCTTTCCCATCCTTGTGACCATCGTTGCGGGCTGCGTATCCCCCAAGTCCGCCGAGCTGATCGGTTTTCTGATGTTCGGCAACCTCATCCGTGAGTGCGGCGTGCTGGGCAGCCTGTCCGAGACCGCGCAGACCGTGCTTGCAAACCTTGTCACGCTGCTGCTGGGGCTGTCCGTCTCCTACCGCATGACGGCGGACGCCTTTGTCAACACCACCACGCTGATGATCATTGGCCTCGGGCTTGTCGCCTTCATCCTTGACACCGCCGGCGGGGTGCTGTTTGCCAAGTTTATAAACCTCTTTTCCAAGAACAAGGTCAATCCCATGATAGGCGCTGCGGGCATCTCCGCCTTTCCCATGTCCGCTCGCGTGGTGCACCAGATGGGCCGCAAGGAGGATCCCGACAACTTTTTGCTCATGCACGCGGCGGGGGCGAACGTTTCGGGACAGATCGCATCCGTCGTGGCGGGCGGTCTATTGATCTCGCTTGTGGAAGCGCTGCTGTAAGGGAGGCAAGGCTATGGATATCGGTACCATATTGCTGCTGTGTGTGAAGGGCATGTTGGGCGTGTTCGCCGTGATCGCGCTGCTGTGGCTGTGCGTGGCGCTGCTAAACTGCTTCACAAGACCCCGTACCCCCATGTTGAACCTACTGAGGTGCCATAGAGTAACATCAAATTTGAAAAACCT
>CAZBBX010000049.1:0-9853 GCA_964490325.1 uncultured Oscillospiraceae bacterium
ACCTTGCTTGTCGCTTTGGGTCTCCAAAGGGGCAAGAGAAGCCCTGCCGCAGCAGTCACGTCAAAAAACATCGTTTTTTGACGGCAGCAAAGCCGCTCCGAAACGGGGCGGCTTTTTGTTGCTGTAGGTTGTAAAGACGGCACTTTATCCGAAAATGGGACGCAGCGCTTCGTAGAGCTGTCGCAGACCCTCCATGATCGCATCGCCAAAGCCCCAACGGAACGACAGCAGCGTACAAAGTGCGCAGAGCGTCAGCAGGATCAGCCCGATGAGCCGAAGGATCAGCATCGCCAGTGAGAAGCGCTTGAGAGAAATATTGCTTGTGCCGCCGCAGCCCCACACGAACAGGAAGACCAAGCCCACAACGGGCACATGGAACAGCAGTGTCAGCGCGATGTACTGGAACGCCGTCAACAGATCCTTGCGCTTTGCGGGTTTTTGCGCCTTGGCAGGCTCCTCCGTCACGGCTGCAGTGGGGATGGGCTGCGGGATGACCGCCACGACGGGCGCGGCGGCGGGCTGCTCGATCACGGTCAGTGGCTCCTCCATCACGGCGGGCTGCTCGATCACGGGCATCGGCTCCTCGGTGGGTTCCTGCGCTATGGGTTCTTCGGTAATGGATTCCTCGGTAATGGGTTCCTCCGCTATGGATTCCTCAACGGTGGGTTCCTCAATAATTGGTTCCTCAACGGCAGTTTCATCCGCTGCGGGTTCCTCTGCGGCGGATTCCTTTGCAGCGGGTTCCTCAGCGGCGGATTCCACAACAGCAGTTTCCTCCGAAACGGGTTCCTCCGCTATGGGTTCCTCCGTAACAGGCTCCGCCTCGATCACGGGCAGAGGCTCGTCCTTTGTCTCCTCCGCAAGGGGGGCTGCCGCTGCTTGCTGCACAGCGTCGTTTGTGGTCGGCGCCTTTTGCAGCGCCGCCCCGCAATAGTAACAGAAGCTGTCGCCCTCAAGGGCGGGCTTCCCACAATTTCCACAGTATGCCATAGGCTGTAACTCCTTTCGTTTTATTCCTATTTCACTCCCCCACCCGAATGGTGGAGGCATAGCGTTCCATCAGCGGCGCATATATGCTCTTCGTGTCGCTCAGGCAGTAGAACTCGCTGATCCAAAATGCATCCCCGCCGTCCACGACTGCGTCGCAGTAGTAGATCGTGCTGTCCTCATAGCTTACTTCATACAGCACGCAGACTGCGCCGTTTTCCAGCTCCTTGAACGTTGCATCGACGTCATACAGCTCCACAAGCATCTCGGCATAGGCTTTTGCGTCCGCACACTCCAGATCGTACTGTGTAAGCTCGGCATCGGTCTCGTTGTACACATACAGGTAGACGTTGTCGTCATAGGAAGCGCACAGCAGAAAATCCGCATCGTCGAAGGTTTCATAGTTCTCCGTTACGGTGATGGAATAGTTTTCGACCGTCAGGGTCTCTTCCTTGGCGGGTCTATTGCGCAAAAGGATCGTGTCTGCCGCGCAGGCCACAATGTACAGCACCAGTCCCGTGATGACCCCTGCGATGAGCGCAGCGGAACGCGGACGACAGCTGCCGCGCTGCTTCATGCGCTTGCCGGTCTTCTCGGTCAGAAAGTTCCCAAACGCTTCCGCATTGCCAAGCGTGAAGCTGCGCTTTGGCACCAAGATGGCTTGGTGCTTGTTGAGATAGAGGGCATAAAACTCGTCCGTCTCCTCCAACTCGGTCAGCGCCGCGTAGAGCAGGCGTGACTCGCCCAAGGCGTTGTGCGTGACAAAATCCGTGTCGCCAAAGCTGTAGGTCGCGCTTTGCTCCGTGCCTTTTTGCATTTTTCGGTTCAGCGAGCCTGCATAGCGGTCGTAGAAAAGCCAGAACAGCAGAAAGAGGCTGCCCATCGTTCCGCTGTACACCGCCACGCTGCTGTCGAACCACAAAAGAAACGGGAAGAATACCAGCAGCAACAGGCTGCAGACCAAGATCACGATGGTGGCCTTGTTCCTCTTGGCGGTCAAGCGGCCAAAGCTGTTCAAAAGCGCCTTATCGGGCGTGTATTCCACTTGAAAGATCGGTTCCATATAGTCGTCCCTTCCCATGATCGCCGTCGCTGTCTAAACGAATTGTACCAGATAATTGCGCAAATTGCGATACGCAATTTTCAGTACTTCGCTTTCCGAGAAGCCTGCGCGCAGCAGCGCACGGCAAAGATTTTGGTATGCCAACGCGTTTTTGAGGTCGTGCGGGTATTGGTTCATGCCGTCAAAGTCGGAGCCGAAGCAGCAGCAGTCGATCCCGCCGATGCTGACGATGTGCAGGATGTGCTTGACCACATCGTCGATGCTGCCCTTCCCCTCGTCGGTGAGCTGTGGACCATAGAAGTTGACGCCGATGACGCCGCCTCTCTCCGCTATGGCGCGAATGTGCTCGTCCTTTAGGCAGCGCGGCGCTTTGCACAGCGCTCGCGCATTGGAATGGGAAGCGAACACGGGACGCGTGCAAAAGCCCAGCGCGTCGTCTATGCCCGCATCGGAAAGATGCGACAGATCCAGCGCCACGCCGATGCGCTCCATCTCCCTAATAAGCTCGTGCCCCAACGGCGTGATCCCGCGGCTGCGATGCTCGTTTGCCGCGCCTGCCAGCTCGTTGTTTTCGTTCCAAGTGAGCGTCATGGCGCGCACACCCAAGCGATGCAGGGTGCGCAGCATGGCAAGGCTGCCCTCGCAGGCCTCGCCGCCCTCCACCGTCAGCACCGTGGCGATACGTCCGCTCTCGGGCGAAAAGTTCGCGGAAAACGGCGTCAGGGCGGGGTTGGCCGCCAGCATACGATAGTAGCAGTCGATCATGGTGAGCGCCTGCTGCAGCGGCGGGGTCTTGAGCTTTGTGTCGATCCAAACGGCAAAGCATTGGAGAGCAACATTGCCGCCCTGCAGATAGGGCAGATGCACCACCTGATCGCGCTTCAGGCTGCCCAGCTCATAGCCGTACTCCATGGCGCCGTACAGAAAATCGCAGTGTCCGTCGGCAATGGGAAAGATCATGCGCTCGCCTCCTCTTTGAAAAAAGGATATGCCGAAAATAAGCTCGGCATATCCCCCCTTGTTCTCTTACTTTGCGTAGTCCACGGTACGCGTTTCGCGTATGACGTTGACCTTGATCTGCCCCGGATACTCCATCTCGGACTCGATGCGCTTGGCAATGTCCTTGGCGATGATGACCGTGTCCGCGTCGCTGATCTTTTCGGGCTTGACGATGATGCGCACCTCGCGGCCTGCCTGAATGGCATAGGAGGTCTCGACGCCCTCGAAGGAGTTTGCGATCTCCTCAAGCTTCTCCAAGCGCTTGATGTACGCGTCCAGCGTCTCGCGCCTTGCACCGGGTCTTGCCGCGCTGATAGCGTCCGCCGCCTGTACCAGCACCGCCTCGACGGTGTTGGGATCCACATCGCCGTGATGCGCCGCGATGGCGTGGATGACGCTGTTGTTCTCGCGGTACTTCTTGGCAAGGTCGGCGCCGATCTGCGCGTGGCTGCCCTCGACCTCATGGTCGATGGACTTGCCGATGTCATGCAGCAGGCCTGCGCGCTTGGCCAAAGCCACGTTCGCGCCGATCTCGGCTGCCATGATGCCCGCCAGATGGGCGACCTCGATGCTGTGCTTCAAAACGTTCTGACCGTAACTGGTACGGTACTTCATGCGGCCCAGATAGCGCACCAGCTCGTGATGCAGGCCGTTGACGCCCACCTCCAGCACGGCGGCTTCGCCTGCTTCGCGGATCTGGGTGTCGACCTCCTTCTTGGCCTTCTCGACCATCTCCTCGATGCGCGCCGGATGGATACGGCCATCCATGATGAGCTTTTCCAACGCGATGCGGGCGATCTCGCGGCGCACGGGGTCGAACGCGGACAGGATGACCGCCTCGGGCGTGTCGTCGATGATAAGATCTACGCCGGTCGCCGTCTCCAATGCGCGGATATTGCGTCCCTCGCGGCCGATGATGCGGCCCTTCATCTCGTCGTTGGGCAGCGGTACCACCGACACGGTGGCCTCCGCCACATGATCCGCAGCGCAGCGCTGAATGGCCAAGGAAACGATGTTGCGTGCGCGCTTGTCGGCCTCCTCGCGGGTCTTCTGCTCGATGTCCCTAAGCAGGATAGCGGCGTCATGTCTTGCTTCCTGCTCGACATTGTTGAGCAGCACCGCCTTGGCTTCCTCGCTGGTCATGGCGGAAATGCGCTCCAACTCTGCCGTCTGCTTGTCGAACAGCGCCGTGGTGTCCTCCTCCATCTTGTCCAGACGGGCGGCTCGTTCGTTAAGTGCGGTCTCTCGCTGCTCCACGCCCTCGATCTTCTTGTCCAACGACTCCTCACGGGTGAACAGGCGTCGTTCGGTGCGCTGCAGCTCGGCGCGGCGCTCTTTGTTCTCGCGCTCCGCTTCGGTACGAAGCTTGTAGACCTCGTCCTTGGCTTCGAGAACTTTTTCCTTGCGGATTTCTTCGGCACGGCGCTGGGCGTCGTCATAGAGCTGCTTGACAGCGTCCTCCGCCTTGGCGACCTTTGCTTCCGCAATGTTCTTGCGATAAAAATATCCGATCAGCAGACCCGCGATCAAAGCCGCGACGCCCGCGATCACGACATAATACCATTCCACGGTTTCTTCTCCCTATCTATAATAATATAACCGAGCATAATACTGCTCGGTCATATAACGGTACTCCGTCCATCTTATCTATTCGGCGCCCAAAAGACGCCGTGCTATAAGCTTTCTCTCGTTATCTATGACAACACGCAGTATTGCGTGATTACTCAATAGTATTGTAAACCGCGCCTGCATACTTGTCAAGAAAAAAGCTTGCGCCTTTCGAGGCAAATCTGTATTCTTTCTAAAATTAGACGAAATTCGCGCCGCAGCAGCGAGCAAACAGTTAAGCCGTCGGCTCCTCCGCCACGCGGCCGTCCTGCATACGGTACACGCAGTCCATCACGTCCAGCACGCTCACATCGTGGGTGACGACGACGACGCAGTACGCCTGCTCGTGCGCCAAGCGCCGCAGGATGTCGATGATCTTGCGCCCCGTCACGCTGTCTAAGTTGCCCGTCGGCTCGTCCGCCAAGATGAGCTTGGTGTCCATCGCCAGCGCCCTTGCGATCGCCACGCGCTGCTGCTCGCCGCCGGAGATCATCGTGGGAAAGCGGTTGCAGACCGTCCTTGGTAGATCCACCTGCTCGATAAGCGATTCCGCCCGCTCCCTTGCCGCCTTCGGCTTGACCCCGTGCAGCTCCATGGGGAACATGACGTTCTCCGCCGCCGTCAGCAGCGGAAACAGACGAAAGCTCTGGTAGATCATCGCCACGTCCTTGCGGCGATAATCGTCTAAGTTCAGCTTACGGGTGGACGTGCCGTTGAACAGCACATCCCCCTTCTCCGGCAGATCCAAGCCCGCCAAAAGCGAAAGCATGGTGGACTTGCCGGAGCCGCTCTTGCCGATGACAGCATAGAGCTTGCCCTGCTCGAACGCGCAGTCGATGCCCCGCAGCGCCTCGACCGTCTGGTACTTGCTGCGATAGGTGTAACGCACACCCTCCATTGCCAAAATGCTCATTTTTTGCCTCCTACTCTCGCTCCGAGATCGCCTTGAACGCCCGCTTGCCCTCCAAGGACAGAATGGACAGCGCGCTGCCCAACGCATAGCTTGCCGCAAACAGCCAAGGATCGGCTCCGCCAAGCAGCGACCCGTATCCAAGCAGCGCCGCGACGCCCGCTCCCAAACCTGCTCCGATGCAGAGCAGGATACACTGTTCCATAAAGAAGGTCGTAAAGATCCGTCCGCGCCGCGTACCCATGCCGCGCATAATGGCGATCTCCTCGCGCCTTGCGTTCGTCATCAAAAACGCCATGATGAGCCCCACCGCGCAGCTCAACGCCAAGAGGATGGGATAAAGGATCTCCATGTAGGTGCTGCGCTGCGCCAGATCGCTCATGGAGCTTTCGTACTCCGAATCAAGGAGCATGACCGCAAGACGAATGTAGATCTCCTGCTTGGGGCCCGAGAAGCCCGCCTCCTCCAAGGCGTCCTTGAACGCCGTCAGCTCGCGGGTGTCCTTGAGCGTGAAGCTGCACGAACGCGCATACTCGTTCGACAGGAGCACCTGCATCAGCTCCTGCATGGGCAGGGTCTGAATGTTCTCCACCTTGCGCAGCGACATGCCAAAGTTCTTGTAGCGTGCCGTTGTGGCCTCCTCGCCCTCGGAAAGGCCGTCCAAGTCGAGCATGTTCTCGGGCAGAGGACAGTAGATCTGCTCCTCGCCGCCCTGCTTGTAGAAGCTGCCGACGATCTTCATGTCCACGTTGAGGAAGGGCGCATACGGTCCCTGATAGCCCTCGCCGTAATAGGAGTAGCTGCTGCTGTTCGTAAAGTAATCATAGCCAACGTATACGCGTATGGTATCGCCCAACGACAGTCCGTTCGCCTGCAGGAAGTTGACGGAGACCGCACAAGTCAGCTCGTCCCAATCCGTTATTTGAAAGCTCTCCGCCCCGTAGCCGTCCAAATAGGTACAACTGAACTCCGAGAAGCGGAACTCCGGCGCGCTTGCGGGGTCGTTGGTGACAACGATGTTCGGCGCATTTTCAAGCACCTGCCAGTAACGTTCCAAAGCGTAGGGGTTGTCCGGCCAAGGCGCATCCTCCACGGGATAGCTCGTGCCGTCCGCGCCCATGACCTTGCCAAGATAGATATAGTTTTTCGTGTAGCTGACGGCTACGTTTTCCACATAGCCCATATCGATCAGCTCCTGCACATGGTCCATGCCCAGCATGAGCTTGTTGGAATACTTGCCGCTGAGGGTGACAAAGCTGCCTTTGATGACCGTGGTGTCGCTCAGCTCCTCCTGCGCCCTTTGATAGGACGCAATGGTGCCAAGCAGCGTAGAGATGAACAGCAGCATCGCTAACGACACCGTAGGCACCGCCAAGCTGCGTATCCCGCCGCGGCGCATGGACAGAAGGGTATAGCGCAGCGCTCCGCCGCCCACTGCGCTGGAGCGCTTGGGCGGATGCAGGCGTTGGGTGTGATTCCTTTTTTGCAGCACCCTGCCCTCGATGGTGCGGCGCGCAAAGTAGACGCAAAGGAGCAGTGCCAAGAGGAAGGTCAGCGCCGCCACCAGCACCGCAAGCAGGACGGAGCTTTCCGTGATGGGCGTGAACGCCTTGGTCAGCCCCATGTAGCCGTCGCTGTAGCGCAGATCCAGCGCCTGCAGCTCGGAGACCAGCTTATAGGCGTCGCCCAGCAGGCTGCCCGCATAGTGCGCGCCCAGCCATGCCCCCGCCGTACAGGAGACGAGCGCGATCAGCCCCGCGCCGAACAGCAGGTACAGACGTACCTCTCGCTTGCGCATTCCAAAGCAGCGCATGGTCTCCACCGCCGTTCGCTGCTTGTCCACAAACAGGAAGGCAAAGCAGATGAGGATCAGTACCGCCGCGATGACCGAGATGCTCGTCAGCGCCACGGAAGCGTTCAAAATGACCTGCAGGGAGTCCGCGACCTGCTGATAGCCCTGATCGTAAAGGCTGATGGTGGCACGCTTGGGCAGCAGCGGCGTGGCCGCCTCCACAAAGGCGTCCGCCGTACCGTTTTGCAGCGTGGCCTGCCCCAAGCTGTACATCAGGCTGAAGGGAGCGTTGCCTGCTGCCTTGCCCGGAATGTAAAAGTTGTACTGCAGCCCCTCATAATAGTTGACGATGCCTATGACCGTGTAGCTCTCCGCGTCGCTCAGCTCGTCGCTGCCCCAGTAGCAGTCCGCCACGGGCGCGTCGCCGTTGGAGATCGTTTGAAGCGGCAGGCTGTCGCCCACCGTGACGCCGCAGGATTTGGCGATGGTCTCCGTGATGACGCACACCTTCGCTTCGGAGGCATATTCCTCCTCCGTAAAGAGCCGCCCCTCCTTGAGGCGTACCCAGCTTTGATGGAACTCCTCTAACTCGGCGATGTTCGCGGTGCGGTACACATAGACCTTGTTGTTCATCAGGCGATAGTAATCGCCCATGTCCTTGTACACGCCGCCCGCCGCCGTCAAGTAGTCCTCGGCGGAATCCAGCTTGTATGCCGCCGCGATCTTGGAGCAGTCCACGCCTGCCTTCTCCGCCGCCGCGCCGTAGAAGGTGGTCAGATCCACCGTGACCACGGTGGTGGACAGGCTCTGTATCCTGCCGTGGATGACGTAGACGGCGTCCTCGCTCAGCTCATTGGCAAGGCCGTTGACATTGAGGTAGACGCTGCGTCCCTCCACATCGGCACGATAGCAGTAGGGTGCGCGCAGGACCTTGACAAAGTATTGGTCGCTGCCGATGATGTGGTAGGCGTCGGTGATGACCAGCACCACGTTATCTTGGTAAGGCACCAGTGCGGAGTGCGCCGAAAAATTCTCTAATAGTCCCAGCGAGCAGTTGGTGGCCTCGTAGCGCGTGACCTGCGGAAGCGCCGCGATGGCGTCAAAGTCGATGGCGGCGACCTCCTGCTGCATGGTCTCGTCGTAGACGGATTCGTCGGGGTAGTTCTCCCCCACATACTCCAGTACGGCAATGGTGGTGTAGTTCTCGTCGCAGTCGTGAAGCATCCGCGCAGCCGAGAACCAGGTGTTCACGCCCAGATACAAAAAGGCGGTGACCGCCACGATGAGCAACGCGAACAGCACCGTCTTGAACGGCGTACGCAAGATGCTGTTCTTACTGTTGCGCAGGATCATTCGCATGAGCCGCTCTCTCCCTCCGGCCGCAATAGCGTCGTCTTAACTGTCGAAATTTACGACCGCGGGTCTGCCCTCCAAGCGTGACGGATCCTTCAGGTACTCCTTCATGCGCTGAAACGCCATCGCATAGTAGGAACCTGAGCAGATCCGCTCGTCCATGACCAAGCCGATGGGCAGGCAGCGCTTGTGAACGATCTCACCACGCACACGGAAGGGGACCTCCCGCAGATTGCCCATGGAGAAGATCATGCTGGTGGTGCCGAAATCGTAGATGTGGTGAAAGATGTGGTTCGTACGGATGGAAGCCAGATTCGTCACCACAAAGCTGGTATGGAAGGGGCTCGCCTTGATGATGCTGTAGGGCAGCAGACCAAACTTGTCCAAGAATTTGAACACGCCTACGCCGAAGCTGCAAAGTCCCGGCACCTTCAAAAGCGTCTTGATGAGCTTGTCGGTGGAGTTGGTGTCGCCGCTCTCGCGGTTGTCGCGGATGTACGCGTCCATCTTCTCCTGCACGGTCAAAAGGTCGTCGTCCATGTTGAAGTAGGCCTTGTTCATCGTGCCATCCAGCTCACCGTTCTTCAGCACGACCATGCCCACCGCAAACTCCTTGCGGGCATAGATGCGCTTGTTGACCACGAAACGATTGAGGAAGGGATATTCCGCCGCCGTGCGCAGCACCGCCGCCACCACGACCGCCAGATGGGACAGGTAATGTCCCTCCTTGCGCTGCTCGTTGATGTAGCGCTGCATCGGCTCGATGGGGATGTTCAGCTCGATGGAGTTACAGGCGTCCGAGCGCTTCTTCATGATGAACGCCGCCACCTGATACATGGGTGAAATATCCTTGACCCGTTTTCCGTCTGCTCGCATTTTTCCTCCAAACCGCGCTTTCTCGCGCAATTTATAAAATTTTGTATAGTCTAATGCCATGTTGCTACAATATATCACATACCATCGCCAAAAGAAACTGCCTTCTCGCTTTTTTCATACTATTTTACAAGTATTTCTTTCATCAAACCGCCGCTGCGGGCACGACCTTCCAAGATCTGTAAAGAAAAACCGCGCTCCCCCGCAAATAACGGCTCTATACTAAATATTGGGGTAAGGAGAAAAAAAGAGAAGCATGTTGCTTCAA
>CAZBBX010000050.1:0-8265 GCA_964490325.1 uncultured Oscillospiraceae bacterium
TATCTTGCTGCCCACGGTGCGGCGCTTGATGGTGATGACGTGTGGCAATTGCCTTCATGTGAGGATTTCTCAGGGATTCGAGGTACTGTCCATAGAGACGCTATCGCGGAAAATGCTGAGTTCATTACTTGGGGAAATCCCAAAGTCGATATGGTAATGGACGCTATTGCATCTTTTACTGAGAAGTACACCTCACAAATCCAGCGAATTGCTGTCGAATCAAGCGCAGGTAATGAGTTTGTGGGCTATCTCGTAATGACCAAATCTGGTCCGTGTCTGCTCACCGAGTATGACACTGTCAAAACTACAGAAATAGATTTCTCTCGTGAATTATCTACTGAAGACATCAGCAGCGCTACTGAGGAGCTAAGCTCGCTGACAGCCGACTACTCCTCTGTGTACAGCAAAGCAATAGTATCCGAGGCTTTAAATGGTGATTACGCGAGGTTACATAGCTTGTTCATTCGATCTGTTGCATGTGCCCTGTTACGATATGAAGCCAATACAGGAGAGGATAATTTCTGGGCAGCCGTTAAAGACATTGAGAACAATGGCAAGACAATCGCTATATCATTTCCTTCAACTGACTTTGCCGGCCACGAAAACGAGCTGTTGTTCCCAATCCAGATAAGCGGTAATGTCCTTCATGTTCCCACAAACACCATCGTATTACACAGTGCAACCGAATATGCAAAGCGCGTGGCAGACAGCATGAAGGTAAAAAAGGCACAGCTCCGCATCGATGAAGTGCTTCGCAGGATAGAACGCAGACGGTAGCTCAAACCTTTTAATTTTGCCCTATACAATTTAATTTTGCCTCTGTCGCCGTTTTAGGAGGGGTGCAAAAAATTATAGTCACCGAAATACTGCAAGTCATTGAAAAACAAAAAAGCGAGACAGGACGGGCATTTCGCACCCCCTTGTCTCGCTTTTTCTTTGTATTACGTGCTTTTCTAATAGGCAAAATTAAAAGGTAGTCAGTCAATTTGTATCATTGACTGACTACCTTTGTGGTGGAGGTGGCGGGAGTCGAACCCGCGTCCGAAAATCCGTTGACGGGACCTTCTACGAGCGTAGCCGTCGATCTACATTCCCTGCACGCGACTCCCGACGGCGGGATCCGCGCTTGGTAGCTTCATAAGTCCGACCTGCCGCAAAGCTTAAGCAGGCTCGTTCCCTATCCTAATGACGCCCGTACCCGTAACGATAGGTCTTCGCGGACGGACGCGTCACTGCTTACGCAGCGGCGAGTTGGGTATTACGATTGCCAGTTATTATAACTGTTCCCGCTTTTATCGAAGCGCGGGGCTTCGGCTCGCTTATCCGGCCTCCGCGATCCCCGTCGAAACCATTTCACCCCCATGCAGGGGTCAAAGACCCGTATCGCTGTTGCCGTTCCGTTCTGACGTCCGCCAAAGCAGCGTCAGTACGCGTCCTTCATGCGCCTATCCATCTCGCGGCCTGCGTCACGCTCGGCGATGGCGTGCCGCTTGTCGTAAAGCTTTTTGCCCTTTGCGACCGCCAGCTCGATCTTCACCTTTCCGTCACGGAAGTAGGCCGACAGCGGCACAAGGCTGTAGCCGTCGGTCTGCTGCAGTGCGCCCAGCTTGGATATTTCCCGCTTATGCGCCAGCAGCTTCCGTGCGCGGAAGGGATCGTGGTTGAACACATTGCCCTGCTCATAGGGGCTGATGTGCATTCCAATGAGGTACAACTCCCCGTTCTTCACCTGCGCATAGCTGTCCTTGAGGTTGAGCTGCCCGCCCCGCACCGACTTGACCTCGGTGCCTGCAAGCGCGATGCCGCATTCGAGCGTATCCTCAATAAAGTAATCATGGCGGGCCTTTCTGTTCTGTGCGACCTGCTTGATCCCCTTGTGAATGGGCATTGTGCTCAACTCCTTTCTTGGTTGCTGCGGAAAAGAAAAAACGGCACATCCACGGACGCGCCGTTTAAGGATGCTTTTCTTGCTTACAGCACCAGCAACGCCAGCGCCAATACGCCGATGACGATCGCGATGATGACCGTGATGCGCTGCAGCTTCGACTCGCGGCGAGCAGACTTGCCGCGGTTGCTGAAGGACTCCGTCTCGCTGCCATAGGCCGCGCCGAGACCTGCGGACTTGGACTTCTGCAACAGCACGATAACGATCATTGCGACCGAAGCCGCCACCAACAGATAGGTGACGATTTTAGCAAAAACTTCCATTCATCATTCCTCCAAATTATTGCGACGTTCATTATACCATGCGCGCTTCCGCATTGCAAGCGCCGCAAATGGAAATTTTGCCGTATTTCCCACTTTTCCCGCTTTTCTTTCGCAGGATCTTTTTATCAGACGGGTTTTAGGCTCGTTTGATGCGCCCTCTGTCTGCGTTTGCGCGGCGTAAGTATATGCGCCACCGTGTCCGTCAGCGTCTCCTTGAGCGACCTTGTGTGATAGCCCAGCTCCTTATCCGCCTTCTCGTGCGAATACAGCGCGTTTTGCGAAAGCGTGCGCAGGGAGTACGGCGTGAACAGCGGCGTCTTGCGCGCCATGCGATAGTACAGCTCGGAGAAGGGTGCGAACGCCTTGGCGATCCAAAGCGGCAGGTAGACCTTCAACTTCTTTGCGCCGCTGACCTCCGCCAAGGTGTCGAAAAACTCCTTGAGGCTGATAAAGCGGTTGGACAGGATATAGCATTCGCCGCTGCGCCCCACACGGGAAGCCGCAATGGCGCCGTCCGCAACATCGCGCACATCCACAAAATCAAAGCCGCCGCGTACCGCCGCCGGCAAATGTCCCGCCAAAAACTTGCGGATCAGATGCGTCATGTTGCCCGAATCTGACCGACTGGGTCCAATGATGCCGGCAGGCTGCACGATGACTGCGTCCAAGCCCTCCTTTGCCGCGTCCAGCACGGCCTGTGAGGCCTCCGCCTTGGTGCGCGCATAGCAGCCGTTCAGCACTGTTGTACTGAAATGTCGGATCTCCTGCGCAACGCGTCCCTTCGGAAGCTCTGGCAGGGCATGTACAGAGCTGACATAGACCAGCTTTTCCACACCGTGCTCCTTGCACAGAGCCACGATATTCTTGGTACCCTCGACATTCACATGGTAGACGCGCTTGTCAAAGCGGCCGTAGATCGTGATAAGCCCCGCACAGTGGATGACGCGAACCGCTTCATCGCCGACGCCTTGGAACAGTGCCTCCAGCGAAGCAGGATCGCAAACATTGCCGCGGATCTGCGTAAACGACCCGGGATATGCCGCCTGCAAGTCATCGCAGTTTTCCCTTGGAAGCACCAACGCCCGCACCGTACAGCCCTCGCTGAGCAAGCGCTGCGCAATGGTATACCCCAGATGTCCGGCGGCTCCCGTAACGATATAGAGCATCGTTTTCACCTCCGTAAAAATCAAACTTTGAGAAAATCCCACCCATAGTCTTGACGATTTTCTCTAAATCTATTATATTAACACCGTGTACGTTAAGCAACGGTCAGTTCGATTTCGCGCGTTCGTTAACGAACGAATGCGGACGATCCGTCGTTTATCGTGTGACGTGAGTTCAAACATTTTGTGACGCAAAGGAGAGTCGTCCCATGGCAGTGGAACGCAGCGACCGCAGGGTACGCTATACAAAGACGGTCCTAAAGCAAAGCTTGCTGGAGCTGATGAAGGATCGGCCCATCGGAAAGATCACGGTGACGGAGATCTGCCGTTTGGCAGACGTGAACCGCAACACCTTTTACGCGCACTATAAGGGGCCTGAGGAGCTGCTCAGCGTCATCGAGGCGGAGCTTTACAACTCCATCACGGACGCCATTGTGCGGGACGAGCTGCACACGGAATCCTTGCTGTACGAGGTCTGTACGGTGATCTATGACAACGGCGATCTGTGCAGGATCATCTTCTCGGACAACGGGGACAAGGCCTTTTTGCAGCGTGTGATGGGCGTGGCCTCGGAGCGCAGCATCGCCGTGTGGAAAACGCAAGCACGCAGCGCTAGCTTTACGGACTTCGACCTCCTCTACGACTATGCGGCAGGCTCCAGTGTTTCTGTCATACAGGCGTGGATCCAAGGCGGTTTCAAAAGAACACCGCGAGAGATCGCCGTACTGATCGAGCGGCTGTTGAATCACGGTCTTGGCGCCTACCTTGTGCAATAACTTGTCCGAATTGTAACAAATGCGCGCCGATACGGCGGTTTGCTTGACGCGGGTCTGCTGTTTCGATATAATCATTGCATACAAAGAAGGAGTTAGCGTGAATGAAAAAGCACTACCTTTTACCCGCCTTATTGCTGGCGCTCTTTTTAGCCATAGTGATGGTAAACGGTGCGCTGGCCGTCAGTGAGCTCGTCGGTGATGCGGATCTGAACGGCACGGTAAACGCCGCGGACGCCGCGATCATACTTCGATATAACGTTGGACTGAGCGTACTTTCCGGGCAATCGCTGATCAATGCGGACGCGACCTGCGACGGCAAGGTCAACGCGGCCGATGCTGCCGCGATCCTGCGCTACACCGTCCATTTAGAGAACACTCTTCCGCCTGACAGCGGGACCGTGACCGCTCCCCCCACGCCCGTGCGTACGGCCACGCCCACGCCCACCGCTTCCCCCACGCCGAAGCCTACCGTCAATCCAAGCTTGGGCGATGTGGATGAGAACGGCACCGTCAACGCAGCCGATGCAGCCTGCATCCTGCGTTACTCGGTCAAGCTGCAGACGCTCAGCGACAAGGCGCTTGTCAACGGAGACGTGAATTTGGACGGTAAGGTCAACGCGGCCGACTCGGCCTGCATTCTGCGCTACACAGTCAAGCTGGATACCCTGCCCCCCACCCCCGTAACGCCCAAGCCCGCTACACCTACGCCCTCGCCTACGCCTACACCCGTGCCCACCAACTCCATGGGTCTGCCCATTGCTGGTGATTCCGGCCTTGTGGTCTCACCGAACGATCCCAATTATGAGCGGATCTCATCGTACTACCTGTACAAGAATCTGTGGACAGATGAACGCACGCGCGGCTCGGACAGATATGATCAAGTCTGGGGCTGGCTGTACGGCGTCACGCAGGTATCCAACAACAACAAGGACATCATCGGCTGGTGCACGATGACCTTCAAGGGCAATCAAAACCAGCCCAAGAGCGGAAGCTATGCTCCCGTTCTGAGCAAGGACTACACCTACACCATCGACGAGCCCATCATGTACTCGGCGATGAACATCTATCTGGATCACAGCCCCTACGGGACGGAGCGCGATGGCGGTTCCTTGGCCTGCTATACCGATTCCGCATCCAAGAATATCGTGGTGACGGGGCATAATTCCCGCGGTACACGAACGCATTTTCATCATCTGCACAGCATGCAGAGTGGTGCGCGCTTCTTGGCGACATACAACATGCTGGATTCGAGCGACTATATCTTCAACATCTCCGTCTTTGGCCGCTCCTACTGGCAGGTCTTTGCCATGTATGAGGTCTACAACCTTGCGGAGCCGGATTCGACCCTGCTGTACAACACCAGTCTCAACTGCGGCGGCAACGTGCAGAATTGGATCGATTATCAGCTTGCGCGCAGCGAGGTGAACTTTGGCGTCAGTGTGGACACCGACGACCAGTTCCTGACCCTGTACACCTGCGGAGACAAGTACGATTCCGCTGACGATACCGATCAGTGCCGTCTGTATATCTTCCTTGTCTGCGTGGACAACGACTGACAAGCGCAGCAAAAAGCGAGCCAACAAAAAGCGGCAGACCCGATGCAGGGCTTGCCGCTTTTCTTTCTGTATGAGGGAAAGCAGGGAGGCTCAGGCCTCCTCCGCCGCATCGCCCAGCGCCTCTCCCGCAGAAACGATGACCTTCTGCTCATAGCAGGCGAACATGGGCTCCACCGTCTCGGCCTTCGGCTTGCGCGTAAGCAGGCTCACCACGGGAACGAGCACCATGCCCGCCACCATTGCAAACGCGCCACAGTTGATGGGCGACTGCAAAAACGAGGGGAACGAGGAGCGGAACAGGATGTTCAGGCACATGATCAAAACACCGAAGAGGAAGGATGCCAGCACGCCTGCGCGGGTCGTGCGCTTCCAGTACAGCCCATAGACCAGCGGCGCCAAGAAGGCTCCTGCCATTGCGCCCCACGACACGCCCATGAGCTGCGCGATGAAGGCAAAGCCGCGCTTGTACTGCACGATGGCCAGTACCACGCTGATCAGGATGAAAAAGACGATCAGCAGGCGCATGGTGAGAAGCTGCTTCTTCTCGCTCATGTCTTTGACAAGAGCGCCCTTGATGCAGTCAATGGTCAGCGTCGAGGAGGACGCCAGCACCAGGCCCGACAGGGTGCTCATTGAAGCGGACAGCACAAGAATGACGACCACGCCGATCAAAAGATTCGGGAGGTTCTCGAGCATGGTGGGGATGATGGCGTCATAGCCGTTTGCCGCCACCTGCTCACTCGTCAAGAACAGCCGTCCAAAGCCGCCCAGAAAATAGCAGCCGCCGGCTACGATGAGCGCAAAGAGCGTTGAGATGATCATGCCCTTGCGGATGGCGTTCTCGCTCTTGATGGCATAGAACTTCTGCACCATCTGCGGCATACCCCAAGTGCCAAAGGAGGTCAACACCACCACGCACAGCAGGTTGAACGGTTCGGGTCCAAAGAAGGAGGTGAACGCCCCGTTCAAGCCGTTGGAGCTTGCCGCGTCCGTCACATTGGACAGCGCCGCAAGGCTGCCCATGAAGCCGCCGTTGAGGTTCAGCACCGCCGCAATGACCGCCACGATGCCGATGAGCATGATGATGCCCTGAATAAAGTCGTTGATGGCCGTCGCCATGTAGCCGCCCGCAATGACATATATGCCCGTCAGCGCCGCCATGACCAAGATGCAGACGGTGTAATCCACACTGAACGCCATTGCAAACAGGCGGGACAGGCCGTTGAACAGCGAGGCGGTGTAGGGGATCATGAACACGAAGATGATAGCGGAGGCGGCGATCTTAAGCCCCTTCGATTGGAAACGCGCACCAAAGAACTCCGGCATGGTGGCGCTGCCAAGGTGTTGGGTCATGAGGCGTGTGCGGCGTCCCAGCACGCTCCAAGCCAGCAGCGAGCCCAAGAAGGCGTTTCCAAGGCCGATCCAGGTGGCGGCTATGCCGTACTTCCAACCGAACTGTCCCGCGTACCCAATGAAGATGACGGCGGAAAAATAGGAGGTGCCGTAGGCGAAGGCAGTCAGCCAAGGGCCAACGTTTCTGCCGCCGAGGACAAAGCCCTTCACATCCCGCGCCTGACGGCGGCAGGCGACGCCTACCCCGATCAGCACGGCAAAGAAGACGACCAGCATGAGGATCTTTAGGAACATTCTTTCCTCCTATCTTGCGTACTGGGCTTCCACCAGACGCGTACCGCAGTACTTTTCCCTTAGGCGGGGCTTCTCGATCTTTCCCGTGGGATTGCGCGGGACCTTGTCGAAGATGATGCGGCGCGGACGCTTGTAGCGGGGCAGCTCCAAGCAGAACTCCACGACCTCCTGTTCGGTCAGGCTCTCGCCCTCCTTGATCTCGATGATCGCCGCGGCGATCTCGCCCAAGCGCTTGTCGGGCAGACCGATGACCGCCACATCCTTGATGCTCTTGTGGGAGCGCAGGAAGTCCTCGATCTGAACGGGATAGAGGTTCTCCCCGCCGCTGATGATGACGTCCTTCTTGCGATCCACCAGATAGATGAAGCCCTCCGCATCCATGCGCGCCATGTCCCCCGTATACAGCCAACCGTCGCGCAGCACCTCGTCCGTCGCCTTGACGTTGTGATAGTAGCACTTCATCACGCCGTCGCCGCGCACCGCAAGCTCCCCTACCTCTCCTGCGGGCACGTCGCTGCCGTCCTCGCGCACAACTCGCGTCTCCCAGCCATAGCCTGCCTTGCCGATGGCGCCCAGCTTGTCGATGTTCTCCATGCCCAGATGCACGCAGCCGGGGCCGATGGACTCGGACAGGCCGTAGTTGACGTCATACTGATGCGCGGGGAAGGTCTTGAGCCAACGGCGCACCAGACTGGGCGGCACGGGCTGGGCGCCTATGTGCATCAGACGCCACTGGGACAGGCGGAAATCCTCCTTTTTGAGGTCGCCGCGATCCAACGCGTCCAGTATGTCCTGCACCCAAGGCACCAGCAGCCACACGATGGTGCAGCGCTCCTCCGACACGGCATGCAGCACCCAATCGGGGCGGACGCCGCGCAGCAGCACCGCCTTGCTCCCCGTCATAAGGCTGCCGAA
>CAZBBX010000050.1:8275-9667 GCA_964490325.1 uncultured Oscillospiraceae bacterium
GCATCTTTGCTCCCGTGTGATACAGCGGCGGGATGCAGAGGAATACGTCCTCATGGGTCTGCTCGTGATGCTTCTGCTCAGTCACTGCGGCATGGTATAGAGCGCGCTGGGCATGCAGGATGGCCTTGGGGAAACCCGTCGTGCCGGAAGAAAAGTAGATCGCAGCATCGTCCTCGTCCTCCAAGGCGACCGCAGGCGCTACGCTTGAGCAGTACTGCACCAGTGTGTCGTAGCTGTCCGCAAAAGTGGGGACGTCCTCGCCCACATAGAAAAAGTCGCGGATGGAGCCAAGGTCGGGCAGGATCGCAGTGACGCGATCCACAAACTCCACGCCGAACACCAGCTCGGTCACGTCGGCAAGATCCAAGCAGTAGGCGATCTCCTCCGCCGTATAGCGATAATTCAAAGGAACGGCCAACGCTCCCGTTTTGAGGATGCCAAAGTAGATGGGCAGCCACTCCAAGCAGTTCATCAGCAGCAGGCCGACCTTGTCGCCCTTCTTCACGCCGCGGGTCAACAGGAGGTTTGCAAAACGGTTTGCCTTGACGTCGAATTCCTTCCAGCTCATCTCGCGGCGATATCGGCCGCTTGGCGAGGATTCGATCAGATTGAATTCGCGCCAAGTCATGTTTTCATCGGGACGCGCAGCGGGGTTGATCTCCACCAGCGAGGTCTCGTTCGGGTACAGCTTTGCGTTGCGCTCCAGTAAATCGGTGATGACCATGCTCATTAAAGTCCTTTCCTTTGTTCCTTTCCGTCCGCCGCGCTTTCTGCAGGGCAATAAAAAAAGTCCTCCGCATAAGCAGAGGACGAAACGGCGTTCGTGGTACCACCTCAATTTACCGTGTCCTTACGGACAAACGGCCTTATCGGGCACAGCCAAAGGCGATGCCTCAGCGTAATAACGGGCGCACCCGTCGTCGCCTACTCGTTGGGTCAAGACCCTTCTTTGGGGACGCAGCTCGCAAGATGTATTCGATCGAGCAACCCTTGCCGTCTCGCACCAACCAACGGCTCTCTTGAAGGCGTTTGCACCGAACTACTTCTTCTCGGTCACAGCTTTTCATGTATCATAGCATCATCCGCTTTTCCTTGTCAAGTAAAAATCTTGCAAGGTCACGGCCTGAGCCTGAGTCAGCAGGTACGGGATTGGAAATCGGTCATCGGCTCGGCTTCCTTGCGCTCCGCGCCGCTATCGCTCGGCCTGACTCGATTTCCCGGGGCGGGAAAACGCGTTACCGGCGCGTTTTCTTTTCCGCCCTTCGAATCCCTCTGAACTGACTGCATAAAAAAAGCACCCCTGTGGGCACTTTTTTATGGAGCAGGTAACGGGATTCGAAATCGGTCATCGGCTCGGCTTCCTTGCGCTCCGCGCCGCTATCGCTCGGCCTG
>CAZBBX010000051.1:0-9330 GCA_964490325.1 uncultured Oscillospiraceae bacterium
AAAAACGTTAAGGTAACTGATACGATTGTATCAATTACCTTAACTGTTATGGTGCCGGTGGCCGGACTCGAACCGGCACGGTATCGCTACCGGTGGATTTTGAGTCCACTACGTCTGCCAATTCCATCACACCGGCTTATCTTCCATCCTCCAAACATCGCAGCAGCTGCCTTGATGGGATGTGGAAGCCAAGTATTCGTTCCTGGTCAAGGTCAGCCGAAAAACGAACGATTTGCAGTTTTCACAGATCCCGACAGGTACGAAGTGTTGCCGTATCGTCAGTCGTCGTGCCGCTTGTTCTGAGGAACGTTGTTATATTAGCATATGCGTTTCGAAAATGCAAGCTTTTTGACACGAGAACTTATTGGATCAAAAACCGATAGTCTGTTGCGGTCATGAGAGTTAGAAATGGCACAAAAATGAGACCGAGCAAGTGCCTAATGCAAAAGCCTCATATGGTGCGTCCAAAACCGATCTTGCTATGGGTCTCCACCAAAGTATAGCCGCCGTCATCGAAAAAAGCAAGGCATATCAGCTTGATTTTCTCCTAACTTACATAGTAGTTTGCCCTTTCTGACCGACAAGTCGCCCCCTTTAGGTCAATGGCCGTTAATCCACTATAAAGCACTTGACAGTTGCCCGTATTTGGAGTAGTATAATCCCTGTAAATCCTACATTTCGTACTATTTGTAATAAGGAGTATTGTATGAAACCCAAGAAAGATAAGTACTTTTTCGGCGCCGTCAAGGTCGGCGAAAAGGGACAGATCGTGATTCCCAAACATGCGCGGGAGGTGTTCGGCATTGCAGCCGGCGATCAGCTGCTGGTCTTTGGAGACGCCAAGCAGGGCATTGCCATTGCAAAGGCCGAGATGATCCCCGGCATTGCAAAGCTGCTTGCCATGGGAACGGAGCTTGCGGAGGAGGACGGGGATCAATGAACGCTATTGAAACAAAAGGCCTGACCAAGCGCTTTAAGAGCCGCACGGCGGTCGATGGACTGGATCTGACAGTGAACGAAGGCGAGTTTTTGTCCCTGTTGGGCGTCAACGGCGCGGGCAAGACCACGACCATCAAGCTGCTGTGCTGCCTGCTGCCTCCCGATTCCGGCGACGCGTTCGTCTTTGGAAAGAGCGTCACCAAGGAGCCGAACGAGGTCAAGCAGCTCATCAACGTATCGCCGCAGGAGACCGCGGTCGCGCCCATCCTGACGGTGCGCGAGAACTTAGAGTTGATCGCACGCATCTATGGGGCGGACGCTTCCACTGCGCGCACGAAGGCGGAAGCGATCATGGACGAGCTGCACCTGAGCGACCGCTCCAAGGATCGGGCAAAGTCGCTCTCCGGCGGTCTGATGCGCAGGCTCAGCATCGGTATGGCGCTTATCTCCGATCCCAAGCTCATTTTTCTGGACGAGCCGACGCTGGGCTTGGACGTCCGAGCGCGGCGCGAGCTGTGGATGACGCTCGAAAAGCTCAAAGGGCGCGTGACCATCGTACTGACCACGCATTATTTGGAGGAAGCCGAAGCGCTTTCCGACCGCATCGCCGTCCTGCACGAAGGGCGGCTGAAGGCGCTTGGCACCGCCGAGGAGCTTAAGGCGCAGACCGGCAAGGAGAACTTTGAGGATGCTTTCCTGTCGCTGACGGAGTTGGAGGGATTGGAATGAGAATGTGGGTATTTTCCAAGCGCAACATGAAGGAGATCCTATTGGATCCGTTGACGCTCATCTTTGGCGCGGGTTTTCCCGTGTTGATGCTGCTCATCCTTCACTCCATCGGCACCGCCGCGCAGGTCGAGCAGTTTCGCATGAGCGTATTTGCCCCCGCCATGGCGGTGTTTGGGCTTTCCTTCATCATGCTGTTCTCCGCGCTGCTGGTGGCCAAGGATCGCGTCAGCTCCTTTCTGCTGCGCCTGTTCGCCTCCCCCATGCGCGCTTCCGACTACCTGATCGGCTATGCGCTTCCGCTGCTGCCCGTAGCGCTGATGCAGGGCGTCATTTGCTTTGGTACGGCGCTGCTGCTCGGCTTGGAGCTTAGCTTCAACATTCTCTTTGCCCTCGTCATGCTGATCCCCGTGTCGCTGCTGTTCATCGGCATCGGTCTGCTGCTGGGCACGCTTTTGAGCGACAAGCAGGTGGGCGGCATCGCCTCCGTCGTGGTGAACATCGCCACCCTCTTTGGCGGCGCTTGGTTCGACTTGGGGCTGCTCAGCAATACGCTGAAGAACATCTGCTATGCCCTGCCCTTTGCCCACGCGATCGACCTGATCCGCGCCTGCATCAGCGGCAACATGGACAATTTCGTTGTCGATCTTCTGTTTGTACTTGGCTATGCGCTGGCCTTTATCACCCTTGCTACCATCATCTTCCATCGCCGCATGAAGAGCGGAAAGGCCTAAAGATCTGATTTTTTTGACCGAGATCGGGACGCTGCGGCGTCCCTTTTTTAACGCGTTGGAGCGCAAGTGCTTTCCCCTCCCCCATCCCTTTCTATAAGCCATTTTCCCTGTTCCTCGATTGTTGCGTAAATGTGACGAGCATCGCAACTTTGTGCGTCATTTTATATAAAGCTGTTTACAATTTTAATGCTTATGCTATACTGAGTGTATTGATTATGAAAGGGAGGTCTGCGGCATGAACAAAAGTCTGTACAGTCTGATGCTGATGGATGACGTTGTAGCGGAGATCGACCGCATTGCCCGCAGCGAGGGGATCAATCGCTCGAACCTTATCAACCAGATCCTTGCGGAATACGCCTCGATGATGACGCCCGAAAAGCGGATCGACAGCATTTTCCGCCGCATGGAGGAGCTGCTGCGCCCCGAGGGGGAGCTGATCCCCTATGTGACGCCGCATCAGCAGAGCATGTCGGTCAAGAGCAGTCTGAGCTACAAGTATCGTCCGACGATCAAGTATATCGTACAGCTCTACCGCGCGCCTGCGGGAAGCATCGGAGAATTGAGCGTCTGCTTCCGCACCCAATCCGCCGCCCTGTTGGACGAGATAACGGTCTTCTTCCGCCTGTTCAAGCGTTTGGAGGACAGTTACATTCAGGATCTGTATGAGGAGGGTGCGCTGCAGTACGCCTTGTACGAGGGACGCTTTGTGCGCTCCTTGGCGCTGCCCAAGAAGCATGATTACACCAACGAGCAGCTGGGGCAGGCGATCAGCGACTATGTACGTATGTTTGATGCGCTGCTGAAGGGCTACCTGAACGGCAGCGTGAACGAAAGCACGCTGGAAACAGCGTATGTGAACTATCTGGAACGCGGCGCAGGCCTCGTATGATCTGAGGAAAGGAAGAGAATGTATGAACGCGCAAAATTACACACAAAAGACCATCGAAGCGCTGCAAAGTGCGCAGCGAATGGCAATAGAAAATGAAAATCAACAGGTAACGCCCGAGCATCTGCTGTACGCACTTGTCGATCAGGACGGCGGTCTGATCCCCTCCCTTCTTGAGAAGCTGCGCATCGATCCCGACGCGCTGCTCAGCAAATTGGACGCCGAGATCGAAAAGATCCCCAAGGTCTACGGAAGCGGCCGCGAACCCGACAAGGTCTATATCTCCCCGGAGACGGACAAGGTCATTACAGCCGCACGAAAGATCGCTGAAAAGGACAAGGACGAATATATCTCCGTAGAGCATCTGATGCAGGGACTTTTGGAGCAGCCCACAGCGGCGCTGTCCGAACTGTTCCGTGCCGTTGGACTGGACAAGGCTTCCTTCCGCAAGCAGTTGGAGACCGTCAAGAGCGGTCCCGTCACCAGTGACGATCCCGAAGGCAGCTACGATGCGCTGAACAAGTACGGCTCGGATCTGGTGCAGCGGGCGCGGGAGCAAAAGTTGGATCCCGTGATCGGCCGTGACGCGGAGATCCGCAACGTCATTCGCATCCTCTCGCGCAAGACGAAGAACAACCCTGTGCTCATCGGCGAACCCGGCGTGGGCAAGACCGCCATTGCGGAGGGCTTGGCGCAGCGTATCGTGCGCGGCGACGTGCCGACGGGACTGAAGGACAAGACCATCTTTTCGCTGGACATGGGTTCGCTCATTGCGGGCGCAAAGTTCCGCGGCGAGTTTGAGGAGCGTCTGAAGGCCGTCCTAAACGAAATCAAAAAGAGCGACGGACGCATCTTGCTGTTCATCGATGAGCTGCACAATATCGTAGGCGCGGGCAAGACCGAAGGCGCTATGGACGCGGGCAATCTGTTGAAGCCCATGCTGGCACGCGGCGAGCTGCACTGCATCGGTGCAACAACGCTGGATGAGTACCGTAAGTACATCGAAAAGGACGCGGCCTTGGAGCGCCGCTTCCAGCCTGTTCAGGTTGATGAGCCCTCGGTGGAGGACACCATCTCCATCCTGCGCGGACTGAAGGAGCGCTATGAGATCTTCCACGGCGTGACCATTCACGACCGTGCGCTGGTGGCGGCCGCCACCCTGTCCAACCGCTATATCACCGATCGTTTTCTGCCTGACAAGGCCATCGATCTTGTGGATGAGGCCTGCGCCTCCATCCGCATGGAGATCGACTCCATGCCCTCCGAGATGGATGACGTGCGCCGCAAGATCATGCAGCTGGAGATCGAGGAGATGGCGCTGAAGAAGGAAAGCGATACGCTGTCCAAGGAGCGTCTTGTGAAGATCAGCGAGGAGCTGGCGGAGCTTCGCGACCGCTACCAGGCGATCAAGTCGCAATGGGACGTGGAAAAGAGCGCCGTGGACGACATCAAAAAGATCAAGGCGGAGATCGAACAGGTCAACGCCAAGATCGAGAGCGCACAGCGCAACTATGAATACGAGCAAGCAGCCAAGCTGCGGTATTCTGAGCTTCCCTCCTTGGAAAAGAAGCTGAGCGATGCGCAGGCCGCAGCCGAGAAGCGCAAGGGTCGCGCAAGCGGTGACACGCTGCTGCATGACACCGTCACCGAGGAGGAGATCGCCAAGATCGTCGCACGCTGGACGGGTATTCCCGTGTCCAAGCTGATGGCGGGTGAACGGGAGCGTCTGCTCGGCTTGGAGGGCATCCTGCATCGCCGTGTGATCGGACAGGACGAGGCTGTACGCGCCGTATCGGACGCGATCCTGCGTTCAAGAGCGGGCATTGCCGACCCCAACCGCCCCATTGGCAGTTTCCTCTTTCTTGGCCCCACGGGTGTGGGCAAGACGGAGCTTGCCAAGGCACTGGCGGAAGCGCTGTTTGACGATGAACGCAATCTGGTGCGTATCGACATGAGCGAGTACATGGAGAAGTTCTCCGTGTCGCGTCTGATCGGAGCGCCTCCGGGCTATGTGGGATACGATGAAGGCGGACAGCTCACCGAGGCGGTGCGGCGCAAGCCCTACTCCGTGATCCTGTTCGATGAGATCGAAAAGGCGCACCCCGACGTGTTCAACATCCTCCTGCAGGTTCTGGACGACGGTCGCATCACCGACTCGCAGGGACGCACGGTGGACTTCAAGAACACCATCATCATCCTCACCTCCAACTTGGGCTCCCAGTACCTGCTGGACGGCATCACCAAGGAGGGCGAGATCTCCGAGGAGGCTCGCGCCAACATTGAACGGCTGCTGCACAGCACCTTCCGTCCCGAGTTCTTGAACCGTTTGGACGAGATCGTGTACTACAAGCCGCTGACCCGTGCCAACATCGTATCCATCATCGACCTGATGATGAACGATCTTGCGAATCGGCTCAAGGATCGCTCCCTGCAGCTGTCGGTGAGCGACGCGGCAAAGACCTACATCATCGACCACGGCTTTGATCCCGTGTACGGCGCAAGGCCGCTCAAGCGCTACATCCAGTCCAAGGTCGAGACCCTGCTGGCGCGCAAGCTGCTCTCTGCCGACGTCAAGGGCGGCGACACGCTGCTGGTCGACGTATGTAGCGACGAACTGAACGTTACGGTGCAGGCGCCTGTTGGGAATGCGTGATCGCACAAAGGCTCTCCAAAGGACAAACAGCAACGAGAGGACGGTTTCCCGCCCTCTCGTTGCTGTATATACGGATCGGTTTTTTGTGGGGCGCCGCAGCTATTCTGCAAAAAGGATGGTTATGTCACCCGTGGTCGTCTCCACAAGCACGGATCGCGCCGAGTCTTCCCTGCGGTCTTGACAGTTGCAGTCCCCCGTAGTGGTGCTGAGGGTTAGATCGTACAGTTGCCGTCCTCCCGACAGGTCAAGCTGCACGGCGCCCGTGGTGGTCTTCAGCTCCGCTTTCTCCGTGTCCAGTGCGTCGAAACGCATCCCTCCCGTCCTTGTATCTGCAAAGAGGCTCTTACAATGAATGTTCGAGCCGTTCACATTGCCTGTCGTGGCAGAAATATGTAAGGCGTCCGTTTGAAGATCGGTCAAGGCTATCCTCCCCGTTGTGGCGGAAAAGCACACCTCATCCGTAAAGCGCAGGGTGTTGAAGCTTAGGTGACCCGTGGTCGCGCTTGCATACAGCATTGAGCCGCTGCAGTCGTTCAGCTGTATATCGCCTGTTGTGGTGCTGACGGACAGGCCATTCTGAAACTCAAGCCCGCTGATATGTATGGTTCCGGTGGCAGAGGCAATGGACACCGTGCCTTCATACCCCTCCGGCAGCAGCACCGTAAGCGTTTGCTCCTCCAAGCCGTGCAACAGTTCGTCGATCCAATGCGTAAGGCTCTGCACCCCGTTTGTAACACAATCAAGGCGCACGACCTCCGCCGTTTGCTCCAAGCTGTAGCTTTCGTAATCGTCTTCATAATAGCTTAGATGCAGCAGCGCATCGTCGGAACGCTTGACGATGATGTTCTGTGTCAGGCTGTCGATCTGTAACGTTTCCGTACCCGTTACGGTCAGCTCCCGTACCTCCAAGCTTTGGTTTGACGACAGAGCGTCCGCAGCCGTTGACCAATTCCAACCGATCAGCGCACTGAAGACCAATAAAACGATCAGCCCCAACGCAACAAAGCAGGCGCCGATGATACAAACGATCTTAAATCCCTTCATAATTACCTCCTAACGTACCCTTCGCTTTGCCAAGGCCATAAAAAACTTTTGAACGCCCTTGACCAGTACCCTTGCGAACTGTATGGCGGGCCACAGCAACAGCAGCCCCAGTCCCACCGCGCAGAGCGCACAGCCCACGAGCAGCAGCCCAAGCAGGGAATACGGTGTGAACAGCAGCGCCATCCCCATGAAGATCGTCACGCCCAAGCAAAGCAGCGCGATGATGAGTGCGAACAGTACAATATCGAGCGCCCACAAAACAAGGTACAACGCGATCAGAACTACCGCTGCCGCCGCAAGCAGTGAAAACCATATGGGAAAGCCCAGCACAAGCAAGACGATCATCCATGGCTCACGCTTCTTCTTGAGTTTGCCCTGCTCGGCGGCGTCGGCTCGCAGCTTCGCTTCGATCACATCCACAGGCTCCATGGCGGCGATGACAGCCTCCTCGGTCTGCCCCTCCTCCATCCGATCCAAGATCATCTCCCGATAGTAAGCCAGCGAACGATCCCGCTCGTCCCGCTGCACATCCCGCAGCGCCCGTTTCAGCGAACGCAAAAATTCATCCTTGCTCATACCTGTCCTCCCTGTTGATAAATGCGCATATGCGCTCCATTTCTTGCCATTCTGCCTTGAAATCCGTCAGCCGAGTCCTTCCCGCCGCGGTGATGCGGTAGTAGCGCCGCAGCCTGCTGTTGTGTTCGCGGGTGTATACCTCCACCAGTCCACCCTGCTCCAAGCGCTTGAGGATGGGGTATAGCGTGGATTCGGACAGTTCCACGTATTCGTTCAGATCGCGTATGATGCGATAGCCGTAGCTGTCCTCGTCCCTTAGTGCGGAGAGCACGCAGACCTCGACCAATCCACGTTTGAGCTGTGCGTCCATATTGACACCTCCCAACGCGGTATACTATACGCCGCATAGTATTAGTTGTCAATAGTTTTTTGTCTTGCAGTGACGATTTATTTTGTTATCATGAGTTCTGCCAATCGGGATGAATTTGCTTCAGTAGGTCGATATCCTGTATGGGAAACCGAAGAAAAAAGCGTCGAGTCTTTGAAAACTCGGCGCTCTTGAACGATTTAAGTGATGCGGTTTGCAGGCTTTATGCTTTTGCCTGATTCATGACTTCGGCAGCGAAGTCGTCCTGACGCTTCTCAAGGCCTTCGCCCATCTCATAGCGTACAAAGCGGCGAATGCTGATCTTCTCGCCGATCTTCAGGGTTGCATTGGTGAGCATCTGCGCGATGGTCACGTCGCCGTCCTTGACGAAGGGCTGCTCGAGCAGGCAGACTTCCTTATAGTACTTGGCGATGCGGCCTTCGACCATCTTTTCGATGATCGCTTCGGGCTTGGGCTTCTCCTCGTTGTGCGCCTGTACACGGGTGATCTCGCGCTCCTTCTCGACTTCGGCAGCGGGGACCTCCTCCTTGGTGATGTACAGCGGCTTGGCTGCGGCTATCTGCAGGGCGATGTCGTGTGCCAGCTCGTGGAACTGCTCGGTCTTTGCCACAAAGTCGGTCTCGCAGTTGACCTCGACCAGTACGCCGATCTTGCCGCCCATGTGGATGTAGGAATCCACGATGCCTTCGGCGGCGATGCGGCCTGCCTTCTTGGCGGCCTGTGCAAGACCGCGCTCACGCAGCAGGTCGATAGCCTTATCGGTGTTGCCGTCTGCTTCGGTCAGGGCCTTCTTGCAATCCATCATGCCTGCGCCGGTGCGCTCACGCAGCGCCATTACGTCTTTGGCGGTAAACATAGTATCGTATCCTCCCGTAGCTTATTCTTCGGTCTCGTTGATCTTGGCGTCCTCGGCCTCGACATTGTTCTCGACCGCTTCGTCGGTCATCTGCTCACCCTGCTTGCCTTCGATGACGGCGTCCGCGATGCGGGCTGCGATCAGCTTGACTGCACGGATAGCGTCGTCGTTGCCGGGGATGGGATAAGTGACTTCGTCGGGATCGCAGTTGGTATCGATGATGGCGACGATGGGGATGTTCAGCTTGCGCGCTTCGGCAACTGCAATGTGCTCCTTGCGCGGGTCGACCACGAACAGCGCCGCAGGCAGCTTCTTCATTTCCTTGATGCCGCCGAGGTTCTTCTCGAGCTTTTCACGCTCTGCGCGCAGGCCGATAACTTCCTTCTTGGGCAGCAGCTCAAAATCACCATTCTCCTCCATTTGGTCGATCTTCTTGAGACGGTTGATACGGCCTTGAATGGTTTTGAAGTTGGTCAGCATACCGCCGAGCCAGCGCTGGTTGACATAGTACATGCCGCAGCGCGTTGCTTCCTGCTCGATGCTCTCCTGCGCCTGCTTCTTGGTGCCGACGAACAGGATGGTCTTGTC
>CAZBBX010000052.1:0-9200 GCA_964490325.1 uncultured Oscillospiraceae bacterium
GCTGCGGCCTCAGGCAGGGTTTGGCTCTGAAGCCACACTGTGGCTTCATTCACCACCAAACCCGTTCGACTCCCCTAAGCCCAAAAATAAAACTACCGCCCGAAAGGCGGCAGAATTATTTTGGTACCCGATAGGGGAGTCGAACCCCTGTTACCGCCGTGAGAGGGCGGTGTCCTAGGCCACTAGACGAATCGAGCAAATCAGGATGCTTTGTTATGTTATCCTAAATAGACTCGCTTGTCAAGATTAAATTTCATATATTATTCGCACCAACTTACCGGTTCTGTATGCATGGTCGGCGGAAGGTTCGGCGTTGTAGGTCGGTGGAAGGTTCGGCGTTGCGTCGAAGCACGCAACGTGTTATAATACCATGAAGTTATATGCGAAGAGGAACAGAATGGATCTCAGCCTTTTAAACGACAGACAGTTGGAAGCGGTCACCTATACAGAGGGGCCTTTGTTGGTGCTTGCAGGTGCAGGCAGCGGCAAGACCCGCGTACTGACCTATCGCATCGCCTACCTGATCGAGGAAAAGCACATACGTCCCTACAACATCCTTGCCCTGACCTTCACCAACAAGGCTGCGCGGGAAATGCGGGAACGCATCGACGGACTTGTGGCGCAGGATGCGTTCAGCATATGGGTGGCTACCTTCCACGGCTTTTGTGCCAGGCTTTTATCCAACGAGATCGAACGGCTTGGCTATAAGCGCAGCTTTGTCATCTACGATGAAAACGATCAGCAGGCGCTGCTTGGGCATATCATCAAGGATCTCAAGCTCAACGACAAGGTGTATTCCAAAAAGTTTCTTTCAACGACCTTTTCCGACGCAAAGAACCACTCCCTGCATCCCCTGTCTTTCCTGCGCGAGAACGCTCAGCCGCAGCCCGTGCTGGACGCCTTTTTGCTGTATCAAAAGCGTCTCAAGGAGAGCAACGCCTTAGACTTCGATGACCTGTTGCTGCTTACCATCGACCTGTTTGAGCGTTTTCCCGAGGTTTTAGAGCAGTACAGGGATCGATGCCGCTACATTTTGGTGGACGAGTACCAGGACACGAACCTTGCGCAGTACCGCATCGTGGAGCTGTTGGCAAGCGAGCATCGCAACCTTTGCGTGGTGGGCGACGACGACCAGAGCATCTATGGCTGGCGCGGAGCCGATGTGCGCAACATCTTGGAGTTTGAAAAAGATTTCAAGGGCGCAAAGGTCGTCCGTTTGGAGCAGAACTACCGCTCGACAGCGCCGATACTAGAGATCGCCAACAAGGTCATCGAGCACAATGAGGGGCGCAAAAAGAAGACGCTGTGGACGGCGAAGCAGGGCGGCGAAAACGTGGAGCTGTATGTAGCTGAGGACGAACGGGCAGAGAGCGCGTTCATCTGCAGCACCATCTGGCAGAAGGTGCGTCAAGGTGCGCGCTATGACGACTTTGCCGTGCTGTACCGCACCCATGCGCAGAGCAGAAACATTGAAATGCAGCTCAAGAGCTTTCAGCTTCCTTACCGCGTATACGGCGGCCTGTCCTTCTTCTCTCGCGCGGAGGTCAAGGATGTGCTGGCCTACCTTAGGCTCATCCACAACGCGTCCGACGACGAAGCGTTTTTAAGGATCGTCAACGTGCCTCGCCGCGGGATAGGCGATACGAGCGTTGAGACCCTGCGGCAAAACGCCTTACAGCGCGGCCTGCCGCTCTTTGCGGCGATCTGTGAACCGGAGGGTCTGCAGGAGAAGCTCGTCAAAAAGTTTGCACCCTTCATCAAGGCGATCATGAACGCGTTTGAGCAGTACGGCTCCATCCCGCTGTCCAAGCTGACAGAGCAGCTTCTGGATGAGATCGGCTACGACGCGTATCTGGCCGACGACAAAAAGGAAAGCTATGAAGCACGTGCAGACGTGGTCAACGAGCTGATGAACTACATCGGCGAGTTCGAGCAGCAGGGCACGGCGGAGGACGATCTGTTGGCAAGCTTTTTGCAGAACGTAGCCCTCTTCTCCCAGGCGGACAACATCGACGAAAGCAGCGGAACGGTCAAGCTGATGACGCTGCATGCGGCAAAGGGACTGGAGTTTCCCACCGTCTTCCTCTGCGGGATGGAGGATCGCCTGTTTCCCTCCGAGCGCAGCCGCTATGACCCCGCTAAGATGGAGGAGGAGCGCAGACTGTGCTATGTCGGCGTCACCCGTGCAAGGCAAAAGCTGTACATCACCTTGGCCAAACGGCGCATGCTCTACGGCGAGATCATCACCACGCAGCCCTCGCCCTTCATTGACGAAATGGGGCTGCAGATAGAGGAGCCGAAGGAGCTGCGCGGCGGCGGAGCTGTGCAGTATTCCTCTGCACGCCCACAGCGACAGCCAACGCAAAGTCCCTCAAGAGCGCAGGGAACGACCATCTCCGGCGCGGCAGCCTATACGCCGCCGCAGCCCAAGGCCTTTGCCTGTGAGCGGGGCGACCGCGTGCGGCACAAGACCTTTGGAAACGGCATGGTCGAAAAGACGGAAGGCGGCGGTGCGGGACTCATTGTGGCCATCCTGTTTGATAACGGGATCCGAAAGAAATTTGCCGCGGCTTATGCGCCGCTCGAAAAAACGGAGGTTTAGCAGCATGGATCGCATGGAGGAGCTGGTCTCCCGCCTGAATCGATACGCGGCGGCCTACTATGAGCAGGATGCGCCGCTTGTTTCCGATGCAGAGTACGACGCCCTGTACGATGAGCTTACCGCCTTGGAGCAGCAGGAGCAGCGCGTTCTGCCCGACAGCCCAACCCGCCGCGTAGGCGGTGCGCCGCTGACGGCCTTTGCCTCACATACGCATCTTGGCAGGCTGTGGAGCTTGGACAAGGTGCGCTCGGAGGCCGCGCTCGGCGACTGGCTCAAGCGCGTTATAACAAGCGCAGGCGGCGAACAGACGCCGCTCTTTGGCTTGGAATACAAGTTTGACGGACTTACCATCAACCTGACTTATGAACACGGCGAGCTGGTGCAGGGGGCTACCCGCGGCAACGGCACTGTGGGCGAAGCCATCCTGCCGCAGATCCTCACGATACGCAGCATACCGCTGACGATCCCGTTTCAAGGCAGCATGGAGGTACAGGGAGAGTGCATCATGCGCCTGTCCGTACTGGAGCGGTACAATAAAACGGCAGAGGAGCCGCTTAAAAACGCAAGAAACGCCGCTGCGGGAGCCTTGCGCAATCTGGATCCCGAGGTCACACGCAGCAGACACTTGGATTGCTTCTGCTACAACATCGGCTATATCGAGGGCAGGGAGCTTCACGATCAGGCGGAGATGCTCTCGTTTCTCAAGGAAAACGGCCTGCCTGTTTCCCCCTACATCCACTATTGCCATAGCGGCGAGGAGCTGATGCATTCGATCGATGCGGCGGAAAAAACGCGGGAAACGTTGGATTTTCTCATCGACGGCATGGTCGTAAAGGTCTGCGATTTTGCTCTGCGGCGTGAGCTTGGCAGCACGGAAAAGTTTCCGCGTTGGGCCATGGCGTATAAGTTTGCCGCCGAAGAGGCCGACTGTGTGGTGGAAAGTATCACCTGGGAGGTCGGCCGCACGGGCAAGCTGACTCCGCTTGCGCATCTGTCCCCTGTAGAGCTTGCGGGCGTTACGGTGCGGAAGGCAACGCTCAACAACTTCGACGATATACAGCGCAAGCGCGTAAGGATCGGGTCGCGGGTGTTCATCAGACGCAGCAACGACGTCATCCCCGAGATACTTGGCGCGGTGCCGTTCGACACGGCAACGGAGCTTGTTACAAAGCCGGTCCGCTGTCCAGCCTGCGGTGCGCATGTGGAGCAGCGAGGCGCGCATCTGTACTGCACCAACTCGCTCTCCTGCAGACCGCAGATCGCGGCAAGGCTTGCGCACTATGCTTCCCGCGATGCAATGGACATCGATGCGTTCGCAAGCAAGACGGCGGAACGTCTGATCGACGAGTTCGGCGTCTCCACCATCCCTGAGCTGTATACGCTTGACCGCGACAAACTGATCGCGCTTCGGGGCTTTGACGAACGCAAGGCGGACAAGCTGCTTGCTGCATTGGAGCAGAGCCGTCACAGACCGCTTGCGAACTTCCTGTTTGCCATCGGCATCCCAAACGTCGGGCTCAAGACCGCCAAGGATCTGGCAAGACGCTTTGGCAGCTTGGACGCGCTGCGCCTTGCCGATCGTGAAGCCTTGCTTGCCGTGGAGGACATTGGCAATCAGGTCGCGCAGGATATATTGGACTTCTTTGGCGATCCGCGTATCGCCGCACAGGTGGACATGCTCCTTGCTTACGGGGTGCATTCCGCCGAGGAAGCGGAAATGCGCAGCAAGGACAGCCCCTTGAGCGGCAAAACGGTCGTGGTGACGGGTACGCTTACGGGGTATTCCCGCAGGGAAGCCGAGGAAGCGATCGAGAGCTTGGGCGGTCATGCCGCTTCCTCGGTCAGCAAGAAGACCGATTATGTGCTGGCGGGCGAGAATGCGGGCAGCAAGCTGACAAAGGCGATCGAGAATAACGTGCCTCTTTTGAAGGAGGACACTTTGACGGAATGGTTGGAAAGGTATCTCCCATGCGAATAGGCAAACTGGACAACGACGAGTTGGAACGGCTCGTTTTATGCAAGTACCATCGGACACGCAAGGAAAGTCTGTCCTCCCCGACGGTCGGGGAGGACTGCGCCGCACTGGATCTTGACGGCGACTTAACGTTGCTCAGCTGCGATCCCATCACCTCCGCGTCCATCGAGCAGCTTGGCAGACTCAGCGTTCATGTCAACTGCAACGATGCGGCCTCGGCAGGCGCCGAACCCGTGGGACTGCTTGTGACGCTTTTGATGCCACCTACGGGCAGTAAAGCACAGATAGGCCGCATTGCGGACGATCTTGCCGAGGCGGCGCAGGCGGCGCAGGTGGACATCCTGGGCGGACATACCGAGGTGACGGACTGCGTAACGCGTCCCGTGACCTGCACGACCGTGGTGGCAAGGCTGCCGAGGGAACGCCTGCTGACAGGCCCCGAGGTGGGGGACGCCTTGGTGATGACCAAGTTTGCCGCCATTGAGGGCAGCATACTGCTTGCGGAGGATCATGCGGAGCGTTTGCCCCAGGATCCCGCGCTGTTGCAGGCGCTGAAGAGCCTGTCCAAATACCTGTCCGTAGTGGCGGAGGGCAGGATCGCCATGGAGAACGGGGCGCATGCCATGCACGATGTGACGGAGGGCGGCGTTTTGGGCGCTGCATGGGAGCTGGCCTACCATGCGGGCAAGGGCTTGGTCATTAATCTAAACGCCATTCCGATTTTAGCGGAGACGGCCTTGGCCTGCAAATCTGTGGGCGTCGACCCGCTGCGCTTCATCGGCAGCGGCAGCTTGCTGATCGCCTGCCGCGATGACGCCACACTTATTGCCGCGTTAGCACAGAACAATATCCCCGCAAAATGCATCGGCCGTTTCACGCAGGCAGGTTTTGCGGATCAGGCGGGGAACGAATTGGAGCCTCCTCACGCGGACGAATTGTACAAGCTGTGAAGCCGACACCGCATAGAAGCCGCGCCATTCGTCTGCTATACTAAAATTAGTATGAAATATCACCGTTTTAATTGACTTTGTGCCAAAAAAAGTGTAAACTGACATCGAATTTTGAAAGCTCCCTTATCGGGTGCTTTCATGGCGTTTGCAGGGGCTTTGCCCAACAAGCGGCGATACAGTAAAAGAGGAATGGAGAAGATCGTGAAAAGAAACAAGTTCCTGAGGCTCTGTGCGTTCTTATGCGCTTTCGTCATGTTCGTTACTCTGCTTCCCGTCCTGTCCACGGAAAGCAAGGCAGCGTCCTATACGTACAATGCGGGCACGCGGCACACGGTTGCTGCGACCCTGACCTCGCAGGCACAGTCCTACTATACAGGCAGCTACAGCTACAGCACCTTGTCGGCGCTGTCCGGCAGCGCTTCCGACCCAATGAACAGCGCGCTGTTCACTGCCCTGCATAACATGATGGCAAACACCATGACCAGCTCTGTGAGCTACAGCTCCCTGACGACCTATTGGCCCTATTCGGACGCATCGGGCGGCAGCGCAGGTACGCTCCTGTTCTACAGCGACCAAGTGAGCAGCAGCTTCAACCGTGAGCATGTATGGCCCAAGAGCCGCGCAAGCTATTACCAGACGAACGGCGGCAGCGACCTGCATCATCTGCGCCCCACCAACTCCAGTGTCAACTCCACCCGCGGCAATTACACGATGGGCAATGTCAAGGGTGTGCTTTCCTCCTACAGCACCTACTCCTATGGCGGCAACAGCGTGCTGTACTACAGCGCCTCCGCCGACAACGGCTTGGGACTGGTGGAAGTCAACGACAACATCAAGGGCGATGTGGCTCGCGTTCTGCTCTATGTATACGTTCGTTGGCAGCAGCCCAACCTCTATAACAACGTAGCCTCGGCAGACCTGCCCACGCTGGACAGCGATGACAACGCCGATGATGGCAATCACGTCATCGAAAGCTTGGCTACGCTCTTACAGTGGATGGCGATCGATCCCGTTGACACCTGGGAGACGGGGCGTAACGATGTCATTCAAAACATTCAAGGCAACCGCAACGTGTTCATCGACTATCCCGAGCTGGCTTGGCAGCTGTTCGGACAGACCGTCCCCGCAGACTATCAAACGCCTTCCGGCGGAGGAAGCGGCGCCACAGCTACGCCCACCGATGAACCCACCGACACAGCAGGCGCCACCGACACGTCAACGCCTACCCCCACACCTACCCTCACACCTACCCCCACGCCTACCCCCACGCCTGCTTCGGGAGCGGGAGAGTACCAACTGGTCAAGTCAGCAGATACGCTGCAAGACGGCGACAAGATTCTTGCTGTGGGACAGGTCACAACTGCTTACTATGCCATGGACGGCAGTGCCACAAGCTTTGGCAACAGCGCTCAAAGCATCAACATCACCGACTATATGGGCAGCACGGCGGACGCAGATCTGACCGTTCCCACGACCATAAGCTCCAACACCACAACGGACAGCCATGCGTTCACCCTGACGGCAAGCGGCACATACTGGCTGCTTGGGCTGAACCACGATACCTTAGACTATCTGACGAGTACGTCAAGCAGCGGCACGGGCATGAGCTCTACCACCGACACAACGGATGAAGCCGCACAATGGACGATCAGCTATACAAATCAGCTGCCGACTGTGCAGAATCGCGGAACGTCCCGTGTGCTTATGATGAATCGCAACAATTCTAACCCGTACTTCCGTGTTTACAGCACATCGAACTCCAACGGCGGTTACAGCAGCACGGCGACCACCCAGTACTGCCTGTTCCTGTATCGCTACGTTGCGGGCACGGCAGCTACGGACACTCCCACGCCTACGCCTACGGACACTCCCACGCCTACACCGACGGACACTCCCACGCCTACACCGACGGACACTCCCACGCCTACACCAACGGATACTCCTACGCCTACGCCGACGGACAAGCCGACGCCTACGCCGACGGACACGCCGACGCCTACGCCCACGGACACTCCCACGCCTACCCCGATGCCGAACACGGCAACGCTAAGCTTCATCGATACGCTTGGCGGCGGTACGACCACCGACACGGCGTATGAAGGCGAAAGCTACACCCTGCCCGCCGTAACAAGCACGAGCCTTACCATTGACGGCGTCAGCTACAGCTTCCTTGGTTGGACAAGCGAGCAGATCAGCGCCGCCACTACGGAGCTTCCCACCTACTTTAGTGCGGGTTCAAGCATCACCGTAAGCGGCGATGCAAGCTACTATGCCCTGTACAGCTATACGGTCGGCGGCGATGGAAGCTGGGTGCAGCTGACCAATGCATCCGAACTGACGGACGGCGGTCAATACGCCCTTGTCAGCGTGCCCTATTCCTCGTACACCACATATTATCTGATGAACTCCACCATCGTGTCCACCAACTATTGGGGCGGCACTGCGATCGGCAGCTACAGCGGTGATTTCACTGCGGGTACGGTCACGGCCGCAAGCGTGGATGACGATTGCGTTTGGACGGCTTCCGAGCTGGCAAGCGGCGTATACGGCTTTGTCAACAGCAGCGGCGTATACCTTGCGACCAACAGCTCCAACAGCGGCTCTACCTACAAAAAGTTGAATACAGCGGCCTCCTCGGCGTCCGCCTCGGACAACTACAGCTGCTGGTCGATCGATTCCATAGACGCCTATTGCGTCAAGCTGGCGTCTGCGGCGTTCAGCAGCTTCTACATGAGCTACGCCTATCGCTACAGCGATTACTGCTGCTATGCTTCCGACAACAGCAGCTCCTATGTGAGCTGCGGGGTCTACCTGCTGCGAAAACTCAGCGGCACGAATTACTACCTTACGGGAGAGCCGCAGCAGACCGACGTCTACTATACCTTAACGCTTGACAGTACGTTAGGCGGCAGTCTCAGCGTGACGGACGGCGATACGAGCTATGCAACAGGCGCAACGGTGCTGGAGGGCATAGAGCTGACCGTAAGTGCGACGCCTGCCACCGGCTATGAACTGACAAGCCTGACCGTCAACGGGGAAGAGGTCGAGAGCGGCTCCGTCTTCCTGATGGAAGCCGATACAGTTGTCAGCGCGAGCTTTGCGCTTATCCCGACCTATCAGGTCAGCGTGAGCATCGAAGGCGGCGGAGACGTCAGCCTGTATGACGGAGATACCATTCTTAGCCCCGGCGCGATCATGCAAGGCATGGAGATCCGTTTAGCGGTCAGCATGGACGAGGGCTACACCTTGACGAGCCTCACCGTAAATGGCACGGCTGTCAGCGATGGCTATGTGTTTGTGCTCGATGCGGATACTGTGATCAGCGCTGTGTTCACCTGCACTCATACTTGGGGGGAGTGGACGAGCAACGAGGACGGCACGCACAGCCGCAATTGTGACAACTGCGGCGCCACCGAGACTGCGAACTGCAGCTACAGTGATGTAGTGACAGCACCTACATGCACGGCACAGGGCTTCACCACGCATACCTGCACGGTTTGCGGCTATGTGAAGGTGGATACCTACGTTGACGCACTTGGTCATACTTGGGGCGCTTGGACGAGCAACAACGATGGTACGCATACCCGTACCTGCACCGTCTGCAACGAGAAGGAAACTGAGAACTGCTCTTACAGCGATGTAGTGACAGCACCTACCTGCACGGCACAGGGCT
>CAZBBX010000053.1:0-9178 GCA_964490325.1 uncultured Oscillospiraceae bacterium
TGTTCGCAGCGCCCTGCACGAACGCGTAGTTGTAGCTGTTGTAGGGCGTCTGTGCACTGTCGGTGTTATACTTGACCGTATATGCGGGGATGGCGAGAGCCGCCTTTAGCAGCCTTGCAAGATACTCCACGGTCGCCTGCGTATAGACGGGCTGCTTGTTCGCGCCAAGCGTGGTCTCCACCAAGCCGCTGCGGGCATAACCCGTAATGCGGGTGGAGGAGGTGATGGCGTTCCCGCTGCCGTCATCGTTCGTGCTGTAGGAGCTAATGGCGTTGTTGCCGCTTGACGTCTTGCCCGCCTCGATGCGCTTATACTGTCCCGAGTCCTGCGCCTTGTTGAGCCCCGAGCCGTTGCTGCCCGGGATGTAGCAGGGCGAAAGCGTCAGATCGCCGTAGCCCTGATACAGATGGCTCGTGTCCGCGGTATAGCGCAGATCCATCGAATCGAACAGGAGGCCGAAGGCAAGGTTGTTGCTCATGACGGTCTCGGAGCTGATGATGGACTGGGGATCTGTGTAGTTCGCCGCGTCCGCAGCGGTGCTGAAGAAGGCGACCTCCTTGATATAGAGGGTCTGCCCGCTCGTCAGCCTTGTAAAGAACGTGATATAGTTGACGCTCGCTGCACCCGCATAGCTGCCCACAGCGGAGAAGTTCAGCGTCTCCGTGTGCCAAGCGCCATCGTAGGCGTAAGTAAAGTCACTGCACTGCGCCGTGCTGCCCGCCGTGGTGGAAGACCCCGTATCCGTGCGGAAATACCAGCGCCGCGCCTCCGAAGCGTAGGGGGTATAGCTGCCCGCCGACTTGTAGGTGACAACGGCGTAGGCCGCGTGCAGCGGCGTCGTGTCGGGCGTATAGATCGTCACATAGGAACCGGTACCGGAAGCGCTGCTTGTAAGGCTGTATACGCTTGAGCCGTCCACCGTTGCCGTGGCAAGGGTCGTAAGGTTCAAGCCCTTAAAGGTCGTGGCGTCGGGAGCCACGCGCCAGTTGGGGGTCGAGACGGAGCTGCCGCCGACCGTGTGAACGCTCTTGTCCTCGCTGCTGGCGTACTCAAAGAGCATACCGTCGTTGTTGTAGTCGCGAATGACGACGGGCAGCTCGATGCTGTCCGAGGCGTAATAGTCCACCGTGCTGACGTTGCCTGCGGGGTCGGTGTAGCTGTAGGTCACGGGGGTGGGCGTGGGCGAGGGGCTTGGCTCCTCCATAAGAACAAGCTCGTCCAAAGCCGCTTGGATGGCGGCAACGGCGGCGGCAAGCTGCTCCGCGCTTGCGTAGGGATCGTCGTCCACGGCCGTGCCGTCGGTGATGGCGCTGATGTAGGCGGCATACAGCTCGCTGCTGTTTTCACCCTGTGCCGCCACGTTGTTCAACAGCGCCCGAAGCGCGCTGTGATCCTCCGTGGTGGGCGTCAACAGGGCGCGCTGCGCCGCCATGGCGTTGGGGGCGCTGCCAAGGAGCGTACCAATGGCGGTAAAGTCGGTCGCCGACAGGCTGTAGTCGTTGTTCCACAGCTTGGCTGCGCGGGCGCGCAGCAAGGGAAGCGCCGCCGATACGACCTGCGCTTGGGTCTGATAGCCGGGGTCGTCGCACCAGATGGCAAAGCCGCCGCCCTTGACCTGCGACGCGCAGGCGCTAAGGTCTGCTCCAAAGTTGTACACCCCGCCGTTTGCAAGGAGGTTCGCCGTGGTCACGTTGGGATAGTCCGCCGCGTAGCCGCTCTTGACCACATAGTAGCAGAGGCTGGCGTACAGATTGTACAGCGTGCGTCCGTCCGCCGCCACCGCGGAGGCCGCGTCCAGATAGCTTGCATTGCTCCAGTAGGAGATGGCAATGTCGCTTGCAAGGCTCACATGCTTGGTGACCGTCGGGGAGCGGTAGGCCCCGTCGTTGAACACCCGTATGCCGCTGTAGCACAAGCTGCGCAGCACCGAAGCCGCGTCGTTTAGGAAGGAAACATAGGTGTCGTAGGCGGTGCCGCCCGTGATGTGCAGCGTGTTGACGGCATAGTCCTCCCAGTGCTCCAAGCAGTCCCAGAGGTTGCGCCCCGCAGTGGTGCTGCCCGTGGTGTAGGTCGTGCCGTTCATGGTGACGGAGTAGCCTAAGCACTCGTCCGCGCAGAGGTTGAACTTCGTGCAGCCGTTGTTGTAAAAGAAGGTGGCGTACTCCTCCAAAAGGGACAGCGCAAAGGCGGTGGCGTAGCTGTTGGACAGGTCGATGCCGCGGCTGTACACGCCGTCGTTGGTGGAGTACTGGACAAAGCTGCCGTTGAGCTTGAAATAGTTGCCGATGGAAGCGCCTGGGTTTGAGGTGGTTGCGGTGTAGCTTTGACCGCCGTAGCTGAAGCTCAGGCTGCCGTTTGCCGCAAGGTAGGCGTTATACTGCGCCACGATGTAGTTCATGTGCCCCGGCAGGTCGAAGGAGGGGATGATCTCCACGCCGTACAGCTGCGCGTAGTCGATCAGCGCCGAAACCTCGGCTTGCGTCAAGACGGAGCCTGCCTCGGCGTCCGTGTGGTAGTTGTTGGTGACGGCGGCGTAGCCAAAGACGCTCGTGTCGCCGCCCTGCGCCAGCCACGGGTACAGCGTGCTTTCTAAGCGCAGCCCCATGTCCTCGGAAAAGTGCAGCTCCAGCGCGTTCATGCCGCACCAAGACAGTTCACGGATCAGCTCCTGCAGGGTGGATACGGAGAAATACTTGCGGCCGCAGTCCAAAAACAGCGAACGCTCCTGCGCCGTGGGGTAGCTCAAATACACGCCGTAGGCCATGCCGCCGCCGCTCAGATGGTATTGGAGCACGGCGCGAGCGCCGTATAAAAGGCCGCTCATGGCGATGGCCGTGACGCGGATGCCCGTGCTCGACGCGTCGATGCGATAGGCCTGCCCGCGAACGCTTGCGTCCACGCCGTCCAAAAGGGTGCTGTCGGCGTCCAGCTTTAGGACGAGGTCGCCGTTTGCCGCGTTGCTCTCGGCGCCAAACAGAAGATCCATGGCGGTACCGCTCGGCACGCCCTTGTCGGAATACTCCGCCGCGATCAGGCGTAAAAGCTCCACATAGTCGCCATAGCCCGTGTCGCGCATCAAATTGCCGTCGGCGTTGACGATGTAGATGCGGCTGCTTTCGTTTAGGGCAAAGCTGCCTGTTCCGTTCGCCGAAAAAGCCCGCACCGCGGGAATGGCAAGATCCGTCTCCGAATACTCGGCGTTCGTCCCCTTCAGGGGCGTTATGCTAAACAGCAGGAAAGCCGTCAGCAGCAAAGCAACGACCCGTTTACACTTCATTCCTTTTCCCTCCCCATGACACCACAAGGTTTGAAACAGCCTTATATAGCTGAAGTAAATAATAATGTTATTGTATAACATACAGGATAGTGCGTCAAGGAAATCGGATGATAAAACTGTAAACATTTCGTAAAGTCGAAAGGATAAAGAATATACAGTATATAAAATCAAAGCGGGGCACGCAAGCGCACCCCGCCGAGCATTCATAAAAAACGGTTATTTATCCAATATATCCGTGGTCGTCGCGACCATGACCGCCTTGATGGTGTGCATACGGTTCTCGGCCTCGTCGAACACGACGGAGTTGGCGCTGCGGAACACCTCGTCGCTGACCTCCATCTCCTCTAAGCCGTATTCGGCGTTGATCTGCCGTCCCACGCTCGTCTCAAGGTCGTGGAAGCTGGGCAGGCAATGCTCGAAGATGACCTTGGGGTTGCCGGTCAGCTCCAAAAGCTCCCGCGTGACGCGGTAGGGGGCAAGCTGGCGGATGCGCTCTTCAAAGTGCGCTTCCTCGCCCATGGACACCCATACGTCGGTGTAGATCACGTCCGCGCCCGCCACGGCTTCCCGCTTGTCGGACAGGGTGATCTCGCCGCCGGTCTCCTTGCACAGCTCGCGAAGCTTTTCGACCAGCGCGGGGTCGGGATGCAGCTCCTTGGGCGCAATGCCCACAAAGTGCAGACCCATCTTGGCGCAGCCGATCATCAGGGAGTTGCCCATGTTGTTGCGGGCGTCGCCCACATAGGCGAACTTGACCTTGTTCAAGGGCTTATCCACATGCTCCTCGATGGTCATCAGGTCGGCAAGCACCTGCGTGGGGTGATACAGGTCGGTCAGACCGTTCCACACGGGAACGCCCGAATGCTTGGCCAGCAGATCCACGGTCTTCTGCTCGAAGCCGCGAAACTCGATGCCGTCATAGAAGCGGCCGAGCACCTTGGCGGTGTCCTCCAGCGACTCCTTCTTGCCCATCTGACTGTTGGACAGGAAGGTCACGTTGGCGCCCTCGTCGTAGGCGGCCACCTCGAACGCGCAGCGGGTGCGGGTGGAGGTCTTTTCAAAGAGCAGTACGACGTTTTTGTTCAACATACGCTTTTGGAAAATGCCCGCCTTTTTCTCCGCCTTGACTTGGTGCGCAAGGTCGAGGAGCTGACGGATCTCCTTGGGACTGTAGTCCAGCAGGGTCAAAAAGCTTCTTCCTTGAAACATGATGGTATCCTTTCCTTTTCTATGGGTTGCGCCGTTCCCTTTTTCGGCGTTCTTCCTGATGGTGCGGCCGCGCTTACTTTTCGATCGGTTCGCGGACGAAGGGCATACTCATGCAGCGGGGGCCGCCGCGTCCTCTGGACAGCTCGGAGGAGGGGATCTCGTGGACGGTGAGGCCGTTCTCGCGGAGGATGCGGTTGGTCACATAGTTGCGGGAATAGGTGATGACCTCGCCGGGTGCAACGGCCAGCGTGTTTGCGCCGTCGTTCCATTGCTCACGAGCCGCATCGATGATGCTGCCGCCGCCGCAGCGGATCAGCGTGACGGGACGTCCCACGGCATCCGCCAGCACCTCGTCCAAGGGCTTGGTCTCCTCGCGGATGCACAATTTGCCGTCGGGCTTGGTCAGGCTGAAGCAGCGCATGTCGTTTTGAATGTTGGGGTGGATGACAAATTTGTCCACGTCCACCATGGTCATGACGGTGTCCAAGTGCATGAACGCCCGCACCTTGGGGATGTCGATGGCGATGACGCGGCGGAAGTCCGTCTTGTCGGAGAGGATGCGGTTGGCGATCAGCTCCGCCGCCTGCGGACTGGTGCGCTCGGACAGACCGATCACGACGGTCTCGCGGTTGAGCACCGCGATGTCGCCGCCTTCAACGCTGTGCACATCCGTGCGGTCATGCCAGCGCGGCGCCCACTTGTACACGGGATGATACTTGAAGATATATTTGGCAAACAGGGTCTCGCGACGCCGCAGCACCGTGTTCATGTGGCAGATGAGCACCCCGTTGCCCACGCAGGCAAAGGGGTCGCGGGTGAAGTACAGGTTGGGAAGGGGATCGACATAGAAGGGATAGGCCTCGTCCATGTAGTCCACCAGATGGCTGCGGTCCACGCGGCCGATCTGACTTTTGCGAACGCCGCCTGCCATGACGTCGATCAGCTCGTCCACGGACAGGTTGGACAGGTACTCGTTGACCGCCTGCTCCGCTCCCGCCGCAGAGATATCCGCCTCGCGGATATACTCCCAGATCAGCTCCTCGCGGGCGTTGCCCCGCTCGATGGCGGTCTTGACAAGATCCTCCAGATACAGCACCTCCACCCCGCAGTCGCGCAGGGTCTGAGCAAACTGATCGTGCTCCTCCCGCGCATGGACGAGATAGGGAATGTCGTCAAAGAGCTGCCGCGCCAGATAGTCCGGCATGAGATTTTCCAGCTCGGTGCCGGGACGGTGAAGCAGTACCGTCTTAAGACGTCCCACCTCCGATTGTACCCTGATCGGTACCTGCATGTTTACCTCCTGCTAATGAGCCTTACGAAGCGGACTTCAGCCCTGCTCCGCTGCGGCAAAGTATGCTACGATGCCGTTATAGATCCCCTGCGCCATGCGCGCTTGGAAGCCGGCGCTTGTAAGGAGCGCATCCTCCTCCGCGTTGGTCAGGTGTCCCATCTCGATGTTGACGATGGGACGCGTACACCAGTTGAAGCCCGTTTGGTCGGAACGGTAGGTGATGCCGCCCTCGTAGGCCATGCTTAGTCCCGTTGCCTCCGTGTAGGCCGCGATGATGCACTCCGCCAAGCGAACATTTTCGGCAAAGTGTGTGGTGCGCCCCTCGGTGGGCACCAGCATGAAGCAGCCGCGCTTGTCGTGGTTGTCGCTGCCGTTGCAGTGCAGCCGTATGCCCAGATCCACCTCGTAGAGATTGAACAGCTCGGCGCGTTCCTTGTTGGAGATCTTCACGTCGTTCTCGGTGCGGGTCATCACAACGGTCGCGCCGCCTGCGGTCAGCAGATCGCGCAGCAGCAGTCCCACGTCCAAATTCACCTCGTATTCGTATACACGCGAGACGACGCCGCGTGTGCCGCCCGAAACGCGGTTCTTGGTAGTGGAGGAGCCGGGGGCGACCGCCTCCTGCACGGGATCGTACTTGTATTGATGCCCCGGATCAACGCCGATGATGTATCCCGCCAAGGGCTTTGGCTCTTGGGTGGGCGTGGGGATGGGCGTAGGGGAGGGGCTTGGACTATAGAGCGGCTCCGCCGTGACGACCTGCGCCGTGGGTGCAAGCTCCACCGTCAGATCGACCGCCGTGGCGTTGACCGTGGGGGAGGGAGCAAGGGTGGGGGGCGCGGAGGGCGCGACGACCGTAAGCCCCGTACAGCCGCCAAGCAGCAGTACGGACATCAGTAAAGCAAGGATACGAGCGCCGCGTTTCATACCGACATTGTACCAACACCCATGCAAAAAAGCAACGGAGCGCCATACTGAAAGTTTATGCGCCATTTGCCGCATACCCAATAAAATGCCTGAATAAAGACTTTAAAACGATTGTTTATACATATTTTGTCGAAGCCGGCGCTCTCAAGCACAAAAAAATGACCATATCTGTGAACCCCCAAAAGCCGCCGTCGGATCGCACCGCCGATCCGACAACACGAGCAGCGAGGGTACGCCCCTAAGTAACCGTCGGATCGCTCCGTCGATCCGACAACGAAACAAACAAGGGAACAGCCATCAACTCCATCAAATCCGGCGACATGTGCGGCGGATTTGATACCTTGCTTGCCCTTTTGGGTCTCCAAAAGGGCAAGAGAAAGCCCTGCCGCAGCAGACTCGTCAAAAAGCCTTTGCTTTTTGGCGAAGCCGCCTTTGGCGGCTAATACCGGCGACATGTGCGGCGGATTTGATACCTTGCTCCCCACTTTGGGTCTCCAAAGTGGGGAGAGAAAGCCCTGCCGCAGCAGACTCGTCAAAAAGCCTTTGCTTTTTGACGAAGCCGTCGCAGACGGCTAAAAAAAACGGCGTCCGCACAGGAACGCCGCTTGGGGGGAGGGATACCGCAACGTCCAAGGAAGGGATAACGTGCGGCATATATCCATCAACGCCTTGCGGCGACAATGGCGGTGAAGGGTCGCCCGCCGCGGGGGGGGCTTGCGGCGGACGGCGCTTCCCTTGTATCGCAAAGCTCCATAGAGCTGCGAACCGTGGAGCGGGGAACCTGCCCCGCTCCCTGTATCAAAATGCCCAAGGTCTGCGAACGCCCGTTGGGGCGTCCCGTAGAGACGCGTGGGACGGCGCTTCCGACGCAGGGTCTTTCGCCGCTCCCGTTGCCCGTACCCCGAGGCTATTTTGCTTCGGACAGAGCTTACGCTCAGAAGGTCACGTTGGCAGTGTACTGCTGCCCGTTGCGCTGTATCACTATTGTGGCCGATTCTCCGATCTTATATGCAGCCAATGCGTTGACAAGATCGTCATTCGAGCTGATGGTCGTGTCGCCGAGCTTCAGGATCAGATCGCCCGCTTCGATGCCCGCGTTATAGGCGGCGCCGTTCTCTGCGACCTCGACCACCTGCACGCAGGTCGTGTTGGCATAGCCGTTGTAGCCGCCGTAGTTGCTGCGCAGGGTCACGTTTTGCGTGGAGACGCCCAGCACGGCACGGTCGGTGATGTAGCCATAGTTCATCAGGTCGTTGATCTCCTTCAACACGTTGTTGATGGGGATGGCAAAGGACAGACCCTCCGCGTCGGAATCGCTGACCTTCGCGTTGACAATACCGATCAGCTTGGCGCCGGCGTTGAACAGACCGCCGCCGGAGTTGCCGGGGCTGACGGCCGCGTCGGTCTGGATCAGATCCATGGCCGTGCCTTCGACCTCGATGGAGCGGGAGGTGGCGGAAATGATGCCGCTGGTGACGGTGCCGCGCAGCTCACCAAGCGGGTTGCCGATGGCAAGCACGTCCTCGCCGACGGTCAGCATGTCGGAGTCGCCGATGTCGGCGGGGGTCAGACCCGTTGCGTCGATCTTCAGCACGGCGATGTCCAGTACGCTGTCGGAGCCTACGACGGTCGCGTCATAGCTCGTGTCGTCATTGAGGGTGACAACGATGGCGTTGGCGTTTTCGATGACATGGGCGCAGGTAAGGATGTAGCCGTCCTCGGTGAGGACGATGCCGCTGCCGCTGCCCTGCGATTCATAGGTGCCGCTTGAGCCGAAGCCGTAAAAGCTGCTGTAGCTGGTGGTGACGGTGGTGTCGATGCCGACCACGGAGGGGGCGCAGAGCTCCGCGACCTGTGCGCGGGTGTACTGTCCGTCGTAGACCATGGTCGTGGCGCTGCCTGCGGAGCTTTCCAGATTATAGGTCGCATCCGCGGTCGCATCGGGCTCGGCGCTCGGCTCTACCGTGTTGAGCTTGCCGCTCTCCTCGCTGCCGGGCGTGGCGGTCGTGAGCGCGTAGGTGGAATAGCTGTTGTCGGTGGGCGAGGCGTCCAAGGCACTATTGTCTGCTTTATTGTTGTTGCTCAGGAGCAGACCAATCAACAGCCCGATCAGCGCCGTCAACACGACGCAGCAGACGATGACCACGATGCCCATGGAGGATCTCTTTTTTTGCGTTTCATAGGTGTTCGGGTTGAAATACGGGTTTTCCATACTGCACATCTCCTTTTGAGAGGGTCTTACGCCCTCGAAGCTTTCATGCCTGTATGGTACAGCAGGAATTTGAACCGACAAGGGCTAAATTGTGGGGCTTTTGTGTACTTTTATTCAGTTTCGACCGTTTTTTGAAAGGAAAAAGCGCATATTCCCGCGGGAGAGGGCGGAACACGGGACTTTGCAGGGGGAAAAAGGGCAAAAAAATGGCTCTATACTAAATATTGGGGTAAGGAGAAAAAAGAGAAGCATGTTGCTTCAA
>CAZBBX010000054.1:0-7734 GCA_964490325.1 uncultured Oscillospiraceae bacterium
TTCCGTCTCACCCAACCTGCTCATGAGTTTACACGGTATTATTTTACACTAACTTGATCGCGTCCATCACCAAGTGATAGATGACGTCCTTGCACATAAAGACCTTATACTCGTTCTTGCCCATGGGCGTGGCGTGCTCCATGGCGATCTGTCCCGCCTCGGTCGCCACCTGTGCCGTAAGGGGCTTTCCCTTGAGATACTCGTCCAAGGCAGGGATCTGATAGGGTACGGGTGCGACCCCGCCGAAGACCGTGTGTACGTCCTCAATGATCCCATCCTTAACCGTAAGGCTGCTTGCAAGCGAAACGATGGCAAAGTCGATGGCGTTTCTGACACGTCGCTTTTCGTAATGCGTGCAGGCGGTCTGCTTGGGGATGCGAAGCTCCTTGATAAGCTCCCCCGTATGCAGCGTCTGCTGCACGGTCAAGCGGTCGGTGAACAGCTCCTTTGCGCCTATCGTCCGTTCGGTCGTGACGATCTGCGCGTTACAGAGCACCAGCACGGGCGTGATGTCGGAGGCGTTGACTGCGTAGCAGGCGCAGTGCAGGCAGCGCTCGGCCTCCTGCTTCGCTTCCGAAAGGCTCAGCGATGCCCGATCCTCCGCAGCAAGGCTGCGCTCTTTTGCAGGCTTTTGCGCCTGCTTATGCTGATGGGTCTCTTCCACGCCCTCCGCGTCAAAGTGGGTGTACTTCTCGCCGCCTTCGGGCTGTGCAGACGTCTGTCCAAGGTCGCGGTTCATGCTCACGGCGGCGGAATGTCCCGCACGGATGGCACGGATGGCCAGATTGGGACCTGTGACGGCGTCGCCGCCTGCATAGAAGCCGTCCTTTTTGGTCTTGCCCGACTCCACGTCCGCATCGATCAGGCCGCGTGCGGTCTTGAGCTGCGCGGCAAGCTTTTCATCCAAGAAGGAGGTGTCAACGCGCTGACCCGTTGCCAGTATGATGAAGTCGGAGGAGAGCGTCATGCGGTCGTTTTCATCGTAGCTGGGGCTGAAGTGACCCTCGGCGTTGCGCACCGACAGGCAGCGCTTGGCTTCCAAGCCACGCACCTTGCCGTTTGCATCCGTGAGCACCTTGCCAAGTCCCCAACCGTTATACAGCTCCACGCCTTCTTCAATGGCCATGTCCACCTCGTCCTCGGTGGCGGGCATCTCCTGCCGCTGCTCCAAGCAGACCAGCTTGACGGTCTTTGCGCCAAGGCGACAGGCGGTCAGCGCCACGTCCATGGCCACGTTGCCGCCGCCGCAGACCAGCACGTTCTCGCCGATGGCCTTCTTGAGGTAGGTGTTGACCTCGCTCAAAAAGTCCAGTCCGAAGGCGGTGAGGTTTTCGCCCTCAAGTCCCAGTACGGGCTGTGACCAAGCGCCTGTACCAAAGTAGACCACATCGTTTTGCGCCTTGATCTGCTCAATGGAGACGTCCTTGCCTACACGGGTGTTCATCACGAATTGAACGCCCATGATGTCCTTGAGCGCGCCGCAGAATTCGTCTACGATGTTCTTGGGCAGACGATAGTGCGGAATGCCATATTGCAGCACGCCGCCTGCCTTCTCATGGGCGTCGTAAACGGTGACCGTATGCCCCGCCTTCCGCAGATAGAACGCAGCGGTCAAGCCGCCCGGACCTGCGCCGATGACGGCGCATTTTTTGCCGCTTGTAAAGGTAGGCGCAGCATACCAGCGCTCCTTATTGGCAAGGATGTAATCGCCAAGGCTCCGCTCCACGGCGGGGATGTTGACGCTCTCGCCGTATACCCTTTGGTTGCACTCGTCCGTGCAAGGATGCGGGCAGATGCGCGAGGTCATCATGGGCATGGGGTTGCAGCGGAAAAGGATCTCCGCCGCGCCGTCCCAATCGTCCTGACGGATCTTGGCCATGTATTCGGGGATGTTGGTTCCCGCAGGGCAGTTTTGCTGACAGGCGGAGACCCCTGTGGACATGCCGCCGAAGATGGAGTGGTAGCGGTTCTCGCCGCAGACGGCATAGCAGGTCTTGCCGCCCTTGCGTTTGCAGTCAAGGCGGCCGCCGATGGAATCGGGATAGCGATAATACCAGCAGCGCACATCCTGACACACGTTGCCGCCGATGGTGGCGGTGTTGCGAATGAGGGGCGACGCCACGGAGTGCGCGGCTTCAGCCAAGGCCTTGCAGTGCTGCCGCACAAGTCCACTCTCCGCCACGGACTTGAGCTTGGCGCCTGCACCGATGACGAGCGTATCGCCTTCCTCCCGCACATAGGCGGTGTCGGGGATGCTGCTGAGGCTGACGACCGCCTTCGGATAGGTGTTGAGCAGGCGATCCTTATAGGTGCCGAGTGCGTCGGTGCCGCCTGCGATCGGATCGATCGTGCCGTTGCCTTCCTTGACAAGACGGCTTGCTTCCTCGTAGCTCGCGACGCGGATATGATCAAATTTCTTCATTGCCTTTTTCCTTTCCTCACTTGATCTTTCCCATGGCGCGCAGGACCACCGTTGGCGAGCAGGGATACTCGGTGATCGGGTGGCCGATGGCGTTGGAGACGGCCATCAGGATGGCGGCGGGTGCGGGAGAGGGCGTGATCTCGCCAAAGCCGATGGCGTGGAAGGCCTCGGTGTCAAACTCGCTCTCCAGTATGACCGTGTCAAAGGGCGGGAACTCGTTGAAGGTGCGCCACTTGTAATCGATCATGTTGCCCGTCATGAAGCGGCCGAGCTTCTTGTCCATGACCATCTCCTCGAACAGTCCCGTGTCGCCGCCCGCGGAGCCGAAGGAACCCTCGGCCTGCATACGGATGTTGATGGGATCGAGGATCTGCCCCACATCGCTTCCCTCCAGGGCGCGCAAAAGCTTCGCTTCCCCTGTCATCAGGTTGACCTCCACATCCGCAAGATAGAGCGCGAAGTTGGGCTTATCGAAGTTTTGCACATAGTTGGCGATGCCCGTTATGGTCATCTCCGGCGTACCGAAGGCGGCGATCCAAGGCAGGCGCGGATCGCTCGGATTCTCCTTGAAGAAGATCATGAAATCCTCGGTGTCCAGCGCCTCTGCGGGACAGTGGAGCAGCTCTGCGGCTCGCGCCAGCAGCTGCCTCTTGGCGTCCTTTGCGGCGCGCACCGCGGTGGTGCCCATGGTGATGGTGCCGCGAGAGCCGATCATGCCTGCATCGTAGCCCGTGCCGTGGGTGTCGGAATCCACCACCTGCACGCCGTCCAAGGGGACCTTAAGCACTTCGGCGACCATCTTTTGCACCGCAAAGCGCGTGCCGCCGCCTGTTTCGCCCACGCACAGCTCCAACGTGGCGCTGCCGAAGGGGTGCAGCTTGACCATGCCCTCCGTGGGATCCTCGCCGATGTCCGCGTTGCCGTGAACGCCTACGCCCACGCCGCGGGCATAGCGCCCATCCTCGCTGACCCAGTAGGGCTTCTCCCAGCCCTTCCAGTACTCCTTCCAGCCGAAGGCCTTGGCGGATTCGTCAAAGGCGCGGGTGAAGTCCACGGAATGGACCTCCCACCACTTGAAATCCCGCCAGATGTAGCGGTCGCCGACCTTGACAAAGTTCTTTTTGAAGACCTCCAGCGGATCCATGCCCGCTTCACGGATGGCGTTGCAGACCATGGGTACCAGAACGGACTTGCATTCCTGCCCGCCAAAGCCGCGGATGGGCGCCTGTGAGGAATGGTTGGTGGCGACGAGCTTGGTGTCCAGCGCCCAGTCCTTGCACTTTCCAAGGAAGGCCTGACACTCGCCCAAGCCCACGGCGGTCATGGCCTGCGCGTAGGTGGAGGACATGCCCGAATCCGTATACCACATGCCTTCGACCGCATTGATGCAGCCGTCCTCGGTCATGCCGACCTTGCCGCGGATGCGGGAACCCTGCCGCAGCTCGTAGCTGAGCAGATGCTCGGTACGATCCATGATGAACTTGCAGGGGTGTCCCGTGATCTTGGCCATCAGCACGGCCTGCAGGATCATGTGCGGAATGAGCTGCTTGGAGCCGTAGGAACCGCCTGCATGGCAGGCGATGACACGCACCGTTGTGCCGGGGATCGAGGACTCGGTGTTGAACTTTTGCAGATGCGGCGCGCCGCCGTTGTACCAGACGGTGACGGCGGAAGGACTTGTCCAATTCGCGATGGCGCCCGGGCTTTCCGGCGGCAGCGGATGCGCCATGTTCTCGTAGCGCATGTAGGCGTCGGAGATGTATTTGGACTTTTTGAAGACAGCCTCGGGGTCGCCGTAAAAGATCTGGTTGAAGGGCTTTTCGGAAAAGGGCGTGACCTTGGTGATCTCGTTGTTGGGATAGTCCTCGTAGAGCTGCGGCGCACCAGGCTTCAGAGCCTCCTCGCAGTCCACCACAAAGGGCAGGACTTCGTAGTCCACATCGATCAGATCCAACGCCTCATCCGCGATCTCAATGGTCTCCGCCGCGACCAGCGCCACGGAGTCCCCGGTGAAGCGTACATGCTGATCCAGCACGCGGCGGTGATGCGGCAGGCCGCACTTCCAATCCGGTGCATCCGCATAGGTGCATACGCCGATGACGCCCGGCAGCGCAAGAGCCTTAGCGGTATCGATGCGCTTGATAAGGGCGTTGGGATAGGGGCTGCGGAGCACACGGACGATCAACATGCCGGGTATGGAGAGGTCATCCAAGAACTGCTGTCGACCCGAGACCAGATCCTCGGCGTCGGCACGGTTGCCGTGCTTGCCAATGAAGCGATACTCTTGATGCTCGCTGACCTTGACCTCGTTTTTCATTTCTTCATACATGGTCTATGCCTCCTTATTCCGCGGTTCGGCCTTGGCGGCGTCCGGTCTGTGCAGATCACCGTCGTGGGGCGGGTCGCAGGGTTCGCCGTACATCTGATGGATGTACGCCATGACGGTGCGGATGACCTGATAGTGGCTGATGCAGCGGCAGTAGTTGCCGGAGAGCGCCTCGGTCAGCTCTTCCTTGCTCGGATGGGGATTTTTCATCAGAAGCGCTTGGGTGCTCATGATGATGCCGGGGGTGCAAAAGCCGCATTGGAACGCGGAATTGTCGGCAAAAGCCTGCTGTAAGGGGCTGAGCTTTCCCGTGATGGGATCGCAAAGACCCTCCAGCGTCGTGACGGATCTTCCGTCGCAGTCCGCCGTCAGCACCATACAGGAAGCGACTGCATCCCCGTCCATGATGACGGTGCAGCAGCCGCAGGCGCCGTGCTCGCAGCTGCGCTTTGCAGCCGTCAGGCCCAGCTTGTCGCGCAGGGTGTCCAAAAGAGTCTCGGAGGAGGCGACGCAGCCCTCGTCATCACTGATGATGAATCGGCGCAGCTTCCCGTTGACCGTGATCGACACCCGCTCAATGCATTCGTTCATATTACCTTCCTGCCTGTTCTTGTTTTGATATTCCGTGGGTCAACTTGATTGTAATAAATGACCGCCGCCCGATACGACTGCTCAAACTAACGGTGTAGCCTATGTTACATCGTTTTCGTTATACTATTTAAAGAGTAACGGATAAAAGAGCAGCGGCGCCTGCAAAAACCGCCGCAGACGCTCCGCTCGATGTGTAAAAACGGGTGGAAATTGAAAGGGTCGCACAGCAGACTGCTGCAAATTGTTGGAAAGCCGCGCCGCAGTCGCTCGGACATTTCAGATGACAAGCAGCGGCGAGTATGATAGAATCAAGGAGATCCAACATAAGTCGCCTGCATGTACACGGCGATGGTTTATCCGTATCGACAGCAGCGACATGCAGAAGATGTTCTTTACGGCGAGGTTCGGCAAAAGGGAGGGAGCGGAAATATGTACAACACAGACGAACCGTGCCTGTGGGCTGTTGATTTGGTATAAATTGTCCCGTATAATGCGTTTGAGGTGATTTTAATGAAATTTGAACAAAGACTTGAAGCATCCCGTAAAAAAGCAGGGTTCAAATCAAAAGCTGCATTTGCAAATGCGTTGGGCGTTAAAGTGGAACGTTATCTAAAATGGGAACAAGGTAAGAATTATCCGTCATTTGATAATCTTGCTCAGATTTGCAAAGTTCTCAATGTAACCGCCGATTATCTTGTGGGCGTTACCAATGAACCAACAGGATATGTAATCAAACATCCCGCTGTATTGCCGGGACAAGGCGTGGAATCTGTTGAAAAAAGTGGAACGGATCAACTTTCGGCTGATGAGGTGGCAGCTGTCAGGGCAATGCTGGAACAAAACAGGCGTTGCTGTAAATCATGTCGCTTGTTTCCACCGCTTTGATGAGGGGGGTGCATTCTCCATTTCAACAATAATATTCTATTCGATCACGCTGAACTCCCTCTCTAATACAAACGATAGTTCATATTATATATACAAGAACAGATACGGGAAGAAGGCAATCTCCTTTGGCAGTCGCGTAAGGTACGATTGGTGGAATAGATCAACAGCTTGACGTGAATTGTTTTAACAATCATAATATATTGGCGAGGTGATTATATTGTTGTTTGGGCAAAGATTAAAGAAAGTAAGAATGGCTTCAGACTATCGATCGCAAGCTGCAGTCGCACAAAAACTTGGCATCGAGAGAACACGATACTTAACATGGGAATCTCGCGGGGTTAAGCCGAATCTTGATATGCTTAAACAAATTTGCGAAATATTCGATGTTAGCGCTGATTATCTCCTTGGGCTTGTTGATGAACCATGCAGTTACAAAATCAAAAACCCAGCTGAATTAGCGGGGCAAGGCGTGGAACCTGTTGAAAAAGGCGGCACAGATCAGCTCACCGCTGATGAGGTGGCAGCTGTCAGGGCGATGCTGGAACAAAACAGGCATTAACGTAAATCGTGTCGCTTGTTTCTTGCACACGGCTACGGTTTATCCGTGCCGGCAGGGGCGACATGCAGGAGATGCCCTCTAGAGCGAGGTCCGACAAAAGGGAGGAAACGGAAGCGTGTACAACACAGGCGAACCGTCCCTATGGGCTACTGTCCAAGATGATTGACAAACCTACAAAATGGCAATAGGTCATTGTAATGTGAATTTTTTTGCCATATAGTGTTGGTGCTAAAAACGAAGGAGATAAAAGTATGAGAAACGAAAGACTTCGTCAGGCTAGGAAAGATGCTGGGTTTTCTTCGGAGCAAAAATTCGCAGAATTCCTCGGAATCGAACGTTCCCGTTACCATTCTTGGGAAATCGGAAATGCAGCTCCATCAACGGAATACTTGGCAAAATTGTGCAGAGCGCTAAATGTTACCGCCGATTATCTCATCGGTGTTACGGACACACCAATGGGATATTTTATTAATGACCCTGCTAAATTAGCCGGGAAAGATGTGGAACTTGTTAAAAAAAGCGGAACAAATCAGTTCACCGATGATGAGGTGGCAGCTGTCAGGGCGATGCTGGAACAAAACAGGCATTGCTGTATATCGTGCCGCTCGTTTTTTGCACACGGCTGCGGTTTATACGTACCGGCAGGGGCGACATGCAGAAGATGTCCTTTAGAGCGAGGTTCGGCAAAAGGGAGGAAGCGAAGATATGTACAGCACAGATGAACCGTGCCCTATTATGCTGTCTATGTGCTTAACAGCGCAGAATGTGCGGGTGTCAGAGCAAATCAACGCCGCATTTTGCTAAACATTGGAAGGACTATGATTAAAACGGGTTATTTGCGTGTTTTTGGGAGGCTTGCATAAAAGAAAAAAGCCCCAAATCATGGAGCTTTTCCGTGGAGAAGGACACAAGTTTGATACAAAATGCACCCGGTAGTCTCGTTCCCGTTTG
>CAZBBX010000055.1:0-7260 GCA_964490325.1 uncultured Oscillospiraceae bacterium
GTCGAGGTTCTCCTTGGTGATGCAGCCGCCGGAGGGGCCGCCCGTCTGCACGGCCTTGAAGGCCTTGCCGTCGGGGATGCCGCCGCCGATCTCGTAGATAATCTCACGCAGCGTGGTGCCCAGCGGGATCTCCACCAAGCCGGTGTTGTTGATCTTGCCGCCCAGTGCGAAGACCTTGGTACCCTTGGAGCGCTCGGTGCCCATGGAGGCGAACCAATCCGCGCCCTTGAGGAAGATCTGCGGGATGTTGGCAAGCGTTTCCACGTTGTTGATGATGGTCGGCATACCGAACAGACCCTTGTTGGCGGGGAAGGGAGGCTTGGCCTTGGGCTCGCCGCGGTTGCCCTCGATGCTGGTCAACAGAGCGGTCTCCTCGCCGCAGACGAAAGCGCCCGAGCCAAGACGGGTCTCGATGTCGAAGTTGAAGCCGCTGCCGAAGATGTCCTCGCCCAACAGGCCGTATTCGCGTGCCTGACGGATGGCGATATCCAAGCGCTTGACCGCGATGGGGTACTCGGCACGGACGTAGATGTAGCCCTTGCTTGCGCCGATGGCATAGCCTGCAATGGCCATGGCCTCCAGCACCGCGTGGGGGTCGCCCTCCAAAACGGAGCGATCCATGAACGCGCCGGGGTCGCCCTCATCCGCGTTGCAAACGACGTACTTTTGGGGAGCGGTGTTCGCCGCTGCGAAGCTCCACTTCAGCCCCGTGGGGAAGCCAGCGCCGCCGCGGCCGCGCAGACCCGACTTTTTCATTTCGTCGATGGTCTGCTGCGGGGTCATGGTGGTCAGCACCTTGCCCAGCGCCTGATAGCCGTCCACGGCGATGTACTCGTCGATGTTCTCGGGGTTGATGACGCCGCAGTTGTGCAGCGCCACGCGCAGCTGGCTCTTGTAGAATTTGGTCTCGGTCAAAAGAGGGATCTTGACCATCTCGTTGTCCTTGTCCTTATGCAGCAGGCGGTCGATCACGCGGCCCTTGAGCAGCGTTTCCTCGACGATTTGGGGGACGTCCTCGACCGTGACGTGGTTGTAGAAGATCCCGTCGGGGTAGATGACCATGATGGGACCGTTCTCACAAAGGCCAAAGCAGCCCGTGCGCACGACCTGCACCTCGTTGGACAGACCCTTCAGCGCGATCTCCGCCTCCAGCTCCGTGCCGATGCGCATACTGCCGGACGAGCTGCAGCCCGTGCCGCCGCAAATCAATACATGGGTACGAATCATCTTACACTTCCTCCGTTATTGTTCGACGGCGCCGATGGTGTATTCCATGACGGGCTTGCCGTTCTTGATATGCTCCGTCACGATGCGCGGCACCATGTCGGGCGTCACCTTGATATAGGTCACGCGGTCCTTGCCGCTCTGGAACACTTCCACGATCGGCTCGTAGCGGCACATGCCTATGCAGCCCGTCTGCGTGACGGTCGCCACGTCGCCAAGCCCCTGCTTTGCGACCTCCTCGACCAGTGCGTTGAGTACGGGGCGCGCACCCGCGGCGATCCCGCAGGTCGCCATGCCGACGACGATACGGATGTCGTTTTCGCCTTCGCGCAGCGCGACCTTGTCCTTCATGCGGTCACGAATCTTTGCGAGTTCCTCAAGTGATTTCATTGTTTCGATCCTTTCCGTGTAGTTTTCATTCCTTACGTTGTATCAGAAGCGTATTGCTTAAGATCCTTGTGTATCTCCCGCGTACTGTTGGGACAGGCTTTCACGCATCCACAGCAGGATCTCGGGATCGTTCAGAGGCGCCGTGCCGCCCAAGACCTCGCGTACCTCGCGGGTGTCCAGCTCGACCGTTCCCTCGGGGCGCATGTGACGAAAGACAAAGTCCACGTCGGGGCTGCCCTGTATCAGCGTCGTCAGGCTGGAGATCACGTCACCAAGCGGCGTAAAGTCCAGATGCGTCTTGTCAAAGTCGGCCGTCACGCAGGTGCCGCAGTGGGCGGGATCCGTGCTGCGCGGCACGCTTGTGAGCGTCAGCCTGCCTCCGGTCTGCTCCGCCGCCAGCTTCAGCAACGGCAGACCCATGCCCACCTTGCGCGTAGTGCGCGTTGTGGAGAAGGGGTCGGTCACGGTGGCGGCAAATTCGGGGCTCATGCCCTTGCCGTTGTCGCGGATGGTCAGCGTCAAATGCGTCTCGGTCTCGTCCAAAAGGATCTCGATGCAAGTCGCCTCCGCCGAAACGGAGTTTTGCGCGATGTCCAGAATGTTCAGCGACAATTCCTTCACAGCGGCCTCCCAAGGTATTCAAACAGAGCAGTTATCCGCCCTTCGGGCGTACCCGCATCGGGCAGGGGCAGGACGTTGTCCGCTTCCTTCAGCTCCCACAGGCGGTGCGCGTCGCTGCTTACAACGATGCGCCGTCCCTCCGCCAAGTCCGTCCGTGCGGCGTCGTGAAGCTCGCATACGGAGAACGCGGGTTCCTGCGGAAAAGCGCCCAGTACCGCCAACAGGCCGTTCGCCTCGCGGTCGATGTGCGCGGGATAGCACACGCCGTCAAAGGTCTTTACAAGCGCCGCCGCAGAGGAAAGATCCAGTGTGGTGGCAGCGGGCAGAAAGTAGGGATCGCTGCCCAGCTCGTTGTCCTCCGCGTCCAAGATGCGCTGACTGCCGTAGATCTCCACGCGGTTTTTGATGCGCATCCGCTTTGGCTGAATGGCCTCGTCAAAGGCCAGCGCCCTCTCCAAGCGGCCAAACAGGCACACAAGGTGGATGTCCTCCGCCGTGGTCAGCTCCATGCCCGCCACGCCCGCAATGCCAAATTCTCGGCACGCCGCAAGAAAGGCGGGACAGTTCTTGGCGCTGTTGTGGTCGGTCAAGGCGACCAAGCGAAGGCCGTTGAGATAGGCCATGCCCGCGATGCTGTGGGGCGTCATATCCTCATCCGCGCAGGGCGACAGACAGGAATGGACGTGCAGATCCACAGACAGGCTCATAGGAGCGCCGCGATCTTTGCCGCAAGCGCAAAAGCGCCGTCGGGGGAGGAGAGCAGGTTCAGCTCGCTGCGCTTGGCCGCGCTCAAAAGGGCGGGGTCGGGCGCAACGTTTTCCGCCAAGATCACGCAGGCGGGATCGGCCAGCTGCGCCACGGCGGCTACGTTCACGTTGGACATGATCGTCACCCACGCGTCGCCCGCCTTGGCTCGCCCCATCACCCAGCTCAATAGATCGCCGCAGTAGCCGCCCGTTACGGGGCGCTCACCGTCGGACAGGAGCAGCGGGGTGAGGGAAAGCGAAAGGATTAGCTCATTGACCGTCGTCATGCGCCTTGTCCTCCTTTTCGGAAAGCAGCCTTTGGAGCTTTTCGCGCATCCGAACGATGCAGTCGTCGATGCTGGCCTCGCCGCGAACGATGTCCTCGGCAAAGGCACGGCAGCTCGGCGCGCCGCAGCTGCCGCAGTCCAATGCGGGCAGCTCGTTTGTGATGCGTTCGATGTCCGCCATCATGCGCAGCGCCGCCGTGCGGTCGGTGTCGAGCTGCGAAACGTTGTCGTAGCGGATGGGCTCCTGCGTGAGCAGCTCCTTTGGTACGTCGTCGGCACGAGCCGCCTTGGTGATGGGCAGACGGTTCATGCTCACAGGCAGATACCTGCGCAGGGTCTGCAGGCGCACGCGTGCGATGTAGGGATTCTCCACGGTCATCACGCCGCCCACGCAGCCGCCGTTGCAGGCGTTCAGCTCGATAAAGTCCACGTTGGGAAACTGTCCCGTTTCCAGCTCGTCCAGCACCTTGATGACGTTCTCGATGCCGTCGGCGGCCAGATAGCGGTCGTTCATCAGCGCCGAGGATTCGCCGCCGGAGGAGGCCCAGCCCAGTCCGATCATGCCGGTCTCCGTGGCGCGGGAGGGCGTCTTGGCGCGATCCATCACGGTAAGCAGCCGGAAATAGGTGTCGCTCATGGACAGCACATAGTCCACGGGATGCGGCTCGCCCTCAGGAAAGTTCTTCACCCAGCTGACCTTTGCGGGGCAGGGGGAGATGAACACGGTGCGGATGTCGTCGTATTTCAGCTCGGGGTGCGCCCGAAGCGCCTGCGACTTGGCCATGCGTCCCGCTAACTCGACGGGGGGGATCATGGGCATCACCTTGTCGCACAGGCAAGGGAAGCGGATGGAGATGAGACGCACCACGGCGGGGCAGGCGGAGGAGATGACGGGGCGGGAGATGTCCGCCCGCTTCATGTAGCGGCGGGTATACTCCGTCACCAGCTCGGCGGCCTTCGCCACCTCGAACACCTCGTTGAAGCCCAGATCCGTCAGACCCTGCAAAAGGTAATCCGCGTCGTAAAGCTGCACGAACTGACCAAAGAGGGTGGGTGCGGGCAGGGCGATGAGGTATTTGCTTTTGTCCAGATCCTCGAACTTGTCAAAGATGGCGCGCTTGGCTTTGTACGGGCAGATGCGTATACACTCGCCGCAGTCGATGCAGTGCAGCGGGTTGATGACGGCATGACCGTTGCGCACGCGGATCGCCTGCGTCGGGCAGCGCTTGAGGCAGTTGGTACAGCCTTTACACTTTTCCTTGTCCAAGGAGACGGAGTGCTTATAATCCATCCTGTATGCTTGCGGTGCAAACGGAACGAGCCGTCAGACCGCCGTCGTGCCGCCTTTATCGGGCGGGAAGGGAAGGGTCAGACACGAAAGGCCAAATGAATGGTCGTGCCGACGCCTACATGGGTATCGATCGCCATGTCGTCCGCGTAGCGCTTCATGTTGGGCAGACCCATGCCTGCGCCAAAGCCGAGTGCGCGGATGTTGTCGGGAGCGGTGGAATACCCCTCCTGCATGGCAAGGGCAACGTCTTGGATGCCGGGGCCGTGGTCGATCAGGTCGATGGAGATATGGTCGTCATATACGCACACCTCCGCCACGCCGCCGCCGGCATGGATGACCATGTTGATCTCGCCCTCGTACATGGCAATGGAGATACGGCGGATCAGGTCGGGCAAAAAGCCAAGCTGGCGAAGCAGCTTCTTCACCTGCACGGAGGCTTCCCCCGCCGAGGTGAAGTTGTTGCCGTCCACATCGTAATGAAACTTCAACGGCTCCTGCATGGCTATCTGGTGGCGCCCAGCCCTGCGGTATACAACAGGCCGCAGGCCTCGAACATCGTCGAACCCGTCTCCATGACGGTGATGCCGCTGTCGTAGGCCAAACGGCGCATCTCCTCCGTGGGCTTTTTGCCGCGCACAAAGACCACGCAGTACATGTCCATCATGTGCGCGGTGCGGATCGTCTGCGGATTCACAAGGCCTGTCAGAAGAATGCTCTGATCGTGGGCAAAAGCCAGCACCTCGCTCATCATGTCGCTGCCGCAGGCCGTGGCGACCTCGCGGTCAAGCCAGTCGTCCTTGGCATAGACGGTTGCCGACAGAGTATCGGCGATCTTGCGGATCTTCATGCAAACTCCTTTATGGATGCGCTCTTCAGGCGCGAGCCTTTGCTACGATGCCCTTGATGTCGCCGGGGGTCAAACGGCCGTGCACGTCGTCGTCGATGACCATGACGGGAGCCAGACCGCAGCAGCCCAAGCAGCGGGTCGCTTCGAGGGTGAATTCGCCGTCGGGCGTGGTGTGGCCGGCCTTGATGCCAAGCTCCGCTTCCAACGCGTCCAGAATGCTCTGCGAGCCGCGAACGTAGCAGGCGGTGCCAAGGCAGACGCGGACAAGATGCTTGCCCTTAGGCTCCAAATTGAACCAAGAGTAGAAGGTAGAGACGCCGTAGACCTGCTCCAAGGAGCAGCCCAGTCCCTCTGCGACCATCTTTTGCACCTCGATGGGCAGATAGCCGTAGACCTCCTGCGCCTTTTGCAGCACGGGCATCAGAGCGCCCTGCTGATCCTTGTGCGCGGCGATGATCTCCTTGAGGCGGGCCTCCTGCTCGGCGGTGCCATGGAAGGGAATTGCGCTGGTTTTGTTGACCATGATATCCTCCTTAACGGTTAAGGTATGCAAATACTTGTTTTGCCAACGCATATTATACCATGCCTTAAAGCGTATTTCCACCGATTTTTGACTTTTCTTGCGTTATGGGGTAATATATTTTATGAAGGGAAAGCTTACGGAGGGGAAAAAACGCCAAGCACGGGACGGGCTGTACCAAATTGATCCCCGTTCATACGGGCGTATACACAATAACACAGAAAAAATGCAAATATTTTGAAAGAAATACGCGCTTGGGACTATGAAAAACCGTTTAATTAAGGTATGATAGTACTGAGCCAAATAGAAACGAATGAGGTGAAAAAAATGGCTAACAAACGTTTTCGCATCACGCCGCAGGGATATATGGTTTTGGCGGCGATCGTCATCTTTATCATTGCGCTGGTGCTGCTCTTAGTTAAGTTCGCCTGCGACTGCAGCGGTTCTGGCGGCACGGCGGAGGCTACCGCCACGCCAAGCGCAAGCCCCACGGCTACGCCTTCCGCCGATCCGTATGCGTATACGACCGCGTCGCCCGATGCGGGCACGCTTACAACGCCGTCAGGAAGCGACACCGTGGCCTCGCCCGATGCGTCAAGCTCGGCTGCCGCTACAGGCAGCGCTTCCGCCACGAACGCCACCGCGACCTCGACGCCCTCCAACATCCTCACCGAGCCTACAAGCTCCATGAAGAGCAATGCGCAGGACGGTTCCGTCAAGAGCGACAACACGAACATCCGCAAGGGACCCGGCACGGGCTACGACAAGGTCGGCAGCTACGCGGCAGGCACCGCCCTCAAGATCTACACCACGCAGGACGGCTGGTACTTCGTACAGATCGTCAGCGAGAGCAAGTACGGCTATGTCCGCAAGGATCTGGTCAAGCTGGTCGGCGAGGATCAGCCCTCCGACACGGTCAAGGGTACCGTCACCGCAACGACCATTGCGTTCCGCAAGTCGGCGTCCACCGACTCCGCTGCGATCGGGCAGTACAGCAAGGGACAGATCGTGTACATCTACTATAAGGAAGGCGACTTCTACTACGTCATGGTGGCGGGTTCGGGCGCCAAGGGCTATATGTTCGCAGAGTACGTCAAGGCTTCGGGAACAGTTCCCGACAAGCCGTAAAAAAATAAAAAGAGCTTGTACCGCGCCGCTTTATCGGCGCGGTATTCCTTTGGTCACGGGCACAATCCTCAAACTTTGTCAAAAAAAGAAAAGGATTCCGAAAAAAAGACTTGCAATCCTTGTAGGAAGCCGCTATAATGGGCGTTGCGAACGCTGGTGTAGCTCAGTAGGTAGAGCACGTCATTGGTAATGACGAGGTAGTCAGT
>CAZBBX010000056.1:0-6380 GCA_964490325.1 uncultured Oscillospiraceae bacterium
TCAGGCCTTCGAGCCGATCTTGGTCGAGGGTCGCGCCATCAAGCTGCACCCCTTGGTCTGCACCGCGTTCAACGCGGACTTCGACGGCGACCAGATGGCTGTGCATGTGCCTCTGTCCGTTGAGGCGCAGGCGGAAGCGCGCTTCTTGATGCTGGCAAGCAACAATATTTTGAAGCCGCAGGACGGCAAGCCCGTGGTCTGCCCCACGCAGGACATGGTCATCGGCTGCTACTACCTGACGCTGGAACGTGACGGCGTGAAGGGCGAGGGCAAGGCCTTTGCCAACGAGGACGAGGCGGTCATGGCCTACCAGATGGGCGAGGTCGCCCTGCAGGCCAAGGTCAAGATCCGCTTGGATCGTACTTGGGAGGGACAGAGCTACCGCAAGGTGGTGGACACCACGGTCGGCCGCGTTCTGTTCAACAACGCCATCCCGCAGGACCTTGGCTTCGTAGAGCGCCACAGCTGGGAGGACGCCTTCCTGTTCGAGGTCGATCACTTGGTCGTCAAGAAGGACTTGGCTTCCATCGTCGACCGCTGCTATCGCAAGCACGGCCCGACGGTCACCTCCGAGGTGCTCGACCGCATCAAGAAGCTGGGCTTCACCTATTCCACCCGCGGCGGCATCACCGTGGGCTTCCAAGACATTCAGGTGCCTGCGGAGAAGAAGGTGCTCATCGCCGAGGCCGAAAAGCAGGTCGTTGAGATCGACAACCTGTTCCGCATGGGCTTTTTGTCCAACAAGGAGCGCCGTGAGCGCGTCATCAAGGTTTGGGAGGAGACCACCGATAAGGTCACCAAGACCCTGATGGATTCCTTGGATCCCTACAACCCCATCTACATGATGGCAAACTCCGGAGCGCGTGGCAGCAAGGCGCAGATCCGTCAGCTGGCGGGTATGCGCGGCCTGATGGCAGACCCCAGCGGTCAGATCATCGAGGTGCCTATCCGTGCAAACTTCCGCGAAGGCCTGTCCGTGCTGGAGTTCTTCATCTCCTCCCACGGTGCGCGCAAGGGCTTGGCAGATACCGCTCTGCGTACCGCGGACTCCGGCTATCTGACCCGTCGACTGGTCGATGTGTCGCAGGACGTCATCATCCGCGAGGACGATTGCTTTGCGGCGCGCAACGAGTCCCCCAAGGGCATGGTCGTCAACGAGATCCGCGAGGGCAACGAGCTGATCGAGCCGCTCAAGGATCGCGTCATGGGACGCTGGTCGATCGACCCCATCGTCGATCCCGAGACAGGCGAGGTCTTGGTACCCGCCGACACCCTCATCAGCTACGACATGGCGGAGGCGATCGGCCGCAGCAGCCTCAAGGAGGTGCTCTGCCGCTCGGTCTTCACCTGCCGCAGTGAGCACGGCGTTTGCGCCAAGTGCTACGGCACGAACCTTGCCACAGGCGATCCCGTGGACATCGGCGAGGCGGTGGGCATCATCGCAGCGCAGGCCATCGGCGAACCCGGCACGCAGCTGACGATGCGAACCTTCCATACCGGCGGTGTTGCATCCAGCGAGGACATCACGCAGGGTCTTCCCCGCGTAGAGGAGCTGTTCGAGGCAAGAAAGCCCAAGGGTCTTGCGGTCATCACGGAGCTGTCGGGCGCCGTGCATATCGACGAGGCCAAGCACCGCGCCGTCATCACGGCGGGCGACGGCGAGTCCGAGAACTACCTCATCCCGTTTGCCTCCAAGCTGAAGATCAAAGAGGGCGATACGGTGGAGGCGGGCGACGTGCTCACCGAGGGCTCCATCAACCCCAACGACATCCTGAAGATCAAGGGCGTCAAGTGCGTGCAGGCCTTCCTGCTCAAGGAGGTACAGAGCGTATACCGTCTGCAGGGCGTTGAGATCAGCGATAAGCATATCGAGGTCATCATCCGCCAGATGCTGCGCAAGGTACAGGTCGAGGACGCGGGCGATACGGCTCAGCTGCCCGGCGAGCTTTGCGACATCTTCCGCTTTGAAGCCGCCAACGAAGCGCTCATCGACGCGTGGGATAAGGCCTGCGCCGAAGCGCGTGAGAAGGGCGAGGAGGAACCGCCCATGCCGCGTCTTGCCACGTCCAAGCGTAAGCTCTTGGGCATCACCAAGGCGGCGCTGGCAACGGAATCCTTCCTGTCCGCAGCGTCCTTCCAAGAGACCACGCGTGTGCTGACCGAGGCCGCCATCAAGGGCAAGGTCGATCCGTTGGTGGGGCTTAAGGAGAACGTCATCATCGGCAAGCAGATCCCCGCGGGTATCGGCTTGAAGCGCTATCGCGACGTGGTCGTCAAGGAAGTCGACCCTAAGACGCCGCAGCTTGCGGGCTATCCGCAATAAAAAAGGAGAAGAAATGACGCACACGGATATCGAGTGTTCCCTGTATGGGACAAAGGAATGCGCCCTGCTGAACATTGCGGACTGCAACAACTGTCCGCTGCACAGGCAGGGGGACGTAGGCGTCGTAGGAGCGGACTTGGATCAGTTCGCCGCACTGCTGCCCGAGGAGGGCGTGCATGGTCTGTTTGAAACGGATACCTGCACCCTCTGCAAGGGCGAAGCGCGCAAGGCCAATGCCTATGCCGTCATCGACATGGCGCACAAGGAGCCGCAGCGCATCAGCAAGACCAACTTTCGTAACTTTTTCCACAGGGAAAAGGTCGGCTTCATCCTGCCGCTGCAATTTGCGGTGTGCGGACGCTGCAGGCGAAGGATGCTCTTTTTGGACTACCTGCCGCTTTTGACCACCGTGTTCATGGCGCTCGTAGGGACGCTGCTGCTGCTCAACGAGACGCTCACCGAGTCCATGCGTGCTGTCAACTGGGGTCTGCCGCTGTACCTGATGCTGGGGCTGATCCTGCTGGGCTACATCTTGGGACTGGTGCTGCGCAGCGTGCTGCGCCGCAGCTACCTAAAGGACAGCTGCATCCGCTTGGAGGAGCATCCCATGGTCGAAGCGCTCAAGGAGCGGGGCTGGTTCGTACTGGGCGAGCGCGGCAAGGCAAAGCCCGTGTTCACCAAGAAGCGCATCGCGCAGGGACTGGGAACGGCCTCGGGCGAGGTCTGGGCACAGTTCCGCGAGGATTTTGCGGCGGAAGCGGCGACTTGCGACAAAATTGACCCCGATGCTGAATAAAAGTCCCGTTTTATCGAAATAATCTCCATATCCCCGCCCTTTGGCGGGGGGAAACGGATTGACAAGCGGCAGAAACTCTGCTAAAATAACACTTTGGCAGCGTATCCGAAAACGGGTACCCTGCCTGTCCCTGCGTAATAGGGCAGGGAAAATGACGGACAATATCCTCTACAAGGGTTGCAGAGGGATTGAATTAGAATAGAGACTGAAAAATTTGTACTTGGCGAATTAGGAGGAATTTCATTCATGCCGACCATCAACCAGTTGGTTCGCAAGGGCAGAGAACAGGTGGAATACAAGTCCACCGCGCCCATTCTCAAGCAGTGCCCGCAGCGCCGCGGCGTTTGCACGGCAGTGCGTACCATGACCCCGAAGAAACCGAACTCGGCTCTGCGCAAGATCGCCCGTATCCGTCTGACCGACGGCTTAGAGGGCACCGCGTACATTCCGGGCATCGGACATAATTTACAGGAGCACTCGGTCGTCCTCATCCGCGGCGGCCGTGTCAAGGATCTGCCCGGTGTGCGTTACCACATCGTGCGCGGCGCGCTGGATACCGCAGGTGTTGCAAACCGCAAGCAGTCCCGTTCCCTCTACGGCGCAAAGCGCCCCAAGAAGTAAGGAGGTAGCTATATGCCGAGACGTGGATTTATCCCCAAGAGGGAAGTATTAGCCGATCCTATCTACAAGAGCGTCGTTGTCACAAAGCTCGTCAATCAGGTCATGCTGGACGGCAAGCGCGGCGTTGCGCAGAAGGCTGTTTACGACGCCTTCGCCATGATGGAAAAGAAGCTCAACCGTCCCGCAGGCGAGATCTTTGAGGAGGCCATGAACAACATCATGCCCGTGCTCGAAGTCAAGGCGCGCCGCGTTGGCGGTTCCACCTATCAGGTACCTATCGAGATCCGTGCCGAGCGCCGTCAGACCCTGGGTCTGCGCTGGTTGGTGGGCTATGCGCGCAAGCGCAGCGAGCGCACCATGAGCGAGCGCCTCGCAGGAGAGATCCTTGACGCCTGCAACAACGGCGGCAACGCGGTCAAGAAGAAGGAAGACACGCACAAGATGGCAGAGGCGAACAAGGCCTTCGCACACTATCGCTGGTAATGCGGGATACAGCGCTTGAACTGACCCGAAATATCGGCATCATGGCCCATATCGATGCCGGCAAGACCACGACCACCGAGCGGATCCTTCTCTATACGGGACAGATCCACAAGGCGGGCGAGGTACACGAGGGTACCGCCACCATGGACTTCATGGAGCAGGAGCGCGAGCGTGGCATCACGATCGCTTCTGCGGCGACCACCGCGTACTGGAAAGGTCATAGGATCAACATCATCGACACGCCGGGGCACGTCGACTTCACCGTTGAGGTCGAGCGCTCCCTGCGCGTGCTGGATGGTGCTGTTGCGGTGTTCTGCGCCAAGGGTGGTGTGGAACCCCAGTCCGAGACCGTGTGGCATCAGGCCGTCAAATATGGTGTACCGCGCCTTGCCTATATCAACAAAATGGACATCATGGGTGCGGACTTCTTCCATGTGTGCGATATGATGCGGGACAGACTGGGCGCGAACCCCGTTCCCATTCAGCTTCCCATCGGCAAGGAAGGCGATTTTAGCGGCATCATCGACTTGGTGCGTATGCGCTCCGAGCGCTACTACAACGACGATGGTACCGACATCCGCGAGGAGGAGATCCCCTCCGAGCTGTTGGGCGAGGCGGAAGAATGGCGTTTGAAGCTCTTTGACGCGGTGCTCGAGCAGGACGACGATGTCTTGGAGCGCTATTTGGAGGGGGAGACCCCTGCGGAGGAGGAGCTGATAGCCTGCATCCGCAAGGCTACCATCGCGGGTACGGTCATACCGATCACCTGCGGCAGCAGCTATCGCAACAAGGGCGTTCAGCCCCTGTTGGACGCTATCATCCACTATCTGCCCTCCCCGCTGGACATCCCGCCCGCCAAGGGCACGGATCGGTATGGCGAGGGCGAGATCATCGCCGAAGTGCGGGACGATGCGCCGTTTGCGGCGCTGGCGTTCAAGATCGTGACCGACGCCTATGTGGGCAAGCTCGCGTTCATCCGCGTCTACAGCGGTACGCTCAAGAGCGGCTCCTACGTCTATAACGTGTCCAAACAAAAGCGCGAACGCGTGGGACGCATCCTGCTGATGCACGCCGACGCCCGCACCGAGCTGGACGAGGTACATGCAGGCGACATAGCCGCCATCGTGGGCCTCAAGGAGACGACCACGGGCGATACGCTCTGCGTGGAGAACAAGCAGATGCTCTTGGAGAGCATGGAGTTCCCCGATCCCGTCATTCAGGTGGCCATCGAGCCAAAGACCAAGGCGGGGCAGGAGCGCATGAGCAACGCCCTCATCAAGCTGGCAGAGGAGGATCCCACCTTCCGCACCTACGTCAACCAAGAGACGGGGCAGACCATCATCGCAGGCATGGGCGAGCTGCATCTGGAGATCATCGTTGATCGCCTGATCCGCGAGTTCCATGTGGAAGCTACGGTGGGCAAGCCGCAGGTCGCGTACAAGGAGACCATCCTGAACACCGTCAAGGCGGTGGGACGCTACGTCCGTCAAACGGGCGGACACGGTCAGTACGGCCATTGCGTGGTCGAGTTTTCGCCCATGGAGCCGGGCAGCGGCTACCTGTTCGAGAACAAGATCATCGGCGGCGTGATCCCGCGGGAATACGTTCCCGCAGTCGATCGCGGCATTCGCGGCGCACTGCAGTCGGGCGCTTTGGGCGGCTACGAGATCGTGGACGTCAAGGCGACGCTGCTGGACGGTTCCTACCACGAGGTGGACTCCAGCGAGCAGGCCTTTGAGATCGCGGGTTCGCTGGCGGTCAAGGAGGGCATCCGCAAGGAGAACAGCCGCCTGATGGAGCCGATCATGAAGGTCGAAGTGGTCATGCCCAACGAGTACATGGGCGATGTCATGGGCAATCTCAATGCGCGCCGCTGCCGCATCACGGACAATCAGCCGGGGTTGACAACGACGGTACTGGAGGCGCTCTGTCCGCTGAGCGAAATGTTCGGCTACGCGACGGATCTGCGATCCAGAACGCAGGGACGCGGCACCTTCACGATGCAGTTCGCCCACTACGAGACGGTACCCAACAGTGTCGCAGAGCAGATACTGGGTAAATACAACTATAACTTCTAAAAAAGCTTTTTAAGGAGAAAGAAAAATGGCAAAGGCAAAGTTTGAAAGAACGAAGCCGCACGTCAACATCGGCACGATC
>CAZBBX010000057.1:0-5027 GCA_964490325.1 uncultured Oscillospiraceae bacterium
CACGGTAAATTCCACTTCAAATTCCACTGTGGAAGTTACTTTGGGAATTCACTCGCAAAAAAAGTCCGCCTCTGTGCAAATATTTTCATTGACAAAGCCCGTCCCCTGTGATATTCTAACCAAGGCGCCCCGAAAAGGGGCTCGTTTTTGATGTGCTTTCTTTAGGAGGAAACAGGAATGGCAAAAACCGGATCGAGAGTGAAGATCACTCTGGCCTGCACCGAGTGCAAGCAAAGAAACTACAATACCTTTAAGAACAAGCGGAACGATCCCGATCGCATCGAGTTCAACAAATACTGCCGCTTCTGCCGCAAGCACACGCTGCATCGCGAAGCCAAGTAACGACAGCGAAAGAGGAAGAACATGGCTAAAAACTTGGATCTGGAACTGGCCAAGACGCAGGCGAAGCGCCGCACAAAGATCTTCAGCATCGCAGCGATCCTTATCGCGGCGGCGCTGATCGCGCTTCCCATCGCCGAAATGGTCACCAACTATTCGCTGCTGTTTGCGGGTGCGGAGACGCTGCCCGAGACCTTCAGCAGTTCCGCCTTCACCTCGGCCTACGTATTCGCGGCTATCGGCGCGGTGCTGGCCATTGCTGGGGGCATCCTGTGCCTGAAGGGCAACTATCGCACGATGCAGACCCTGGACAGCCTTGCTGTACTGGTGCTCATCTACCCGTTGGTGTATGCCGCGATCCTCATTGCCTCCTCGGTCTTTGCGATCGTTTATACCGCCTTGGCGGCTGTGCTTATTGCGCTGATGGTGCTGGTCATCATCTGCTCGCACCGCGTCAGCCCCATCCGCTGGGTCATCTACATCAAGGAGATGATCGGCGAGGTCAAGAAGCTGAGCTGGCTGAGCTTGCAGGATCTTGCCAAGCATGTAGGCGCCGTCATGGTGTTCGTACTGGCAATGGCGCTGATCATGTGGGTACTGGATCTGGGCTTCTCTGCAGGGGTGCAGGGCATCAGCTCACTCAATCCGTCCAATACGGCCGAGCCTACCGCAACGGCTGTGACGCAGGATTGACAGGTATGAGCCAGGAAGCCAAGTGGTATGTAGTCCATACCTATTCGGGATACGAAAACAAGGTCAAGGAGGATCTGGAGAAGGCCGTGGAGAACGCGGGCTTGTCCGAGTTCATCCTTGAGGTGAAGTATCCCACGGAGGACACCATAGAGATCTTGCCCAACGGAAAGCGCAAGACCACCACACGCAAGGTATATCCGGGCTATGTCATGGTGAAGATCCTGGTCGATATGGTGGAAAAGGAACGCACGGGCGATGCAGGCGGCAAGGTATTGGAGCCTGTCATCAATCCCCGCGCATGGTACGTCATCCGCAACACCCGCGGCGTAACGGGTTTTGTAGGGCCCAACAGCAAGCCCGTCCCCCTCAGCGACGAGGAGGTCACGGCCATGGGCGTGGAGCGTATTCCTATCGTTTTGAACATCGAAGTGGGCGAGAGCGTCCGTGTCGTGTCGGGACCGTTGGAAAACTTCATCGGCCGCGTCACCAAGCTGGATGTCGAGCGCCAAAAGGTCAAGCTGGTCGTGTCCATGTTCGGACGCGAGACCCCGGTCGAGCTGGACTTCGTACAGGTTCAAAAGCTCTAAATTGGTCTTACCCGCGTCAAGCGGTCTGACGTGTGGGAGGGGAGCTGCCCCGCACCACGCACTATTGAAAAAAATAGGAGGAAACAGCAATGGCAAAAAAGATCACAGGCTATGTAAAGCTGCAGATCCCCGCCGGCAAAGCCACGCCCGCGCCGCCCGTCGGCCCCGCGCTTGGTCAGCACGGTGTGAACATCATGGGCTTCTGCAAGGAATTCAACGAGCGCACGAAGGCGCAGGCAGGACTTATCATCCCTGTCGTCATCACGGTCTATCAGGATCGCTCCTTCACGTTCATCACCAAGACGCCTCCCGCGGCGGTTCTCATCAAGAAGGCCTGCGGCATCGACACGGCGTCGGGCGTCCCCAACCGCACGAAGGTCGCTACCATCACCAAGGCGCAGGTCCGCGAGATCGCCGAGCTGAAAATGCCCGATCTGAACGCGGCTGACGTTGAGGCGGCCATGAGCATGGTCGCAGGTACGGCGCGCAGCATGGGCGTCATCGTAGGCGAGTAGGGAGGAAACGAGAATGAAGCACGGCAAGAAATATACCGAAAGCAAGAAGACCATCGAAACGACCAAGCTGTACGATCCGCAGGAGGGTCTCGACCTCGTGCTGACGACCGCAAAGGCCAAGTTCGATGAGACCGTGGAAGTTTCCATTCGTCTGGGCGTTGACAGCCGTCACGCGGATCAGCAGGTTCGCGGCGCGGTCGTTCTGCCGCACGGAACGGGCAAAGTCACCCGCGTGTTGGTGTTTGCAAAGGCCGACAAGGCGCGTGAAGCGCAGGAAGCCGGCGCAGACTTCGTAGGCGATGAGGACATGGTCAAGAAGATCCAGACCGAAAACTGGTTTGGTTTCGACGTTTGCGTTGCGACTCCCGACATGATGGGCGTCGTAGGCCGCATCGGTCGTGTGTTGGGCCCCAAGGGCTTGATGCCGAACCCCAAGAGCGGCACCGTCACTATGGACGTGGCCAAGGCGGTCAAGGACATCAAGGCCGGCAAGGTCGAGTATCGTGTTGACAAGACCAACATCGTCCATTGCCCCATCGGCAAGGCCTCCTTCGGCACCGAAAAGCTGACGGAGAACCTCAACACCCTCATGGATGCGATCATCAAGGCCAAGCCCGCAAGCGCAAAGGGCACCTACATCAAGAGCCTGGTCGTCAGCTCCACCATGGGCCCCGGCGTGAAGTTCAATTCCATGAAGTTCTAAGCCTCGCACCCAAGCAACCATACAACACAAAAGGAACGATCCTTGTGACCGTTCCTTTTTTGATCCTCAAAAAAGCAGCTTTTTCTTTGTAAAACCGCACAGACTGCAGGGTCAGTTTTTCCGTTTCTCACATATCCTGTAGCATGAAGTACTGCATCAACTACAAAAAGCTCTGCGCCGTGCTGTTGGCGCTCATCCTGCTCATACTGCTCATCCGCGGCTGCGTGTCCTCCTGCTCCGACAAATGCAGTCAAACGGAGCCGTGCAGCACGGAGCAGACTGCCGACGCCACAGCGGACAAGCAGGCGCTGCGGCTTGCTCCGCCTACCGTTACGGCTTCAAGCACCGAGGCAGACACGGCCACGACGCCCACAGCGGCTCCCACGCGGCAGCTTGCAGCCGATACGCTGCAATACGAGGCGGCGCAGACGCTGTGGATCACGGTGTACCGCACGGACACGGACGAGCTTGTGCGGATGGATCTGGAGGAATACCTCATCGGCGTGGTGGCGGGGGAGCTGCCCCTGAGCTTTGCCGACGAGGCGCTCAAGGCGCAGGCGGTGGCGGCGCGCACCTATTCGCTGTACTGCATCGAAACGCGGGGCTGCGGCAGCCACGCGGGTGCGGATATCTGCACGAGCAGCCAATGCTGTCAGGCGTGGGCAAGCACGGACAAGCTCAAAAAGAAGTGGGGCGACGCCTATGAGACGAACTATGCCCGTGTGGCGGCGGCCGTGCAGGGGACGGCGGGGGAGGTGCTGCTGTATGACGGTAAGCTCATCGAGGCGTTGTACCACGCAAGTTCGGGCGGAATGACGGAGGATTCGGAAAATGTGTTCGCCGTGGCAAGACCCTATCTGCGCTCGGTCGAAAGCACAAACGAGGTGGGCAGCAGGCAGGAGGGCAGCGTCACGGTGTCAAAGGAGGAGTTCTGCGCGGTTGTAAACGCCGCCTATGCGGACGCTAAGTTAGAGGCGGCAACGCTCCTAAGGCAGCTCAAGATCCTAAGCCGCAGCAAAAGCGGACGCGTACTGAAGCTGCGGGCGGGGGGCGCGCTCTTAACAGGCAAGCAGCTTCGCAAGCTGTTCAAGCTGGACAGCACCCTCTTTACCATAAAATTCACAGAGGAGGCGGTCGTGATCGAGACCAAGGGCTTTGGCCACGGCGTGGGTCTAAGTCAGGCGGGGGCAAACGGCATGGCGCAGGCAAGTGCGGATTATCGAACGATCCTGCTGCACTATTACAGCGGCGTTACGATCGGCAAGTTCACAGCGCAGCAGGGCGCTTAGCGTTCCCACGGTCAAACAGATAGGCGATCCCCGCGCCCACGGCGGCAAGACCGATGCACACGGCGATCTGTAAAAAGCCTGTATAGGACAGGGGAACGATCATGACGCAGGAGGCCAGCACCAGTCCGATCACGGCAAAGGACAGGACGCGAAAATGCTTCAAAAACAGCGCGTTGACAACGCGGCTGAGCGCAAGGGCGGTGAGTACGATGCCCAAAAGCACAGGCAGGATGACGGCAAAGTCCAAGGCGCCTATCCCTTCGGACATGGGCTGATACAGACCCATATACAGGAGGATGGAGGAGGAGCTGAGCCCGGGAACGATCAAAGAAAGTCCCCATACAGCGCCGCAGAATAGGTACCACGGGATGGAGGGCGTCAGCTGCCTTGCGGTGCTGTTGTTCAGCAGCAGCAGCAGACCGAGCAGGAACAAAAAGGAGCAGGTGGCAGGCAGCCAAGAGCTCAGCCAACGTCTCTTTTTGGGAAGGCTCTCCTTTGTGCCCGCCGAGGCGCCGCGGATGAGCGCAGGTACCGTGCCCAAGATGAGGCCGACGAACAGACAGGTCGTCTCCGTTTCATACAGCGTAAACAGTGTGCCGCAGAGCCGCGCAAAGACGACAAAGCCCACGGCAGCGCCTATGCCGACAGGCAAAAACAGCTTCCAATACCGACGAATGGCAGCAAACGGATGCGAGAACAGCTCCATCAAGGGGCGGTACACGCCAAAGACGACGGCAAGGACGCCGCCGCTGACGCCGGGCAGGATGGCTCCCCCGCCGATCAAAAAACCTGCAAGCAGTTGCCTGACTATGGTAAGCATCTCTTATGCGTCCTTATTCTCCTTGGGGCTATGTTGTGCCTACTGAGGTGCTATCACCACAACATATTGTGATGTATGTTC
>CAZBBX010000058.1:0-3637 GCA_964490325.1 uncultured Oscillospiraceae bacterium
AACATGCTTCTCTTTTTTTCTCCTTACCCCAATATTTAGTATAGAGCCCAAAAAACGCGTCCGAGCAAATTTCTCGGCGCGTTTTTTGATGCTTGTATTTTTGTTTTACTCGTCCAAAAGTTTCGCTTCTATTATGCCGTCCACCTGCTCGACGTCCCGCAGCTTGCGGCGGATCGCCTTGGTACGCGTACCGATGAGCTTGTCCAGATCGCCGTGCACCTGCTCTAACTTGCGCTGCGAGCCCTCCAACACATCGCCAAACTTTTCAAACTCAGTCTTGACAGCGCCCAAGATTTGCCAAACTTCGCCGGAACGTTTTTGAATGGCAAGGGTGCGGAAGCCCATCTGCAGGCTGTTTAGGAAGGCCGCCATGGTGGACGGTCCCGTAAGGTTGATGCGGTACGCGCTGCCCGCAAGCTCCTCGATCAGCCCCAAGTTAACAGCTTCGGCGTACAGTCCTTCAAACGGAAGGAAGAGGATGGCAAAGTCCGTGGTGTGCGGCGGATCGATGTACTTATTGCGAATATCCTTTGCCTCCATTTTGATCCTTGCAACAAGCTGCGCCTGCGCCGCCTTGACGGCTTCGGGCGAGGCCGCTTCACGGGCGTCGAGCAGGGCTTGGTAGCTGTCGCCGGGGAACTTGGAGTCGATGGGCAGATACACGGGACTGCCGCCGTCACCGGGCAGCTTGATGGCATATTCCACCACATCGCGGCTTCCCGCCTTGGTCGCAACATTGGTCTCGTACTGCTCATGCGGCAGGATCTCCTCCAAAATAGCGCCAAGCTGGATCTCGCCCAAGATCCCGCGCTGCTTGACATTGGTCAGGACCTTCTTTAGATCGCCTACCCCTTGCGCAACACTACGCATTTCGCCCAGTCCCACATATACCTTTTCCAGCTGCTCGCTGACCTGCTTAAAGGATTCGCTCATGCGGCTCTCCAAGGTCTTCTGCAGCTTTTCGTCCACGACTGCCTGCATCTCGGAGAGGCGTTTGCCGTTGTCCTCCTGCATGGCGGAGATGCGGCGCTCCATGGTCAGGCGGATCTCCTCCAGCTTTTGCGTGTTGCTGCGCTCAAAATTGGTCAGGCGCTCCTCCATGAGCGAGGCGGAACGTTTCTGCTCACTGCCTAAGCTGCTTGCAAAGGTACCAAGTGAAGCCTGCATGGTGGAGTTTTGCTCGACCCGCAGCGCGGACAGGTCACCCTTGAGCGCCTGCTGCAAGGCGTTCAGATCGTTTCGCTGCGCCTGCAGCACCGCAAGAGCGTTGGACAGATCCTTGCTGAGCCCCTCCAATGCGGCGTCCCTTGCCTGCTGCGCAGAGGCAAGGGCATGTTGCTCCCGCTGCACACGAATAAGCAGAACAAGAAGGATGCTCACAAGGATGAGCGTGCAGCAAAGGATCGCAAGCAGGATATATTCCATGGAAACCTCCTAAAAGGCCAAGCCCAGAACGATGCAGGCTTGAGCAAGGATATAGCTGAGCATGACCAAGAAATTTCCGTAGCGTGTCTTTTGACGGAAGAACTCCAAGCACAGCATCAGGTCGGAACAGAGAAACAGCACGGAACCCATGTAGGTTAGGCCGCAGGCGTTGCCGCCGCGGGAAAGGAATAAAAGCAGCGCCAAGCAGTTTGCTCCCACCAGCAGCGTCATGTACCCAACGCAGGGAATGGCCATCTTTTGGGGGAACAGGGGGTATAGCTTATAGAGCGCGGCGCCAAGAGCAAGCGCATAAAAGGCAGCTGCGACCACCGCCACCCAAGGCGTCACCCTGCCCATGCGCTGCAGGTAGCAGATTCCATAGCAGATATGTCCCAAGCCAAAGGCTGCCATGCCGATGGGAATGTTGAGCTTTTTCTCAGGCTCCAAAAGAAAAAAGTCTCCCACAAAACCAAAGAACAGGCCGATCAGCACCAAGTAGGAGGGCGCTTTTGCAAGGATCAGATAGCACAGCGCAAGAAGGGGCATCAGCAATAGCTTTGTGATCTTGCGCAGCAGCTGATGCGGTTCGGGAAAGCAGGCATATAGATGCACCAACGAACAAATGATAAACAGAATGAAAAACAGTATCTTCAAAGCAGCTTCCTCCCCGACGCACCCGTGCCATTTCCCCTGACCAGAGCGCCGTCCTCGACTTCTTCCCCAAAATCATTATAACACAGTTTGAACGCTTGCACAGCGTTTATTTTTATGATAGAATAGTGCCAAAATAGAGGTATATGGGCTTATATGCCCGACCTAAAAACAAGGAGGACAAAGATCCATGCAATATTCCCGTGAAGTGGACGAAATGGTTTGCGTCTGCAAGGGCGCAAAGCATGATCCCGCACCCATCCCTGAGGAGGGTAAGTGGGTCAAGGCAAAGGAGATCAAGGACATCAGCGGTTTTACGCACGGCGTAGGCTGGTGCGCACCGCAGCAGGGCGCCTGCAAGCTGTCGCTGAACATCAAAAACGGCGTCATCGAAGAAGCTCTGATCGAGACGCTGGGCTGCTCCGGCATGACCCATTCCGCAGCCATGGCGGCGGAGATCCTGCCCGGTAAGACCATTTTGGAGGCGCTGAACTCCGACCTCGTATGCGATGCGATCAACACCGCCATGCGCGAGCTGTTCCTGCAGATCGTCTACGGACGTTCGCAAAGCGCTTTCTCTGATGACGGACTGGCGATCGGCGCGGGTCTAGAGGACTTGGGCAAGGGACATCGTTCGCAGATCGGCACCATGTACGGTACGCGTGCGAAGGGACCCCGCTATCTGGAGATGGCGGAGGGCTATGTGCTCAAGACCGGTCTTGACGAGAACGGCGAGATCATCGGGTACCAGTTTGTCAATTTGGGCAAGATGATGGACGCGATCAAGAAGGGCACGGATCCCAAGGAAGCCTATGAAAAGAACATCGGCACCTATGGCCGCTTCAGCCAGGCGGCAAAGGTCATCGACCCGCGTGTGCAGTAACGGAGGTGCAGCATGATTACGTTTGAAGGTTACGAAAGAAGGATCGAGAAGATCAACGAAACGCTGAAGGGCTACGGCATCGAGAGCGTTGAAGAATGCAAGCGCATCTGCGATGAAGCGGGCGTGGACACGTTCGGCATCGTCAAGAGCATCCAGCCCATCGCGTTTGACAACGCCTGCTGGGCATATACCGTCGGCGCTGCGATCGCGCTGAAGACCAAGGTCAAGTCCGCTGCGGACGCTGCGGAAGCCATCGGCGTAGGTCTGCAGTCCTTCTGCATCCCCGGCTCCGTTGCCGACCAGCGCGCTGTTGGTCTTGGCCACGGCAACTTGGGCGCCATGCTCCTGCGTGAAGAAACGCGCTGCTTCGCCTTCTTGGCGGGTCACGAAAGCTTTGCCGCGGCGGAAGGCGCCATCGGCATTGCAAGAACCGCCAACAAAGTCCGCAAGGAGCCGCTGCAGGTCATCCTCAACGGCTTGGGCAAGGACGCAGCTTACATCATCTCGCGTATCAACGGCTTCACCTATGTGGAGACGGATTACGAGTACAAGACCGGCAAGCTGAACATCGTTTACACCAAGGCTTTCAGCGACGGCGACCGTGCCAAGGTGCGCTGCTATGGTGCGGACGACGTGAACGAAGGCGTTGCCATCATGCGTCACGAGAACGTGGACGTT
>CAZBBX010000059.1:0-3066 GCA_964490325.1 uncultured Oscillospiraceae bacterium
AGGAAAAATAAAAGAATTGACCGTAGCAACGTATCATTGCTACGGTCAATTCGTGGCGGAGAGGCAGGGATTCGAACCCTGGGTCCTGTTACGGACACGGCATTTCGAGTGCCGCACGATCGACCACTCTGACACCTCTCCCTATTTTGTTTTCAAGTCCTGCTCCTTACGAAGAAACGGCCTTGCTTGCAGTTTCCTGCGGGAGCGCCTCTTATAGCGGCTGTACACACGAAGTTAGATCGTTTTAAGGGAACCGACTGGCATAGTATACCGCACACGCATAAAAAAAGCAACAAATTTTTACAGCCAAGCTCCCGCGTTTCGGCGCGGCCGCATCCAACATTTCTCCTGAGCCGTCCCTGTCCAAGACTGCTTTACCTGTCCGCAAAAATAGAGCGCCCAGCAGCAGGCGAGGCGCTCTTTTGAAGGCTTTCCCCTAAACAGAATGACAGCCGATCAGGCCTTTGCCGCACCGATGGCCGTTGCAAAAGCGGCGTCGTCGGGGATCAAAAAACGAACGTGCTGCAGCTGCGCCACCTCGTTTAGGATCTGTTGCGTCAGCGGCCGCTGCTGCATGATGGTGCCGACCAGCACCACACGGCGCGTCAGATGGGTCTTGACGGCCAGCGCACTCATCACGCCTATCGACTGCAGTACCAGCGTGACCAGTCCTCTTGCGGTGTCCGCCTGTGCGCTTTCGGGGGTGAGCTTATACAGGTTTGCCACCGTAGTGGCGGGGTTCAGGTTGGAGATGGTGCCCTTGCACACATCCGAAAGGTTCAGATCGATCTTCGCGGGATCGCCCTGCTCCGCCAAGGCAAACAGCTCGTTGACACTGTCGGTCCTGCATAGGCGCAGAGACAGGCTGCGCAGCATACCGCCGCCCACGCCCGTCCCGCCCAAATGCCAGCAGCCGAAGGGCGTGATGCGCACAAAGGACGTCCCGGTACCCACGCTTGCTACAAGACAGTTGATCTGCTTGCCCAAGAGCCTTGCGCCCAGGGAGAGTGCGCGGAACTCATCCACATGCTTGGTGGGAAGGCCAAGGATCGGTTCTGTCAGGCTGTCGGAGCCTACGCCCGTCACAGCCACGCGAGCAGCGCCGCAGGGGCCAAAGCGCTCCAGCGCCTCCGCCAATGTTTCATCATCCGTCTTGAGTAGGGTGCGCTCCACCACGCGGCCGCGCACAAGCGCGATCTTCGTAGCGGAAGCGCCTATGTCCACGCCCAAGACCTTTTCGCGAGGCTGCAGCGCAAAGTAGATCAGCGGCACCAGCACGACGGCTGCGCCCAGCTCGATCACGCCATTGACGCCGACGAGGGTCATTAAAATGAACTTGAGCGTATCGATGCCAAAGGCGTTGCAGTAGATGTTCATGGCGCTTAGGACCAGCGTCGTGTTGGTCAGCACGCCAACGAGGGTGGACAGGATGATGGAGATAGTTTTATTCAAGCGCGTTTTGCTTAATGCGGCAAACACAAGACCCGCAAACAGTCCCACCAAGATGCGGGGCAAAACGGACACCAAGGGATTGCCAAAGCCAAAGGGCAGATAGATCGCCGTCACATAGGCGCGGATGAGGCAGGTCACGCCCCATACAAAGCCAAGGATGGCGCCGTAGACCCAGCCCAACAGCACGGCACCCAAAATGACAACGATGTGCAGCGTTGTTATTTCAACGATGCCGTAGGAGATGTAGCCCGTATAGGGGACGATGCTCATCACGATGATGAGTGCGCAAAAAATGGACGCCAAGACCATGCGGCGCAATTTCGGGTTTCTGTTCATTGCGGCCTCCGTTCCTTTTTAGATCCTATCTATTATAGAAGATTTTTTCGGATATAGCAACGGCAAAATGGCAAAATAGATTTTATAGGATGCAAACGCGTCGCCTGACGCGTGAAAGGAGCGTGCCATGGAAAAGAAAAAGAGAAGCAGGCTGATCTGGTGGCTTGGCGGCAGCGGTCTGGCGCTGATCACGCTTTCGTTGGTGCTGGCGGCGCTGCTGATAAGCAATGACGAGGAGGAGCCTACAGCACCAACGGAGCCATCGATCCCCGCCGCCATGCTCAAGGAGGGAACGACCAAGACCGCGGCGCCCACCACAACGCCCTCGGCCTCGCCCACGCCTTCGCCAACGCAGTATCGCCTGCCGTTGGCGCCCATAACGTCGGCTTCGCCAAGTGCAAGCACAAAGGCAACGGCTGCCCCAAGCCCCACCGCGACAGCCGCTGCTGATGCCGATCCCCTCCTAGACGCGGCGGAAACCATCCTTCCCGCGCTTGTGGAGGGGCTGTATGAAAGCAACTGCAAGGATCTTTTGGTAGTCGGTACGGAAAACGGCGTTGCGACAGCCGTGGCCTTGGTGCGCATACGCGGCGATACCCTGCACGTCATCGCCATCCCCTATGAAACGATGGGGCTTGTATACACCCTGGACAGCGCCTGCAGGATCACGGCCATCACGCGTACGCAGATCGGCAGGGCAACGCTCTTGGGCGGGACAAAGCAGCAGCAGCGCTGCTGGAACCTCGTTTGGACGGTGAAGAATCTGACGGGAGTACGCGCCGCGCAGTGGCTCTGCGTGGACATGGCCTGCCTGCCCGCCTTGATGGAGGCAACGGGAGGGGCGCAGGGGGAGGAGCTGTTGTTTACGGCGGACAACATTACGGAGCTTATGGATGTGCAGGGCGAACAGCGAGCCGATCTTGTGTGCGAGCTTGCAACAGCCGCCTTCTATCTGCTGCGCGGCAGCTCTCTTTGGGAGCTGCCTGCCATTAGGAAAGCTGCGGGAAGCAGCGTTTCCTCCAGTCTTTCCTTGGAGCAGCTGATCGCGCTTGCAAGGAGTCTCAGCTCCCTTACAACGATAAAAACGCAATCGCTTCCTGTCGAAAAAAGTGAAAACAGCCTGGTCGTACAGCGCGCCGAAGCGGAAAAAATTCTTTCAAATCTTTACAATTAATCGTTGACAGAATTAGAAACGTTCAGTATAATAAGACTTGCGCATTGCGCGGGAGCATAGCTCAGCTGGGAGAGCATCTGCCTTACAAGCAGAGGGTCACAGGT
>CAZBBX010000060.1:0-2968 GCA_964490325.1 uncultured Oscillospiraceae bacterium
TCCCACACTTAGTTCCACCGTCTCTACACTGTGGAAGTTACTTTGGGAATTCACGCTTTTTTTGCGCTTCGTCGTGCTTTTTCTTCCTGTTCCGAAAAGGAACGCTTCCCCTGCGGCGACCCTCTTTCTTGCCGAAGCTTTATGGGAGAGGGACGGATCTTTTAGCCGTCCCTTCCCCCGATCGGTCAGCTTTGCGACAGGTATTCGGAGATGAACGTGTCCAGATCGCCGTCCATGACGGCGCGAATGTTGCCATTTTCCGCACCCGTGCGGTGATCCTTGACCAAGGTGTACGGCTGGAACACATACGAGCGGATCTGACTGCCCCACTCGATCTTTTTCATCTCGCCCTTGATCGACGCCATGTGCTCCTCGCGCTCCCGCTCCTGCAGCTCCAGCAGCTTGCCGCGCAGCATACGCATGGCGGTCTCGCGGTTTTGGATCTGGCTGCGCTCATTTTGGCACTGCACCACGATACCCGTGGGCAGATGTGTGATGCGGATGGCGGAGCTGGTCTTGTTGACATGCTGTCCGCCTGCGCCGCTGGATCGATAGGTGTCCACGCGAAGGTCGTCGGGATCGATCTTGAGATCTCCCGTGTCCTCGTCAAAGATGGGCGTGACGTCCAAGCTTGAAAATGAGGTGTGCCTGCGCCCCGACGCATCGAAGGGCGAGATGCGTACCAAGCGATGCACGCCCTTTTCCGCCTTGAGGTAGCCGTAGGCGTTCTCGCCGTCCACCTCGAAGGTGACGGACTTGATGCCCGCATCGTCGCCCGGCAGATCGTCCAGCTCATGCACCGTCCAGCCGCGGCGCTCACAGTAGCGGGTGTACATGCGATAGAGCATCTCCGTCCAGTCCTGCGCCTCGGTGCCGCCAGCACCCGCGTGCAGCGACAGCACGGCGTTGGAGGCGTCGTAGGGACCTTTCAGCAGCAGCTCCAAGCGGATCGCCGCCATCTTTTGCGAAAAGTCGCGGATCTCGCGGCGGGCTTCCTCCGCCAGCTCCTCATCGTCCTCGGACTCCGCCATGTCGATGAGCGTTTCCACATCGTCGCATTGCGTGTTGAGCTTCCGTAGGCGCTCCAGCTTGCTTTTGATCTGCTTGATGCGCGCATTGACCTTGTTGGCGTTGTCCACGTCGTTCCAAAATTCAGGAGCGCCCATCTGCTCCTCCAGCGCGGCGCACTCCGCCTTGAGCGCATCCGGCTCCATCTGCTTGTTGGTCTCCTTCAGCGTGTCCTTCAGCTCGCTAAGCTGCATCTTATATTCGTCCAGTGTGACCATACGCGGTCGTCCTCCCCTATCCTTTTGCTCTCAGGCGTTCTTGCCGCAGCAATGCTTGTATTTCTTTCCGCTGCCGCAGGGGCAGGGATCGTTGCGTCCGACCTTGTCGGAGCGCTTCAGACGCGTGGGCTTGCTGCCGTCCTCGGCGGGCGTCTCCACGGGCTTTGCGACCTGCTTGCGCTCCAAGGGCGCTCTGCGCACGGTCACGCGCAGGATGCTCTTGACCGCCTGCTCACGGATCTGCTCGACCATGGCGTCGAACATCTCAAAGCCCTCCTCGGTGTAGGCATTGACGGGGTCCTTCTGCGCATAGGCGCGCAGGCCGATGCCCTGCCGCAGCTGATCCATCGCATCGATGTGATCCATCCAATGCTCGTCGACGGCTCTTAACAGCAGCACGCGCTCGACCTCGCGCATATCGACCTTCTGCTCTGCAAGCTCGTTTTCCTTTTCGGCGTACTGCTCGTCCACAACGGCGCGTGCGCGCTCCTTGACGTTTTCCGCACGCAGACCCTTGCGGGGCAGCTTTGCAAACAGATCCTCCGCAGGCTTGCCGCAAAGCTCGCATATCTCGCGGCTGACGGCGGCAAGGTTCCATTCGTCCGCACCCGCGTGCGGGCTGCAGTATGCGGACACGATGGCGTTCACCGTGGTATCCAGCATGTCCATATAGTAGCTGTGCAGATCCTCGCCCATCAGCACGCGGCGGCGCTGTCCGTAGATGATCTCGCGCTGCTTGTTCATCACATCGTCGTAGCGCAGCACGTTCTTGCGCATCTCAAAGTGCGCCATCTCCACACGCTTCTGCGCAGCTTCGATCTGCTTGGTGATAAGGCCGTTCTCGATGGGGAAGTCGTCGTTGGGCGACAGCTTTGCCATCAGACCCTCCATGCGATCCGCCCCGAAACGGCGCATCAGCTCGTCCTTGAGAGAAACGTAAAAGCGGGTGCTGCCGGGATCGCCCTGCCGCGCAGCTCTGCCGCGCAGCTGGTTGTCGATGCGGCGGCTCTCGTGCCGCTCGGTGCCGATGATATGCAGACCGCCCAAGGCAACGACCTGCTCATGCTCCTGCTCGGTCTCCACCTTGAACCGGTCGTACAGCGCTTGGTACTTGCCCCTTGCCCAGATGATCTCCTCATCCTCGGTCTCGGCATGACCCGTCGCCTCGTCGATCAGCTCCTCCTCCATGCCCTCCTGCTTGAGCGCACGGCGTGCCAAAAATTCGGGGTTGCCGCCCAACAGGATGTCCGTGCCGCGCCCCGCCATGTTGGTGGCGATGGTCACCGCGCCGAAGTGGCCTGCCTGCGCGACAATCTCGGCTTCCTTTTGGTGGTTCTTGGCGTTCAATACCTCGTGCGGCACGCCGCGCAGTTTGATGAAGCGGCTAAGCATTCCGCTGGTTTCCACGTTGACCGTACCCACCAGAATGGGCTGGCCCGAGGCGTGGCGGCGCACGATCTCCTCCACGACGGCGGCGAACTTGCCCTTGCGGGTCTTGTAGACCACGTCGTTCATATCCTTGCGGATCATGGGCATGTTGGTGGGCACCTGCACCACGTCCAGGTTGTAAATACCCTGGAACTCTTCTTCTTCGGTCTTGGCCGTGCCGGTCATGCCGCTGATTTTCTTGTACATGCGGAAATAATTCTGAAAGGTGATGGTCGCCAGCGTTTTGCTTTCGC
>CAZBBX010000061.1:0-2890 GCA_964490325.1 uncultured Oscillospiraceae bacterium
TGAAGCAACATGCTTCTCTTTTTTTCTCCTTACCCCAATATTTAGTATAGAGCCCGTTTTCTCTTTGCGGCACTTCAGAAATGTACGAAGCGCAGCGCCCCTTGACGAATGGGGAGGAATACAGTATGATTATGCATAAGATATGGTAAGGGGGAAGACGGACGGTGCATGAAGGACATCGCGAGCGCCTGCGTGAGCGGTACAAGCAGACGGGCTTGACGGGCATGGCCGATCACAACGCATTGGAGCTGCTGCTCACCTATGCCATCCCCCGCAGGGACACCAACGAGACGGCGCATCACCTGCTCAACGCCTTTGGCTCCTTGGGAGCCGTGCTGCGGGCGGATGTGGCGGAGCTGGAGCAGGTCGAGGGGATCGGCGAGAGCAGTGCCGTTTTTCTGCACCTCATTTTCGAGATCCAACAGCGCATGATGCTGAGCCTGTCCGTGGACGCCAAGGCGCGTCTGTCCCTCAAGAGCGCGCAGGACACCTGCCGCTATGCGTTGGCACTAGCGATGGGCGACCGCTACGAGACCCTGCGCTGCCTTGCGTTGGACAGCAATCTGATGCTGCTCAACAGCTCCGTGGTCGCAACAGGCGACTTAGAGCATGTGGCGGGGGATGCGCGGCGCGTACTGGAGCGTGCGCTGCAGAGCCGTGCGCACTCGTTCGTGCTCGTGCACAACCATCCAAGCGGCGTTGCGGTGCCGTCCGAGCAGGACTATGTTGCCGCCGATCGGCTCAATCACGCCGCGGAGGCGGTGGGCGTGCCCATTCGCGACCAGCTCATCGTGGGTGCGGGTGCGGTGTACAGCTTTTTTACTGATACGGTGCTGCTGTTCTCGGCAGGCGGACTGTGCCACAGCCTGTCGCTTGCGGAGTATTACGAGACCCTGCGCCCGCAGCAGCGCTATTCGGATCTGACGGAATAGAGCCTGTCCCTTTTTCAAGGCATAGGCTCGGAACGGAGAAAGAATGCCTCTTTTACTGCTTAAAAACGACATCACCAAGGTCAAGGCCGACGTCATCGTCAATGCCGCCAACAGCAGCCTGCTGGGCGGGGGCGGGGTGGACGGCTGTATCCACCGCGCCGCAGGAGGGCAGCTTCTAAAGGAGTGCCGCGGCTTGGGCGGCTGCAAGGTGGGCGAGGCCAAGGCGACGGGGGCGTATCGCTTGCCCGCCAAGTGGGTCGTCCATACCGTCGGCCCCGTTTGGCGCGGCGGCGATCACGGCGAACCTATACAGCTTGCCGCTTGCTATCAAAACTCCCTCAAGCTTGCGGCAGAGCTGGGAGCGGATTCGGTCGCGTTTCCGCTCATATCTGCAGGCGCCTACGGCTATCCCGCCGGGGAGGCGCTCCAAGTCGCCACCCGAACCATCTGCGCCTTCTTGGAGCAGCGAGAGCTGACGGTATATCTGGTCCTCTATAACGGCGTAACCGATCCGCATGGCTCCGCGCTCTATCAAGGGGTCGTCCGTTACTTGGACGAGCGCCTTACGGAAAACGACAGGGGCATGTCGGAGAGCAGACCCTTTGCACAGAGCAAAGCCCCGTCGGAGATGGAGGAAGCGGCGCCGCTGCCGCGCAGCAGCAGGCAGAATAGAAGCGATGAAGACAAGTACGGCGCACTGTTTGCGGCGGAGGAGCCGCGCTGCTGCGCGCCCCTGCCGCTGCGGGAGGTGCAGGATCACGATGCGGCGCTTAAAAAGCTTCTGCAGGAGCGCGATGAGAGCTTCACCGAGATGCTCCTGCGCAAGATCGACGAAAGCGGCATGAGCGATGCGGCCTGCTACAAGCGAGCCAACGTGGATCGCAAGCTCTTCTCCAAGATCCGTTCGGACTACGGCTATCGGCCGTCCAAAGCCACCGCGTTGGCCTTTGCGGTGGCGCTGCACCTCAGCCTGCCCGAGACCAAGGAGCTGCTTCGCAAGGCGGGCTTTGCCCTGTCCCACAGCAGTCGCTTCGATCTGATCGTGGAATACTTCCTTGAAAACGGCGTTTACGATGTGTTCACCATCAACGAGGCGCTGTTCGCCTTCGACCAAGCGCTGCTCAGCTGATTTGTCGCTTTGCAGGCGACCTTCTTAACCCCGAACAAAGGTATACTGCAGTCAACGGTGAAAGCCGAACAGCAAATGCACGGAGGTAAGGAAAATGAATAAGAACGCAACGGAATTGGTCTTTGTCATCGATCGCAGCGGCTCCATGAGCGGGCAGGAAGGCGACACGGCAGGCGGCTTCAACAGCATGATCGCCAAGCAGAAGAACGAGGAGGGGAGCGCCTACGTCTCCGTCGTCCTGTTCAACAACGAAAGCAGCGTCCTGATGGATCGCGTCTCCTTGGACAAGGTGGAACCCCTCAGGGAGCGGGACTGCCAAGCCTGCGGCTGCACGGCGCTCTTGGACGCGGTGGGCGACGCAATCAAGCACATCGGCAACGTCCACAAGTATGCGCGGAAGGAGGACGTCCCCGCGCACACGGTGTTCATCATCACCACGGACGGCATGGAGAACGCCAGCCACCGCTACGATGCGCGGCAGGTGAAGAACCTGATCGAAAGGCAAAAGAGAAAGTACGGCTGGGAGTTTCTCTACTTTGGCGCCAACATCGACGCCGTGCGGGAGGCGGAGCATATCGGCATCCATGCGGATCGCGTGGCGTCGCGCTACGGAGACGGAGCCGCCAATCGCCTGCAGTATGAAGTGATGAGCGCGAGCCTTTGCGATCTGCGCATGGGGGAAGAGCTTGGCGCCAACTGGAGCGAGCCGTTGGCGGAGGACAAGGCAAACCGCGAAAAGTAAACGTGCTCCTTGAGCGCTCCAAGCGCAAAAAACGTGAATTCCCAAAGTAACTTCCACAGTGTAGAGACGGTGGAACTAAGTGTGGGA
>CAZBBX010000062.1:0-2835 GCA_964490325.1 uncultured Oscillospiraceae bacterium
GGCGGTGCAGACGGGCGGTCCGTCCGGCGGCTGCATCACCAAGGAGAACCTCGACACCCCCATCGATTACGACAACCTGATCGCCATTGGCTCCATGATGGGCAGCGGCGGCATGATCGTCACCGACGAGGACACCTGCATGGTGGACTTTGCCCGCTTCTTCCTCGACTTCACCGTCGATGAGAGCTGCGGCAAGTGCACCCCCTGCCGCATCGGAACGCGGCGTCTGTTGGAGATGCTCGACAAGATCACCTCGGGCAAGGCTGAATTGGCGGATCTGGACAAGATGGAAGCGCTCTGCTACTACATCAAGGCCAACGCCCTGTGCGCGCTGGGTCAGACCGCGCCCAACCCCGTTCTGTCCACGCTGCGCTACTTCCGTGAGGAGTATGTAGCCCACGTCGTCGACAAGCGCTGCCCCGCAGGCGTGTGCAAGAAGCTGCTGCATTACGAGATCCTGACCGATAAGTGCAAGGGCTGCACGCTGTGTGCGCGCAACTGCCCCGCAGGCGCGATCAGCGGCAAGGTCAAGGAACCGCACGTCATCGACCCCAACAAGTGCGTCAAGTGCGGCGTCTGCATGGAGAAGTGCAAGTTCGGCGCCATCATCAAGAAGTAAGGAGATCGGCTAATGGATACGGTAAACATGAAAATCAACGGCATTTCGGTCGAAGTGCCCGCCAACTACACGATCCTGCAGGCAGCCGAGCAGGCGGGCATCCGCATCCCGACCCTCTGCTACCTGAAGGACATCAACGCCATCGGCGCCTGCCGCATGTGCGTCGTTCAAGTCAAGGGTGCGCGCAGCAACCCCGCCGCCTGCTTGCAGCAGGTCGCCGAGGGCATGGAGGTGGAGACCAACACCCCCGCTCTGCGTCAGTCCCGCAAGACCACGCTGGAGCTGATCCTCTCCAACCACCGCATGGAGTGCTTGGGCTGCGTGCGCAGCACCAACTGCGAGCTGCAAACGCTGGCGCAGGAGTACGGTGCGGATCCCGAGGCCTATGCGCCTGCCGAGCCGCTCAAGCCCGACATCGACGATTCCGCCATCCACCTCATCCGCGACAACAGCAAGTGCATCCTTTGCCGCCGCTGCACCGCGGTGTGCCACTTTAACCAGCATGTGCAGGTCATCGGCGCAAATGCCCGTGGCTTTAAGACCCACATCTCCAGCCCCTTTGAGCTGCCCCTGTCCGAGACCCCCTGCGTGGGCTGCGGTCAGTGCATCGCGGTCTGCCCGACGGGCGCTTTGACCGAGCGCGACGACACGGCAAAGGTGTGGAAGGCGCTGTCCGATCCGACCAAGCATGTGGTCGTCGGCCCCGCTCCCAGCGTGCGCGCCCAGTTGGGCGAGTGCTTCAACATGCCCATCGGCACCAACGTGGAGGGCAAGCTCATCAGCGCCCTGCGCCGCTTGGGTTTTGACAAGGTGTTCGATGTGGACACCGCTGCCGATGTGACCATCATGGAGGAGGGCACCGAGCTGCTCGGCCGCCTGAAGAACGGCGGAAAGCTGCCGCTCATCACCTCCTGCTCCCCCGGCTGGATTAAGTTCTGCGAGACCTACTATCCCGAGCTGATCCCCAACCTCTCCAGCTGCAAGTCCCCGCAGGGGATGTTTGGCGCGCTGGTCAAGAGCTACTACGCCGAAAAGGTCGGCATCGACCCCAAGGACATCTTTGTTGTGTCCATCATGCCCTGCACCGCCAAGAAGTTCGAGGTGCAGCGTCCCGAGCTGGCTACCGACGGCGTACCCGATGTGGACGTGTCGCTGACCACCCGTGAGCTGGCGGGCATGATCCGCAAGGCGGGCATCGTGTTCGATAAGCTGCCCGACGAGGAAGCCGATCCCATGTTCGGCATCGCTTCCGGCGCAGGTCACATCTTTGGCGCCACCGGCGGCGTCATGGAAGCCGCGCTGCGTACCGTGTACGAGGTCGTGACCGGCAAGACGCTCGAAAAGGTCGACTTCACCGCTGTCCGCGGCGTAGAAGCCATCAAGGAAGCCGAGTATGACCTGAACGGCGTCAAGGTGCGCGTTGCCGTCACCAGTGGACTGGAGAACGCCTCCAAGCTGCTGGAGATGATCAAGAGCGGCGAGAAGACCTATGAGTTCGTCGAAGTCATGGCCTGCCCCGGCGGCTGCGTCAACGGCGGCGGTCAGCCCATTCAGCCCGGCTATGTGCGTAACTTCAACGACCTTAGGGCACAGCGCGCCAAGGCGCTGTACAGCGAGGACGCTGCCATGCCTCTGCGCAAGAGCCACGAGAACCCCGTCGTCAAGGAGCTGTACGCCACCTATCTGGGCGAGCCGAACAGCCACCGTGCGCATGAGCTGCTGCACACCACCTACGTGGCGCGCAAGAAGTTCTAAGTTCCTTCGATCCTTCCGCAAGCGGCCGATAAAAATTCGGCCGCTTTTCTTTGTACACAAAAAGACCGCGGACGGATCCGCGGCCTTGTTGCTGTTAGGTTTTGTGCGCTTACTTGTCCTTGTCTTCCTTGATCTTGGCCTGCGCCGCCGCAAGGCGGGCAATCGGCACGCGGAAGGGCGAGCAGGACACATAGTTGAGTCCCAGCTTGTGGCAGAACTCGACGGACGAAGGATCGCCGCCATGCTCGCCGCAGATGCCCAGCTTCAGGTCGGGGCGGGTCTTGCGGCCCAGCTCCGTCGCCATCTGCATCAGGCGGCCAACGCCCTTTTGATCGATGCGGGCAAAGGGATCGCTCTCAAAGATCTTCTTGGCATAGTAGTCGTTGAGGAACTTGGCGGCGTCGTCGCGGCTGAAGCCAAAGGTCATCTGCGTGAGGTCGTTGGTGCCGAAGGAGAAGAAC
>CAZBBX010000063.1:0-2543 GCA_964490325.1 uncultured Oscillospiraceae bacterium
GTTTATCAGAAAGCATTTAGGGCGGACAAGCAAAATGGCTTGCCCGTCCTTTTTTTCTTATCGCTCCTGTTCGTGCCGCTTGGTGCGGTTCTGTGTCTGCTCCGGCTGGTCGGCGCGGAGTGCAATATCCACACACCTACGGATTTTTTGAAGCTCGGCAACCTCGGCGCGGGTATCTTTCAGCGTGTCATATTCCGCTTCCCGCTGTGCTTTGAGGGCGGTATATTCTTTCTCCCACGCGGAGATCGGCAGGGTTTTCACGCCCTCCGGCAAATGGGCATGGAGATAGCGGTTTGCTGCGTCCCATAGGGTAAGCTCGGCGCGGCGGGCTTCCGCAAACTTCTCCTGTTTTCCTTTCCAGCGGATTTGTTTATGCTCGTCGTGAACGGGCTTGTAGGCAAGGTAATTCTTGCCCTGCTCTATTAGCTTTTGAAGCTCTTTCATACGCTGCTCGGCGGTTTTCATTCCCTCCCGGATTGAATAGGCTCTATCACTGACAGAGGAAAGAGAAGCGTCCAGCTCGTCAAGATTAGAGATACCATGCTCGGAAAGATAGTTGACCGCTGCCGCTATGGTTTTCAGTTCGTCGGCTGCGTGTTGGTGCTGCCAACTTTGCGAATACTTCCGGCTCTTTTCTCTCTGAACGCTCAAATACTTCATCAACAGATTTGCAAGGTTGGGAGATTGCGGCGGCTGCTTCCGAGGGCTTTGCCTTGATCCAACCGACCAAGCTGACGATGACGCGTACGATCCACGACACGCTCACCGCTGCCGCCACAAAGGCCAAGGTGACCAAACGGAAGAACAGTCCAAAGAAGCCGCCGATCACGCGTATCAGCAGGTAGGTCTGCGCATCGTTCGCAGCGCGGGCGGCCGTCTCGTGATCCGACCCATATTCCGCATCCGCTTCCTTCTTTCCCTGCCGACGTGCACGGATCCAACTGAGGATCCAGCTGCCGTCGTCCCGATCGCAAAGCAGATCCCCAATGACCGCACCAAGGACATAGCAGACGAGCAGCACGATAAGCGTATGCTCCCGCAGGATCAACAGGACGATCCCTGCCGCTGTCAACGCGCTCACCATCGGAATGGTCAGCCATAAGAATCTGTTTTTCTGCATACGTTCCCCCACCCGCAATATGATAGTTTAGTATACAATCCATATAGGCGCTTTGTCAACGCAAACACCGCCCATCGTGCGTTTTTATCCACAGATCATACACTTTTTGCAGGCGGCGCGGCTTGTCGGTGCAATGCGTGCTTGCAAGGGGCGGCAAGCGGTGCTATAATCGCTGTGAGTTTGAAGCGGAGCATTCCGCGGAAATGAGGCCTTCCATGTCCCAAGCGCTGCTGCCCATCCTTACGGAGCTTGTCAAAAAGGGCACGCCCGTCTCCCTGTTCTCCGACCGCGAGGATGTGGGCTGCTTTGGCGTGGGCTTTTTGCTGCAGGCGGACGATCGTTGGATCACCCTCAGCTGCCTTGACGAGGAGGGACGCTACTGCGGCCTGCGCGTGATCGCCACCGAGCTTGTGTACAACCTGCAATACGACGACAGCTACACGGCGTCGGTCTATCGGCAGTGGCTTTTTCGCGTGTACAACGACGGCACAAAGCGTCCGCCTGCCGACCGCACCAGCTGCGGCCTGTCCCTTGACGATATGCTGACGCTTTCAAAAAAGACGCACAGTCTGCTGCAGTTCGAGTTCTTCGACAGCGGAGACTGGGACACGGCGGGCTGGCTGAAGGATCGCGAGGGCGACGCGCTGACGCTGATCCTTGCGGATGACAAGGACGTGCCCGACGGCATGAGCGTCATCGACCTTGGCTCCGTCACGCGCATCGATGTGGTTCTGCCCGAGGAGGTACTGCTCTGCTACGAGCTGGTCTCGGCGGAGAGCGCCAAGTAAAGCCCTTCATCCAACAGCAGCCTGTCGCCGTTTGATCCGAACGGTCGGCAGGCTTTTTTTCGACACGCGCAAACAGCATTCGCGGCGCTTTCCCTGCCCATAAGCTTGACTGTATTGAACGGCTATCCCATTTGCGCCCTTCCGCCCAACTTCTTGGTCACGGGTACAGACGGCATAGAGAGCTTGCAGTACGTTCAGCTTGATGCGGAAGCAGGACTTATCTTGAATCTCCCGCCGAACACCACCGCCGAAGCGCCGGAGGCTGCGCTTGGAGCGGAGCTGTTGACTGCCACAGACAAGCTCAAGACAGGCGATACCGTGACCTATGAGGGCGAGGAGTACCGCGTGATCGTCATGGGCGATGTGGATAAAACAGGCACCGTGAACACCGCCGACGCCGCCGTCATCCTCCGCGCCACGGTCAAGCTGGAGACCTTGGACGCCTTGCAGCTTGCCGCCGCGAACCTCGGCTTTGCCGCAAGCTACACCGCCGACGCCGTCATCCTCCACGCCACGGTCAAGCTGGAGACCTTGGACGCCTTGCGGCTTGCCGCCGCAAACCTCGGCTTTGCCGCAAGCTACACCGCCGACGCCGCCGTCATCCTCCGCGCCACGGTCAAGCTGGAGACCTTGGA
>CAZBBX010000064.1:0-2376 GCA_964490325.1 uncultured Oscillospiraceae bacterium
GCACGGTGTGCACCACGCCCATCGCCTTGAGGCGGCGGATGATGAAGGGCTCGAAGAGCACGAGCGCCATCTTCTTGGGCAGGCCGCATTGGTTCATGCGCAGGCCGGGGCCGATCACGATGACGGAACGGCCCGAGTAGTCCACGCGCTTGCCGAGCAGGTTCTGGCGGAACCGGCCCTGCTTGCCGCGCAGCATGTCGGACAGGGACTTGAGCGGACGGTTGCCGGGTCCCGTAACGGGACGGTTGCGGCGGCCGTTATCGATGAGGGAGTCCACCGCCTCCTGCAGCATACGCTTTTCGTTGCGCACGATGATGTCGGGGGCGCGCAGCTCCAGCAGCCGCTTTAGGCGGTTGTTTCTGTTGATGACGCGGCGGTAAAGGTCGTTGAGGTCGCTTGTTGCAAAGCGGCCGCCGTCCAACTGCACCATGGGGCGCAGCTCGGGCGGGATGACCGGCAGCTTGGTGAGGATGATCCACTCCGGCTTGTTGCCGCTCTTGATGAAGGCCTCGATGACCTCCAAGCGCTTGATGGCATTCTGCCGCTTCTGACCCGAACCGTTCGCAATGTCGTTGCGCAGCTCGCCCTCAAGCTTGATAAGATCCAGATCCTTTAAGAGCTTGAGGATGGCTTCCGCGCCCATGCCGGCGGAGAAGGCCTTGGGACCATACTGCTCCTGATAGTCGCGGTACTCACGGTCGGACAGGACCTGCTTGTAGCGCAGGGGGGTGTCGCCGGGGTCGGTGACGACGAAGGAGGCAAAGTACAGCACCTGCTCCAAGTCGCGGGGACCCATGTCCAGCAGCATCTTCATGCGGCAGGGGATGCCCTTGAAGTACCAAATGTGGGACACGGGAACGGCAAGATCGATGTGACCCATGCGCTCACGGCGCACCTTGGCACGCGTGACCTCAACGCCGCACTTGTCGCAGACGATGCCCTTGTAGCGGCCGCGCTTGTAGCGTCCGCAATGGCACTCCCAGTCCTTGGTAGGCCCAAAGATGCGCTCGCAGAACAAGCCGTCCTTTTCGGGCTTCAGGGTGCGGTAGTTGATCGTTTCGGGCTTTTTGACCTCGCCGTGAGACCATTCCATGATCTTTTCGGGCGAAGCCAGTCCGATCTGTAAAGCATCAAAATCCGTCAGATGAAACATCGCATACTCCTCTTTTCCGCGTTAGTCCAGGTCGGGGTCGTCAAGAGGAAGCGTGTCCGTCTCCTCATCAAGCTTGGGCTCCTCCTCCGCCAGCAGCTCATCGTCGCTGGGGTCAAAGTCGGGGTCGTCCAGATCGCCAAGATCGTCCAGCTCGTCGTCCTCGTCCTCGTCGTCAAGGTCGGTCTCGTCATCGTCCTCGATCTCGATGTCGGAAAACTCGTCATCGAATTCGTCAAAGTCGTCCTCGCCGTTCGCTTCATGCTGCTCGCGGTGCTCGCGCTCCTCCGGCGTCAGATCGAGATCGCCCGCGCTGATGTTGTTGATGTCGCTCATGCGCGGTTCGTCCTCGTCGTCCTCCGTCAGCGTCAGCTCCGAGCCGTCCTCCGCAAGGATCTTGATGTCCAGCGCCAGCGACTGCAGCTCCTTGACCAGCACCTTGAAGGATTCGGGTACGCCTGCAGGCTTCATGTTCTCGCCCTTGACGATGCTCTCGTAGGTCTTGACACGACCCACCACATCGTCCGACTTGACCGTCAGGATCTCCTGCAGGGTGTTCGCCGCGCCATAGGCTTCCAGCGCCCAGACTTCCATCTCGCCGAAGCGCTGTCCGCCGAACTGCGCCTTGCCGCCCAGCGGTTGCTGCGTGACCAGCGAGTACGGGCCCGTGGAGCGCGCATGGATCTTGTCGTCCACCAAATGATGGAGCTTGAGGTAGTACATATAGCCTACCGAGATGCGGTTCTCAAAGGGCTCGCCCGAACGGCCGTCGTAAAGGATGGTCTTGCCGTCCTCATCGCAGCCTGCCTGCACCAACAGATCCTTGATGTCCTGCTCGCTTGCGCCGTCGAAGACAGGCGTCGCAATGTCGATGCCCAGCGTCTTGCAGGCCATGCCCAGATGCAGTTCCAGAACCTGTCCGATGTTCATACGGGAAGGCACGCCCAAGGGGTTCAGCACGATCTGCAGCGGCGTACCGTCGGGCAGGAAAGGCATATCCTCCTCGGGAAGGATGCGGCTGATAACGCCCTTGTTGCCGTGACGACCCGCCATCTTGTCGCCCACCGAGACCTTGCGCTTCTGTGCGATGTACACGCGCACCATCTGGTTGACGCCGGGGCTGAGCTCGTCCTTATTCTCTCTGGTGAACAGCTTGACGTCGACGACCACGCCGCCCTCGCCATGCGGTACGCGCAGGGAGGTGTCGCGCACGTCACGCGCCTTCT
>CAZBBX010000065.1:0-2035 GCA_964490325.1 uncultured Oscillospiraceae bacterium
CGCCGTCCTTCATCTTGGCGATGCTCTCGGCGTTGATGAGGGGCTGACCCGGCAGAGACGGCGTATGCAGGGAGATGATGTCGCTCTTTTGAAGCAGCTCGTCCTCCTCCACATAGTGCATGTTCTCGTTTTCCAGCTCGGGGACCTTATAGATGTCGTATGCCAGAACCTTCATGCCCAGCGCCTGGCAGCGCTTGCCCAGCGCCTGCCCGATGCGGCCGTAGCCGATGATGCCCACGGTCTTGCCGCCAAGCTCGAAGCCCTTGTAGGCTTTCTTTTCCCACTTGCCTTCGCGCATGGTGTGACCCGCGATGGAGAGGAAACGCGCCACGGAGAACATATGTCCCAGTGCAAGCTCCGCCACGGCGTCCGAACTGGCGCGGGGGGTGTTGCGCACGATGAGACCCTTGCTCTCGGCATACTTGACGTCGATGTTGTCCACGCCCACGCCGCCGCGAATGATGAGCTTCAATTTGCCCGCTTCGACAGCGCTGTCGATATGCGGCTCGCGCACCTTGGTGGCGGAACGCACAACGATCACATCGTAATCACGAATGGCGGTCTTGAGCGCCTCGGGATCGTAAAACTGCGAAACGACTTCACAGCCCTTCTGCTCCAGCGCTGCGATCGCGCTTTTTTCCATACCGTCGGATGCTAAAATGCGGATCATGTTCTTGCTCCTTTACCCGTTCTTTTGTTCGAATTCCTTCATGAAGGCCACCAGCGTCTCCACGCCCTCGTACGGCATGGCGTTGTAGATGGAGGCTCTCATGCCGCCCACGGAGCGATGTCCCTTGAGGTTGGACATGCCGCGTGCCGCTGCTTCCTTTACGAAGGCCGCGTTGAGATCGTCGCTATCGGTGCGGAAGGTGACGTTCATCATCGAGCGGCTGCCCTTTTGAATGTTGCCGCGGAAGAGCTTGCTGTTGTCCAAGCAATCGTACAGCAGAGCCGCCTTCTTTTGGTTGCGGCGCTGCATCTCCTCCAAGCCGCCGATGGACTTGAGGTACTGCAGCACGAGCTGGCAAACGTAGATGCTCCAGCAGGGAGGCGTGTTGTACATGCTGTCCTTGTCAGCAAGCGTCTTGTAGTTCATCATGATGGGGGTGTTTGCGGGAGCATAGCCCAGCAGATCCTCGCGGACGATGACGATGGTCAGGCCGGCGGGGGCGATGTTCTTCTGCGCGCCTGCATAGATGAGGCCGAACTTGCTCACGTCGATCGGCTCGGACAGGATGCAGCTGGACAGGTCGGCTACCAGAGGTACGTTGCCCGTTTCGGGAATGTAGTGATAGGTGCTGCCGTAGATGGTGTTGTTGAAGCAGATATGCACGTAGTCGGCGGCGGGATCCAGCTTCAGCTCGTCCTGCGTGGGGATGCGGCTGAAGTTCTCGCTCTCGGTGGTAGCGGCGATGTTGACAGCGCCGTACTTGGTGGCTTCCTTGGATGCGGAAGTGGAGAAGTTGCCGGTGCGGACATAGTCTGCCTTGCCGGTGCGCATGAGGTTAGCAGGCACCATGGCAAACTGCAGCGTCGCGCCGCCCTGCAGGAACAACACCTTGTAGTTGTCGGGAATGCCCATCACCTCGCGCAGCAGCTTCTGCGCGTCGACGATGATGCCGTCATACACCTTGCTGCGATGGCTCATCTCCATCACGCTCATGCCGGAACCCTTGTAGTTCAGCAGGTCTTCCTTGCACTCCTCCAGAACGGGCAGGGGCAGCATGGACGGGCCGGCGGAAAAGTTAAAGATACGACCGTATTCCATTTCATTCTCCTCATTTTGGGCAGAGCCCAGATTTCAAGTTCATTCTACACTGCCTAAGCATAAAAAGCAACGCTAAAAACCGTATATTTATTGGAGAAATCAAAATATATTTTGTTTGACTGAAAATATTTCATTCCCTGTTTTGGCAGGGCAGGATCCGTCCCGCCGCGGCTGACAAATCGTCTCCAAACAGCTGCCAAACCGTCTTCAAACGGTTGGTGTAAAATAGTTCCGGGTAAAAGTGAGGGGGGATTGCGTGTAGGGGGA